>NZ_JRNC01000064.1 GCF_000758925.1 Prevotella sp. S7-1-8
AAAAAAATTACAGGATGCAAACGATTGGCGCGAAGCCAAGCGGCAAGTGCAAAATTACAAAGCGTGTTTGAAGGACTCGCGTTTGGGTGTAACCTGATTTCGGGATAAACTTAGGTTAATAGGCTACCGGACATGTAAAGGGTTGATGCCCCTCACCCCATGTGCTTATTTGTAGGGAGCATGCGGTGGAGTGGGGGGCACCTACGTGTCAGTGCGTTACGATTTTTCGTACGCGTCCATCAGAAAACTGAATAATGTGAAGTCCTTTGGCACGCTTGCTTATCCTTCTGCCACACACGTCAAAGTGTGCTTTATCCATGTTCGACTCATAGACAGACCGCTTCGCGATTCCGGCGGTTGTGATGTCAAGGATTTCGTACTTTGTACCTAACGCCACCTTTTTTGTGGTAAAAGCGTCTTTGAATTTCTCAATCAAGTTTTTTTCCACATAGACTTTGAGTTTTACGGCCTTGGGCGTAAATACGTACTGGCCGAACTCGGGCATGGCCGAGCCGGTAAACTGCACGACAGAAAGTTTATTGTTGTTGTTGAATGCGTAATTTCCCATTCCGCCAATTATCCCTTTGAAATCAACGGTTTTCAACTCAGCGCAGTCGCTGAAAGCCGACTCTCCAATAGAAAGATTAGAGGCAAGTGAAGTAAGTTGCTCAAGCCAGGCATGCTCAAAAGCATGTTTGCCCACGTTGGTGAGTCCTCCCGGAAGAGTGACGTGCTTCAGGTTTTTGGCATAAGCAAAGGCATAGTCGTCTATTTCCGCGACACTTTCAGGAAATTCAAACGATGTGGCGCCGCTGCCTGCGGGATATAGTTGTATAGATATTTTATCCACATCGTAAAGTATGCCGTCTTGAGAAGAGTAAACTTCGTTGTCTTCCGACACCGAGTAGGCTGTGACAGCGGTATTGTAGAACGCTTTTTCCTCTATTTCAGACAATGACGCCGGAAGTTCGGAAAGAGTGGCGAGCGAGGTGCAATTCTCGAAAGCTTGCGCGCCGATTTTCTTTAACTGTGACGGAAAAGTCACCGAAGCAAGTGATTTGCATCCAGCAAAGGCGCACTTGCTTATTTCCTTGAGCGAGTTGGGAAGCGCTATTGACGCTAATTTGCCACAATCTTTAAAAGCGTTTTCCCTCATGGTGGCGACGCTTTGCGGAATGACGCATTCCGTAAGCGATGTGCAGCCGCTGAAGGCTTGTTGCTCAATGCTCTTTGTCGTTGTGGGCAATTTTAGCGTTATAAGCGCCTGGCATTGGTAGAACATGTAGGCACTCACCTCGTCGTCGTAGGCGGGTGCGTAGTATTTGGTAGTCATACCCCTCTTTACCTGATAATAATTGCCACCGTTGGCAACAATTTTAGCCCCGGAGAGGTCAAGCGTGGAAAGTTTCCCCTCTGTGGGTTTCCCCTCTATGTCCCTGCCAGCCATCTCGCGAAGGCACAAGATGTCGGCGCCATTGATACCGCCCGATACGGTAAGATTTGTAATGGAGAACTTTTCGGATGGGCTGATTTGTTTTGAAAGTTCACCGGGCTTTTCAACTTTTATTACTTTCTGCGCATGAGACGCGCTAAACACCAGTAACAACGCCAAGGTTGTCATGGTTTTTCTAATTGTGGAGATTTGCATGTTTTTTTTGTAATATTTAATTGATAATTCGAATACGTCTGTCTATTGCCAACAGTTATACAGGATGGATGGCAAACATGGATTGAAAATTAGACCTGTTATTTTTTCTCGTAAGGAATTACAAATTTAAAACCACGGCCGACGAGTACCGCATGGTTCGCCTTGACTTCCTGTACGTATAATTTGCACTTACCCTCTTTTAGAGAGCTGAACTCGTCGGGATAGCGAAAACCGAGCTCAACGTCAATATAAGAACCTTGCTTGGGATTTATGATGGCAGGCGTAATCTTGATGGTTTTCTTGGAAACTGTTGGGTTGGCCTCGTTACATATCCAAACCCCCACTCCTTTACGATGCACCACCAACGTGTTGCGCATCAAAACGCTAAGACTTCTTGAAGTGGTGCTGTAGGCTCCCGCCCCATCTGCTTCGCCCTTGCATCGTACTTCCACTTTAATCGTTTTGGTTTGATGATCCTGCCCTGTGACGTGGAGGTAAGCGTCGCCCTCGCAATAGGTATCTATTTCTATGATGTTGGTCTTGGCGTTCCATTTAACCTTCTTCAGGATGCGCATAGGGTCTTCCACGCTCATTTGTGCCATGCCTCCACCACCATTGACGCTCACCGATCGGCTCTCATCCCGAGGGAACAATCGTATGACATCCTCGGTAGAGGTAATGTTGGGCACTATAACATTTATATCCAACTTGCGGCATTCATCACCCGACCAAACAGAGGCATACGTTTCACCCTCCAATATACCGGTAACACGCAATGTATCCTCGTTGATGCTGGCGGAAGCCAACTTTGAGTTGTTGACATTGCACTTGTATTTACCAGTCCCACCCTTTAAGATTAACATGCGGGTAGTGCGCGTGAAAACATCGATAGATGATGAGTCGTTATCCCCTATCAATATTTTAGACGGTTCTAAATCCGACTCGCTGTGGCATGCGGTTAACGACATGCCGAGTATTGTCACCGATAGCCATATATATATATACTTCATGTTGATTAGCTTATTTCACGTTTAAGTTATATTCCAGGGTCCAAGCCTTGCCATCACTCTCAATGATGTCCACAACCAATATATGTTTACCCGTTTTGTTGAAAACCAATTTGTATCTGTCGACAGGGGTGAAGGGAATGCCGTCAAGCGTATATTTAATTTGCGCGTTGACATCATACAAATCGTTGAAAAACAGATCTATGCTTCGTGGACAATCACCATAGTCCTTGATTTGATAGATGTAGGGAACTCGATTTTCATCCTCCCTGCTTGTCATCATTAACTCGGTGGTAATGTTTTTTTTAGCCACTTTCGACTTTTTTCCGTTAGGCATAATCGTCTGCACGCCTATTTCGTAGGTTGTGTTAGGCTGCAGTTTTTGTAAGACATAATCGGTGGTGCTGATTGTGGACACCCGTCTTCCATTGAGCAAAACTTTGTATTTGGCGCCACTGCCTTGCACAGGATGCCACGACATAAAAATTTCGCGTTGTTGCGCAGAAACTTTCACGTCATATGGCATTGGTACATCCTCGGTAATAGTGCTATTTTTTATTTTCTTAAAAACCACATCGTCAATCAACAGATAGTTATTGGCATCGGTTTTTTCTTCTTTCATTTCAAAACAAAATCCCGCGCAATCCACTCCTCGCGGAGCGACAAAATCTATAGTTTTTTGTTTCCATTCAGTAGGGGAGGCATCTGTGACCATATCCCTTGAAGTTATCTTCGCATCCGTTTTAACTTTGCGCTTTTCTTTGCACCATATCACGGTGGAAACACAATTGGCACGCTGTAACGTACCTTTATACCAATAGGTGAGGCGATAAGTTGCTCCGCCCTCAATGTTCATATAAAAATAGTTGTTTGCTCGGTCAATTATAGATAGCCTATGCGGGATTGCCACTAACTTGACAGCGTGGTTGCCACCATGCGATTGATTTGATTTTTCAATGCTAGCCACTGAGAAATACCAACACACAGGTCTCTCATAGATACCGGCGACGCGCCACTCTTCAAACCCACCGTTCAATATCAAGTTGGGATGTGTTTGGGCTGTTACGTCTAACGTACAACATAGGAACGTCAACAATAATAGTTTATATAAATTCATAGTTTCCTTTTTTCTTTTAAGAGTTATCGCATATATGCTTTTCATTGTATGCGCCGCTTGATTTGCGCCACGGTATAGGCAATGGAGCCGGGAATGTTGGCATCGCCTTCCAGGCGCCGCTTATCCCACAATCCAGAGTTTTGGGTAAGTGCGTCCAACAGCGTTTGTATCTCATCAAAAGTATATAATGGTTTACCTTCTGCATTCACGGCAAACTGCAACGAGAACACGGCGCCATATGCGCGTGACAGGAATACCAAGGCATTGCTGATGTCCTCGTGTAAATTGGCATTTGTCACTTCGCCTGACAATAACTGTATGGCATGCACGGCGACCACCTTGGACAGTTCTTGCCTGATGGCATGAAGACATGTTCTCATCTCGTCAAATCGATACTCGGTCATGGCCAATCGCCCTGCCGCAAAGGCGTTGTAAAGTTTGATGCGACTTCCCTTTAACGCGCTGCGCTCATTTTTTTGCACAATGGGCAACCAATATTGGTAATAGCCATAAGCCAAGTCCCAATGATGTTCCAGTTCTGTGTAGTTATGTCCGTTTACCAGATTTGAAGCAGCTTGATCTTTCAAAAGCTGTTGGTCGTTGTATAACTTAGGATTAAGGTGCACGTTCAGGATTTTATCCAAATAAACGCTCCCCCTAATCATCTCGTTGTACACTTCCGCCACGGCTACACCTTTGGCATCAACAAAAGCTATGTTTTCATCGCCAATATTATAGCCCAAGTATCCCCCTTTGCCCATTTGGGCCTTGGTGTTGCGAATATCGGCAGGACGAGGGTAGCCATAACCACTCAACGCTCTCGACTCATCGAATAATTGTTGAAAGACCGCGAGGATGCGCTTCCTGTCAACACGGTGAACCGTCGACGTAGCTATTTCATCAAATGGCGCTTTGCCATACACTCCTTGCTTGAAATATTCGTTCATCCGCTCTTGCTGTACGACGCTTGATATACGCGCTTCTTTCATGAACGAGTGGTATACAATGTCAGCAGGCTCTTTTAACAGCTCGCACTCCAATGTGTTAACACTGCTTTCGTCATTCCTGACAAACTTATATTCCGGGTCGGGCCATGTAGGCATGATGTATGACGACTCAATGGTTTCGTCTTGCCATGTTGTGCATGATGTCATGGAGGTGGTGCACAGTGCCAACCACAGCATGAACATACAAAAAAGGTTGTTGGGTTTATACTTCATGATTTTATCCCTTTATCTTTATGGCAATATGATATATCCGCAAAATGGATTTTTAATTAAATTGATACCCTCTTCATTCTGAAATTGCTCCACATGCAAAGGACGCACAATGGTAAGTCCATCATTGGATACTGCCGAAATGGTGGCGCGCACGGATGAGTTGCTTGGACCTCCGCCCTTTACTTGCAAAAACATGGGGAAGCCTGACATGGCTTGAAAAGTGATTTTTTGCTCCTCTCCGTTTTTAAGCAATTTTACCTCGCTATCATCAAAACCATAGCTTTTCGTGAAAATGGTTTTCAACGTCTTGTCAGCATCAATGTATCTAATAGTATAAGTCGAGGAAAGTTCACCGTCAGGCACCAAGCTGCCTTGGAGTTCTTTTTCAAAAAAAGAACAGCTAAGTGTTACCGTATAAGTACGTTTCTCACCGCTAATCTCCACCCCCGGGTAGACGTAGCTTTGCTCGTTCATATCGATGCTTGCCAACTGCAAGGCTTGGTCGTCGTAAGATATTTTTGGTTTTTCTATTCCCTTAAATGGAAATAATTTGTCGTAGTCTTCATCGGCGTCATCATTCACTGCATGTGAACATGCGGAGAATAATATCATGACAAAGGCAGAGAGTGTTATGCATAAGTTCGTTTTCATACTGATTGTTGTTGTCCGTTTATATTTTTATTCATTGGTGGGAATATCTTGAATAACCGCTTTCAAGCCAGTTATTTTTCCTTCCGGGTGCAAATGTCTACTTACTAACCTGACGCTTCTCCATTCGGGATGATACACTTCTACCAATTCGGCTTCGAAATGGTTGCCAACACGTTGAAAGTCGGCAAACACCTGTTTGTTGTTCAACCGCAGGCCCGCTCTAAAGGTAATACCTTTGGGCGTGCCACAATATCCAGAACCCAACACGGAAAATTCTTTAGGTGGATAGTCCGGGATAGGATTAGTTTTCGTCACCTCCATAAATAGATAATATCTCTGTTTCTCGGTAATGGCCACGCGCCCACCGTTTCTGCCGAGATAATAATCGCTCTGAAAGTAAACGCGTCCGCCTCTGTGTATATACAACTGTGGATTTTTCATTCGCTCAAACACTCGTCTGTTATCGTACGCTTGTTTTACCGCATCGGCAAACTCACGCATGTCATGCAAAGGCTTCATCAGAATATATTCGCATGCAGGCTTAAGGTATGAGGCTGTTTTGAATACCAGAAATCCGTCTTCGTCACGTCCTTGGTATAACCAGTCGCACGCACCTCCATAACTATCATTAACCAATCTGTGTATGTAGTTTGTGGTGAGAAAAGTAAGTTGTGCGCAACTGTTCGCACCTATTTTGTATTCGCTCATTATGGAGGTGGCAACACTCTTGCGGTCAAAGTCGGCACGCATATCCACTTTCCCATGTTGTAAAAAACGCATGGTAAAACAAACACCTCCATAACCATATCTGTCAGTACCGTATTGGTATTCGGCTCTTATTTTATCACTGATATCAGAAAACAACAAAGAGTCTGTTTTAGGAAAATACAAAACCAGCCATCCTGCTTTGTTGTTTACCAGCTCAGTGTTCAACGCCTCAATGGCTTGCCTCTTGCGCTGGGTAGGCGTGTTCGTAAATTCTCTTTCTTCATCATGGCAGCTGTAGAAAACGCAACCAAGCAGAGTGAGGAGTATGTATGAAAGATACTTCATCTTATTTCGTGTTTAGATATTTATTCAAAGTCCTGACACTCTTAAGTTGCAACGTGAGCAATTTAACGTGCCAGTTATCCCAAGTGTATTGCTCTACAAACATTTTTTTTGCCATAAAATCATGATAGGCACGATCGGCCTCTTGTTCATAGCGTTTATTCACCTCGGGATCGGAGTCTTCGTCTGGCGTGCGCGCTTCATCTTCAGCTTGTTTAAGTCTTGCAGGTGTGGATGTCAAGATAACGCTTAACATCTCTGCCATGTCGTCCTCTGGATTTAGCATGGAAAGATAGGTGTAAAATCCACGTTTGTTGGCATATCCCACTAACCCAATATCGTTGTTCGCGCCATTTATCTCGGAGAGGAGCTGAGTGTCGGTGATATATTTTCCTTCACTGATGGCGGCAAATTTAGCTCTGTTGTATGGCATCTGCTCCAACACTCGTTTCATCATCTGGTGATATACGCTGCGAACAAGTCTACGAACTTTCTGCTTGTCGTTCGCGTCAAAATCATTAACATGGTATATACTCATTTCTACCGGTTGTGACGCGATGTTGTACATGCGCTCAACGCCATTCTTGTCTGGGTTTCCACCACCATATAAAGTGATGCGTACCGGCAAACAGTAGTTAAGAAGGCTGCCTTTGCCTTCTGTTTGAATATCCCTAAAGGTATCAAAGCATAAAGAGCCAATAGCGTTAAGCACTTGTTTTATGTTTGCGGTGTCAGGGGGATACACATAGACTCCTTTCTGACTGTTGTTTTTTTGCCACTGATATACCACCTCTGGGCCATACACCTTGGTAAAATGCTGTTCTATCCATTGTGCCGTTTGCGTTTGACTGGCGTTGCTGTCCACGACACTGTCATCTGATAGCGTGTCATGTTGGCAAGACGTTGCCAGTAATGCCCATAGGCTTATATATGCTAAGAAATATTTCTGTATGTTCATTTTGTTGCGTTATAAATTACCTACCATGTTTATCTAATGGGCTCTTTGCGTTCACGGGGATTAGGAGCCAGTCCCCTGTTTTGTGCCTCTATGGGTATTTGCAAGACTTTGCGAGGGTCGTCTTTCTCTAAGGGGAAATAATATTTAGACTTTGTGTTACGCTTCACGCTCAAATGAAACCTTCTGATGTCTAACCATCGTAGCCCCTCGGCGAAAAACTCTTTTTGCCTGAAATCGGCAAATAACTTTACCAATGCAAGCTGTTTTAATGTCATGCCATAGAAGGGGGTGTACACATCATAATTATTCTCACTTGTACGCACATAAATATCCCTTTCAACAGTAGGCATAAAGCCAAACTTGCCCTGCATATATTGCAGGTAATCATTAATGGCTTTATCATACTGTTTTAGCATGGCATAGGCTTCCATCCGATTAAGCAAAGCTTCATCCGCGGTAAACAACACATTGCTCACGTAAATTCCCCGAGGCCTTAATCCAATGCTTTCAGTGGTAGACAACTCGTCAAACTTGGCGATATACTTGCCATTTACTACAGGTGATGGTGAATAAACAAAAGGATATGTACCGTCAAAGGTCATTTTAGAGAAATCGCCTCCCCCCTCGATACCCCTTTTGTTGAATACTTCGTCAACAGTTTGTTTGGTAGCCCCATAACGATCTGTTGGCATTTGTCTCGCCCACCGAGACTCGGTGGTACAAATCAATAAGTTGGCTGGCTCATCGGGAGATGTGTAGCGTGTGAACAAACGCTGACGCTTAAACTCAAATTGCCGTGAATATCCCATCCAAGGCCTTAACATGGTTTTGGGGTCAGCGCCTAACACATAATTAGCATATTCCACTACTTTTTGCCATTCACCTTTCATGAGATAAAAACGAGAGGCGAACGTGTAAGCCGCTTTTTTGTTGAAGTGATATTTTGGTTGCTTATAATATCTGTCGGTGACTAAAGTGACACCACGTTTCAAGTCGGACTCTATTTTATCATACACTTCTTTGACAGTACCTCTGTCATAATTTGTCAGCGCATGTTTCTCGGGTTGGGTAACATAAGGTATACCAGGGGATTGCTCCGCGTTGCCATAAGGCTCTGCCCAGATGTTGACGAGCATGAAGTGAAGGTAAGCCCTAAGCAAAAAAGCCTCGCCATATAGAGCCTTGACACGTTCAGTCTTAGGATATTTCTTGAGTAGCTCCAAAGCCTTGTTGGCCTGCGCAATACCTTTATAACAACTATTCCAATAGTTTAAGGGTGTGTCAATGTCTTCTTGGGTGTCATCTTCCCAATAAAACATTTCTTCGTTCAGTTGTGTATGTGTGCCATTTGCCCTGATGTCTACATTATCAGTGCGAGGCTCTAAAAAAGGAATGTAGCTTGCCTCTGGATAAGCTCCTGCAAGTAATTGGGCAATTCCTTCTTCATTGTCTATGTTTACATCAATGTCTGAATCGGGAATTTTGTCCAAAAAATCGTTACAGCCACATAGAGCTAAAGTGGCAAAGAACAAAACATATTTATATAGATAGTATTTCATTTTAAAAGCCCACATTTAAAGTAAAAGTATATTGTCGAGGCGTAGGCAGTGAAACGCCTCCAGTTTGATAATACTCGGGATCTTGTCCATGTAGTTTGGAATCGGCATAGATCAATAGTGGATTTGTAACATTTAAGCGAACACTTCCACTTTTTAGGCCCACCGCTTTCATCCAACTCGGTTTTAAATAATAGGATAGGGCGATGTTTTTTAGCCTGACAAAACTACCGTCGGCCACACGCAATTGCGAGTAGTTGTAGGTGTTGTATGCTTTTTCTATATTTTCCACTCCTACCACGTCTATTATCTCCTTCGAAGGCAGCGTGGGTACGTCAGTGTGATATTCATCGCCGGGATTAAGCCAACGATTGAGATAATTTTTGGAAAATACATTCAAATCGGCAAACTGTGTGTCAAATGTTGGATTTAGCCTAATCTTGTTGCCTGCCTGCATTGTTATGAAGCAAGAAAATTCCCAGTCGCCCCATTTCACGGTATTTGCCAGTCCGCCCATTATATTAGGCTCGATAGGACCGTGATACAATAAATAAGTTTTAGTGTATTGTGTATCGTTGAAGTCTGCTCCCACTATATCTTTCAACTCGTTTTGTGGTAATGGATAGCGTCCAAAATTAAAGTTTGGCAGCCCATTGCTGTCCAATCGTTGGAAATTAAACGAGAACAGCGATCCTTTCGGATAACCTACTACGTTGCCACGACCTCTGCCAGCCACCATGTCAAATGCGTTTGGCGAATTGAGCATGCGGGTTATTTGTTGATGAATGGCACTGAATGTAAGATCTGTTGTCCATTTCCATGCATGGGCATTCACGTTGATAGTATGCAGTCCGAATTCAATACCACGAGCAACCATGTCGCCAAAGTTGGCGTATTTATAATATTGCCCCCCAACTCCAGACGTGCGTACCAAGTCTATCAAATCGAATGTATTACGCTGGTATACATCCACTGTGGCCGAAATGCGATTTTTCAGGAACGCCACCTCTGCGCCAACATTCAGCTCGTACATTTTTTCCCAAGTAAGGTCTCTGTTTTCCAATGACAGCAAATTTAATTTGTTTTCTCTGTCATTTAGATTTAACCTATGGACTATACCACCTCTATAAATAGCAGACGCATTAGCTGCCTCTTCATTCATTTTGGCTGTTAATCCGTAACTTATGCGAAATGCCAATTTTGAAATGACATTGTTCCCTTGCATAAAATTCTCCTTATCCACGTTCCATTTGGCTCCAACATTCCATGTTGGCAACCATAAAGCAGTGGCCCCCTTTCCTGCTGCGTTAGAGCCTTCAACATTCACCACCGTATTAAAAATGTACTTGCCCTGATAGCCATAGGTGGCATTGCCTGAAAATGTTATGCCCCGCTCGTCTCTATTGCGCAGAGCAAAATAAGGGGTGTTTTCTTGAAACATTTTCTCAAATATACCGGGTGCGCTTTGCACCTCGTTACCGCGTTGATAACTGATTCCATACCCTTGAAAGGAATTCGTTGTTTGCCGCAGGGTTCTTATTTCACCAAAAGCAAATCCTTTCAGGTCATGTGCTCCTATTTGCTTGTCGTAATCAACAGCTATGCGTGCCAGCATACTTTGCATGTTGGCATTATTTAGGAAGAGCACGCCACCTTGTTGTATGCCAGGTTTAGGAAGGAGTTCTGGATGATAGATGTCTTTTACAAGGTATATGTTTTGTTTTGCCACCCATGGTGTTTCACAAGCAAGGTAAGCTCCTATCATGTTGGATTTTTCGCCTATTTCATGTCGTCTACTCGTATGTGCTCTTCTGTATGAAAACATTGCTTTAAGGTTTAGAGCATCGGTAAACTTATAGGTAGCCTCGGTTTGCAACTTAAAGTCGACCACCTGTATTTTTAATTGGTTGTTATCATACTCGTTCAATATGTTAAATGGGGCCCAATTGTTCCGATAATATTCACGTTTTCCATGCTCATCATAGGGGCGAAGCGTTCGGCTTGTTCCTAAAGCGTATGCAAATGGGTTGATGTCGAAATCACGTTCAAATGCTCCCGATATGGTGTTTTTTTTCTGTGGCAAGGTGCCTGGCGCATTTTGCATGCGCATGTTGGCTTGTAGCGATAACTTGGCTGTAAGGCGGTTGGTTATGTAAAAGGTGTTCTTAATGTTGGTTGTCAGTCGCTGTACCTGATCGGCGATAGTCCAACCAGCATCGTGATAATAGCCTATAGAGGCGTAAGTTGCTACATTTTTTCCACCTGCCGACAAACTTACTGTGTGGTTTGTCATCAGGTTGTTGGTAAACAAAAGCCTGAACCAATCCGTATTGGCGTATTCTCTTTGTCGTAAGAAGTCTTGTCGGGCTTGATAAGTGTTTGGCAGCATCCAGTTATGTGTTTTGTCATCATAAGTAGTGAGCTGTTTGTACATTTGATGATATACCCCACCTCTACGTCCATATAATGATGTAGCTGGGTCAAAATATCCTTTTTCTTGCATTTCCTGATACAGAGCCATAGTCTCTTGAGAGTTCAGCAAATCGAAGTGACTGTAATCTGGACGTGGCCGCCATGTGTTTTCTGTTGTATAATTAATTTGCAATGGCATTTCTCTTTTACCACTTTTTGTCGTAATGACAATAACGCCATTGGCAGCTCGCGCGCCGTATACAGATGTGGCTGACGCATCTTTTAGTACTTGAATATCCTGTATGTCGGCGGGGTTAAGCCCGGCTACTGCCGAACTAACAAGCGTAACGGCATCGCCAGATGCCAAGGCTTCGGGAGAAACATGTACCATGTCCTCGTAAACAGCGCCGTCTATTACCCATAAAGGCTGAACATTTCCCATGATGGAAGCACCCCCGCGGATATTGATGCGTGGTGCGGCGCCAAATGTTCCGGATATGTTTTGAATGGACAATCCAGGCACGCGGCCCTCCAGCATACGCGAAACATCGCCAATACCTTCGAGTTTGATATCGGTCATTTTCACTGCTGTGGCAGCACCCGTGTAAACACGGTTTCTTATGTTTTGGTATCCTGTTACGACAACTTCGTCAATCATGCTGCTATTACTTTGCAACACTATTTTTAAGGACGTTGCCTTAACTCTCCCCCTATAGCCATGCATGCCTATAAACGAGACAGTAATGGTCTGCCCCTCCGCACCCTTGATCTTAAAATTGCCATCTATGTCCGTAACCGTCTTTTGCTTGTTTTCTACAATACCAACAACCGCCCCTACGATGGGTTCACCTTCTGTATCTGTAACAGAGCCTGTTACCCACCCATTTTCTTGTGCCATGAGCCTTGACAAAGTGCATAGCATGACCAATAGGCATAGTATTCTTTTTATAGTTATGGATTGTATATATAAAGATCTTCTCATTTTCATATTATATTATCAGCGATATGCCATTTTATCAAAGTTTCCACTGTATCCCCCCATAAATACCAAAAGGTAAGCCTGCCCTGACACCAGATGGGTGTCGTGAAACCATATACACTTTGTTGGTAAGGTTGACAATGTTCATCGTAAGGTCTACATTTTTAATTACATGCACCTTGGCGGTAGCGTCTATAATAAAGTTGGCTGGAATTTTTTCGCGTTGAGCTATCTTGCCTTGTCCTGGGACCGTACGCATGTCGCCATTGTATCGCATGTTAAAGTTTACGTCAGCCCATTTGCTTTCCATGCCTATCTGACCGTTAAGTGCATGACGAAAGATATAAGGGATTTCATCGCCGTACAAAACATGTCCCCACGATGCACTTGTAAACGAGTTTTTCATCTTTGTATCTGTAAAGGTATAAGATAGTTGCATGGGGAGTTGGATTTTCCAATGGGTTGGCAATGGCCGGCATTGTACAAGCAGTTCTACACCTCGTACCAAGGCTCGCCCTACGTTAAACTGGTCTAAAGTTCCTAATCCACCTTGTGCGGCAAGATCGCTGCCCAACATGTTTGAATAGTTGTTATTGAAACCTATAACCTCTCCTTTAATCCATTGATTGGCATAACGCAAACCTACCTCTACGTTGATACTGCTCTCGGCTTTTTGCCCGAGGGTGGCACTGGGCGGTGCAAAACCTTTATGTATTCCTGAGAATAATGAAAGCTGGGGCGTTAACCTGCAGTTGACTCCTATTCCTGGCATCATCGCTCTTGCGCTGTTCGGCACTTCTATGCGCACCATGCCCGTACGTCGCCAGTCGGCCTTGGTATAATCGCGATTTAATAGCTTTACATCTTCATAACGCACTCCTGCGGTAAAGGTAAACACACCCTTTGCCCATTTTGCTAAAGTATAACCTGATAAGGCATGTGCTGTGGTAATACGGTTGGCTTGACTGCCTGGAAGCCCTCTTAAAAAGAGTTCCATGCGACCATTATTCATAGAGTATCCGTCGTCTTGTTGATAACGATCCTCGCTGTCGGAATGGTAACGCATGCCAATTTCCGCCGTGAAGTATCCTCCGTATAACATGGTTTTATACTCTCCCTTTATCTGGACTCCACGCGAATGGTACACACGATGGTTGGCACGCAGCATTAGAGCTTCTCCTATGTAGCTTGACTTACCTGTAAGAATATCAAAATAATCCTTATTCGTAATTGGATCGGCAAGCACATCGCCTATCGAGCGGCGCTCGGCTTTGGTATACCCTGTACGCACTTCGTTGAGTTTATACCAATTCCTGAAAAAATAATTGTAATAGGCTTGCGTGGTTATATTCCATGAGCGAACACCTTTTATGATATATGTGGCAGAAAACTGGGTATGGCGTGTCACCAAATTGTCTTTCTGCGCTCCCGCATATCTAAAATATGGTTTAACGGCAAAGTCCTGATCGGTAAGCCCAAGATACGTTTCGTCGGAAGTTTCGTTAGCAAATCCATACTTTAGCTCTAATCTGTGATTTATTCCATCTTCTTTGTTTGTGCGCACCATCCACTTTGCTATTACGTCATTGCGCTTAAATCCTGTACGCTCGTCGGGGGCATCATGTCTGAAACCGCGAGCCTGGTAGCGCAAATATTCTATGAGAAAGCCCATGTGCTTAAAACTTTTGCCTATGGCCGTTTGTAGTTTTAGACTACCAAAACTGCCTGCCGACGTACTGCACTTTATTAATTTGTCTTGTGGGATGGGGGTTGACACCAGATTAATGGCACCTCCTGTTGTAAATGGTCCATATTGTACCTGACTGCTACCTTTTAATACTTCTATGGCATACATTCGTGCCGCATTAGGAAAGTAATAGGCTGCAGGGGCTGCGTATGGTGCAGGAGCGGCCAATATACCATCTTCCATTAGCGTGATACGTTCGCTACGTTCAGCCTGTGTACCGCGTAAACTGATGTTGGGACGCAATCCAAAACCATCTTCTTCATAAATATTTACTCCAGGTACGCTTTTCAGCATACGATTTATATCGGTATAATCAAACTTGCCCAATTCATTGGGTGAAAGGTAATAAGCCGAACCAGTACGGTTGCGTGCTTCAAACTGGCTGCCTAACATTTGGTTGGCTCTTACTACTACTTCGTTGATTTGATGTAAAGAGTCGGTCATGGCATTAGACATTTTAGGTATGCCTACGTTTTTTTGGGCATACCCAATCCATGGAGTCAGTGTGACAAGCAGAGACAGCATTTTTATTTTAACATACATGTGGGGACAAATCTTTTCTTTTGTTATACTAATTTTTCCTCGTCAAATACCAGTATATAAATGATATGTGAGATTAATTTCAAGTAAATGGTATTTCAGATGCAAAATTACAATGTTCAAAAACATTACACAATACCTATTATTGGGTATTTTATGTATATAAAGCTGCTATCATCCTCAATTTGGAAGTTCTTGGATTTCTGATAGCATTCTTGCATATGGTTTTCAGAGTTTTCATAGTTTTCAGTAATATTCTTATCGCACGAGATTTTCGGAGAATTGCTTGCATATCTCAAGTATTTTGACGACCTTTACACAAAGGTTGTACATACGATGGTTTGGACTTAACGTTATGAACACTACTAAATTACTAAAAATCAGCGATATGTGCATTTTTTTTATTCATGTTTGTCAACTTAAATTAATTCCGCCAACGGGTAGAAAATGAAATATAGAATATATATAGCAGCTGCGTGCATTCTTTCAATTTCGGCAAATGCACAAACTTTCAAAGGTAAAACTATCAATACCTTTGGAGAACCTTTACCCTATGCAAATGTTTGCCTGCTGAATTGCGCAGACTCTTCTTTCATACAGGGTGTAGTTACTAATGACAAGGGAGAATTTGTCATCAACTCTGAGCTGAAAGAAGCTATCCTTAAAGTATCATTAATAGGCTATCAGACCATCTATAAAAAAAGCACTGATGGCGATGTAGGTTCTATACGCATGGTTGAGGATACAACCATGCTTGGGGAGGTGACGGTGAAGGGCACTCGTCCTGCAACCCAACTTAAAAACGATGCTTTGGTCACCCATGTTCAGGGATCATCCTTGGCACATTCTGGTAATGCAAGGGACGTGTTGGGGAAAACACCTGGTGTAATTAAATCAAATGATGGGATAGAAGTATTGGGGAAAGGTACTCCTCTGATTTATATCAATGGCAGATTGATGAGAAATCAAGCAGAACTGGATCAATTAACATCCGATAAAATTAAGGATGTAGAGGTAGTCACCACTCCTGGTGCAAAATACGATGCCTCGGTAAATGCTGTCATTCGTATCAAAACGCTCAAACCTATTGGAGAAGGCTTTAGTATGGACAGCCGTACCCAAATGGGACTGACACATTATTTATATGGTAAAGAAGAGCTAAACTTCAACTATCGCCTTCATGGGTTAGATATATTTGGTATGGTAGGGTATGACCGTAACAAGTACCGTCAGCAAAATATCTCGCAGCAATATACCTATGCCCCGTCAAATTTGTTATATCAAATGACTGATGCAAAACGTTATGCAAAATCCAACATGCTTGCTGGAAAATTAGGTCTCAATTATGTGTTCAACGAAAATCATTCTGTTGGTATTCTCTACGACTTTTCGTATCTGCCTTCAAAGATGAGGAATAATTCCTTTACAGCTTTGGAAATCGACAAGATTTTAAATAATGAGCTTAGTACCGAAAGTGAGGAAAAAACTCATAACAGAAGACATTTAGTATCAGGATATTATTCGGGCAAGATGGGTAAATGGGGAATTGCCCTCAATATGGATGCTCTTTGGAATAACGCAGATACACATCAGGATGTAGCAGAAAAGGCAACTTCGCTTGAAAACCGCACAATATCCACTCAAAATGACATTAATAACAAGTTGTATGCAGCAAAAGCCGTTGCTACCTATCCTGTTTGGAAAGGACAGCTTACTTTTGGAACGGAGTGGAGTTTTTTTCATCGTACGGACGAATATGAGAGCGGAGTAGAATATATCAAAGATTTCCACTCGAAAATAAAAGAAACTAATGGCACCGGCTTTGCGGAGATACGACAAACTTTGGGCAAGCTTTATGTATCTGCTGGATTACGCTATGAGTATGTGGTAAGTAACTTTTTTGAGAATGGAGTGAAGATGGACGAGCAAAGTAGAGAGTATCATCATTTATTCCCTTCTGCTATGCTGTCCATGCCCATTGGACATGTGCGTGCACGATTGTCATATTCTCGCAAGATTACTCGTCCAGCTTTCAGTCAGTTGAGCAGCAATGTCCAATATATCGATAAATATACCTATCAATCGGGCAATCCGAACTTGCTTCCTTCTATCCGTGACTATGTGGAATTTATGGCAAACTATAAATGGCTTACATTTATGGCAAATTATGCGCATGTGAAAGATTATATGATGTCTGTATATACTCAATATGGTGAAACCCCTGAGATAGCCTTGATACGGAAGCAAAATATTGATGGATACAGTGAAGTTTCTGGAATGGTCAATGTTTCTCCTTCTTTTGGGAAATACCATCCCAGCTTGATGGTTGCCGTCAGACAGCAATTTCTCACCATCAAATACCGAGGTGAGAATTTGAAGTTGAATAAGCCTATGGGCATCCTCAGATTCAACAATGCCTATAATCTTCCCCTTGACGCTTGGTTGAATGCAGACTTTTCATGGCGCACCAGTGGTAATGCGGAAAATATGTATATAGGTAACACATGGCAGTGTGACCTTGGTTTGTATAAAGCATTCGCACATGATAAATGGAGTATAAAATTGCAATGCGAAGATTTACTCAATACAGCAAAATCTACTATGACTCTTAAGAACGACATTCGCGAAATGTCATTGAGAAAATTCTTAGATACTCGTAAATTCTCTATTACAATTACTTATAAGATAAATGCTACTCACAGCAAGTACAAGGGGACAGGTGCTGGAGAGGACGTTAAGAATCGACTGTAGCAATGTGGCATTTTCCATATTATAAACAACATGATTCTATGGAGTGTGGAAGTGCATGTTTAAAGATGGTTTGTAAATTTTTCGGCAGAGAATACTCATTCAATTCTCTGTCGAAGTTATGTACTGCAACTACAGAAGGGGTGTCCATGCTTTGTTTACGAGAAGCAGCGACAAATTTGGGACTTCAATCAAAATGCGTACAAACTTCCATGGAAGACTTAAAAAGAAATACATGTCCTCCTGACTTCGTCACTCAAAAAATACGTATTTTACAACTAACTAATCTGAGTTCAGAATAAACTCGCCTTTTTTGAAGTAAGGGTACAAGTTCTTTATCCCTGTCGATTGGCAGGGATGGCTTTCTTGGGGACTCTGCGCTCTGCGGCATCATAATTTTATGGTATTTTTCACCTTTATGTTATTTGGTTATTCTTAAAAGTGTTACCTTTGCATAACATTTAGACATACAGATATGGTTTCCAATAAAAAAAACAGGTGGAGGTGTCTGCCAGGCCAACCACTGACAGAACTTGACAAGAAAGTGTTGTACTGGCAGAACAAAGGCAAATTGGTGCCCACTCGTGAGATGGTTAAAACACCCGAACAGATAGAGGGCATACGCATTGCCGGCAAATTAAACACGGGATGTCTTGACGCTGTGGCGGCCATGATCAAGCCTGGCATCTCCACGCAAGACATTGATGACGTGTGCATGAAATACTGCGAGGAGAATCACTGCCACCCCTCTTGTCTTAACTATGAAGGCTTTCCCAAGAGCGTGTGCACAAGTGTCAACGAGGTGGTTTGCCACGGCATTCCCAAGAAAACCGATATTTTGGAGGTTGGTGATATCGTGAACGTGGACATGACCTTGGACTATAACGGATACTATGGCGATGCGTCGCGCATGTTTATCATTGGTGGGGAGACTACACCTGAAAAAGAGCAATTGGTGCGAGTAACCAAGGAGTGCCTTGAGATCGGTGCAGAAGCTGCCAAACCCTACGGATTCTTGGGAGATATAGGGCATGCCATACAGAAACATGCCGAGAAATATCACTATGGAGTGGTGCGCGACTTGTGCGGACATGGCGTGGGCTTGGCTATGCATGAGGAACCAGAAGTGTTGCACTATGGGCGCAAAGGCACTGGCATGATGCTTGTTCCTGGCATGGTGTTCACCATCGAGCCAATGATTAACATGGGTACATGGCAAGTGTTTATAGACGAAGACGACCCTTACGGATGGGAGGTCATCTCAGGCGACGAGAAGCCTTCGGCGCAATGGGAGCATACTTTCTTGATGACCGAGAATGGGGTGGAGGTATTGTCCTACTAAACAAGGTTCAGCCTCTATGTCCGCGACATTCTGTTATCATGAGGCGTGGACAATGAGACACAAGGTATCTTTTAGCCTCGCTCATAATATGACGTAACCACAAAAAAGAAAAATGGACGTATATATATTAGGTATAGAGAGCAGTTGCGACGACACGTCGGCTGCTGTGTTGAGAAACGGAGTGTTGCTCAGTAACGTGACGGCTTCTCAGGAGGTCCATCGGGCCTATGGTGGAGTGGTGCCGGAGTTGGCTAGCAGGGCGCATCAGCAGAATGTAGTGCCTGTGGTAGATCAGGCTTTGGCACGTGCGGGTATTACAAAAGAACAATTGTCGGCTATCGCTTTCACGCGCGGTCCTGGACTGATGGGGTCGCTATTGGTGGGCGTGAGCTTTGCCAAGGGCATGGCGCGCAGTCTTGGTATACCACTGATCGACGTGAACCATTTGCAAGGTCACGTGATGGCACACTATATTAAGGAGAGCGACGATGATAGTCACATGCCTCCTTTCCCATATTTATGCCTGTTGGTGTCGGGTGGTAACTCGCAGATAGTCAAAGTCAACGCTTACAACGACATTGAGGTGCTGGGCCAAACTATCGATGACGCAGCTGGCGAGGCCATCGACAAGTGTTCCAAGGTGATGGGGTTGGGCTATCCAGGTGGCCCGATTATCGACAAGTTGGCGCGTCAGGGCAACCCTCGCGCCTATAAGTTTGCCGAGCCGCATGTGCCTGGCATGGACTACTCATTCTCGGGTTTGAAAACATCTTTTCTCTATAACATGCGCAAATGGATTGCGGAGAACCCCGATTTCTTGGATCATAACAAAGAAGATTTGGCAGCGAGCTTAGAATTTACCATCGTAGATATACTGATGAAAAAAATTCGATTGGCTGTCAAAGAGACGGGTATCATGCATGTCGCCGTGGCGGGTGGTGTTTCGGCAAACAATGGTTTGCGCAATTCTTTCAGAGAGCACGCCGAAAAATATGGATGGACTATATATATACCTAAATTCAGTTATACAACAGATAATGCGGCTATGATAGGTATCGTGGGCTATTTCAAATACATGGACAAAGATTTCTGTCCCATTGACGTGCCCGCGTTTTCAAAAGTAACATTCGAATAAAGATATGGAATTGGAAAGCAAAATATTGAGTCAATTGATGCAAGAGACTCTTTACGATAGTGGAAAAACATTAGGTTCAGCAGAGAGTTGCACTGGAGGGCGTGTCGCCGAAGCCATCATTTCGATTCCCGGTGCGTCTCGCTATTTCAAAGGTGGAGTAGTGTCATATACCAATGAGGTTAAAGAAAACTTGCTGGGGGTTTCGCATGAAGTGTTAGAAGAGCAGACGGCTGTATGCGAGGAGGTGGCTCGGCAGATGGTTGTCGGCGCATGCCATGCCCTGAAATGCGATTATGCCATCTCTGTCACGGGCGTGGCAGGTCCAACAGGTGGCACTCCCGCCATACCCGTTGGCACCATTTGGATAGGCTATGGCTCGGCCGACGATGTGCGAACATTCCAGATCTCACAAGACCATGGGCGCGATCGCAACCTTGCATTCGCCACCAATAAGTCGTTACAGCTACTTCTTGACTATCTTAGGGAACAACGTGCTAGCGCTGAAGTATGAGCCAAGCGGATGTGAATTGC
>NZ_JRNC01000065.1 GCF_000758925.1 Prevotella sp. S7-1-8
AAATCGTCACCGCGCGATATAAATTCCAGATTTATTTTATCTTTTAAAGCGACCATTGACAGCTGTAAATGGCCAAACGGCAAAAAAACATTTGCCGTTTGACCAAAAACACGACCTCTGTTTAATGACCTTTTGTTGACAATCCAGCCATTGCTCATCGTTGAAAATACAAAACAAAAGAAAGCAACCTCCGAAGAAAAAACATGAAAAAAAACGATTTAACTAAAAAAAATAGTAATTTTGCACCGATTTATGAAAAAACAAATGTTTAACAAGCGCTCCGCGCTCGTCTTCAAACAGTTCAACCGCAAGGGCTACAGCCTTTTTGCCGCATTGGGCAAAGAGGTGCTCATAAGCGTGCTGAGCGTAGCCACGCTCTCGCACGCCAAAGCCAATGGCTTGGAGATACCCTCGATGGTTGAGGCAGACACTGCCAACATTGGAGAGCAGCGCATAGACGAAGTTCTGATTACAGGCTCGCGAGCGCCGCTGACTGCCATACAGTCAGCCCAGATCGTGAAGGTCATCACGCGCGACGACATTCATCGCGCGCAGGCACAGACCCTCAACGACATTCTCAAACTATCCACAGGCGTAGATGTCCGTCAACGCGGTGGATTTGGCGTACAGACGGACATCTCTATCAACGGCGGAACGTTCGACCAGATCGCCATCCTGCTTAACGGAGTCCCGTTAACAAGTCCGCAAACTGGCCACAACGCGGCCGATTTCCCAATCTCGTTGTCAGACATAGAGCGCATAGAAGTGCTCGAGGGCGCCTCGGCCAAGGTGTTTGGCGTCTCCGCTTTCAGCGGCGCCATCAACATCGTAACCACCCCTGACGCGCGAAGCAACGTTCGAGCCAAGATCGAGGGAGGTTCTTTCGGAAGCCTCGGGGCAGACGCTGGCCTGACCGTGGCAGGACTGGGCAACAAGCGAGGCTCTCTCTCCACGAGCCACCAGATCTCCGGAGGATACACGCGCAGCGATGGAGGCACCGACAACGCTGATTTCAAGAAAGGGCGCGCTTTCTACCAAGGTCTCATGTCTGCCAAAAACATAAACCTGAATTGGCAGGCAGGATTTGTCACCAAAGACTATGGCGCCAACACTTTCTACTCGCCCAAGTTTCCGAACCAATATGAGGAGACGACCCGCTTGATGGGCTCGCTGGGCATGAGCATAAAGCCTTTTGCCGGAAAAGACAGCAAATACCTGTCGCGCCTTGAGATTGCGCCTCGCCTTTATGGCCACCGCGATTACGACCACTTCCAGCTCATAAAAGGCAAGGTGGGCGCCAAGGCAGGCGAGAACTATCACCGCGTGGACGTATACGGCGCGTCGCTCAACATGAATTTCGACTGGGCAGCCGGACGGTCGGCCATCGGCGCGGATATCAGCAAGGAACTGATACTCTCAACGGCATACGGCGAGAACCTGCCCGAGAGCGAGTGGCAACGCGTCAAAGACACCGAGCGGTCATACGCACGCAAGGGCGTACGCACCAACACGAGCCTTTTTGCCGAGCACAACATCATATTGGGCGGATTAACCCTGTCGGCCGGCATCATGGCCAACAAGAACACGGGATTGGACAACGACTTCAGGTTTTATCCCGGAGTGGACTTGAGCTACAGGCCCAACGACCATTGGAAGTTCTACGCCAGCTGGAACAAGTCGCTGCGAGTGCCCACCTACACCGATCTGTACACCAACAACCCGGCGCAAAAAGGTGACCTCAACCTCAAGCCCGAGCGCAACTCCACGGTCAAAATTGGCTCAAGATTTCGCGCCAATGGCCTGAACGTCGTGGCGTCGGCTTTTTACAGCAAGGGCGAGAACATGATAGACTGGGTGTACGAGACGAAAGAATCCAAGAAATACCATGCGTTGAATATCGGCAAATTGGACAACATGGGCTTCAACGTGGAGACCAACCTCAACCTGTCGCAACTGCTCATCCACAACGTGGGAGGCGAGCCGACACTTCTGAAAGTTGGCTATGCCTTCATACACCAAAACCACGAAACCACGCAGAAGATATACAAATCTCTCTACGCCTTGGAGTACCTGCGACACAAATTTGTGGCCGAGCTGTCACACCCCATCGTGAAAAAACTGTCGGCATCGTGGGCGTTGCGTTGGCAACAACGCATGAACGGCTACCATCCATACGCAAAATTGGACGGCAAGCTAACATGGAGCGAGCCCACGTGGCAACTTTTCGTCAAGGCTGACAATATCACCAACCATCGATACTACGACATTGGCGCGGTGCCACAACCGGGCATTTGGATCATGGCAGGTGGCAATGTCAAGCTAAACTTCTAAAGAGACAGAAACATTTTTAAAACAAATAAAAAAAATCGGAGGCCTTGACCATTACGGTCAAGGCCATTTTCATGGAATGAAGAAAAACTGGTCGCACACAAGCCAAGCGCACAAGGAAAAGGGAAACGCCACCGGCGTTTCCCCGCTTGTTATCTCTTGAGCTTAAAAGAAATTTCTATAGCGTTTACATCCGCGCCAAATGCCTTGTCCACCTGCATGCGCCTCTGCACTTGCGCGCAACTGTGAATGACGGTGGAATGATCTCTGTTTCCGACCAATTTGCCGATTCGACCGGCTGGCATTTTTGTGTATTTTTGGGCCAAATACATGGAGACTTGTCGCGCCCTTACATAGTCTTGCTTGCGGCTGCGAGAGTTTACCTGCGCCGCGGTGACATTGAAGTGCACGCAAACCTTGTCCACAATGTCGTCGACAGTAAGCGGCTCGTCGTCCAATTTGACCGCGCGCTTGATGACCCTCTCGGCCAAACGCATGTTGATGTCACTGTTATAAACAATGGAGTATGCCATCAACGAGTTGATGACACCTTGTAAATCGCGCACACTTCCACTGGCTGTCTCTGCTATAAAATGTATTACGTCGCCCGGGATATTAAGTCCGTCCCGGCGTATCTTGCTCTTGAGAATGTCCACACAAAGCTGTTTGTTGGGCTTTTCAAGTTCCGCTATCAGGCCGCATGAGAAACGCGTGAGAAGCCTGTCGGGCATGGTCTTGAGCTCAATGGGCGGACGATCCGAGGCCAAGACAATGCGCTTGCCGTTGCGAAAGAGGTGGTTGAAAATGTGGAAGAACGTTTCTTGCGTCTTCACCGCTGTCATCCACTCCTGTATGTCGTCCACGATGAGCATGTCTATCGTTTGGTAAAATGCGATGAAATCGTTTATACTATTTTTCAACATCGCATTGGAGAACTGCACTTGAAACAATCGCGCGCTGATATACAGCACTCGTTTTTGCGGATATAGCTGCTTGGCGCGCAGGCCGATCGCGTTAACAAGATGCGTCTTGCCACATCCGGACGGTCCGTAGATGAACATAGGGTTGAACTGCATCGTATTGGGATGCTCCGCGATGGACAGCCCGACGGATCGCGGCAGCTTGTTGCTGTCGCCCTCAATATAATTGGAAAACGTGAGATGGGGATTGAGCTGGGAGTCTATCTCTTGAGGGCGCGCAGCGTCGAGAATGGTCGGAGACTGGTTCACTCCCGTGCGATTGCGCGGTTTTTCGATCCCCGTCGCTGGTTCCGCCTCAAGCTCTTGGGAAAGGTTATGCTCCTTGTCGGTAACGACCCGATAGGACAATCCCACCCCCTTTCCAAAACAATGGGTGAGAGACTTGCCAAGTAAATCCACAAAGTTTTCTTCCAAATACTCATACACATAGTGGCTGGGCACCTGTACAAGGATCATCTTTCGAGTTTCGTCGAAATGCTCGAAAACGATTCGTTTGAACCAAGAGTTATATACTTGCTCGGTGACATTCTTGCGGATGAGCGCAAGTGTTTTGTCCCAGCGAGCGTCAGGACTTACTTTCATTAGCAACTTTAGATTGAGACACGCAGTCTGTTTAGACAATTCTTAGTCTTTATTGCATCTGCAAATTTAGCAAAGATTTCGCGTATTGGCAAATCGAAAAAAAAGCCGTTTAGTATCTAACGGGATGTAACTAACTAAGATTACGAAGATTAGCCAAGATTAGCCATAAATGTTAAAAATAAACAACATATAGGAATATAATATTTTGATAATGAATATCATATACCCAATCGCCCGCGTTGCAATTTCATTACGTGAAACATACGGAAACAAAAGGCGCTCCTTGTCAATAGGCACAACTTCAGATTGCGCCAAAAAGCGTGAAACATAGGGAGCGCCTATTTAGACTGATTTTATATTGTCGCCGGATAAGCCTTTCTTATTTGTCCCTTCTTCCAAATATCGAAAAATGCACATAACGTTTAGGATGGGCCTTGAAGTTGGTGACCAAGGAGTCCGCGCTCATCAATGTGGAATTGAGATTGTTGTATAGCGTTGGGTCGCTGAGCAGAAGTCCTAACGTGCCATGCTTGCCGTTCATCTTGGCGGTGATGGCTTGTACGTTGTCAAGTGTGTTGTTTACCTTGCTCATGGTGCCCTCAATGTCTATCTCCGCCAAGCCAGCTGTTATTCGAGCTGTATTGTCAAGGGTAGCGTTGGCCTTGCCAATGGCCATCTCTGTTTTGTTCATAAGCCCTGGCACGCGCGTGCCGAGATTGGCTATCAACTTGTTTAGGCTTGCCGTAGTGGTAGTTAGCTCGGCCGAGACACGCTGTACATTGTGCAACGATTTTGCGATAGCAGGGTCGGCCATAAGTGCGTTGACACTCGTCAAAATGCTATCGGCTTTTGGGATGAGCAGCTTGATGGCTGGCATCAATTGGGCAACAGCCTCTTGCAACCCAACTTCCAAGGAGCCTGAAAGCGTGTCGCCAGGCTGGCACATTCCATTGGCTGGATCGGCCAAGAGCAGGTTCATCTTCACATTTCCCATTAGGTCACTCGATATCACCGCTTTGGAGCCGTGGGGTATTTTGAGCTTTTTGTTTACATCCAAAGCGACGATAACCCCTTGCCCTCCATCGTAATCGTAACTGATACCATCAACCAACCCTACCTTAAAGCCATTGGCATAGATTGGGTTGGAGCTTGAAAGACCACTAATATCCGAAAAGCGGATATAGTACGTGTTATTGTCTGAGAAGACGGAATGGCCTTTCATGAAGTTGATTCCGAAAAATAACAATACCACACCAACTATGGCCACGGTGGCAATCTTGACCTCGTTTGTAAAAAATTTCATACGTAATATTTTTCAATGTTCTGTTAACGGCTGGCCTTGAACTCTTCTATGGCCTGATTGACATTCATTCTCTTGCCATCTTTAAAAGCGATGATAAAACATTCCGGAAACTTGTCGAGAATGTCCTTGCGTAACCGGTATATCTCATTATAATTGTTACTTGCGCCATAGGTGTATTTGTTCAACCCGCCATCTTCGTAAAACTCGCAATCCTTAAGCCCTTTAAAGTTGGCGTCATCAGCTCTCAAGGTAAATTTACTGGCAAATATCTGGATCTTGAAAAGAGGCTTGGATTGGGTTGTGGATGATGGCGAAATGGATGGGGTAGATACCTTTTGCCCACTCCCGGCGGTCTTCGGGCGCGCGCCTGACGTTTTGGGGGATGAAAGCGCAGGGGCGTCAACAGGCTGCGTGGGTTGGGATGGGCGTGGCTCTGTGGATTGCTTGGCAGGAGCTGGTGGATCTACTGGCACGGTTTTAGCCCTGCCGGCAGCCTTGCCTGTACGGTAAGGCACATTGATATTGTCGTCAAACTTGTTCTTGTAATAAACGAACGCATTGTACATACCCTTGACATAGCTATCAAGCCCAGCGTCAGAATTCAAGAAGTTTTCTTCTTCCGGGGTGGAGATAAAGCCCAACTCGAGCAGAACGGCAGGCATGGAGGTTAGCCGTAAAACCGCCAAATTGTCTTGATGCGATCCGCCATCGCGACGGCCCGTGGCTTTGCACACTTCGCGCTGCATGAGCCGAGACAACTCAATGCTGCGCTCACGATTCTTGTCTGCGATAAACTCAAACATGATATCACTTTCCACGGAATTGGGTTCAAAGCCCTTATAGACCGTTTTATAGTTATCCTCCAAATAAATAACCGCATTCTCTCGCTTGGCCACGTCAATGTTCTCGTGTATGCCCCCATCTCCGGTTCTCTGCCCTCTACCCAATGTATAACTTTGAAAACCGCTGACCGCGCGATTGCCCGTGACCGCATTGATATGCACGGATATAAAAAGATCCGCTCCCTTTTTATTGGCAAACTCCGCCCTTTTCTTAAGAGGCACGAACACATCCGTCTTGCGTGTGTACGAAACTCGCACGTCCGGACAGTTGCGCTCTATCATGCCGCCAAGAGCCAAGGCATACTTTAAGGTAAGGTTTTTTTCATGAGACACAGCTCCCGGGGCTCCCCAGTCCTTGCCACCATGCCCAGCGTCTATGACAAGTTTGAACTTGCCATTAGCCCCCAAACACATTGGCGCAAACGTCACCAATGTTATCAAACAAACAAACAGCCTCTTGAGCATAGCGAAAAAAAGCATTTTGCAAATGTAATGAAAAACTATTTCAAAACCCAATCCTGTCTTTGGGTTTTATCATTTATTAAATATAATTCCACTCCAGCACCGTCACAATCGGCCCCCATGGGCGGATTGAGCTTGGTTAAACGCAGCAAAAGCGAGACCACTTCTGGCCAACGACAGAAAACGCGCTCGCCAATTCGCCGCGCAACGTGTTCCAAAAGTTTTGAGGGAATACCCATTTCGCGCCGCACCATGTCATAAACTTGCGCATAGTTCACGGTGTCAGCGACATCATCGGAGACCATCGGGCGTTCTAAATCAACTTGCAAACGCAAGTTCAAGACATAGTCATTGCCCGTTAATTGTTCCTGCGCATCCACGCCATGATAAGCGTGGAAACGCAGGTTTTGAATATAAATATAACTGTCTTTTAGCATATACACGTTCTATCCACAACGGCTTGCGCCACAATTGGTACAGATGAGGCATCCTTCTTGGTACACAAGTGTTTCCTGTCCACATACCGGGCACGTTTGTCCCGGTGCGTTGGTGCCATCCACGACATATTTCTTCAGGGCGCGCTCAACGCCATTCTTCCATGTATTAATGCTCTCGTCCTTGAGTTGCAAAGAGCCAACGAGTTTGATAACATGGCCTATTGGCATGCGGTACCGCAACACGCCGGATATTAATTTGGCGTAATTCCAATACTCCGGGTTAAACTTAGAGCTGAGCCCTTCTACCGTAGTCTTGTAGCCTCGCTTATTCTCAAACTGGAAATCGTAACGGTGAGTGCCATCCTCGCAGGTTTGCTTGATAATCTTTCCCTTGACGACAGACTTGGGCAACACAATGCCCTCGTCATCGTCTTGCAAGCCAGTGAATATCTCATAAGGATACCCATCAAGCAGGCCGACAAACGCGACCCATTTGTCTTTGTTGTTTTGGAAGCGCACAACGTCGCAATCTAACACCTTGGGACGAACCTCCTGAACAAGCGGGAGACTTGGGACCGGGACTGTAATAGGTGCTGGTGCCTCTCGATGTTCATCTTTTTTCTTGTCCTTTTTTGACGCGGCGATCATCACTCCAGACCTACTTCCATCCCTGTAAATGGTACATCCCTTGCAGCCCGAGCGCCAGGCCTCAACATAAAGATTGTTTACCAATGTTTCGTCTACGTCGTTAGGAAGGTTCACAGTGACCGATATGCTATGGTCTACCCACTTTTGAACGGCTCCCTGCATACGCACTTTCATAAGCCAATCCACGTCGTTGGCGGTGGCTTTATGATACGGCGAGCGCGCCACGAGGGCGTCTATCTCTTCTTGTGAATACTTCTTGGAAGTGTCAATTCCGTTCACTTCCATCCATGCGAGAAACTTTTGATGGTAAACTATGTACTCCTCGAAAGAGTCGCCCACCTCGTCCACGAAGTCCACACGCACGTCGGCATCGCCCGGGTTGACCTTGCGGCGACGCTTGTAGACAGGCATAAACACTGGCTCGATGCCGCTCGTGGTCTGTGTCATGAGCGAAGTGGTGCCCGTTGGGGCGATGGTTAGGCACGCGATATTGCGCCTGCCATATTTTGTCATGTCCTCGTAAAGCTTTGGGTCCGCAGCTTTCAAGCGGTTCACAAAAGGATTGTTTTTTTCTCTTTCGGCATCGTAAATCTCAAATTTGCCACGCTCACGCGCCATGTCCACAGACGAACGGTAAGCGTTCAGGGCCAAAGTTTTGTGTACGTTCACCGAGAAATCCGTGGCTTCTTGAGTGCCATAGCGCAGCCCCATGGCCGCCAGCATGTCACCTTCGGCCGTGACACCCAGGCCCGTACGGCGTCCAAGCCCACTCTTATGCTGTATTTTTTCCCAAAGATGGTACTCGGTAGCTTTCACCTCCTGACTTTGTGGGTCCTTTTTTATCTTAGCCATGATCATGTCGATTTTTTCCATTTCAAGGTCGACAATATCATCCATGATACGCTGAGCCAACTGTACATGTTTGGCGAATTTGCCATAATCAAACCGCGCCTCCTTGGTAAAGGGCTTGTCAACATAGCTGTACAGGTTTAGACTTAACAATCTACAGCTGTCGTAAGGGCACAGTGGTATCTCACCACAAGGGTTTGTGCTCACCGTGCGGAAACCCATATCGGCGTAACAATCAGGTATGCTCTCACGCTTGATGGTATCCCAAAACAGCACCCCCGGCTCCGCGCTTTTCCATGCGTTGTGCACTATTTTCTCCCACAACTTACGCGCTGATATTTCCTTTCTTACCTCCGGTTTATTGCCTTTGACAGGAAATCGCTGCTCGTATGGTTTGTCATTGACGGCAGCTTCCATAAACGCATCGTCTATTTTAACGCTTACATTGGCGCCTGTCACTTTGCCCTCGGTCATCTTGGCGTCTATGAACGCCTCCGAATCCGGATGCTTCACGCTCACCGACAACATCAAAGCGCCACGGCGTCCATCTTGCGCCACCTCTCGAGTGGAATTGCTATAGCGTTCCATGAAAGGCACAAGCCCCGTGGAAGTAAGCGCGGAATTGTTCACAGGACTGCCTTTTGGACGTATGTGACTGAGGTCATGCCCCACTCCGCCACGACGTTTCATGAGTTGCACTTGCTCTTCGTCTATTTTCATAATGGCGCCATAGCTGTCGGCATCTCCGTCAAGCCCAATTACGAAGCAATTGCTCAGCGAGGCCACTTGATGATTATTGCCAATACCTGTCATCGGGCTTCCTGCCGGGATAACATAGCGGAAATGGTCCAGCAGGCCGAACACTTCTTGTGCGCTTAACGAATTTTTATACTTCTTTTCTATACGGGCTATCTCGTTGGCAATACGCCAATGCATTTGCTCGGGCGTTTTCTCAAAAATATTGCCAAGACTATCTTTCATGGCATATTTGTTCACCCATACACGCGCGGCGAGTTCATCACCGCCAAAATACATAAGAGAGGCATCGAAAGCCTCGTCGAATGAATAAGTCTTTTGATTTTCCATCAAAAATATTCTAAATGTTATATCGACGTCATATATACTGCAAAGCTACAAAAGAAAAACGAAAAAAAAATAACTTTTAAAGATTAAAATCGCGGAATTATTTCCTTTATATATAATTTTTATATCTTTGCAACAACCAAAACTTTCCAAAATGAAAAACTTAAAAGAGCGCAGAACCATTCGCAAATATTCTAAAAGGGAAATTCCAGACACGTTGCTCTACGAAATGTTAACACTTTCCGAGCGCACTCCCACTATGGGCAATCTCCAACTTTACAGCGTAGTGATAACCCGGGACAGCAAGATGAAAGAGAAATTGTCACCTGCCCACTTCGACCAGCCCATGGTAAAAGCGGCGCCCGTAATACTCACTTTCTGCGCCGATTTCAACCGGACCACCCGCTGGGCCAACGAAAGAAAAGCGCAACCGGGTTACAATAATTTTCTGAGCTTTATGAACGCTGCCACCGACGCCCTGCTATATTGCCAAACATTCTGCAACATAGCCGAAGAGAAAGGGCTTGGCACATGTTTTCTTGGCACTACGGTCTACATGCCACAAATGATCATTGACACTTTACAACTACCCAAATTAGTATTTCCCGTGGCCACAATCACGTTAGGTTGGCCTGACGAAATGCCATCGTTAACAGATCGGTTGCCTTTGGAAAGCGTCATTCACCATGAAAGATACAAAGACTATTCCCTTGAAAAAATCAATGATTACTACGCCGAAAAAGAGTCGCTCGAGGAGAATAAAAATTTTGTCGCAATCAATCATAAAGAGACATTGGCGCAGGTTTACACCGACATGCGATATACTAAAAAAAATAATGAAGCCATGTCAGAGGCTCTTGTAAGCGCCCTTAAGAGCCAAGGTTTCTTACCTTAAAAGGAAAAAGTCTCTAAAAAAAAACATCTCCAAATTCCACATTGCTTGTAAAAAAATCCCCTCCCCCATATTCATGCCGCGCGGCAAGGAGATTTTTTTGCAAGCCAATGCCGCGTTATAAACGTTTTTTTTAACAACACCAGCCAATTGTTCAACCACGACAGGTTTGTATCATGGAGCCAACAGCTTCGTTCATGCCCATCCCACGAGGCATCATGGCCTCTCTCATCCACATCCGGCGCGCATGATCCAAACGGCTCATCGCGGTCGCCAAGAATGGCAAACCACAGATGAGCCATCAGAAGTTAGGACATCTCTTTATTTGGTTAGCGGAGATTTTTATGCAACACTCTTCTTGTTTTATTGCAAGTCAGGGATGGCAACTACTTGCATGTCCTTGTAAACGAGATTCTCGCCGCACATGCCCCAAATAAAAGTATAATTGGAAGTTCCGGCTCCGCAATGTATGCTCCATTGCGGCGAGATAACCGCCTGCTCGTTATTTATCCACATCGGGCGCGTCTCTTGCGGCTCGCCCATCACGTGAAGGATCTTTTGTCCCTTGGGCACCTTGTAATAAAGGTAGGCCTCCATACGACGGGTGTGCGTGTGCGCGGGCATGGTGTTCCACACCGAGCCTTCTTTAAGCTCGGTAACACCCATTTGCAACTGGCATGTACGAACACCCGCAACGCCATCAATGATGAGTTGGTGTATCACGCGATCGTTGCTTTCTTTCAAGCTACCGGCTTTGATATTATTGGCATCTCTCAGCGTCACCTTTTTCGTGGGGTAAGTGGTGTGCGCGGTTGCCGAGTTCATATAAAACTTGGCAGGCTCGGCCACGTTCTTGCTTGCCACGACAATGTCCTTGGCACCACGGCCAATGTACAGGGCCTCTTGGAAACCAAGGTCATACCGTTTTCCGTCCACGGTAACCGTACCATCACCCCCAATATTAATGATACCGAGCTCTCGGTTATCCAAAAGCGTGCGCCCGCTTGTTCCTTTGCTAATGTCCACGTAGAGCGGTTCTATCGACACCAACTTAAGTGGCGTTGCCATAGGCTGCGCTCCACCAATGAGGAAACGGTCATAGAACGTATAAGTCCAGTTCACCTCACCCGGCGCAAAGACTTTCTCAACGAGGTATTCCTTGCGCAAGCGATCCGTAGTGTAGTGTTTCGCATCCTCCGGACCAGTGGCCCAACGCACATTATAGTTCGTGTACGCGTTCTCGGCCTTCACTTCATAACCCTTAGAACAGCACTGCGCCATGCCGTAGCTGGCAACCAAACAAAAAGCGATTGTAAATAGCGTCTTCTTCATTATTTTACAGATTAGTGATTAATTATTTATTCATGGACGCCAACGCCTCTGCCGCAGCCCTCTCATCCTTGATGATAAGACGACGGTTCCAAAGCATCATGCATACCACTATGATTACCAAGATTGCCGCACCCACAAATTTAGCATATTTCGCGGCGGCGAAAATAACATACCCAAAGAGCGAGCTGGCAAAATCCATGCTACCGGCCATAAAGCCCTCGGGCACATGGGCGGCTTGGTCACCAGTGGCGGCGTATACCGCGGCGGCAGCCTTGGTAAAGTCGGGAGCCATGTCGGTCACAAACCACAACCCCACAAGCAGAGCCACCAAACCTATGATATACGTGCGCACAACATTGCCCTTGGTGTAAGGCAGCATGATCGGGAAAATATAGAACAAACCAGCCAATGAGGCCAAAGGCAAGAACTGATTACCCGGCAGAACCACCGAGATAGCGAGATAGGTAGGGATGAGCAACAGCGTACACACCAAGGAGGTTGGATGACCAATCACCAGCGCGGGGCTCATGCCGATAAACACTTGCTTGCCATGGAAACGCTTGTTAACTATTTCCTTGGTTTTCTCGGATATTGGCATCAAGCCATCGATAAACAGTTTTGTGATGCGTGGTATCAATTCCATCACCGCCCCCATCGTAACGCCCAAGAAAAGAACCTTTTTTACATCCATCTGGGCCACCAAACCGATGAGCGCCCCAACGATAACTCCAAGCACCAACGGTTCCCCGAGCACTCCAAATTTCTTCTTAAGGCCCTCCGCGTCAATATCCAATTTGTTAAAACCGGGTATTTTTTCCAACACCCAGTCCATGCAGAGCGTGAAAGGAACAAAACTTTGGCAGAATGGCTGCGGCACTGATATGCCATCCAAGCCCTCGTAGTAGCCTTGGAACTTGGAAGCCGTCAAGTCGGCCATCACCAGTGTGATGATGTAGCAAACTATAGCCGCGAAATACCCCCAGGCCAAACTTTGGTCAAACACAAAGTACACCACGGCGCCAATAAAGGCAAAGTGCCAATAGTTCCACAGGTCTATGTTGACCGTACGCGTGGTTTTGGTAATGAGCATCAGGAAGTTCACGCCCAAGCATATAGGGATAATCAGCGCGCCAACAGCCGTGTTGTAGGCCACCGACGCGGCCGCGGGCCATCCCATGTCAAACACGTTCAGCTCAAGATGGTATATTTGCGAGATAAGCGTGAGCGGGTCCCCAAAATTTGACGTAAGAAGAGCCGTCACTATACCCAAGCCGACAAAGCCGACACCTACATATAGGCCAGACTTCAACGCCTTGCCAAACTTCATGCCAATGCATAATCCGATAATCGTGAAGATTATAGGCATCATCACGCTTGCCCCCAAGCTGATGATATAACTAAAAACATTTTCCATAAATTATTTTAATAGATTGTATTTTAAAAGCTAAACGCAAATTTACAAAATAAAATTGTAAATCTGCGCCTTTAAAGTAACTATTTGCATGCGTACATGTTTCGAGGCCTAAAAACAAGCGAGAACAGCGTTCCACGCAAGAGGCCGTCTCTGTTCCGCCATAACGAAAATGCGCGTTGCCATATAATTTTATGGCAAGGGAAATACTTTCTCGAAACCTTAATCTTGGAAGTAAACGCGCTTCACCCTATTGCTTATTCCCGTGAGCACCTCGTAGGGAATGGTGCCCAAAATGTCGCTTAGCGCCGTCACGGGCAGGTGGTCTCCGAATATCTCCACGCTGTCTCCCTCGGCGCACGCGATGCCGGTCACGTCCACCATAGCCACGTCCATGCAGATATTGCCCACGTACTCAGCTTTTTGGCCGTTCACCAAGCAGTAGCCTCGACGATTGCCCAACCGCCTATTCAGCCCGTCGGCATAACCTATGGGTATGGCAGCGATAACGCTGTCGCGTTCCAGCGTGCCCTTGCGGCTATACCCCACGGTCTGGCTCGCGGGCACGTGCCGCAGCTGCAAGATGGTGGTCTTGAGCGTGGACACGTTGTTGATGATGGTGTTGGTGCGGCTGTCCACGCCATAAAGGCCTATGCCCAGACGGCACATGTCCAACTGCCTGTCAGGAAAATGCTCTATGCCAGCCGAATTGTCCATATGCCGCAGTATCTTGTGCTCAAACGCTTCTTGCAGCCGTCGGCTCGCCTTGTCGAAACGAGCGAACTGCTCTGCCGAGAAATTGTCAAAGTCATTGCTGTCCGAACCGACAAAATGCGAGAACACCGACCGCGGTATCACGGCGTCTTGGTGTTTCAGGCGGTCTATCAACTCATCCATGTCGCGCTCTGGGTTGAAGCCCAGTCGGTTCATGCCGGTGTCTATCTTGATGTGCACGGGATAGCCCGTGATGCCTTCTTTCTCCGCGGCCTTGACCAGGGCAGAGAGCAATCGGAAGGAGTACACCTCCGGTTCCAAGTCGTTGTCAAACATGGTTTTGAAAGCGGAGAACTCTGGGTTCATGATGATGATGCTGTTCGTGATGCCCTTGCCGCGCAACATGGCGCCCTCGTCGGCCACGGCCACGGCCAAATAGTCCACCCTGTGGTCTTGCAACGTCTTGGCTATCTCCACGCTGCCGGCGCCGTAAGCGTTGGCCTTAATCATGCAAACCATCTTGGTCTCGGGTCTCAAGAACGACCGATAGTGGTTCAGGTTGTCCACCATGGCGTTCAGGTTCACCTCCAACACCGTCTCATGCACTTTCTGTACAAGCAGTTCTGTTATCTTGTCGAAGCCAAATTGGCGAGCGCCCTTGAGCAATATCACCTCGTCGCGCAGATTTTTAAACTCCTTGCTGTGGATAAAATCCTCCACCGTGGCAAAACCGTATTTCTCTGGCGTGCGAGCGCGCGGGGCGTATCTCGATATCGTTGGGCCTATGCCTATGAGTTTGTGCACGCCGCGCTTCACGGCCAAGTCGCCCACATTCTCGTACAGTTTCTCAGGCTCCTCGCCACTTTGAAAAATATCGCTCAATATCAGCGTGCGCGACCTGCCCTTATGATCGGGGCGACGATTCATGAAGTCGAGGGCTATGCCAAGGGCGTTGATGTCCGAGTTGTACGAGTCGTTGATGAGCGTGCAACCGTGCCTTCCCTCTTTCACTTCCAATCGCATGGCCACGGGCTCGAGCCGCGACATGCGCTCTTTGAGCGCGTCGACGCCAAGGCCAAGCCGCAAAGCCACCGCCGCGCACACGATGGAGTTGGTCACAGAGGCTTCGTCGATAAAAGGTATGCTGTACTTGTTTTGCTCGCCACCTTTATATATATAGGTCACGGTGGTGGCGTTGCCCTCTTTCGCAATGCTTTTGACGTACATGGAGACGCTATTGTCGCGCGTTGACCAGCAAAGTTTCTCGCCAGCATAGGCAAGTTCGTCCACCACCTCGCTTATCATCCGGTCGTCAGCGTTGTAAACGATGGTATCGGCATCGTGGAACAGCAACGCTTTCTCGCGGCACTTGGCCTCCATCGACTCGAAGTTTTCCTGATGGGCCGCGCCAATGTTCGTAAGCACGGCTATCGTGGGTTGGATAATGTCTCGCAAGGCCGCCATCTCGCCTTTTTGGCTGATGCCTGCCTCAAAGATGCCCAAGCGCGTGCGCTCATTCATCAGCCACACCGACAGTGGCACGCCTATCTGCGAGTTGTAGCTGCGCGGGCTGCGGGTGACATACATGTCGGGCGACATGAGCTGATGGAGCCATTCTTTCACCATCGTTTTGCCATTGGACCCCGTGATGCCCACGATGGGTATGTCAAACGCGTCACGATGACGCTCCGCCAAGCGTTGCAACGCTTCGAGCGCGCTCACCACCCTCAAGAAATTGGCGTCGGGATAATCGGCGGCGTAGTTGGCCGGAACGTCTGTCACCACAAAATTTCTCACGCCCCGGCGATACAGCTCGGGTATGTAACGATGGCCGTCGTTGCGCCTCGACTTCAAGGCGAAGAACAGTGTCTCCTCCGGAAAGCAGAGCGACCGACTGTCGGTGAGCAGAAAACCTATTTTTGACTCATGGCAGCCATAGCGGCGAGCGCCTATCAAGGTGGCTGTCTTTTCAATGGTATATGTCATTGTCTCTATATGAAAACCTACTGCAAAGTTAATAAAAAGATAAACACCAACAAACAAAATACATCTAATCGGATAATAATAATTGGCGAACAGCGTTTTTTAGAAAACAACAAAGGCATTTTTTACCCATCCAATGACAATGAAAAAACTCTTTTTTACCCTTGCCATCACCAGCGCGGTCGTGGCATCGCGCGCCCAAAGCGAAGTAAGGACCCTGTCTATCACGCCAAGAGTGGGCACCATTTTCTCCAACATCTCAAACGAATCGATAGGCTTGGGACTTCCTGGCAACTTAAGCAAAGGCAAAACCAAGGTGGGCCTTTGGGCCGGAGCTGACGCGCGCTACCAAGCCACCGCGACTTTGGCTTTCTCCGTAGGCGCATACTATGAGCGCATGGGCTGCCGATACGACGACACCGACCTGACACGAGCCACGGCCGGTAAGCACATCGCTTTTAAGAACAACTACTTCCACTTGAACTATCTCGGCATGCCTGTCATGGCTCATCTCTACGTGGCCAAGGGCTTGGCCATCAACGTTGGCGCGCGAGTGGCTTTCTTGTTGAGCAACACCATGCACTCTGAGGAGACATCGGTAACCATTGGCGAGGATGGAAGCTACACCTACGCAAGGAATGTGGACGTGATGAACGCGGAGAACAAATTTGTAGAAAAAACAGACATAAGCGTTCCGATAGGTGTCTCTTACGAGCGTCAAAACGTGGTGTTGGACGCGCGATACTCGTTCGGGCTAACCAATCTGTACAAAGGGCCGCTTGACCAAAAATGCAAAAACAGGGGCGTGACAGTATCCGTTGGTTACAAATTCGACTTGACGAATTTGTAACCAACCATCTATCCAAGCGGACAAGACCACGCCAACGCTCAACGCTTGCTCCATGCCGCCCCAAACGCAAACACATGGACACGCCACGAAAGACACCGCGTATTCAAGAAAAAATACCAAAAAAAGTTACTTGCAAAACGCTTGTTTTAGAATGTTTTTAGCGGAGAACCATAGCCCTCAAGCGCCAAATGCGGACTATTTGCCCATGCGTCACCATGCGTTAGGTATCTAATGGCGTGGCGTATAGGCTCGAAACGCGACATGAACAAGGCTTAAACGGAGCGTGGTTAGAGCCTATTCGGAACGCGAATAGGCCTTAAACGCGAAGGCGAAGCCGTATTCTCCGCGCGCGTTTTCTACCGTATCTCCACAACAATCTGTTTTATAGGCGATTAAGAAACACGGCCCATTTTAGCGATATTTGGAGCAATCTACTTATAATTTTCAAATATGGCTAAAATAAAGGGGCGTTTGTACTTTTTTTTTCAAAACGTTGAAACTGTCCGCCAACGCTTGCGAAAGAGCGCGCGCGACCACCGCGCGGCGACACACGGCAAGGGCAAAGGCACGCCATCGCCCTCACAAGCTAACACATTCGGCGCCACCCAGACCAACGGGGCGATACCTGCCGGCCCTGTCACTCTGGATAAACGAGGTTCTCGGGCTTGATGTTCTCGAGCACTTCGGTGAGGAATTTGCGCGACTCCCACTTGGCCATAGGCAGGTCATGGAGCAGATAGTTACCGCAATCGCGAGGCCCGGCGCCAGGTATATCCCCCTCGTAATCGGCCACGAAACGAAACGTGCGCCTCATCAGGTCTACAATATCGCGCGACTCCAAGTCGCCGCGAAGCAACAGATAGTTGCCCGTCAGGCATCCCATAGGGCCCCAATAGATGACCCTCTCTTTCCATTCAGGATCGTTTCTGAGGTAGGTTGCGGCCAAATGTTCCATGGCATGGATGGCGCCATTGTGCAACACGGGCTCGCGGTTAGGTTCTTTCATGCGAATGTCAAAAGTGGTGACCACCTCGCCACCGACCTCATCCTTGCGCGAAACATAGATGCCCCGCAAGAGTTTCTCGTGATTTATCGTAAACGATGGAATTTTTTTCATGATAGTATGGTTTAGTTGTTATTATATCCCTAAGATTTACAGGATGGCGCGAAGAAAGGCTTTGGTAACCTCGAAGCTCCCCTCTGCCATGCGGTTCCAGAAGTCAAAATATTGCGCCGCCTTGTCGTCTTTTAGTGGTACGTCGCTGATAACGCGAAATGATATGAACGGCGTTTGGTAGATATGGCATGCCTGCGCGATGGAGCAGCTCTCCATGTCTACGGCCAGGGCTTCCGGAAATCGCCCCAGTATGGCGCACATCTTCTCCTTGTCGTCCACAAACCATTCACCGCTCACGGTCAGGCCAGCCCTCACCCGTACAGCCGATTTGCCGGTGTTAAGCGACAACGCCTTTTCCACCAGCTCCTTGGGCGACTTGTACCGGGCGGGCATGCCCATAATTTGGCCATACTCCACCTCGCTGCCACAATAGGCGTCATGATAGGCACAGGCCTCGCCCACCACAACGTCGAGCGGCTTTAGCTCCACGCTGGCTCCACCAGCGACACCCGTGGAGATGACGAGGTCAGGACGGTAGCCATCTATCATCTCAACGGCCCCAATGGCCGAGTTGACTTTTCCGATGCCACATTGCCGCAAGACAACGTCCGCGCCATCCAATTTGCCAACAACAAAATCCTTGAAACGACGGCGCTCCACACGCGCGTCATCAAGCAATGTCCTAAGTTGCGCGAACTCTTTGTCCATCGCAACGATAATTCCAATTCTATTCATACCGCAAATTTACAAAAAATGAAGCGTTCCTTACTTTTAACGATTAACTTTTAACTATTCATTAAAAAATATATACCTTTGTGACATCAATAATTAATGCACACACCATACTTATGGAAACCTTGAAAAAATGTCTGCCAGACTTGATGGCAGTGCTATTGTTTGCCATCATCTCGTTCGCCTATTTCACACCCGCCACGTTTGAGGGGCGCATACTGTACCAGCACGACTCATCGGCTGGCAGGGGCGCGGGGCAAGAGGCCAAGGAATACATGGAACGAACGGGAGAGCGCACCCGATGGACAAACGCCACCTTCTGTGGCATGCCCACATACCAAACATCGCCGTCATACAAGAGCACCGACATACTGAACAAGGCCTCCGACCTGTACCACTTGTGGTTGCCCGACTATGTGTGGTACGTGTTCGCGTATCTCTTGGGGTTCTATATCATGTTGAGAGCTTTTGATTTCAGGCAGCATCTGGCGGCGCTTGGCGCAATCGTATGGGCGTTCTCAAGCTATTTCTTCATTATCATCGCGGCAGGGCACATCTGGAAAGTATGGGCGTTGGCCTTCTTGCCGCCCATGATAGGCGGCATGGCGCTGGCCTATCGGGGCAAATACCTGTGGGGATTTGTCGTCACGGCAATCTTCGCCGCTTTTGAGGTGAACGCCAACCACGTGCAGATGACATACTATTACCTGTTCGTCATTTTCTTAATGGTCATTGCCTGGCTCGTCATGGCTATCCGACAAGGACAGATGGCGCGTTTTTGGAAAGCGTCCTTGGTGGCCCTGGCAGGCGGGTTGATAGGTATATGCCTCAATCTGTCAAACCTTTACCACACGTGGCAATACTCCAAAGAAACCATGCGAGGCAAGAGTGAATTGGTGAAGAAAGACGGGGCCAACCAAACAAGCAGCGGACTTGACAGAGACTATATCACCCAATGGAGCTATGGCATAGGAGAGACATGGACCCTGTTGGTGCCCAACGTGAAAGGCGGGGCAAGCGTGCCACTGGCGCAAAACGCCAAGGCCATGGAAAAAGCCGATCCCAATTTTATACAGATTTATCAACAGATGGGGCAATACTGGGGCGAGCAACCCGGCACCAGTGGGCCCGTATACGTGGGCGCCTTCGTGCTCATGCTGTTCTTCTTGGCGCTGTTTATCGTCAAGGGGCCCATGAAATGGGCGCTGCTCGCGGCCACTATCATATCCATCACGCTGTCTTGGGGGCGTAACTTCATGTGGCTCACAAATCTCTTTATAGACTACATGCCCATGTACGCCAAATTCAGGACCGTAGCCTCCATACTTGTCATAGCCGAGTTTACGATACCACTACTGGCAATGATGGCACTGAAAAAAATCATCGACAAACCCGACACACTCGCCCAAAACATGAAGTGGGTATACACGAGTTTTGCCCTTACCGGTGGCGTCGCGTTACTGTTCTATTTGGCGCCGACACTCTTTTTCCCTAACTATATATCGAGCGCGGAGTCCCAAGCCCTGTCGCAGATACCACAAGAATACCTCGTACCGCTGAAAACAAACTTGGCTACCATGCGCGAGGCCATTTTCAAGGCAGACGCACTACGGTCGTTTGCCATCGTGGCGGTGGGCACCCTGCTGTTGCTACTCTTCAAGGCGAAAAAGCTGAACGCCAAGTTATTGGTGAGCTGCATCGCCCTGCTGTGCCTTGTGGACATGTGGCAGGTAAACAAACGCTACCTATACGACGACATGTTCGTGGAAAAGAGCGTACGCGACAGGCCACAACCCATGACGGCCACCGACAGGCAAATTTTACGTGACAAGGCGTTGGACTATCGCGTGCTGAACCTTTCGTCGAATACTTTCAACGAGAACGAGACGTCTTATTACCACAAAAGCATCGGCGGTTACCACCCGGCCAAACTGCGCAGATACCAAGAAATGATAGAGGCCTACATCGCGCCGGAAATGCAAAAGATAGCGCCCGCCATCACCAATGCGGATGGAGACATGACCAAAGTGAACGGAGACTCCATATATCCTGTAATCAACATGCTCAACGCCAAATACTTTATACTCGGCCTTCAGAACGGGCAGACGGTGCCAATACAGAACCCATACGCGGCAGGAAACGCATGGTTCGTGGACAAACTGACCTACGTGGACAATGCGAACGAGGAAATCGAGACCGTGGGCAAAATCAACCTGAAACGCGAGGCCGTGGCCGACAAGGCATTTGAGAGCCAACTCGGGCGAGCCAAGCCGCAGCAAGGCAACTCCATTGTCACGCTAAAGGCCTACGAGCCCAACGCCCTTACATACGAGGTGAACTCCGAAAAAGGAGGCGTGATAGTATTCTCGGAGATATATTATCCCGGCTGGACCGTCACCGTGGACAACCAACCCGCGGAATTGGGACGGGTGAACTACGTGCTGAGAGCCATGAGCGTTAAGCCCGGCAAGCACGAAGTGACAATGAGTTTCCACCCAGCCTCCATACGAAAGACGGAGGCCGTGGCCTACACTTCGTACGGCATATTGTTGCTTCTCATCGCCATTGGGTTGCTCGTGGAATGGAAAAAACGCAAGAAAGGGGCGAAAGCATAGGACCGACAAGGTGGCTCATACGACACAAGAAACCATAATGCGCGTGGAAACACAAAAGAAATGGAGTTTAGGACAAAAGTAGAAATAACACCAAACGAATGGAAAATAGAGCCACGAGAGCGAATGTTGTTCGTAGGTTCGTGTTTTGCCGACAACATGGGCAAGCGTTTTCAGGAGAACAAATTTCGCGCCACGGTGAACCCATACGGCGTGATGTATAATCCAGCGAGCGTTCTACATACCGTGGAGAGACTTTGCGACGAGCGCCTTATGCCCTTTGACCCGGACAAAACAGGCACGGCCGTGTTTACCCTCGGCACCAACCATGTGTACATACTCAAAGAGACGGGAGAAATTGTGGACAATTGTCGCAAGAGACCCCAATGTCTTTTCGAGGAGCGAACGCTTGGTGTTGGGGAGTGCGTAGACTATCTGCGGAAAGCCATTCGATGCATCCACCAACGGTTTCCGCTTGTGAGATTTGTGTTGACAGTAAGTCCCATACGCTACAAGAAATATGGCTACCACGGCAGTAGGGTGTCAAAAGCCACGCTTTTGCTCGCCATAGACAAGCTCTTGGATAGTCATGCCACCCCAAACCATGATGCGGAAACATGGCGTGCGACCTACTTTCCCGCCTACGAAATAGTAGACGACGAATTGCGCGACTACCGTTTCTACGCCCCTGACATGCTCCATCCCACCGAGCAAGCGGTCGACTACATCTATGAGCGCATGGCGGAAACTTTTTTTTCAGAAGCCACTGTCAATTTCATAAAAGCATGGAGACCCATCAAAGAAGCGTTGACGCACAAGCCTTTCAATCCAGACAGCGAAGAGTACCAAGCCTTTTTAAAAGATGCCAAGCGGCGGGAGCAAGAATTGATGAGCCATTACGAATAAACAAACGGGCTTGCCCAGCATGCGCCAGACAAGCCCGAATTAACTAAATTCAAAATAATGGGAAAAAAGAGTCCATGCTTAAACTTACGAGACGTAAGTGTGAAATCATGGATTTAAATTTTCCCTCATTCCTTGTTCGAGCGTTTACGCTCCAAGTGATCGAGTATGATTTTTCGCATACGCATGCTCTTAGGCGTCACCTCCACATACTCATCTTCCTTGATATATTCCAAACATTCCTCCAAACTCATCACCACTTTTGGAATGATACGCGCCTTGTCATCCGAACCTGAAGCGCGAACGTTGGTGAGCTGCTTGGCTTTCGTGACATTTACCACAAGGTCGTTGTCGTGCACATGCTCTCCAACCACCTGGCCTCCGTAAACCTCCTCGCCCGGGTCTATGAAGAATTTGCCACGATCTTGCAATTTGTCTATGGAATAAGCGAACGCCGTTCCTGTCTCCATGGCTACCATAGAACCATTAATACGACGCACGATGTCGCCCTTGTACGGTTGATACTCCTTAAACCGATGGGCCATAATGGCCTCGCCCTGACTGGCTGTAAGCACATTGGTGCGCAAGCCAATGATGCCACGTGAGGGTATGTCAAACGTGATATTGACACGGTCACCCTCTGGATCCATGCTCGTAAGCTCTCCCTTGCGACGTGTCACCATGTCGACCATTTTACTGGAATAGTCTTGCGGCACATTGATATCAAGCTCCTCTACAGGCTCACACCTCACGCCATCTATCTCCTTGTAAATCACTTGCGGTTGCCCAACTTGCAACTCAAAGCCCTCGCGGCGCATGGTTTCGACCAATACAGAGAGGTGCAACACGCCTCGACCACTCACTATCCACTTGTCTGTAGAGTCCTCCATCTGGCTCACTCGCAAGGCCAAGTTTTTCTCCAACTCGTTTTTTAAACGGTCTCCGATTTGACGGGAGGTGCAGTATTTGCCTTCCTTTCCAAAGAAAGGAGAGTCGTTAATCGTAAACAACATACTCATCGTTGGCTCGTCCACGGCTATCGGAGGCAAAGCCTCGGGATTTTCATAATCAGCGATAGTGTCACCAATCTCAAAACGATCCAAACCTACCACGGCGCAAATGTCTCCACTTTCAACCTCTTTCGTGCGCTTGTGTCCTATACCCTCAAAAGTATGAAGCTCCTTTATCTTGGTCCTTTCGGTTGTCCCGTCGCGATGGCAAATAGTAATGTTCATCCCATCTTTAAGCACGCCACGATGCACGCGGCCCACCGCGATACGGCCCGTATAGTTGCTATAGTCAAGAGAAGTGATAAGCATTTGTGGCGTGCCATCAATGTGTTTAGGAGCTGGAATAGACTCCACGATTTTGTCCAAGAGATATTCTATGTTATCGGTTGGTTTGTTCCAATCGTCACTCATCCAGCCATTCTTGGCGGATCCATAAACCACCGGGAAGTCAAGTTGCTCTTCGGTAGCGTTCAAATCGCACATTAAATCGAAGACCATCTCATATACTTGTTCCGGCCTGCAATTGGCTTTATCCACCTTGTTGACCACCACGATGGGCTTAAGACCTATCTGAAGCGCTTTTTGGAGTACGAAACGCGTCTGCGGCATAGGCCCCTCGAAAGCGTCCACAAGAAGCAGACAGCCATCAGCCATGTTGAGCACGCGCTCCACCTCGCCACCAAAATCAGAGTGGCCCGGCGTGTCGAGTATGTTTATTTTTTTCCCTTTCCAATTGATTGACACATTCTTCGACAGAATGGTTATCCCTCTCTCGCGTTCCAAGTCATTGGAATCCAATACCGCGCCGCTGTTATCCTGACCCTCACGGAACAGTTTTCCAGCAAGCATCATTTTATCCACCAAGGTTGTTTTACCATGGTCCACGTGTGCGATAACTGCAATATTACGAATGTCCTGCATTGATTAACCTTAAAATTACGCTAAATTTACTGCTTGCAAAATTACAAAAAATAAAGGAGAAAGGTGTTGACTACAGATTATTTTTAGTAACTTTGCAACGCATTTTCGGACAATCCGATGCATTCAACGTCGTTAATCGTTGTGATTAAGGCGATTGCTCGACAGAAGAATGTAATGATGCGACAACAATTAATCAATTTATAACATGTATTTAAACAAAGAGAAGAAGACTGAGCTCTTCACCCAATTCGGCAAGTCGGCAACCGACACGGGCTCTGCCGAAAGCCAAATTGCGCTTTTCACCTATCGCATCGCTCACCTCACTGAGCATGTCAAGAAGAACCACAAGGATTTTGTCACCACTCGTTCCATCACCAAATTGGTAGGAAAACGTCGCGCTTTGCTCGACTACCTCAAGGATCGTGACATTGAGCGCTATCGCGCTATCATCAAGGCGTTGGGTCTTCGCAAGTAAAAGGGCCAAGAGCCAAGCCTGCGTTAAGCGGCAAGCCACTGTATGGCAAGAAATATTAATGCCACGCGCTAAGTTTCAGCGCGTGGCATTTTTCATTTCCAAAACAAAAGGATAATATTCCAAGCTCCAATATATTAATCCTTGTATCAACACAAAGACAAATCAGGGCAGATTTCTCTTAAAGGTATCATCACGAAATTCCGTTCTTTCATTTTGGGGTGAGGGACAACAAGGTCAGCGTCGTTTATTTGCCAATCGTCATAAAGCAATATATCTATGTCTATTGGCCGATCATGGTACACGCCATCATGACTTTTGACGGAGCGCCCCATCTCACGCTCTATCTCTTGCGTCTCACGCAGCGCCTCGCGTGGCGAGAGTTGGGTTTGGCAGGCCACACACCCATTGAGGAACTTGTTTGGCGAGCTAAATCCCCACGGCTCTGTTTCTATTAAGGAAGATTTTCTTGTCACGCGCCCTACCCGATCGTTTAGCAAGCAGACAGCTTCTTCTATGAGACGCCGTTTGTCGCCAAGGTTAGAGCCCAACCCTAAATACAGAGTGTGCGATGATTTCTCGCCCATAACGTACTGCCTTAACTAACGCTATTCCACGATAAGCAAGCTATCGCCAAAACATCCGAACTTATAACCGTGTTCCACGGCCAGCCGGTAGCATTCCATCACCTGCTCGTAGCCACCGAAAGCGGCGGTTGCCATCAGCAAGATTGACTCCGGATGGTAGAAGTTGGCAACCATAGAATCGGCCAAACCAAAGTCGTATGACGGGAAAATGAACTTGCTTGTCCAACCATCATACTCCTTCAACAAGCCATCCGTCCCAACGGCGGTCTCGGTCGCTTTCACCACACTGATACCCACCGCGCACACGCGGTGTCCTGCCATCTTTGTCTTATTGACAATGTCGCAAGCCTTCTTGCCAACAATCATTTGCTCGGAATCCATCTTGTGCTTGGTCAAATCCTCCACCTCAATGGGCGTAAAATTGCCCAATCCGCAGTGCAAAGTAATGTACGCGGCATTGATACCCTTTATCTCCATGCGTTTCATCAGCTCCCTGCTGAAGTGCAAGCCTGTGGCCGGCGCCGTGACGGCGCCCACGTTTTTAGCGAAGATGCACTGGAAATTCTCCGCGTCTTCCGGCAGGGCATGCGAGCGAACGTGCATGTCTTTCATAGCAGGATCAGCTGGACGCCCATTCAATATATACGCTGGCAGGGGCGGCTCGCCCAACGCGAAGAGGTCTTTTTTGAACTGCTCGTGCGAGCAATCGTAAAGAAAACGAAGCGAACGGCCACGGCTGGTGGTGTTGTCATACACCTCCGCCACCATAGTACCCACCTCGTCGAAGAAGAGTTTGTTGCCAATACGTATCTTGCGAGCCGGCTCCACAAGCACGTCCCAAAGGTGCGTCTCCTCATTCAGCTCGCGCAAGACGAACACCTCTATCTTGGCGTCGGTCTTTTCTTTGGTGCCGTATAGACGCGCGGGGAACACCTTGGTGTCATTTAATATGAAAGTATCATGCTCATCAAAGTAGTCGATTATATTGCGAAAATCAAGATAGTCGCCCTCAATGGGTTTGCCCTTGGCATCCTTGCGATACATTTCTATTTCCCCGGTGGAGCGATGCAGCACCATCAACCTCGACTCGTCGCGCCGCGTAACGCAAAAGGAACCTTTCGTTCCATCGTCGTTCGTATACTCACGCTCGAAGCTATGAGGATAGAGGGCCACCGACTCTTGGGGCAATTTAAATTTGAATTGTGACAGTTTCATATCTATTTTTCCTTTTTGTTTCTACAAGCCCATCAGTCTCACGAGGAGTCGTCAGGGGTTCATCACGCTATCAAGCCATTCGTCAAGCCTGTCAAAATCTATACAATTTTGCTCGTCGAACTGCCCCGCGCGCGTCCTCCTAAGCGCCGTGAGATACGCGCCGCTATCCAACGCGCGCCCCACGTCACGCGCCAACGCCCTGATATATGTGCCTTTGCCACATACCACCTTGATGGACAAACATGCGGCCGACGCGTCAAAATCAGTCAGTTCTATGCTGTCTATATGCACCTTTTTAGGCGAGAGCGCCACTTTTTCGCCTTGCCGTCTGAAGTCGTAGGCACGCTTGCCGCCCACCTTCACCGCGCTATACGTGGGAGGAGTCTGCTCAATGTCGCCCACGAAACGCCCCAGCACGTCCTCTACCATATCCCGAGTGATGTGCGAGGTGGCAAAAGTTCGATTCACGGGATGCTCCATATCGTAACTCTCGGTAGTGGCCCCGAGCTGCAAGGTGGCAGTATACTCTTTGGCGTGATTTTGCAATTCCTCTATTCGCTTGGTGCATTTTCCAGTGCATAGCACCAATATGCCTGTCGCCAAAGGGTCGAGCGTGCCAGCGTGCCCTATTTTGAGCCTACGCTCCAACCTGTGCGAAATGAGGTATCTCACATGCGCGAGCGCGCCAAAGCTTGTCATGCGGTAGGGCTTGTCAATGGCAAAAATCTCGCCCTCTATAAAGTTCGCTCCCATCAATCCACCATCGCTAACGACTGTCCGCAAAACATCAGCGCCAAAATGGCCCCTCCCACGACAATACGATACCAGCCGAAAGCTTTGAAACCATATTTCGCGAGGAAATTAACAAACCATTTCATGGCGACCATAGCTACCAAGAACGCCACCACACAACCCACCACCAGCATGGTGATATTGTGCGACGTGGCCCACGTGGTATCCTCGCCAAACATCTCCAAAAGGTCGAGCAGCGTGGCGCCGGCCATCGTAGGCACGGCCAAGAAGAAAGAGAACTCGGCCGCGTTTTTTCTGGTTAGCTTTTGTTGCATGCCGCCCACGATGGTCGCCATGCTACGACTCACGCCCGGTATGACCGATATACATTGGAAAAGGCCGATTACAAAAGCGCGACGCGCGGTAACCTTGCGCTCGTCTCTGCCTTGATCAAAGATCTTGTCGCAGAACAACATGAACACGCCTCCCAACACCAACATGACAGCCACCACCTGCACAGAGTCTAAAAGCCAGTCCAACAAACCGCTCTTTTTGGCCGCCAAACCTATAAACACGGCAGGCAAGACACCCACGATGAGCAAGCCATAAAACCGCAATTTTGCAGAGACCTCATCAGCGTTGCGCATCTGGAAAAACCGTTTCCAGTATAGACACACCACCGACAAGATGGCGCCAAACTGTATAATAAAAGTGAAAGCATGCACGAACGGATCGCCGGGTTGCATCCCCAACAGATTTTGGGTGATGATCATGTGCCCCGTAGACGACACGGGGAGGAATTCCGTGAGTCCCTCCACGATAGCGATAACAATGGTTTGAAACAGATCCATGCCCTTGGTTTGTTAGTTTTGTATGGCTTTGTTTTTCTTCTTCTCTTCGGCATCGCCATCCATGCCAACCTCAACCTCGGCGCCAACGGTGTGCCCGGGCTTACGGATGACAGCATAGATCATAAAGATAAAACCTATGAAGCACACCACTGGAGCCACCTTGATACGTCTCACACTGAAGATATCAGGATTGAAAGCCGTCTCCGTAGAGGAACCTCCACTCATAAGAACAAACCCGATAACGACAATGGCAAAGCCGACACCCAACAAGACAAAATTGGTACGGCCCAAGGCTAAATTTCTTTTATCCATTATAATTTGTATTATTTCTTTATTGATGATACCGCTAAATATTGTACAGTTCGCCTGCCTTCATCTTCAAGAACTTGTTCACCGAGATATTGGCGCACAAAGCCGTGATGATAATGCCAAAGAGCACTACCGCCCCCGCGGTAATGGCCATCTCGCGCCAAGTGACCACTTTGAGTATCTCGGGCTCGTAACGGTACAAGGCATAAATGCCTCCGCCCAAAACGACAATGGCTAACAAGGCGGCCAACAAGCCTGTAAAAACCGCTCTGCGTATGAAAGGCCCCCGTATGAAGTTCCATGAGGCACCCACCAATTTCATGGTATGAATGGAGAAACGGCGCGCGTAAATATCAAGTTTAACGGTGTTATTGATGAGCGTGAAAGACACAAAAGTGAGCAAGATGGCCAGCACAAGCATGCCCAAGCCTATTTTGGCGAGATTTCTGTTCACCGAATCGATAAGGTCTCGCTGATAGTTTATCTCCGACACTTTAGGGTATTTCTTCAGCTCCGCGGCTATCCATGTCAACGAGTCACTATTGGCATAATCGCTCTTCAATGTCAGTTCGATCAACGAAGAGAACGGGTTGACCCCATCAGTAAACTCGGCCGGGTTCGCACCCATCTCCTTGGTAGCCTCCTTGAGCGACTGCTGCTTGTTTATAAAAACCACATTTTTGATATACGGGCGCGTCTCAAGCCGTTTGCACACAGCCTGCGCCTCATTGTCCATCATGTCTTGCTCAAGCATCATGGTTACCACCAAATTCTCTTTTACATAAGACGACAAATTACGCCCCGTGAGCGTTGAGAACACAACAAGTCCAAGCAGGATGAGCACCAAGGCGGTGCTGATACAAAGAGTAACGGCCTGCAAGCCTGAATGCCTGCGGGATTTTCTACGATTTTTTACCATGTACGGATCGGCGTTAACTAACCAACTTTTGCACAAAAGTAAGAAATTAATGATAACAAAGCAAGTCTTTAACGTGCATTAACCAAATATTGCCAACACAAATGGCTTTTATCCTGATTTTTTACTAATTTTGTTCATAATTACACTTTATCCCATTAGCGCAAGCATTATGAGCACTATCATTTTTCCCAGCCCCATCTACGGCCCGGTTCGCAGCCGCCGGCTTGGCCTGAGTTTAGGCATAAACCTGCTGCCCGGCGATGGCAAGATATGCAATTTTGACTGCCTGTACTGCGAGATTGGTTTCAACAAGGATGGTTTCACACGCACCAAGCACCCATCGCGCGAACTTGTAGCCGAGAAGCTGGAGCGACAACTCATCAAAATGCACGATGCCGGAGAACATCCAGACGTGCTCACATTCGCTGGCAATGGAGAGCCAACCACCCACCCCCACTTCGCCGAGATTATCGCGGATACCGTCAAGCTACGCGACAAATGGTGCCCTAAAGCCAAGATCAGCGTGCTCAGCAATGCCACTTTTACGGGCCGACCAGCCATAAGGAATGCCCTGATGACGGTGGACAACAACATACAGAAACTCGACACCGTGGATAACGACTACATCAAAAGACTCGACCGCCCCACCCAACCGTCTTACGACGTAAACAAAGTGACAGAGCACCTTAAACTATTCAATGGGCATGTCATTATCCAAACCATGTTTCTCAAAGGCGACGGCACTGACAACACGAGCGACAAATACGTGCTTCCATGGCTTGACACACTGCAAGCGATAAAACCGGAGAGCGTGATGATCTACACTATAGACCGCGAGACTCCCGACCAAGAACTCCGCAAAGCCACGCCAGCCGAACTTGACCGTATCAAAAGCATGGTAGAGGCAACAGGCATTCCATGCTCGGCGGCCTACTAAAAAAATTGCACCTTATGGGAATGGGTTAACAAAGTGGATGACAGTGGAAAGGCTAAGGGAGCTAAGAGCCATCGCGATTTTGTTAAATTTAAATCACGAAAACAAGCCCATGAAAACCTATCGTTCCACAGGGGGAAAAGCCAAGAACATTTCTTTGAGGAGACTTTTTTCGTCATTTTCGCATACGGCATGACGCGATGAGTGCCCATTTAACGCGCGATTACGTCTTAATCGCGACATGATTAGACGTTAGTCGGCTCGCGAGCAAGGCTCAAATATGACGCGAATGGGTATTAAAGGAGAGCTTTTAAAAAGGACTTTTTATAACAAAATCACAAAAAATGAGCGCAAGCATCAGAGTTACAACCAGTTAGCAGGAATGCTCATTTTCCGCGTATTTGCGAGCGAAGTGTACGCCGTTTGCAAATACGCGAAAGACAAGACATGTTTTGTCCGCTTTTTTCAAAACGTTCTTGCAAAGGCTACCAATACGCTCGGACACATACGATCAAGTGGTAGCACTCCAAAATCAATCAAGACACGCCCGCCTTACCATTCATCACAAGACAGTGGCGAGAACATGGCAAACTTTCGCCCACGCATAGAATGGCAAATTGAAGATTCAAAAATCGAAGTGCAAAATTTGTTGGTGTTTGGATTGTATTTAAACCATGAAAAACACCGCAGAGGTTTGCCATGCTCTTCGGGGGCGCGAAGCCCCCGAAGAGCACAATCAGCAATACAAAAAAAACAAAAGGGAGACCGCTGTCTCCCAAAGATTAATTAACTTAGTATTGTGAAATATACTCAATTAACCTCGGAGCAAAGGTCGCAATTTTTTGCCTTACTCCAAAAGAAAACTGCGAGAAAAGTAATTGCCGACATCGTCGGCACCAGTCAGTCAACGCTCTCACGTGAAATCAGACGCAACAGCACGCCATCGGGAAAGTATATTTGGACAAAGGCGCACGATATGGCCATGCAGCGCGGAAAGAGGACGGTAACGAACGCCAAACTCTCCGACGAATTGGTCTGGAGAATCAAGGAATATATCACC
>NZ_JRNC01000066.1 GCF_000758925.1 Prevotella sp. S7-1-8
GGACACCAATAGAAAAAATTAAAGCATTTCTCTTTGCCGTACGACACAGAGAAATCCTAATGACCGATTTGGGATAAGTGTAGCCGTTGACGATGCTGGCGCCAACCTTTGCTCCAAACCCGACCTTGGCCTTTGCCTTGCCCCTGACGATGGGACGGAGGTGAGGTTGGTAGATACTGATGATGCGGTCGGCACATTTGCGGACATTCTGCTCGAACATCATTTTCTGCTGTTCGTACATCTTGAATGCAGCCTGAAGACATTTGTAGTCATGGCGGCTGAAGCAAGCAAGAAGTGTGCTTGACTGTTTGCCCAGGAAATCAAGAAACAGCTGAAAGTCTGCCTGCAGGCATCGTATCTGGATTAGTTTTGTTTTGTCAATCTGTTTCTTCCCCTTGTGTTTCTTCTTAATCAGTCCGATGAAAGCCTGGCGGGCTTCCGCACGGTGGATCTGCGGCTTCTTTATATTGTGGCGGGTACTGAATTTGTCAAGAAGGCGGTCTGTCAGTCTACTGCCGTCCTCCAAAAAGTTTGAGTCGGTCGGATAGCGAACCTCGGCATCGCAGCGGGTGGCGTCAACTCTCATCGTACCGCCATGGTCATTGCCGTCCTCGTCCGTGCATTCCCTCTTCGGCTTGCTTCCATCCACCTCCGCAAGCATCAAGGTAAGCATGTTGAAGAAATCATGGTCAAGACGCTTGCGGACGAAGACGAACAACTCGGGAACGAAAACCGGCTTTTCCATGAACTTGTCAAGACCGAGCAGATATTGCATGTAAAGGTTCTCCTGAATGGCCTGAATGGTCTTCTCGTCACTCTAATTCTCCACATGCTTCACTATCAAGGCACCTACCACCATGCGGGCCGGCTTGTTGCTTGCGCCGCAATGACTGTTCTTCATATGCTTGTTATATTCCTTCTCAATCCTTGCCCATGGAAGGTTGTCTGCAAGTTTGACCCAGCGGTTCAACTTGCTCAATCCTGAGAGGGACTCTTGGAGTTCAAACAAGTCGTGACTACGATATTGAGAGTAGTATTTCATTTTACGTCGTTAATTTTTTAACAACCAAAGGTAGTCATTCTTGGTGAATTACACAAATAATACAAGGTGTATATTATTGAATGTCAGCGGCTTCTATTTATTTAGCAAACCCTATGTAAGCGCAAAGATAGCCTTTTCAAAACATCCGAGTGAAGAAATATGCGAAGCTCCATTTATTTACAAGCATTTCAAGCAAATGTTAATGTATTTCGCAGACTGTAGAGGACAGGGATAAAGGACTTGTACCCTTACTTCAAAAACAAAACACATGGCGCGTTTATCCCGCCCCCTGGCCTATAGGCAGAATCAAGTACGCACCGATTTAATTCCGCCAATGGGTTTCTCTTATATTTTCTATTGAGTCTCGAGGTCCATTTATAAGGGACTTCGAGCAAGATTATTATGTCCTTTTGAGTTTTACCGGACTGCGATAATTATCTTTCCTCTAACATGTCACAGCAGGCTTTCCATATATTCTTTGACGTGTCTCCATGAATAGAAAGGGAAGTTATCTGTTTTTACCGGAATATGTACATCCTTTTCATTATGCCGGAAGCGGACTATAATGTCATTGTACTTGTTTTTAAAGAATAGCAACTGGAGATTCGCACCCATTGGAGAGACTTTGAAATCTGTCCACACCTTATATACTTCATAAGGGTCACTGACAGCTATCCCGAAGTTTTCAACCTGCAGCAAAGCTAACAACGGCATCAGGTTTCCGTCGTGACCGAAACGGATTGTTGCGGCAACGTCGCTGTTCCTGATCGCATCCTCCGCACTTTCAATGATATTCCTGACCAATGGCCTTGCGTTGTTTTTAACCAACGCCCTGCTTTCCGCATGATTGGCATTGCGTATGTAGAAATGATAATTGACACATTGCCATAAGTCGAAGATCTCATGCGCTGTAAACAAATCGTAAAAGCGAATGTCCGTTTCAATGTCTTGCATATTAACGGCAATCCAATAGAGTCCCCATATCAATTTGTCCGGATTGACTCTCTTCGTAACAAATTCTTCCTTTGAAAACAACAGCTTCATAAGTCTGTCGGGGCGGGTATGATTGTCACGAAACTTTTCATACTCTATGCACCATGGACCTGTCTTTTCATCGGTAAACTCATTGGATATATCCGAATGAAAATTAAGATACCTGACATACTTTTCACTTGTCTCGTATCTGATCTGCAATTTGGGATTAAAGCTCTTTAACTGATCGCCAAAACAAACCATGCTCATAGCGCAACGATGCGACATCGTTGTTCTTGCCGATATCTTTTTCCGACCCTGAAAAATTTCAGGATAGGCGTTATACAAACGAGTGGCAATTTCTTTCTGTTGTCGTTCTCCAACAGGTGAAAGGTCTCCTCCGCGATCCTCAACCATAGGCCAAATCTTTTCCAACTTCGACAGCGTTTCTTCGCCTTGGGTTGTTAAGGAATGTTGGGCTTTTGCCTCTTTCAACAAATCGAGCACCCATTTATAGTCACGGTCGCCAATTAGATATCGTGAGCCATGTCTCCCAAAATGGCTCACGTAAAAAGGTTTATATCCTTTGGGAACAGAGATTTCTGACTTCTCTTGCGGTGTGGGGTAAGCATAATACACTCCTCCCGCCTTGTCAAAGCATGCGGCAATTTCTTCCAAGGAAGTCTGCGCCATGCCATTAAAAGAGAACCAGAGACAAATACTAAAGGTTAAAGCCTTTTTCATCATTTTTCTTCAAACATATTTTAAGGTGGGGTATAATTTTGCATTAGCAAAACAACCCCACAAAACCAAACTTTTTATTTCGTAAACAAACAATATTTCTCTTAATAGCCAGTATTTTGGACTAATTTCGGATTATTGGTCCTCTCTGTTTCAGGAATGGGGAAAATGTTATATTTGTCATCAACGTCCGCGCCCTCAAACACACCATTTTTCCAATCCCAGTTATTTCCTTTGGTAAACTTACCAAAGCGAATCAAATCGGTTCTGCGTACCAATTCCGAAGCTAATTCCCGCTGACGTTCAGACAAAATAAAATCAAGGGATAATTCCTGCTCAGTGATTGTACCGGAAACGTCAGAGCGTATACCGGATTTTGCATATTTTCCGCTCATATATGCCCGATTGCGGATTTCATTTACGTATCCCAAGGCTTCTGTTTTTGTTCCGCCAGCAGCTCCACGCAAAATAGCCTCGGCAGCAATAAGATAGGCTTCGCCTGTTCTGAACATAGGAAAATCTATAGAGACATAAGCGTCGCCCTGTGCTGGAACACGGTTGTCCTTGGTCACATTGCGCCATTTGATATAACCATATCCACAAGTAAAGGTGCTGGTCATTTGCCCTTTATCGTCGCAGGTTTCCTTCTTCTGATTGGGCAGTGCCGTCATGAACTGCGCGCGTTTATCTTTTTTCCGATTGCCCCAGGTATCTTTTGTATCAAATTTCACATCGTCTGCATCGAACGCATCTACGAGTGTTGTTTTTGCACGAACATTACCCCATCCGCGTCCGCCTACACCAGTCCGATATAGTTCGTTCATCGGACCATTAACAAAGGCTTTCACATAGAAATTAGTTCCCGCGGAGCTTTGTGCTTTCTGGCCGTCTTGAACAAGCGGCCAAATGATTTCCGAGCATTGATCATTATCAGCCAAGAAGATTTCACGATAGTCTGACGCCAATGGGTATCCTCCCTCGTTGATAACCTTCTTTGCATAGGTCAAAGCATCTGTGTAGCGATTCTCGCCGATCCAAGTTTCTGCATTCAAATACATTCTTGACAATAGGAACCAGGCAGCCACTCTATCAACTCGCCCATAAACATTGGTGTGAGGTGCTTTAAGATCTGCATCAATAGCCTTGAGTTCGCTTTCTGCATATTTGAAAATATCCTTTCTTGACCACTGTGTCGGAATTTCCTTTACACCAGTATGTTCATCAATATATGAAACATTACCAAAGAAATCACACAGCATCGAATAGCAGTATGCTCTCAAGAATCTCGCCTCAGCGCGATAAGTGGCACATTCACTTCCCATTTTATCCCATAAGCCACGTCCTTTAAGTTTGTCTTCAGTACATTCGCGCAGGATTTCATTACAATAGGCGATGGTCATATACAAGCGCTGATAAGTCCATGTAATGACAGAGGCATTGGATGCGTCCCACTGCATATTCAGGCACTTGCGCAATCCGTTTGAAGATGATGGCATCAGGAAATTATCTGTGTTTAATTCTTCAAGATAAAACAACAAACGCACATATCCAGAATAGCCTTCATTGGCTCCCTGAAGGTCTCCGTCGCCTCCATCACCACCTTTCTGACCCGTCAAGATCAGAGAGCTGTAACATTTTGCAAGCATACCGGTATAACCGTCTGACGTGCTATAGACTTGTTCGCTCACAAGTTGATTATTATCCAATGGCATTGTGTTGAGATCGTTGAAGCAAGAACTCAAGGCAAATAATATTCCTATGAACAATATGTTATAAGTTTTTTTCATCATTCTGGTTTTTAAAAGTTTAAGTTGGCAGAAATAGAGAATGTGCGAGGACTGGGATATACATCACGGTCTATACCAGTGGACAACTCCGGCGATATGCCGCTGTAACCGGTGATCGTAAATACATTCTGAACAGCAAATGCCAAGCGTAAGTCGCTCTTGGCGTTCCAAAGATTCTTGAATGTATAGCCTAATGTGATGTTATCCATACGCAGGAAGTCCGCACTCTCCAAGAAATAGTCAGTATAAAGCTGTTGTGTATCGAAGCCTAAATCACGAGTTGATGGCAAGATATTGGAGAAATTCCCTTGGTCACTATAAACTGATTGCAAATACTGATCCGCTTTGATATAATTATAAACATACGCACCAAATGCCCCATGTGCATTCATACCCAAATACCAGTTTTTATAAACGAAGTGGGTATTAAATCCTATATATGCCTTAGGGAGCGCACTCTTATTCGTCGCACGGCGTGTCTCTTTCGTCGAAACAGAGCCGTCTTCCTGAATATATTTTCCGGCAAGGGGCTTTCCGTTTTTATCGTATGCCTGCTTGGCAAGATAAAAAGTGTACGGACGCTTATTTACCATAAATACCTGAACATACTTGCCTGTTCCAGAAATTGCACCCGTCTGAACAAAATTCGATTCAGAGTCAATGGTATTCAACTTGGTAATCTTGGACGTGTTCCAAGTGTAATTAAATCCCATGTCCCAAGCGAAGTCCTTAGTCCGGATGGGTTGTGCATTGATCGAGAATTCAACGCCCTTATTCTCCATCTCACCAATATTTGTTGTCAGGACAGAGGAGAAGTTGGTACCGGAAATTACGTTAATGGTATTCAACAGGTCTCTCGTCCTACGCGTATAGAAATCCAATGTGCCATAAATGCGGTTGCCCCCAAACCCATAGTCAAGCCCAAAGTTCCATGTGGAGGTTGTCTCCCATTTGATATCATTGTCGTAGGCATTCGGACGAAGGGTTTTATGCCATTTGTCTCCAAACAAATAACTTGACTCAGGATAAGACACGGTGAAGGTAGTCATATAAGGATAGTCGTTCAAAATATCTTGCTGTCCTGTCAAGCCATAGCTCAAACGAAGTTTCAAATTGCTCAAGATACGATTGTCTTTCAGGAACTTTTCTTCTGTTAGGCGCCAGGCAAGTGCCACTGATGGGAAGTAGCCCCAGCGATTATCCTTGGCGAAACGGGAAGATGCGTCAGCACGAAGTGTTGCTGTCACCATATATTTGTCATCATATGTGTAATTCAATCGACCGTAGAGTGACAACAAATAATACTCTGACTCAAAATGCGTAGGAGAAAACAATTCTTTTCCCTTTGGAGACAACGTAGTGTCATTATATTTTCTCCAGAAGTGCTGCCAACCGTAACCGGCCATAGCATTAAAGTTGTGTTTGCTGGCAAACTGGTGCTGATAGTTGGCATATAGATCGATCAGCGTGTTCCTCTTTTTCTGAATACCGTTATAATTTAACCCAGTTCCGTCTTTCATATTAGATGTGTACATGGTTCCTGCTAAATCAGGAATTTTTTTGGTGTATTTGCTACGCAACAAATCGAAACCTAAATTAAGATTGAGCCGTAGGTCTTCTAATCCATGTACCTGATAAGACACGATGGCATTTCCTATTGTGCGATCAACCTTGTTACAAATCTTCTGTAACTCCAACTGAGCCACGGGGTTATCTGTTTGGATGGCCATTGGTGAAGTTCCGTTCATCCAGATATAATATCCCAGTCCCGGGTCTGTAGATGCAGTACCGCTACCCGTTTTTACCGGACGTGTGGGATCATAACGAAGGGCGTTATTAACTACACTGTGATCTACTTTACGGTCATTCTCTGCTGATGCTTTCAAATTCACATTAACACTAAGATGCTTGTCAAAGAATGTAGGCGAAATGCTTCCGTCGAATGTGTAACGATTGTAGCTGTTGGTTTTGATAATACCCTGCTGGTTGGTATAGCCCAATGACACGCGATAGGGCGCCGATTTCATAAGATTGCCCGAAGCGGATACGTTGTGCTCAGTGCCAATTGCCGTGCGGTATATTTCATCCTGCCAATCAGTGTTCTCTTTTCCAAACACAACATTGGAAGGAACGCCTGTCACTGTTGGAACATAAGCCCGAAACTCGTCTGCAGTTAGTGGGTCAAGGCGTTTGGCTATAGTCCCAACAGAAACGTTGCCATTATAGTTGAGCTTTACACCACTGTCAGTCCCTTTTTTAGTGGTTATAACGATCACGCCATTGGAAGCACGAGAACCGTAGATTGCTGTTGCGGAAGCATCCTTCAACACTGTAAATGTTTCAATGTCGTTAGGGTTAATGCCTCCTAAAATATTACCATCGCCCTCAATGGATGAATTGTCTACAGGCACGCCATCGATAACGATCAATGGATCATTACTTGCGGAAAGCGATGCTCCGCTACGGATTCGGATAGTTGAGGCTGATCCCGGAGCACCTGAAGCAGAAACAACATTCACACCGGCCATTTTACCAAGCAAAGCCTCTTGTGCCGTGCTTTGAACTCCCTTATTGATGTCGTCACGGTTGATTGCAGTCACTGAGCCAGTAAGATCTTTTTTCTTTACCTGTCCATAGCCTATGACTACAAGTTCGTTCAGCATATTGCTATCTTCATTCAATGTTATACTGAAATTCGTTCGTCTGTCTACCTGTAATACTTGGCTATCAAATCCTATATACGAAACTATGATTTCCGCGCCCTCAGGCACTTCCAAGGAAAAAGAGCCGTCAATTGCAGAGACAGTTCCTTTCGTATTGTCACCCTTCATCACAATTGTCGCACCTGCCAGAGGTTCTCCGGTAGCATCGGTGATAACACCAGTCACCTTCTTCACAGGCTTGCTCGGATTGCCCAGTTGTGTCTTTGCCGTGCGATTGGATAGGATGATCTGATGGCCGGATATGCGATAATTTAATCCCATCTTCTGACAAAGCTCACGAACTATCTGAGGCGTGTTTTTTCCTTTTACACTGATAGAGATGGTTTCCTCAAGACGGTTGTTCACGTTTTTGTCGTAGGCAAAAATATATTTGCTGTTAGTTTCAACATAATTAAATACCTGCCTCATAGACATTTTTTTGGCCTGTAAAGTATATACACCTTTCGACTCGGACAACTTAATATGCCCAAGAGCATAAATATTAACAGGGACGCAAAGTAACCCTACTATACATAGAGATAGCAGTCGGTGACCAATTTGTTTCATTATGTTTCTTTTGTTCATAAAAAAATAAAAAAAATTAATAGGTTATATAGATTTTTTTGTTTTCCATTGTTATGGATAGTCCGGAAAGCTGACTGACCGCTTCTAAAACTTTTTGGGGTTCTGCCTTAAGTTCAAGCTTTCCGTAAAGTCCGATTTGGGGTATTGGCTTCTTATATACTATCTCCAAATCATAATAATTGGCCAAGTTGGTCATGATACGATCTATCTTATCGCCATTCAACTTCAGTTTCTTGTCCAACCACGAAATATAGTCTGTGGCCTGTGTATGAACCAGCTCATCTATATTTCCATCTCTTAAACGCAAAAGGTTGTTGGGCTTCATCATGACCTTATTCAGATTCTTATCAGTAGTCACCTGAACTGATCCATCGACCAAAGCGACAAAAGCCGACTCCCTATTGTAACTATTTACGTTGAACTTCGTACCTAAAACTTGAATGTTGAAATCATTTGCGTGGACAATGAACGGTTTTTCTTTGTTATGAGCCACTTCAAGATAAGCTTCTCCCTGAAGATAAACTTCGCGTGTCCTACTATCAAACTTTTCAGGATATCGCAGCTTCGAGCGAGAGTTTAGCATTACTTGTGTACCATCTGGCAACATTACTTTCTTTATTTGGGCCGTAGGCACCATTACAACATGGTATACAGGCACTTGTTTTGCTACAGCCCTCGTCTTGACAACTTCTATGGCAACAGTTTGTTCACGAGGCAAAAAGATGAAAAAACAAGCACACGCAGCAACCGCTAAAAAAGCGATAAAAGCCTTGTGCATACGCGACACCTGCCTATTCTTTTTTATCTTATGAAAAGTAGAAAGTTTAATTTTATCCGTGTCAACGTCTTTGGGTAGACACTTCAGAAGATAGCTTTTCAGTTTGATATCCTCTTCGTTAGTATCAGACAAGGGGTTGAAAAAATTTTCATTGTTCATTTCTATAATCATTGATATGTCTTTATGCTCGTTTGAGTTTCTTGTTCAACGCATTCAATGCGAACACTATGTGATAGTTAACTGTGGATACACTGATATTCAACATACGCGCAATATCTGCATATGACATTTCCTCTATTTTTGCCAAAAAAAGAACATGCCTGCATTTTGATGGAAGCATATCAATAGCTCTTTGCAATTCATTGCATTCCTCCTGCGAAATAATGTTGTCAATAGGCGATTGAATGATTGGAAACTGAAACTTGAAATCATCATTGTCGATCAGTAGCATCTCGCGGTGGATATGTGATTTCGCTCTCAGATAATCTAATGATTTATGGTAAGCCAATGTGTTTAACCAACTGGTCATATTCTTGATTTTATGTAATGTCTTGCGCTTGTTCCAAACTATCACGAAAACGTCACTCACAATTTCTTCGGCCACTTCCTTCCGCCTTACCATACCATATACATGATAATAAAGTCGGGAAGAATAATAGTCAATAAAATGACTGAAGGCAATTTCATTACCTTGTGATATGTGATAAATATCAGTTTCCTCAATGTCCTGCATGGCTTATAATTAGTTTCATACCTGCATGGTTCTTATGATTTAGGTATATATATAGACGTAAACAAATTATGCCCAATCAGGACGTTTGATCTTTTTAACATATTTTCTTGTTGTTTTTTGAAGGTGTATGGCTCATTTTGCAGGCTTTTTTATGTTAGGTGTCCAATAGCTCAAATTGCAGGCCGGCTTTATTCAGAATACTCAAGTTATATACCTTTACCATACAACCTGAAGCTTAGTGGGGCTCTGCTTGGGAACAACTCCATGAGGAATGGAATTATATAAAACGACAAGTATGAGCAGGAGCCACTATGGGTGTGATTCCTGCTTTTTCATACTTTGAGTTTCTGTCAATGCCATGAAAAACCCATTGATGAACCTTGTGCGATCCTCTTGTGCAAGTCCATTATGATTGTTCAATTTTTTCTTCAGGTCAGTGAATGTTCCCTCCATCTTGTTGTTGGTATTGGGCATCCCCCGGAAGTCCTCCCGCTGGCAGGTAAAGAGACAAGGCAAGTGGAAGCCAAGGCTGCTCATGGCTGCCCCTCAACCGACGGTGCGTATAATGCAACCTGCAGTCCTTGTGCGGACTGCGGTGCGCTATCATACCCCTCCACTTCTCTTTAATACTGACGACCACATCTTCATAGTCCTTCACCGTCTCGCTCTTTACAAAGGACAGCTATAGAGGCTTTCCACTCTCCGTGTCCAATGCGAGCAGCAACCCGAAGTTGCGCCACCAATACGTTACGTCCAAATGGACAAGCCCGCTTCCGTTTAGTGGTGGTTGCACCCACTCACGCTTGATGCCATGCAACCTGCGCTTGACCGTCGCGACGATCATCTTGAAGCGCACCGACAGTTTCTTGACCGTCTGCTTCTGTTGTTGAAAGACAGTCCACAATTCAACATCGCTCACATGGAAACCGGAGCGGAACAGATAGCCGCAATCATGACATTTATACAGTCGTACACCTTTACGAACGTCATTCCCCTTAGTGTGCGTACCACCGAACACAAAACATCTCACTTTGAACATACTAATTTTGATTTTTGAGACGCCTTAACTGCCCATAAAGTTAGTGTATATCGGAAAGAAAGCTATGTCTCAGCCTGCAAAATGAGCTATAGGTCTTGCAAAATCTTATAAAACCATATTTCAACAGACTCATAATCTGGAGGTCATAGGTTCAAGCCCTATCTGGTCCACGATGAAAATCATGGCATTCGCAGTTAGAAATCCATGCTAACACACAAGAGACGGAAATTCTTAATAATAAAGGATTTCCGCCTCTTTTTTATATAAAATAACGCACGAAATACAAAAATTTATAAGTTTATTTCCTCCTAACCTTACTATTATGAACAGTACAAGTAGGTTTTAAAACACACAAGTGAATTATAAATTTTGACTGAATATTGACTGAAAAACATGGCAACATTAAAAACTTATTATAAAAAAGGAAACAAACGCGCAGACGAAACATGGAACATTGTTATTGGTTTCACACATAATGGGAAGCTTAGCTTCATGCCAACAACAACGTACGCACCCCAAAAAGACATGGCGACGTCTTTCAAAATCAAAAGCACTGTTAACCTTGACAAGCCCAATGACAGGATAGAAGTATATCGGGAATTAGCTGATACACCTTGCGTAAATGCTGCAAGATGTTAAAATCCGACTGTCTTAACGCTTTTTAAGCATTAATTGATTACTACATTAATACTCTAAGAATTTTTTATTATTTTTGCATTGAGATGAAGATGACCAATTTTTAGGATATTATGATACGAAAATTTGATTTTCTTGTCATTGGCTCTGGAGTCGCGGGCATGACCTTTGCGCTCAAAGTCGCTAACAGTGGCAAGGGTAAGGTGGCCTTGGTATGCAAGACCTCACTCGACGAATCCAACACATCCAAGGCTCAAGGAGGCATCGCCTCAGTGACAAACCTTAAAATGGACAACTTTGAAAAGCACATCGAAGACACCATGACAGCTGGCGATTACATTTCCGATCGCAAAGCCGTTGAGCACGTGGTGCGTCACGCTCCTGACGCCATTGACGACTTGGTGAAGTGGGGCGTTAATTTCGACAAGACGCCTGAAGGCCGCTATGACCTGCATCGCGAGGGCGGACACAGCGAGTTTAGGATTTTGCACCACGAAGATGACACGGGGTTTGAGATACAACGCGGACTGATGGCGGCCGTGAGGGCCTGCAAAAATATCACCGTTTTAGAAAACCATTACGCCGTTGAGATTATTACCCAGCATCACCTTGGTATCGAGGTGACACGCAAGACACCCGACATAGAGTGCTATGGCGCTTACATATTAGATCCAGACACACACAAGATAGACACCTTTTTGAGCCGCGTCACCTTGATGGCCACGGGTGGAACGGGAGCCGTCTACGCCACCACGTCAAACCCGAACATTGCCACCGGTGACGGCATAGCCATGGTTTATAGGGCCAAGGGCACGGTAAAAGACATGGAGTTTGTGCAGTTTCATCCAACGGTGCTTTATAATCCCGCCGAGACCCATCCCGCCTTTCTCATCACCGAGGCCATGCGCGGATATGGCGCCGTGCTCCGCTTGCCCAATGGAGAGGAGTTTATGCAGAAATATGACAAACGATTGTCATTGGCGCCACGCGACATTGTGGCGCGCGCCATAGACCGAGAGATGAAACTACACGGCCTAAACCACGTGTGTTTGGACGTGACGCATAAGAACGCGGATGAGACAAGAAAACATTTTCCGCACATATATGACAAATGCCTATCCATTGGTATAGACATCACCAAAAGCTATATACCCGTTTGCCCGAGCGCACACTATATGTGCGGAGGTATCAAAGTGGATCTCAATGGCGAGAGCTCGATACATAGGCTCTATGCCGTGGGCGAATGTTCGTGCACTGGTTTGCACGGCGGCAATCGTTTGGCAAGCAACTCTCTGATAGAGGCCGTGGTCTATGCCAAATCGGCAGCTGAGCACGCCGTGCGTGTTATAGATGGCTACAGCTTTAATGACAAGGTGCCTGAATGGGATGACGAGGGTACCATGAGCAACGAGGAGAAGGTGCTCATTGCCCAAGACAAACAAGAGGTGGGGCAGATCATGTCCAACTATGTGGGCATAGTGCGCAGCGACCTTCGTTTACGCCGGGCATGGAAACGACTCGATCTGCTGTACGAAGAGACCGAGGAACTGTTCAAACGGGTAAAGCCCACGAGCGATATATGCGAATTGCGCAACATGATCAACGTCGGATACCTCATCACCCGTCAAGCCATTGAGCGCAAAGAGAGCAGGGGCTTGCATTACTCCATGGACTATCCCAAACACGCTTACGACCAAAAGTAAGTTTTATTACAAAAACATTATGATTAAACAAGAATGGAAAGAAAAGGGCTTCGTGGACGAGCCTATTCCTGAGGGTGCAGATGTCAAGGCGGAGATACGCCGTATGTGCAAGGAGAAAAACGCCATCATCATGGCGCACTACTATACGGAGAATGACGTGCAAGACATCGCCGATTTCGTGGGCGACAGTTTGGCATTGGCACAAAAAGCCGCCACCACCGACGCGAGCATCATTGTTATGTGCGGCGTTCATTTCATGGGAGAGACCAACAAAATACTCTGCCCTGACAAAACGGTGCTCGTGCCAGACCTCAACGCCTCGTGCTCGCTGGCCGAGAGCTGTCCGGCCGACGAGTTTAAGCAGTTTATCGAGGCTCATCCCGAGCACACTGTTATCAGCTATGTCAACACCACCGCGGCCACCAAAGCCGTCACCGACGTGGTTGTGACAAGCAGCAACGCACGCCAAATCGTGGAATCTTTCCCGGAAGACACGCCGATAATCTTCGGCCCCGACGAGAATTTGGGTGGCTATATCAATAGCCTGACCGGGCGAAACATGCTGCTTTGGAATGGCGCGTGCCACGTACACGAGAAATTTTCGGTGGAAAGGATACTTAAGCTCAAGGCCGAACACCCCGGTGCCAAGATTTTGGCGCACCCAGAGTGCAAAGGCCCAGTGGTAAAAATGGCCGACAAAGTGGGTAGCACGGCGGCCCTTTTGAAATACAGCATAGCTGACGAGGCGCAAGAGTTTATCGTTGCCACTGAGAGCGGTATACTTCATGAAATGCAAAAATCGGCTCCACACAAAACGTTTATACCCGCTCCGCCTGATGATAGCACGTGCGCTTGCAACGAGTGCAACTTTATGAAACTCATTAATATGCGCAAGCTATACAACTGCTTGAAATATGAATGGCCCACGATAGAAGTGCCTGCCGAGGTGGCGGAAAAGGCCATTCGCCCCATCAATCGCATGTTAGAAATATCTAAACGATTAGGACTCTAAGTTTTTTTTAGACTTGCGCACATTTGTAATTCCACATTATCATTTATTCTCAAAACCGAAAATATATGCTTTCCGTAAAAGAACTGAACGACAAACTATTAGACCTCGCTTTTAGCGAGGATATTGGCGACGGCGACCACACCACCCTTTGCTGCATCCCCGAGGATGCCATGGGCGAATGCAAGCTACTTATCAAAGAGGCGGGGATATTCGCTGGCGTTGAAATAGCCAAGGAAGTATTTCACCGTTTTGACCCCGACATGGAAGTCAAAGTTTTTATTCAAGATGGCACACTTGTCAAACCGGGAGACATTGCGTTCTCCGTCAAAGGGCGAGAGCGTAGCTTATTGCAGACAGAGCGACTTGCGCTCAACATTCTGCAGCGCATGAGCGGCATTGCCACGATGACGCACAAGTATCAACAGGCATTGAGAGACGCTGGCACAAAGACTCGTGTCTTGGACACCCGAAAGACCACTCCGGGCATGCGCATGCTCGAAAAAGAGGCCGTAAAGATTGGCGGAGGCACGAATCACCGCATCGGCCTGTTCGACATGATCCTTCTTAAAGACAATCATATCGACTTTTGCGGTGGTGTTCGCAATGCCATTTCTCGCGCCAAGAAATATTGCGAGGAGCATCACAAAATGCTTAAGATAGAGTGTGAGGTGCGCAATTTCAAAGAGTTGGAAGAGGCCTTGGCCGAAGGGTGCGACCGTGTCATGTTTGACAACTTCACGCCAGGCCAGACGCGAGAGGCCGTGGAGATGGTTGCCGGGCGTTGCGAGACGGAGGCAAGCGGCGGCATCACCTTCGAGACGATGATACCCTATGCCAAGGCTGGGGTGGATTTCATCTCATTCGGCGCGCTCACCCACAGCGTAAAAGGTCTTGACATGAGCCTGAAAGCAGCTGGGAGCGACAAGTTGAACGTATGACTTTGGTGTCACCGCATACCCTCATGTTTCGAAAAGTGTAGGTTACTTCCGTATCGAACGGCTACTAAAAGCTACTCATACTCTACGCAATATATAATGATATCAGGCGCGACGTGGCCACATCGCTTAAAGCAATCGAGTGCCATGTCACGCCTGTTGTGTCAGCCTCTTACATTCTTGCCATCATAAAGGAGGCGGATATACGCCTCATTGCGGCTACGTCCAACGCGCGTTTCTTGGCTACGTCCTATGGCACGGGTTTATATTTGTCGAGATTTTTTTTCTAAGAAGGACATAAAATTAGCTGAATTTCGTCTCAAATTACACATTTTTAAATTCTCTGTAATTTGGGATAGGATATGTACTATAATGTACTATAAACTGCGTAAGTCGCTGAAAACAAATCGTATGGAAACAAAAAAGAGACAACTAAAAAGTTGTCTCTTATTGCGCTCCAGGATGGGCTTGAACCAACGACCCCCTGATTAACAGTCAGGTGCTCTAACCAACTGAGCTACTGAAGCAATTCTTAAATAGCGTGTGCAAAGGTAAGCAGTTTAGCCGAAATCTCCAAATTTTTTCAAGAAAAAATTTTAAATAACCCGAAAAAAATTTGCGAACCGTCAATATTTACATACCTTTGCACTGTGTACAATAGCCGAAAGCAACACTTCTGTCAAAGCCTTTAGCCATCAGAGTGTTTAGCATCGACCGAGAAAGCCCATGTTTCACCATAAATAGGCAATATCACAGATCTAAAAATAAGCAACAAAATGAAGCATATCAATTCATACCTCAAATGGCTAAAACAGAGCCGCAAAACCCACCTTGCCATCGCTATCTCCATGCTCTTGGTTATGACTACGCACGCGCAAGACAACGACCATCTTTTCAAAGTGGCCAAAAACTTGGACGTGTTCAACACCATCTACAAAAATTTGGACATGATCTATGTAGACACGCTTGACGCGGACGAGGTGATAGGCAATGGCATCGATGCCATGCTGCGCAGCCTCGACCCCTACACCGAATACTATTCAGAGCGGAAAAACAAAGAGGTGAAGATGATGCTTCAAGGCAAATACGCTGGTATCGGCGCCTTGATACGCTACAATTACAAGCTCGGGCGCGTGTGCATAGACGAGCCTTACGAGAATATGCCAGCGGCTGAGGCAGGTCTTAAAAAAGGCGACATCATCCTGTCCATCGACGGCGAGGATATGACCACGCGCGACAACAGCTACGTCAGCGACCACCTGCGAGGAGACGCCGGCACCACTTTCGAGCTGAAAATCATGCGGCCGTCCACCAACAAGGCCATGAAGTTCAAGATTAGACGACGTTCCATCAAACTGCCATCAGTGCCTTACTATGGCCTGCGACCTGACGGCATGGGCTATCTCAATCTCAACGGTTTCACCGAGGGTTGCGGCAAAAACGTCAGAAACGCGGTCATCGAGATGAAACGCGGTGGCATGAAAGGCCTCGTGCTCGACCTTAGGGGCAATGGCGGCGGATCGGAGATGGAGGCGGTAAACGTCGTGAACTGTTTTATTCCAAAAGGAATGCTGGTGGTCTCAAACCGCGGCAAACTCAAAAGCGCGAACAGAGACTACAAAACCACCGTCGAACCCGTAGACACCCTCATGCCCATCGTAGTATTGGTGAACGGAAATTCCGCCTCGTCGTCAGAAATCACAAGTGGCGCTTTGCAAGACTTGGATAGAGCCGTGGTGATGGGCACCAAGACCTATGGCAAGGGATTGGTGCAAACATTGATAGACCTGCCCTACAACGGACAGATGAAACTCACCACCCACAAATATTACATTCCCTCCGGAAGGTGTATCCAAAAAATAAAATACCGCCACGAGAACGGCGGCTCCACCGAGGAAAAGGCAGACTCCTTGGCCAAAACTTTCTATACGGCAAATGGTCGACCCGTGAAAGATAGCGGCGGCATAGAGCCAGACGTGGAAGTAAAGTCGGACTCGCTGCCCAACATAGCGTATTATTTAGTGAACGTGAGAGACTCGTCCGAAGTGTTGCAAACCTTCGAGATCGATTATATTGCCAAGCACCCCACCATTGCCCCAGCGGCAACGTTCGACTTGAGCGACGCCGACTACGAGCGGTTCAAGCAGTTGGCCATAACCAACAATTTCAAGTACGACGCCATCAGCGAGAAGACGTTAGACAATCTTGTGAAAGTGGCCAAGTTTGAGGGATACTACGATGACGCACGTGACGAGTTTGAGACGCTACGCAAAAAGCTTAAGCCCAACTTGGCCAAGGACTTGGAGTACAACAAAAAGAAAATTAAACAAATCATCAACAGCGACATCGTGAGCGCCTATTATTTCCAACGCGGAGCCATCGAGAACGCCCTGAGGAATGACGCTCAAGCACAAGCAGCTTTTGAGTTGCTGAAAGACCACGACAGGTATCGCTCCATCCTTGCGCCTAAGCAAAACGCGAAATAGCGCAAGCCCTCTATCAACCACCCTGCCACAAGGCGCGTGCCATCACGATGGCACGCGCCTTGTGGTTTTCCGCCGCACGTAGACACGCAGGCGCTTGCGATAAAACATCGTCACGCTTGCCGTTTGTTCCCACATTCAGCATGTCGCATCGCGGGCATGGCCTGGATGGCCAAGCCGCCGATTCACGATGGCGCAACAACCCAAGAAAGAGGCAAGGAGAGCGCGAGACAAAACGGAAAAACACGAACACGAGCCATGCGTCCAACAGTAAACGCCTGCTTAAAAACGTGTCTGCCTACGATATTGGCGCGCCCCCACCCCCTCACCAATTGTGCGCCGGCGCATAAGTGGCCAGCGACAGCCCATCACCATCAGGGCAGGCAATGTCTCAACGACCGCAAACACCGCTCCATCTCCATTTTGGTAGCAGCATCGCTCTCCGTGCTACATGCCGCCTCCATATCGGGCAAGAAAGGCAGGTAGTCGGTCTCGGCGATGAAACGAGCGGCTCTCGCGCGCACCTGTGGAGCTCCATCAAAGAGCAATCCTTGCACCCAGCGCTTCGCATCCCACGAGCGGCGCTCCTGCAACCAGTCCAAAGCCGCTATCTTTTCACCCGCGGAGCCATATAAAAACGTCTCGTAACATAGCCGCTCACGTTTCAGATCAGCCTTGGTCATAAGATATTCCCTATTATATATATCGGCGTTCACCACCCGCGACTTGTACGTTTTGACAGGTTTGCGCAAGGTCCACCTCACCATCCGTGGTATCATCCACATCATGCCGGGCGTAGCCTCGGGATGCGCTATGCTGCAAAACACTCGTCCTCGGCCGTAGTCATTGCCTATAAAAAAAGGTTTGCCGTTGGTCATATTGGCCGGGGCGTCTTCCTCCTCGTGCACATCACTCTCCATCATGGCAAAGGTGGTGTAATGAATGGACGAGGTGTCATTTTTCACAAACACCGGTCCCTCATAATACATCACGTAAGACAATGTCCTTGCGGCCAACTCCGGAAACAGGTCTCGCCCCACCTTGGTCAGCGAGAATTTGGCTATACCGTGGCCACGATTGTCGTGCTCTATGTCGATGGCCTTGGCGCCATTGACGCGCATGCACGCATAGCCAGGCGTGTCGGAAAACAGGTACGCGCCCGCGCAGATGCCCACAGCTCCCTTTCCCGCGGCCACAAACGCCTTGATGCGCCTTTGGTTTTCCGCGCCAAGGTTGAGAAATTGCGTTGAGCCGCCGCCACCGGGCACGATAATGGCGTCCAAACTATCGAGCGCCCCACCCGCTATTTGGGCCGCGGTGACCGTCCGCGCCGTCATCTCAGGATCGAGCCTGATAGCCGCGACAGCTTCCCATATACACGTTTCGGCCCCTCCATGACCACGAAACACGCCCACCCTGATCGGGCCTGACAAACCGGCGGAGCTGCCAATCAATGGCATTGCCAGCAAAGCAATGCTCAACACCCATCCTTTCATCATCGTTGTTAACGTTTGGTTTTTCATTTTTAAAATAAGGTTGTTATCATTTGCAAATGTCAGCATTTTAACTCGAGCATCCAAAGAAATGGGCAAATATCATTCGCTCAAATCGAAAGTTTGCCTGCCTAAGCCATTGCGGACCATATATCAATATCGAAACAAACAAGCGCGCTCCTACCAATTCGTTAAAATAAAATCATAAAAACCTGACCATCTAAAAAGCATGTTTTAGAGACTAAAAATACTTTTAAAAAGAAAAACACTATCAAAAAAAAACGCATCAAAGTTTGCGCATTGCGCCATTAGCATTTTATCGTAACGCGTTTAGCACGTAAACGCCAAGCGAATGACACTCATTCGTCTGATGATTAGGCATCAATCTCAACCCGTTTAAGTATCAATGGCAACGCCAACAGGAGATGATGGCATGGCGTCTTACATCCAACGGCGCACAAACGCCTCACCATGAGCCATTTGCGAGAAACGCCATTTTGGGGCGTATTCATGACCATGGAAATGTTTTTTGAAAATAAACGAAATACGCGAGGGTGTTTGTCAAGATTATTATCTATGTTTCTCTCGCAAGAAACGACGACCGCCACGCCGACGCCTCCCATTTCTTCGCGAGCGCGCAAGGCCTTGTCGCATAACTCCTAACAGTCTTAAAAAATCCTAACAAAAGAGGGTTGTGAGTTTTTGGGGCTTTGCATAACTTTGCAAGCGGAATGAAACAAGCCATCGCGACAATCCCCAACCGGATGGAGAATGGCATAATATCAACCTAAAATAATACAAAAACAAAATGTTATTCCACACGCTCCTGTTTCTCTCTTTGGGCATCACAACGCCCGAAAACCCAGCAGACTCCACCACATACAAAGGCGGAGACATAGACGAAGTGATCATTACCGAATTTAAATCCAACCGTCGCAACCTATCACCAACTTCCGTTTCGGCCATAAACAGCCGCACACTTAAAACATTGGAGGTGAGATCGGTCAAGGAACTAACGGCCGTGGTGCCCAATTTCTTCATGCCAGACTATGGGTCCAAGCAAAACTCACCCATCTATATCCGCGGCATCGGCACGAGGGTGAAAGGAGCGACCACGGGCTTTTACGTGGACGGCGTGCCCCATTTCGAAACATCGGCTTTTGACATAGACATGAACGACGTGGCCAACGTTGAGGTTTATAGAGGACCACAAGGCACGCTCTACGGCCGAAACTCCATCGGTGGGCTCATCGCCGTGCACTACCGCTCGCCGTTAGACTACCAAGGCTCAAGGATCAAAGTGGGCTATGGCAGCAAAAACGACGTGGTGGCACAGTTCTCCTCTTATAACAAGATGGGCGACAACCTCGGCATCGCCATAGCCGGCGGATACCATCACAACAGCGGCTTCTTCCTGAACCACACCACCAACGCCATGGCCGACGCCATCAACGGTGGCATGGGACGGCTATCCTTGGAGTGGAAACCAGCCGCGTCATGGACGCTTCGGCTGAACACCATGCTCGATTACAGCGACCAAAACGGCTACCCTTACGGCAAATATGACATAAAAAAGGACTTCGTCGCGCCCGTCAGCTACAACCGCGACTGCACATACAGGCGAGTGGTGTCCACCTCTGGCTTGAACGCTCGGTACGAAGGCAGCCACGTGAGCTTCAACTCGCAAACGTCGTTCCAATTCGTGCAAGACAAGCAAGGAATGGACCAAGACTTCACGCCAGCCGACATGTACTACGTGACAAACAAGAATTGGCAGAACATGGTAAGCCAAGACTTTACCCTGAAATCAAACGACGACAGCCGCTACCAATGGATCGTGGGACTCTTTGGCATGGCTCAAAACCTGCGCAACAACGTGGAGGTGGGGTATATAGCCAAGAAGTTCAGCACGCCCACCCACAACCGCATACCCACTTACGCCTTGGCCGTGTACCACCAATCATCTTATAACATCTGGCGCGGGCTGTCGGCCACGGCTGGATTGCGCTTCGACTACGAGCACGCGCAAGACACTTACGAGAAGCAAATGCTCTCCATGATGACCCATAAAAGCAAAGTGCTGTCGGCTTTCGACGCCAAACTGCATTTCAGGCAGCTCACGCCAAAGTTCTCATTGCAATACCTCACCACGGAAGGCAACCTCTATTACGCCTCGGTGGTGCGCGGATACAAGGCCGGCGGCTTCAACCAGAGCATAAGAAACGAGAGCGAGCGGACGTTCAACCCCGAGTACAACTGGAACTACGAGATGGGCGCCAAACTGAGATTTTGGGATGACAAGCTAACCACTGACCTCACTCTCTTCTACATTGACTGGCGAGACCAGCAAGTGGCGCAGCTTGTTCCCGGAGTGGGCAACATCTTGCACAACGCCGGGCACTCCGACAGCAAAGGCCTTGAGTTGACCATAGCCGCACGCCCCGTTAACAACTTGACGCTGCAAATGGATTACGGCTACACATACGCGCGCTTCCTTAACTACAAAAAGACCGACAAACTGGACTACGCTGGCAAAATGCTGCCATTCGTTCCAAGGCACACCTTGGCCGTCAACGGCAGCTACGTGGTGAACCCGCGCACATCGCTGATAGACCGCATCGTGCTGACAGCTGGCGTAACGGGGGTTGGAAAGATGTTCTGGCAAGAGGACAACGCGGTGGCCCAAAACTTCTACACGTTGCTCAACGCAAAGATTTCCATAACCAAGGGGCGTTTCACATGGGACATATACGGTAAAAACATCGCGGACGCCAAATACAATGTGTACTGCTTTAAGTCGCACGAATATTTCGCCCAACAAGGTAAGCCCATGTCATGGGGCACAAGCGTTATCGTAAATATTTAACTTAGATTTGTATAGATAGCCCATGTCGAGCCGAGCGAAGGCTCTTCGAGGGCGGAGCGTAAGCTGGCGAACAAGCGTATCGACATACGCTATCGACCATGCTTACGCTTTGCGCTGAAAACAAAGAGACCCCCCGAAAAGACGCCAAGCGCGGTTGTCGCGCCGCGAGAGAAACATTATACAAGAACATTGAGATTATGAACGTTACACAACAAACGAGTTCTCAGGCTAACGAGGGGCTGATAGCCAAGTACAACGTGCCCGCGCCGAGGTACACAAGCTATCCGCCAGCCAACTATTTCGCTGATTTCACGCCAGACCAGTACTTGGCGGCCGTGGCCCAGACAGACCGCGACGAGAACAATATATCGTGGTACATACACATGCCTTTCTGCCGAAAACTGTGCCATTACTGCGGTTGCAACTCGTACCCCATGCAGAAACCCGAGGCCGTGGAACGCTACGTCAACGCCATACATCATGAGATAGACCTCATGGCGCTACACCTACGCCCGAACAGAAAAATATCGCAGATACACTATGGAGGGGGCAGCCCTACGGCCATCGCGCCGCGTTTCCTCAAAGAGATCAACGACCACCTGCTGTCATTACACGCCACCATAGACCGCCCGGAAATCGCCATAGAGTGCCATCCGGGCTATCTCCAAGCTAAAGACTGGAACGAACTGCTGGACTGTGGGTTTAACAGGTTCAGCATCGGCGTGCAAGACTTGGACGAACATGTGCTGAAAGCGGTGAACAGGGAGCCGTCGCTGATGCCTCTGCGAGACATATTTGGCCTGCTGCGGAGCGCTGGGGCCACCATCAACCTCGACTTTCTCTATGGCCTGCCGCTGCAAACACCCGAAAGTTTTGCCCGTAATATAGAGGCCGTGGTGGAGTTGCGCCCAGACCGGGTGGTCACCTTCAGCTATGGACACGTGCCTTGGGTGCACAAGCGCCAGCTCGTGTTGGAGAAGATTGGGCTGCCCGAGGAGCGCGCCAAACAGCGCATGGGCGCCAACGCGAGGGCCATCATGCGCCAAGCCGGCTACCGAAGCATTGGCATGGATCATTATGTTTTGCCCGAAGACGAATTGAGCAAGGCTTTGGACAACCACTATTTGCGCCGCAATTTCCAAGGCTATTGCACCCTGCGCACCACCGGACAAGTGTACGCGTTGGGGGTGACGGGCATCAGCCAACTATCCACGGCCTACGCGCAGAACAGTCATGACATAGACGGCTACATGGCCAACATAGAGGCTGGCAGGCTCGACGTGAGACGAGGCTATGCGCTCACGCACCGCGACCAAATGGTGCGCGAGGTAGTGGAAAGTCTCATGTGCAACTATCATGCAGACTGGAAAGACATAGCCAAGCGCATGGGCGTGAGTAGAGAGGAGCTTCGCGAGGCTTTGCACTGGGACGAGAACCAACTCCGAGAGATGGAAGCCGACGGCTTGTTCATGCGCACAGAAGACACGCTCACCATGACAACAGAGGGCACTCCATTCGTGCGCAACGTGGTGGCGGCGCTCGATCCGCTTATGGTGAACACCACGCGAAAATTCTCCAAACCCATATAGACCGCGCGACAAGGCATTTCATGCGCCACGCAGGCAACCAATTGGATGGGCCATGGACCAACACCCTCGTTCAATTAAAGAATAAACACGAAAAAAATGGAACAGAAAAAACAATCCACAAACACTACCGCGACTCCCTCCGCGAACCACGAGGCCGACGTCGTCGTAATTGGGGCGGGGCTCACTGGCCTCACCACCGCGTTCTATCTGGCGCGTGGCGGAAAAAACGTGGCTATGATAGAGACCTCTGACCGCGTTGGAGGGCAAATACACTCACACCACGTAGGCAATTTCATATTTGAGAGCGGACCCAACACAGGGGCAATATCCTATCCGGAAGTGGTACGGCTTTTCGATGATTTGAAGCCCTCTTGCGAACTGGAGGAAGCCCACAAGTCTTCCCGACGACGACTCATTTGGAAAGGCCATAAGTTTCACGAGTTACCCTCCGGGCCCATCAGTGGACTGCGCACACCGCTGTTCACGTGGCACGACAAGATAAGAATTTTGTTCGAGCCGTGGCGAAAGAAGGGTACCAATCCTAACGAAAGCGTGGGCGACATGGCCGCGCGCCGACTTGGAAAATCGTTCGTAGACTATGCCGTGGACCCATTTTTGTCTGGCGTTTACGCCAGCGACCCAGACCGTCTGCCCACAAGACTGGCGCTTCCCAAACTGTATAATTTGGAGCAAAACTACGGCAGTTTCATTCGTGGAGCGCTGGCCAAGCTCAAAGAGCGCAAGTCCACGGCCGACCGAATGGCCACCAAGGGTGTGTTCTCGGCGCGTGGTGGCCTGAGCAACCTGACCAACGCTTTGGCCCAATCCATCGGCATGGACCGAATACATACCTCCGCCCAAAACGTCTCTGTCATGCCCAAAGGCAAAGGTTGGGTGGTTACTTTCCGCGCGAAAGACGGCATGGAAACCACCATCGCATGCCAACGGGTGGTCACCACGTGCCCAGCCTACGCGCTGCCCACGCTACTTCCGTTCATCGACAAGGCGCGAATGGCCAAACTGAGCAACCTGTACTATGCGCCCATAGTGCAAATTGGAGTAGGCTTGACACACCACAGAGGTATCAAATACAACGCGTTTGGTGGGTTGGTGCCATCCAAAGAGCATAAAAAAGTATTAGGAATACTCTTCCCATCGGCCTGTTTCGATGGTCGCGCCCCTAAGGAGGGGGTGAGCTATACCTTTTTCTTGGGTGGCACTCGACATCCCGAATATGTGGAAAAGAGTGACGAGGAACTGAAAAAAATTATAGACGACACATTGCATGACATGCTGAAATATCCTGCCGACATGCACGCGGACTCCATCCAAATATACCGCCACAAGCGAGCTATACCACAGTATGAGTTGAGCAGCCAAGAGCGATTTGACACGATTGGGGAGCTCGCCGCGCAATATCCCACGCTCACTATCGCCGGCAACCTATGGGGAGGCATCGGCATGGCAGACCGCATCAAGCAAGCCGTGGGCGTGGCGAAAGACATCAACAAAGGCTAAGCCTTTTTGTATGGACATGGGACAAGCAAGCGCACGAATGCCATTGGCGATGGCGGCCAATGGGCCTTGCCCGTTGATTTTGTCACATCCAAAGGCGCGCGGCTATAAAAGCCTCACGCCCGGCAAATCTTATCACTTTCTGACAAGTAACGCGTCGCATGCTTTCCCATTCAAATTATCTTGCGTTTTTACATGTCAATTTATGTTAAAGCCTTCTTTTTATCCAAGGTTTTACGTACATTTGCATCCGATTATTGGGAAGATTGGCAGAGTGACCGAATGCGCTGGACTCGAAATCCGGTATACCCTTTTTGGGTATCGGGGGTTTGAATCCCTCATCTTCCGCTTTTCAATGAAAATGCTTGGCTAACGATTGCCAATAGTTTTCAATCACCAAGCAGGTTCAATTCCTATGAAAAGGCTTTTCCATATTCTAACGCTCGCCGTCTCGCTGTTCGTTTGTTGCCAAACGAGCATACATGCGGCAAACATTGGCAAAAGTCCGATCGCGCCCAGAGAGCTTTCCGGGCTCAACGAGCGCGAGCGCAAAGACACGCTCCACGGCTTTGAGAAAAGCGAAGAAAAAGCCACGGCCATTATCGAGAACACGGCCGAAACATACCGTGTTTGCAGCTCAAGGCCACAACGCATCCTTCCTTCATGCGAGCCTGATTTTGGCCATTTCATCGCACAAAACGAACGTCCCAACCATGCGACTATCATCGCACACAGACAATCTTCACATCCCAAACAGAGCGCTCCGATTAGGAAAGGCAGCCCGGTTCGATACTATGTCTACGCGCTGAGACATATCATTTGCTGAAAATCACGTCTTTTTCAATTCAATCTTCATTCTCGCTCCGATAGCGGCAGCGCCGTCCAGCCTGTTTCCATTGGCCATAACGGGCGCGCCGTTCTCCTTGCCGGCACGCGCGAGAGCGACGAGTGGCCCAAAAGCCAAGCGTCGTCCCGGCAACCCATTCATTCATTTAAAAGACGTATTTAACAACATGGCAAATATTAACAAATTAGAAATAGTGAAGGCAAACGCCGACAAAAACATAGTGACCATCAAGAAAGGATTTCTCGGCATGGGAGGAAAAGTAATGGACAACAAGTCCGGACAACCCATGACCGTGACCGTGGAAGAGTTCGACTCCGCCGAGGGCGAGCTGCTGTCGCGTGTCATCAACATGGACACGGAGGGCATGGCGCAAGCTCTCGCCGCCCGAAAGCCACACCCCGCGGGCTTGGGCAACTTCCGATTGGAAACCTTATTGACAGAGGACGGCAACCTGTTGCTGATGCAAATGTTCAAGTTTGTCGATTTCAAACATCGTCCATTCTCCGACCTTAAGGTCATCAAGGGCGAACACGCCAAGGAGATAGCCCGGTTGTTGGGTGGGCGGTAGCGCCCCCAACGCATAGTTAGCGGCATGGTCCGCGCGTCTCGCGTTACCACCATCCATATGTCTGTTTTTTGCCAATTCATCGCCTTTTACAGGCATTCCGAGCCACCACACTCCATGTGCGACGCCGGGGGATGGGCGAAAAACCACACAAAAACAGGATGGCGGCCAAGCATAAACATTTCCTTATAAGCCAAAAATTCCCGACATGGCGCCAACATGCCATGTCGGGAACGCTTTTCCAACCCATAAGAAGGTGGAATAACACCATACAGTTTTATCTCGTAATCCACTCGAACAAACCACAAGATGGGCCTTTTGGCAGGTCGACGACAATTCTTACAGCCATGGGGTTCGCAGGCTCGAAGTTGACAGCGCAAGGCAATCCGCGTTCGGCGGATTACCGCTCGACAGCCGCAACAGGTTTCCAAACGCCACATTTGTCCTGCCAGTCGAGGTTCCAACCACCAGGAATAGCGCATCCTGCCCACGGAGAGTCATCCTGCCCACAACGCCATTCATAGTTTTTGAAAGCGTCAAAGAGGCTATCCCCGTCTTCAAAACGATAGCAAGCTGTACACTTGGGTGCATCGCGGACACGCCCCGCGGCATCCCAACTTTCATATTTCCTATACCACGCAGATCCAAGCAAAATACAGGACAAGGCTCAAAACGACGTCGCGCGCGCCAAACCACCCATCCCATCGAAAGAAAACGCTTGCGCCGAGGTTGGCGAGGCCATAATTTTCCGATCTTGAAAAAGTGTCAATTTATCCATGCACTCATCGCTCACGCACCCTCGGCGGCATGGTATGACGAGCGCACCAAAGGCCCACTCTCCACATGATCGAAACCCTTGGCGAGGGCTATTTTCTTGTATTCGGCAAACTGTTGTGGCGTGATGTAGGCCGACACCGGCAAATGAGCGGCGGTGGGCTGCAGGTATTGGCCGATGGTGAGACGCCGGCAGCCGGTGCCCAAAATGTCGTCCATCAGCTCAAGCACCTCCTCACGCGTCTCTCCCAGCCCCACCATAAAACCTGTTTTGGCCGCTATGCCACAACGCGCTATCTCGCTCAGCACGCCCAGGCTGCGCTCGTAGCGTGCCACGCTACGTACAGACGGCGTGAGCCTGCGCACTGTTTCCATGTTGTGCCCAGCCACGTGGGGACGGGTGGCCATGACCATCTGGACGAGATTGGCGCGCCCCATGAAGTCGGGTATGAGCACTTCTATCTTGGTGTTAGGGTTCAAGGATTTAACCTCCTCTATAGTTTTGACCCAATGGGCCGCTCCATGATCCGGCAAGTCGTCGCGGTCCACCGACGTGATGACAGCGTAGCGCAGACCGAGAGCCTTCACGGTCTCGGCCACATGGCGTGGCTCGGCGCAATCCAAAGGTGTTGGCCTGCCCGTGGGCGTGTTGCAAAAACGGCATTTGCGGGTACAGATGTTGCCGCCTATCATCAACGTGGCCGTCCGGGCCATCCAGCATTCGGCGCGGTTGGGACACAGGCCGTCGGTGCAAATGGTGTTCATGCGATGTCCCGCCAAAATCTTAGCCGTCTCCGCGGTCGACTTCTTGGACGTGAGGTCTATTTTCAACCACTCGGGTTTCATCACGTGGGGCTCTCGTCCAAAGAGCAAACGCAAGAACTGCTTAAGCGTCAGGCCTCGCACGATGGCCGACAGGTCTACGACCCCCAACGCCTCGGCCACAGCCTCGCGACTGAGCGCCACGCCACGCAAGCGGTTGAGCAGCCCAAGGTCAATGTCGCCCAAAAGAAAATAATCGCCAATCAAATTCATCTTCACAATGGTGTTATTTTTCAACTCCACGCGCGCTTCCAAGGTGCCAACGCCCTCAAAACGGCGCTTGCGCACGATGGAATATTTGGGATTGTTGCCATAAACGAAGTCGTCATCCGCCAGCGTCTTCTCTATCTCGGCTATACCCCTCAGGTCATCGTCGGTCAGCTCGAGCGTCTCGTCGCCACACATGTAATGCCGCACGTAATCCATAAACTCCTCCACACTGAGCTTAACATGTGGCGCCACGTTGTTGACACGCTGGCTCACCGAAGCCACGCCCTTGCTCCGCAACTTCTCTCGAGACGGGGTGAGCGACCGCTCCAAATGGTCCAGCCGGGTGTCATACAACAGCGAATTGTGTAGCACGCTACGGCCGCGAAGCGCGTAAAACGCGCTGCCCGATACCTTGCGGCCGTCCACCAAGATATCGTTCCGACCGGACAGTTGGGCTTCCACGCCCAAGCCGCGCAGCACATCGGCCATGCCACGCATGTACCGTACAAAAGCCTCGTTTACGCGATCAGTGTAAGATATATAAGAAAACTGTATGCAGCCAAGATCGCTGTATATGCAGCCTCCGCCACTCTTACGGCGAAAAATGTCTATGTTGTTAGCCTTGCAGTAATCTATGTTTACTTCATTTTCGATGAGCTGGTTGCGGCCTAACATCACCGTGGGGGCCACACGCCAGCCCATGAAATAGTCGTCGTCGGTGTAGTGGCAAGCCACATACTCCTCCACGGCAAAATAAAAAGGCAGTTGGCGTATCTTCTCGGGATGCGGTATAATGATGTATTTCATTTTAAGGTTATAAAGGTTATGGGCGCAAATATACAAAAAAAAACAATACCATAATGTCATTTTCCAACACTTGGCATGTATTTTTTCACAAAAGACAGCATGACAGCCACGCGACGCCTCTTCCCATGAAACGAATGGAAACGCTCCGACAGCCATCTTGGGCTACCGTCGGGGCATCTCGCGCCGAAGGGCAACTGTCGCGGAAAGCCATCTTTTACACTTTGAAAATAACCGACAAAAGCGCGAAAATACAGGGCTTATTATGAAAAAAGAAATCGTTGGCTACAAATACGCCAAAAACAAGATCAAAAATGTTAGTCGCTATCAATCTGGAAGTTACAAAACATTTTATCTTTTTATAGTTGGCTCGCGCTCGTTTTCAAATGCGTTTAACACCCAATCGCGCCGCGATTAGCGCATATTGGCGAGACAATTAGCGTTGATTCGACATGCGTCCAGGCTCTTTTAGCATTGCCATTAAGCGCTAAAGGCCGCACCAATCAAAAAACAATGACACATATCTTGACCAATTATTAACAAACCATTAGAATTTATCGTCTAAAACGTTAGTTCGCCAAGGAGCGGTTTTTATGATTTATAATTGACAAAAACGATATGAAAATCATTGTTTGTCGCGCCATGCGTTATACTATATGGGAATATCGCCAACCACCTGTCGACGGGATAATGGCGTATGTTTTTACGACAGGTGAAACCTGATGAAATCTGCCAAAACAAGTAGGCGCAAGCAAAATTATTAATTGTAATTTGCGAATTGTGAATTGAAAAATTGCTATATTTGCCCCATCAAAACTATACAGACATGAAAATAGGCATATTTTGTTCGGCCAACGACAATATCGACCCAGACTTTTTCAAACTCACCGAGGAATTGGGCACGTGGATGGCAACCGAGGGCCACACCTTGGTCTACGGCGGATGCAACATCGGCCTGATGGAGTGCGTGGCCAAGGCCGTCCACCATGGCGGTGGCCGGACCATCGGGGTGATACCCACGCGCATGGAGCGAGGCGGCAAAATGTCAGACTATGTGGACGTGCACGTGCCATGCGACGACCTGAACGACCGCAAGCAACTACTGATGGCGCAAAGCGACGCTTTTGTGGCGCTGCCAGGGGGCGTGGGTACACTGGACGAGATTTTTACCGTGGCGGCCTCCAAAACGGTGGGCTACCACAATAAAAAAGTGGTGCTGTACAACATGAAAGGCTTTTGGCAGAGTGCCATCGACCTGCTGGACGACCTGCAAAAACGTGGATTTGTTCGCGGGCAATGGCCAGATCTCATCAAGGTGGCCAACAGCCTCGAAGAGCTTCGATCGTTGATAGCCAACTCATAAGGGCTTTGCGCATTGCCCAATAGAGAGAGCGCAAGCCCGCTCGGCAATCGTCGTGGGCAATCGGCAGATTGAAAACACGACGCTCGACAAGCGTAAACACATGAAAATCCCCGCGTTCTCACGATGAGAGCGCGGGGATTTGAGTTGTCGCAAAGACAAACAGGCAGTCATTTTGAGTGGTTAAGCTGGCATTCAAGTT
>NZ_JRNC01000067.1 GCF_000758925.1 Prevotella sp. S7-1-8
AAAAAAAAAAATCATTCACAGTTTCTTACTATTTAAGCTAAGCATCTACATTGCTTCAAACTTTTGCAACATAATAGTGACCAATATAAAAAAATAACGCTGAATTAAGCTGACAAATCTTTGTCAGAGTCACGATTATTATAGCAAGCTACATAAATGCCGCTGAATTTATCAAAAAAAAACGCGTTTCAACAAAAAATTGCAAATCAGCGTTTTGCAAAGGTTCGTCATGGCCAAACGCAAAAAACATGTTCAAGACTTGTCGCGATTAATACTTGAACGCATGGCGTTTAATCCCTAATCGAAAAACGATTAGGGATTAAACCGCATACAAATAGTACGGAATTGCAACGCGATGAGTACCGAATCGAACAAGGATGTGTAAAACACGCGAAGAACACAAAGTACTAATGATGCCTGATTATTCACCAAAAAGGAAAAACCTCTTGCATTCCTCTCCAAAAAGACAATCATCCAGTGCGTTTGTCATGAGTATTTATATTGACAAATTGTGGTCACTCATACACCTCGTCAATACCATTTTCGTCTGTGTCATCGTCGCGTTTCTGACATGGGTTAAAATCCTCCGGGATGTCAAATGTGGCAGTTGGGCTGTATGGCAAACTTATGTCACGGTACACTTTTTTCATAAAATAGGCCCAAATGGGCAATGCCATTGTCGCGCCTTGTCCCATTCGCATGGAGTCAAAGTGTATGTCGCGTTCTTCGCCGCCAACCCAAACACCACTCACCAACTGTGGCGTGAAACCCATAAACCATGCGTCAGAGTTGCGGTTGGTGGTGCCGGTTTTGCCACCGATCTCCCCTTCCAGATTGTATTTAAAACGTAGTCGCCGCGCCGTTCCCTCATCGACGACAGCCATCAATTCGACAAGCATTTTATAAGCGCTCTCCGAACTTATTACCTCTGTCATGCGAGGCTGGAAGTCCGCAAGCTCGTTGCCCTCGTTGTCTTCTATGCGTGTCACGAACATGGGGGCTATACGGATGCCATTGTTGGGAAAGGCGGTGTAAGCGCTCACCATCTCTCCCACCGACACGTCGCATGGGCCAAGACACAAAGACATGGAGGGATGTATATCAGGATTGTCAATACCAAACTTATGCAGAATGCTTACAAATTGCCGAGGGTTGAGCTTGCTCATCAGGTAAGCCGATATCCAGTTGTTGGATTGGGCCAATCCCCATTTCAAAGTGACCATCTGCCCATAGCGTCGCCTATTGGCGTTGCGCGGCGTCCATGGCTTGCCCGCCACCACATACGTGCGTTGCACGTTGGGCACAAGGTCGCAAGGCGACGCCCCATTTTCCATAGCGAGCGAATAAAGGAATGGCTTGATGGCCGACCCTATCTGTCGGCGGCCGCCCATCACCATGTCATATTGGAAATGCTCAAAGTCGATTCCACCCACATACGCCTTGACATGCCCCGTGTGCGTGTCCATACACATGAATCCCGCGCGCAAGAACGATTTGTAATACCTGATGGAATCTAACGGAGTCATGACCGTGTCCACGTCTCCGTGATAGGTGAAGATAGACATATCCGTGGGTGTTTTGAAAGCCCTGTCTATCTCGCCGGCCGAATAGCCCGCTTGGGACATTACCCTGTAACGCTCGCTCTGGCGTATGGCCCGCCCCATGATCTGGCGCACCTGCTCGCGAGTGAGATTCTCGGTGAAGGGGGCGTTGGGCTTGTCGCGATTCTCCTTGTCGAACGCAGGCTGTAGGTATTGCGCCACATGGCCATACACGGCCTCCTCCGCGTAACGCTGCATGCGCGAGTCAATGGTGGTGTAAATGCGAAGCCCATCCGCGTACACGTTGTAAGGGCTGCCATCTTTTTTGGTGTTTTTCTTGCACCAACCGCACAGCGAATCCGTGGCGAAAGCTATGGAGTCGATGACATATTGACGTTTGTTCCACGCCGGATAATTCTTCTTCTCGGGTCTGTCCATCATCATGTATTGTCGCAAAAACTCACGCATGTACACGGCCATGCCGTCCTTATGAGTGGCGCGATGGAAGTTGAGGGCCACCGCCTCGGTCGCGAGCCGGTCATATTCCGCGCGGGAGAGATAGCCAGCCTTAACCATTTGGCTGAGCACCACGTTGCGACGGGCCTTGCTTCGCTCCGGATAGCGCACGGGGTTGAAATAAGATGGATTTTTGCACAAGCCCACCAAGAGCGCCGATTCTGTCACGGAGAGCGCTCGGGGGTCTTTGTTGAAATAGGTTTTGGCCGCGGTCTTAATGCCCGTGGCTCCATGCAAGAAGTCGAAATAGTTGAGATACAGCGCAATGATTTCTTCCTTGGTGAAATTTCGCTCCAGTTTGACGGCAATGATCCACTCTATTGGTTTCTGCAACATTCGCTCCAAAGTGGATTTCGTTGGGCTGGAATAGAGCTGCTTGGCCAGTTGCTGAGTGATGGTACTGCCACCGCCCGCGCTCTCTTGCCCGAAGATGCCACGCTTGATAACGGCGCGCACCAAGGCTATGAAATCTATGCCCGAATGTTCGTAAAACCGCTCGTCCTCCGTGGCCACAAGGGCATGGACCAAGTGGGGCGAGATATTTGAATACGAGACAGGGATGCGATTGGCTCGATCCATGTTATAGGTTCCTATCACTTTTCCATCAGCCGAATAAATAAGCGAGGCCGACTTGTTGATTGGATTTTGAAGATGCTCGATGTCAGGAGAGTAGCCAATTATGCCATACCAAATGAGAAAAAACAGAATGGCGACTGTCACCACTGTGGAAAACGAAAAGATCCAAAGAGATTTTATAATGCACTTTCTCATAATTGATAGGTGAAATAATTTTTGCAAAAATACTATTTTTCTTTTAATTGATACTTAAATAATAGAAAATTATCTGTAACTTCGCACTCAAATACGCAACCATTAATCAATTAACAAATGAAAAATCATGACTTTGTGACGATTGCCGACTTGACCAAGGAGGATATAAGCTACCTGCTTGAGATGGCACAGGAGTTTGAGAAACACCCCAACAGGGACATCCTAAAAGGTAAAGTCGCGGCTACGCTGTTCTTCGAGCCATCCACCAGGACGCAGCTCAGCTTTCAGACGGCCGCCAACAGGTTAGGCGCGCGGGTCATCGGTTTTTCTGACGCGAAAACATCGAGCACGACAAAGGGCGAGACTTTGAAAGACACCATCCTCATGGTGAGCAACTACGCTGACATCATTGTGATGCGCCACCATATAGAAGGAGCCGCGCAATACGCCTCGGAGGTGTCCCCCGTGCCCATCGTCAACGCTGGCGACGGCGCGCACATGCACCCATCGCAATGCCTGTTGGACCTCTACTCTATTTACAAGACACAGGGCACGTTGGAGAACCTAAACATCTATTTGGTGGGCGATTTAAGGTATGGGCGAACCGTGCACTCGCTTATCACGGCCATGAGACACTACAACCCAACGTTCCACTTTATCGCCCCGGAAGAACTCGCTATGCCTCAAGAATATAAATTGTATTGCAAACAAAATGGCATTAAATATTACGAGCATACTGATTTTGACGAGAAAGTGATAGCAGACGCGGACATCTTGTACATGACGAGGGTACAGAAAGAGCGTTTCTCGGATTTGATGGAATATGAAAAAGTCAAGAACGTGTATATATTGCGCGCCGCGATGCTCTCAAACGCCAAGCCTAACATGAGGATATTGCACCCTCTGCCACGCGTCAACGAGATAGCTTATGACGTGGACGACAATCCGCATGCTTACTACATACAGCAAGCCAAGAATGGACTTTACGCCCGCGAGGCCATTTTCTGTCACTGTTTGGGAATATCGCTCAATGACATCCGGGCTGACAAAACGATCATAGGTTGACAAGACTTAACCTTTATAGCATAATTATCAAGATGGGAAAAAAAGAACTGCAAGTCGCCGCCATTGAGAATGGCACCGTTATTGACCACATACCCGCCGACAAAACATATCAGGTGGTGAGACTGCTCAACCTGCATAACTTGGACGCGCAAGTAACCATTGGCTACAATCTCCCTTCCAAAAAGATAGGCAAGAAGGGCATAATCAAAATTGCCGACAAGTTTTTTACAAACGAGGAAATAAGCCGCCTGTCTGTCATCGCGCCAAAAATTATCCTCAACACCATCAAAAACTATGAGGTGGTGGAGAAAAAAACCGTTGAGACACCAGACGCGTTGCATGGCATTATAAAATGCAACAACCCCAAGTGTATCACCAACAACGAGCCTATGCCAACCTATTTCACCATCGTAGACAAAGCGTTGGGCATTGTGAAATGTCATTATTGCGACATGGAGCAAGACATCGAGCAGGTGGAATTGGCATAAGCGAAAGGGAATAAGCGGAGAAAATGACCTTTAAATTAAATATTCACAAATTTTCAACGCTATTATACTTGTTATTAAAAGATTAAATGTTTATATTTGCAACCAAATCAAAACTTAACCATTTATCAATCCTATAAAATCAAATCTATGGAAAAAGACCGAGAAATTTTTGACCTTATCGAACAAGAACACCAACGCCAACTTAGGGGCATGGAGCTCATTGCGTCTGAAAACTTCGTGAGCGAAGAGGTGATGAACGCTATGGGCAGTTTTTTAACCAATAAATACGCCGAGGGACTTCCTGGCAAACGATATTATGGAGGTTGCCAAGTGGTAGACCAAGTGGAGACGCTTGCCATTGAGCGCGTTAAGAAACTCTTCGGCGCGGAGTTTGCCAACGTACAGCCTCACTCTGGCGCACAGGCTAACCAAGCCGTGCTGTTGGCCGTACTGAAACCCGGAGATACGTTTATGGGACTCGACCTTGACCACGGCGGGCACCTCTCACACGGCAGCCCCGTGAACACCTCGGGCATCCTGTACAAGCCCGTGGGCTATACACTCAACCGTGAGACAGGGCGCGTGGACTATGACGAAATGGAGCGTTTGGCCAAGGAGCACAAGCCCAAACTCATCATTGGCGGAGGCTCTGCCTACAGTCGCGAGTGGGATTACGCCCGCATGCGCAAGATAGCTGACGAGGTGGGAGCCATATTCATGGTGGACATGGCACACCCCGCCGGACTGATCGCCGCCGGACTGCTGGAAAATCCAGTGAAATACGCTCACATTGTAACAACCACTACACACAAGACCTTGCGTGGTCCACGCGGCGGAGTAATATTAATAGGTAAAGACTTTGACAATCCTTGGGGATTGACCACCAAGAAGGGAGTGGTGAAAAAGATGAGCACCCTCATCAACTCTGCCGTTTTCCCAGGCAACCAAGGTGGCCCATTGGAGCACGTCATCGCAGCCAAGGCTGTGGGCTTCTATGAAAACCTTGACCCATCGTGGAAAGAATACGCCAAGCAGGTGAAAGCCAACGCCAAAGTATTGGCACAAGATCTTGTGGACCATGGGTTCAGCATCGTGAGCGGCGGCACGGACAACCACTCCATGTTGCTTGACCTTCGTCAGAAATATCCAGACTTGACGGGCAAAGTAGCAGAAGCTGCTTTGGTGGCCGCCGACCTCACCGTGAACAAAAACAAGGTGCCCTACGATGAACGCAGCGCATTCCAGACATCGGGCATCCGCTTGGGAACAGCCGCCTTGACCACTCGTGGCGCCAAGGAAGATTTGATGCACTTGGTGGCAGACCTCATCGATACCGTTCTGAAAGATCCTGAGAACGATCAGGTGATCAAGCAAGTACGCGAGAAAGTAAATGCCACCATGAAGGAATATCCCTTGTTTGCATACTAAAATAAAAGATTAAGACTCTCGCACCTGCAAAGGATGATAGGGACGCTGAATTGGGAACATTTCCCGGTTGCGTCCCTATCTGTTATGAAAAAGAAATTGAAAATTAGACTCGTCATATTCATCACGCTCGCGCTATGCGGTTTGGTAGCGTTTGGCCAAACGCCTATTGCCAACCGCGTAAAAGCCGTGGCAAAAAACCTTCCGCGAGGCGCCAAGGTGGTGGCGAAATACACAGACAACCAACGTCACTGCCTGTACTACATTCACGACAATCGGCTTTTCCGCCATGACGTCATGACCAACCGTTGCGAGGAAGCCGTATTCTCGAGCGATGCCTATCACGGCATCGTCTCATCATGGCTCAGTCCGGATGGGAACTTCTTTTTTTTGGTGGTGGACCAGGGAGCCTCCGGAACGGCATATTGGAATGCCGGACAAGTGCTTTGGCGCTACGATTCGCATCGAAAGCAATCATACAAGGTGGGAGAAGGGTTTGAAATAGAGCACCGCAGGGGTTGCAATGTCATCAAACGAGGCACGCGATGCCTAAATCCACATGCAACGACCAAGCGACAAAGATGGATGGCAAAAGACCATTATTACGATCTCTATGGCAAAGTGATATGGAGCAAAGATGAATACGAGGTAAAACAAGGTAGGTGAAAAACCTTGGCTGTACCGCGTTCCACGACAGAAGCGGCCACGTAAGCCATCAGAAATCGTGACATGTGAAACCCTATCTCACAGTGATGTGAAAACAACCTTGTTTCACTTCGTACTTGATATAACATCGGCCAGACTCTCGCATATCGCGCAAAACTTCAGCAAGGATGTATTTTAAGGTGTCATTGCGCACTTTCCAACGATTTTCGCCGGGCGCCTCAACCGTTTTGTAACGATTGTAGCACACGTCAAACGTGGTGCCGTACAGATGGCAACTGTTCTCGGTGGCGTTGAAATTTCTATTTCTCAGCTTGGCCACATCATCCTTGGTACGCAGCGCGCTGGTGACGATCACTTGATGAAGGGGCACGCCTTTCATCTGCAAGCTGTCATAAAAATTGCGCCCAATGTCATGCAACAAGTTCGAGGCGCGAGGCACTAAGTAAGGTATACTGTTGTGAAGTTTGTCTATATGGAAATAAGGGCTGCTGCCCACGTAGACCAACTCGGACTTGCGCCGCTCCGCGTCATCGCGATTTAAGACAGGCTTCACGCCCCATTGTTTGGCCGCGACATACTGAACGTCTTGCATGTCAGGAAATGTTTTGGAATAACAGGACACACTCATGATCTTGGTTTGGGCCACAGAGCCATCCGCGTTAAAAAATCTTGAATGAGGCGAACCATCACGATGGGCGGCAATCGCCACAGGCTCACCCTTTACCCTGTCACCAACTTGGATAGTGTCAGATTTGGGTCGCCCGACTTTGCGTTCCGCTGTGACAAAGTCATTAGACTTGTTGGCAGGCATTTTGTCATTGGCAACCGATGGAAAGATGCAGCGCACGAGCGCCAACACGACAGTGACGACCAAAAAACTCTCAAGATACCTCTTCTTCGTTATTTTCATTTCAATTGCAAAAATAGCACAATTCAAAAGAATTACAAAACAAAATGATAGGAAAAGCAAAAACGCAAAAAGATATTTTCAAGCATTTTGTTTTCTGTTTCACATAAATATTGTAATTTTGCATCAATACAAATTATTACTTTATAATCAAGCAACTTGATAGAGAAGCATATAGTTTTGGAGGACATTGACCCTGTGGTCTTCTATGGTGTGAACAACGCCCACCTTCAAATGTTGAAATCTTTATTCCCACGATTTAGAATAATGGCGCGGGATAACGTTATCAGAATCTTGGGCGATAGCGACGAAATGCCGCGCATTGAAGTCTGCATTGAGAAAATGCGCAAGCATGTACTGAAGTACAACGCTATTTCCGACGAGGACATTTTGGACATAATCCATGGCCATCAAACCAAGGCTGATTCCGTCAAAAAAGTTGTCGTGTACAGCACTTCCGGCAAACCCATCAGAGGCAGGTCGGCCAACCAACAGCAACTCATCGACGCTTTTGAAAAAAAAGACATGATTTTTGCGGTAGGGCCGGCAGGAACGGGAAAGACATACCTTAGCATCGCCTTGGCCGTAAAAGCCTTGAAAGAGAAAAGCGCAAAAAAAATCATACTGAGCAGGCCGGCTGTCGAGGCTGGCGAAAAATTGGGATTTCTGCCCGGAGACATGAAAGAGAAGATAGATCCCTATCTCCAACCACTCTACGACTCATTGGAAGACATGATCCCCGCCAACCGTTTGCAAGACCTGCTCGACAAGAATGTCATACAAATCGCCCCCTTGGCATTCATGCGCGGTCGCACGCTCAACGACGCCGTGGTTATCCTTGACGAGGCGCAAAACACGACCACGGCGCAAGCAAGAATGTTTCTTACCCGAATGGGATGGAACTCCAAGATGATAATAACGGGCGACATGACTCAAATAGACTTGCCGCACAACCAAAAAAGCGGTCTCAAAGAGGCTCTTGAGATACTCTCGGGCATAGACGATATTGCCGTTATCAATCTCACGCAAAAAGATATTGTAAGGCACAAACTTGTAACAAGCATTGTCAACGCATACCAAGCTTACGACAAAAAAAAACTCTGCGATCGTGACGATGGCAAGAGAAACTACACTCACACACATGTGTCACGTCATATTTCAAAGCACAATGGCGAAAATGACAGCTAACAGTCAAATCATTTAAAATAGGAGCCCCACCGCCAAAGGCACTTCTCGCAATAGGTAAGGGGAAAGGTTTTATGAAAGCATTAACAAGTACCGATTTCCATTTCGATGGACAAAAGAGCGTTTATCACGGTAAAGTCCGCGATGTTTACAACATTGACGACGACCTGATTGTAATGGTCGCCACCGACAGAATTTCTGCTTTTGACGTGGTTTTGCCCAAGGGCATCCCTTACAAAGGACAAGTTTTGAACCAAATCGCCTCCAAATTTTTGGATTTCACGAGCGACATTTGTCCCAACTGGAAACTCGCCACACCGGACCCAATGGTCACGGTGGGCGTGAAATGCGAGGGTTTTCGGGTTGAGATGATTATACGCTCTATCCTCACCGGTTCCGCATGGAGAGCTTACAAAGACGGTTGCCGTGAGCTGTGTGGCGTAAAATTGCCTGACGGAATGCGTGAAAACGAGCGTTTTCCAGAGCCTATCGTAACCCCAACAACCAAGGCGGACGAGGGCCATGACTTGAATATATCGCGCGAGGAAATCATTAAACAAGGCATTGTTTCAGCTGAGGATTATTCCGTTATCGAAGATTGGACACGCAAAATCTTCGCTCGCGGACAGAAAATAGCTGCCGAGCACGGACTCATACTTGTGGATACCAAGTACGAGTTTGGAAAAAACGGCGATCAAATCTATCTCATTGACGAGATACACACTCCCGATTCAAGCCGCTATTTCTATGCTGACGGCTATGAAGAACGCTTCAAGAAAGGAGAGCCACAACGGCAACTCTCCAAAGAATTTGTTCGCCAGTGGCTCATTGAGCACAACTTTATGAACGAGCCAGGCCAAAAAATGCCAGAAATCACCGATGAATACGCAGAGAGCGTATCTGAAAGATACATAGAGCTCTATGAGCACATCACCGGTGAAAAGTTCCAAAAGGCAGCGCAAGAGGATAATCTCGCCGCTCGTATTGAGAAGAACGTGAAAGATTATCTTGCCTCACGCAAGTAAATGCCATACATGTATCAGCAAGAAAACATAAAACCCTACGGCAAAAGCGGTGAGAAAGGCAAGCTCGTGGAAAAGATGTTCGACAACATCGCAGACCATTACGACTTCCTCAATCACGGCTTGTCGTGGAATATTGACAAAGGATGGAGACGCAAAGCCATCAAGCGACTTGAGCGTTTCCATCCTCAAGTTATTCTCGACATAGCTACCGGGACGGGAGATTTTGCCATGCTGGCAGCCAGAACATTATGTCCCAAACAAGTGATCGGCGCGGATATATCAGAGGGAATGATGGCTGTGGGCAAAAAAAAAGTGGCCGAAGCCAACCTGCAAGACATTGTAACGTTCCAAAAGGAAGACTCTCTCCACATGTCTTTTGCTGACAATAGTTTCGATGCCGTGACCGTAGCATTTGGCATTCGAAATTTTCAAGACCTTGACAAAGGCCTTCGAGAAATATGCCGCGTGCTGAAACCCAACGGCCATCTTGTCATCATCGAGCTAACCACACCAATCTCTTTTCCGATGAAACAACTTTTCAAGCTCTATTCGCACACCTTTTTGCCTGCTTACGCTCATCTCATTTCAAAAGACAAAAGCGCTTACCAATATCTCACGGCCACAATCGAGGCGTTTCCGCATGGCGAGCAACTCATGGGCATCCTTCGGAAAGCAGGATTTAAAGAAACAGCTTTCAAGCGAATGACCTTTGGCATTTGCACGCTCTGCGTCGCGACAAAATAACATCCGTAAACTTTACACACCATTCATAGACTCACTAAAAGCAAATCATTATGGATATATACGGACTTATAGGCTATCCACTTGGACACTCTTTTTCCATCAGTTATTTCAACGAAAAATTCCAAAACGAGGGCATTGACGCCGTTTATAACAATTTCGAGATACCGACCATAGAGGATTTTCCAGAAGTAGTCGACACAAATCCAGACCTTCGAGGCTTGAATGTCACAATACCTTACAAGGAGCAAGTGATCAAGTATTTAGACGAATTAAGTCCCGAAGCTCAAGCCATTGGGGCCGTCAATGTCATCAAGGTGACTCGTCGAGGCAAAAAAAACACACTAAAGGGCTTTAACAGCGATGTCATTGGCTTCACGAAGAGCATAGAGCCATTGCTCAAATCATGCCATAAGAAAGCCTTGTTGCTCGGTACGGGCGGCGCCTCCAAAGCCGTGGACTATGGCCTGAGAGCCCTCGGCCTCAAAACATTAAAAGTGAGTCGTACGAACAAACACCCTGCCATAACATACGAAGACATTACACCCAAGATAATCAAAGACTACAACGTCATTGTCAATTGTACGCCGGTGGGAATGTATCCGCATGCAGACGAATGTCCTCGGCTACCTTACGAGGCTATGGACAGCAACACTTTGTTGTATGATTTGTTATACAACCCGGACGAAACGCTCTTCATGAAAAAGGGCAAAGCGCAAGGCGCCACGGTGAAAAACGGCTTGGAAATGCTTCTCTTGCAAGCATTCGAAAGTTGGAGATTTTGGAATCAACAAGATTAAACACAACTTTTCAATTATGAACAACAGATATATGCTGCGTGGCGTAAGCGCGACCAAAGAGGATGTACACAATGCCATCAAGCACATAGACAAGGGCCTCTTCCCTCAAGCCTTTTGCAAGATCATTCCTGACATTCTTGGCGGTGATCCCGATTACTGCAATATCATGCACGCCGATGGCGCTGGCACCAAATCGTCATTGGCTTACATGTATTGGAAAGAGACCGGCGACTTAACCGTATGGAAAGGTATCGCGCAAGATGCCATAGTGATGAACACAGACGATTTGCTCTGCGTGGGAGCCGTGGACAACATTTTGGTATCGAGCACCATCGGTCGAAACAAAATGTTAGTGCCGGGAGAGGTCATCAGCGCCATTATCAACGGCACGGACCAACTGCTCGCACAAATGCGCGACATGGGCATAGGCATCTATCCCACAGGGGGCGAGACGGCCGACGTGGGCGACCTTGTGCGTACCATCATTGTCGACTCCACCGTGACATGTCGCATGAAGCGAGCCGATGTCATCAACAACGCCAACATCCGTCCGGGCGACGTCATAGTCGGACTCAGCTCCACGGGCCAAGCTACTTACGAGACACGTTACAACGGTGGCATGGGCAGCAACGGCCTTACAAGCGCGCGCCACGATGTATTCGCCAAATATTTGGCTGAGAAATTTCCCGAAAGTTATGACCACGCTGTGCCCAATGAGCTTGTTTACAGTGGCAAATACAAACTCACTGATCCCGCGGAAGACACCCTATTGAACGCAGGCCAACTCGTGTTGTCGCCCACTCGCACTTACGCGCCGGTCATCAAAAGGCTGCTTGACCATTTGCGCCCCGAAATTCACGGCATGGTACATTGTACAGGTGGAGCGCAAACCAAGGTACTTCACTTCGTGGGCGAAAATTGTCGTGTTGTCAAAGACAACATGTTCCCCACTCCACCACTGTTCAAAATCATCCACGATTGTTCCGGAACCGACTGGAAGGAGATGTACCAAGTGTTCAACATGGGGCATCGCATGGAAATATACGTCCGTCCTGAAATAGCCAGTCAGGTCATTGACGTAAGCAGAAGTTTCAACATCGACGCTCAAGTGGTGGGGCACGTCGAGGAAGGTCATCGCTCATTAACTATTAAATCAGAATACGGAGAATATAATTACTAATGGCATGACTATCAAAGACGCAGTTCTAAAAAGTTTGGAAGATTTCCCTCAAGGAGCTACGACAAGAGAATTATTCGATAATATTATCGAAAAAAACATATTCTCTTTTAATCCTGAAGCCAAGACGCCCTTAGCCAGCACCTCGGCTATTTTGTATGTAATGTGCAAGGAAGGAGACCCGAGAATTATGAAAATTAAAGATGCCAGCAGAACGACTCGTTTCGCTCTGAGTGACCGATATGCAGCCCCTTGTGGCACGCCACGCAGCAAAAAGAATGTCGTCGTCGCCAAACCATTATTCAATGAACGCGCCTTGCACCCCTTGTTATGCAAGTACATATCCACCATGAGTGTCATGGCGAAAACCATCTCCCATGAGAAATCCAACAAAGAGGAGGAGCATCAGAAGTGGATTCACCCAGACATTGTGGGCGTGAAATTCTCCAAAAGGCACAACAAGGCATGCGACGCGCTCTTCAAGGCAGTGAGCAGAAAAGAAAACATGTGCCTATATTCATACGAGCTCAAAAAAGCTATCCATAGTGATTACGAGCTGAAAAAATGCTTTTTCCAAGCAGTGTCAAATTCAAGCTGGGCCAATTACGGATACCTTGTCTCGTATCACATTAACGAAAATTTAAAAGACGAGTTGGAAAGGCTTAACCATTCTTTCGGCATAGGCTTCATTTTGCTCAGGCCATTGCCAAGCCAAAGCAAAGTTTGGTACCAAGCCAAATATAGGCAAATAGACTTCAGCACGGTGGACAAGTTGTGCGACACCAACCCCGATTTCGAGCAATTTATAAGTGCCACAGAGGCTACACTTAACGCGGATGACAAATATTTCGAGTCATCCATCAAGGCTTTGCATGACAAATGCGACAAGATATTACGCACTGAAGAAGATATTAGAAACTACTGTGCGCTTAATGGCATACCTTTAGACATTGAAAATCATTAATCGTAAATAATAAAAATCATTATTGATGACAGAGAATAACGATATATTAAGCAAACTTGACGGCCTCGAGGCACGCTTCGAGGAGGTGAAAACGCTTATAACCGACCCAGCGGTCATCGCGGACCAAAAACGCTATGTCAAGCTCACCAAAGAATACAAAGATCTCGGTGACATCATGGACGCTCGCCGGCGCTATGTCAATTGCCTCAACGCCATCAGCGAGGCCAAGGACATCTTGGCCAACGAGGGCGACCCCGACATGAAAGAAATGGCTCGCGAAGAACTGGCGACCAACGAGGATTTACAACCCAAGATAGAGGAAGAGATAAAGCTCGCCCTTGTGCCCAAAGACCCTGAAGACGCCAAAAACGTGCAAATGGAGATACGCGCTGGCACCGGTGGCGACGAGGCCGCGCTCTTTGCGGGCGACTTGTTCAATATGTACAAGAAATTTTGTGACAGCAAAGGCTGGAGCCTTAGCGTCACAAGCGTGTCAGAAGGCTCCGTGGGCGGTTTCAAGGAGATAGACTTCGCCGTGAGCGGCGACGGTGTCTATGGAGTGCTCAAATATGAGAGCGGCGTTCACCGGGTGCAGCGCGTGCCAGCCACCGAGACGCAAGGACGCATGCACACCTCCGCCGCCACCGTGGCCGTGCTGCCCGAGGCCGACAAGTTTGAGGTGAACATCAACGAGGGAGACATCAAATGGGACACCTTTCGCTCAAGTGGAGCCGGCGGACAGAACGTCAACAAGGTGGAGTCTGGCGTTCGGCTGCGTTACCCTTGGAAGAACCCAAACACGGGCGAGGTTGAGGAAATTCTCATTGAATGCACCGAGACGCGCGACCAACCCAAGAACAAGGAGCGAGCCTTGAGCCGTCTCTACACGTACATTTATGATCACGAGCGTTCCAAATATCTTAGCGACATATCAAACCGGCGCAAGAGCTTGGTGTCCACCGGCGACAGAAGCGCCAAGATACGCACCTACAATTTTCCGCAAGGCAGGGTCACCGACCACCGCATTGGCTACACCACGCACGACCTGCAAGGATTTCTGGGCGGAGACATACAAGACATGATAGACCATCTCACCGTGGCTGAGAACGCCGAAAAACTCAAAGAAAACGAACTGTAAATATGGAGAAGAAACAATTAGTAGAACAGATTTTCGCCAAGAAATCATTTCTATGCGTGGGACTTGACACCGACATCAAGAAAATTCCCTCGCATCTACTTGACGAGGAAGACCCCATTTTCGCTTTCAACAAAGCCATCATCGATGCCACGGCACCCTATTGCGTGGCTTACAAACCCAACCTTGCGTTCTACGAATGTCTTGGCGTCAAAGGCTTAGTGGCATTCGAGCATACAGTCGAGTATCTCAAAGCCCTCTACCCCAACCATCTCATTATAGCCGATGCCAAGCGAGGCGACATTGGCAATACGTCGGCCATGTACGCCCGCGCGTTCTTTGAGCAATATGACATAGACGCCCTCACGGTTGCCCCCTATATGGGCGAGGACAGCGTGACGCCATTTCTTGATTACGCGAACAAGTGGGTCGTGCTGTTGGCGCTGACCTCTAACAAGGGGTCGGGCGATTTCCAGCTCATGGAGAACGCCCATGGAGAACGCCTCTTCGAGCAAGTGTTGCGCAAGAGCCAAGAGTGGGCCGACGATGAGAGAATGATGTATGTGGTTGGAGCCACGCAGGGCAGAATGTTCGAGGACATTCGCAAGATAGCGCCACGCCATTTTCTGCTTGTTCCCGGCGTGGGCGCGCAGGGTGGCAGCTTGCAAGAAGTGTGTCGCTATGGCATGAACCAAGAGTGCGGCCTGCTCGTCAATTCCAGTCGTGGCATCATCTACGCCGCCACTGACGAGCGTTTCGCCGATGCCGCCGCCACACAAGCTCGCCAACTGCAAGAACAGATGGCCGTTGAGCTGGATAAAATATAACGACACGCGCCCGACTGTTTTTTTACGCCTTGCCATCACTAAAACACATGATGGCAAGGCATTTCTTGTCTTGCCATTTCCTTTCACAACTACATGCACTATGGACGGGAAAAATTGTGACATGTATCTGACGTGTCAAAAAAAATCACCAAAAACAACACTTTGCGGCTTGTACAATCCGTGCGGGAAAACCGAGACAAATGACCCCAAAAATACAAACATGACATCGCAAAAAACGCAACCGGCATGCGATCAATACTTAATCAATGCGCATTTAGCCCATAATGGCAAGCTGATTAGAACGTAGACGCCACCCCATTAGCCACTAATCATACCTCGATTAATGCTTAATGACAAACCGAATAGAAAACTTCTTTTAAGCAAACTGTTGATAGAATACTACAACTATATAATATATAGGCACTTATAGAAAACTCTCATTTCTCGCATATTTGCCAGCTATTTGTAAGATGTTTACAAATAAACGATTTTTGAGAGACTACTTGTAGTAATTTTTCACCATATTTTTTTTTGTTTTATTGATTATACTACGTACTTATTATCCTTATTAAACAAATACTTATCACTTTCCACTTGGCAACCATGCGTGTTACTTCCAACTACACATAGGGCTATGTAATTGCTACCATGAACCTAATTTTGCGGAAGCAGCCCATGCAGCCTTTCCCGTCTGGAAAGTGCGAGAATAAAGTTTTGAGTAATATTTCTGCCATTTTTGAGCAATGTCACTTATTATAAAGAAACATAAAAGTGTTTATATTCTTTATTGTGTTGCACCCCTCCGAGACATTATCGAGAAGTACTAAAAAAACGACAGACATTGGGCGTCACACCTAACGTCTGCCTAAATAACCTATTGAGTCTTGAGCCTCTTGTCGGATTCGAACCAACGACCCCGAGATTACAAATCACGTGCTCTGGCCAACTGAGCTAAAGAGGCAGGTGGGCAAGCTATTCTTATCGCGTCGCTACAACCAAGTACCCTTGCTACGTTCCCATCCTGGGGGATTCCGAGGGAGCTGACCGTAAGAGACTTGCCCATGTCTTTCGGCAGTGTTCACTGCTTTAGCGAGTGCAAAGATAATACATTCCATCGTAAAAGGCATGTTGAGCAAAGGAAAAAGCATGTCATTTAACATAATTTTCGAAAAGTAGAAGCGAGCCGTTCAAGGTATTCGATATAAAATGATTAACTTTGCAACCAATTATGATCAATGTATCAGCACTCGTACAAGTCAAGGCTTTTGCTCGTCAAGACGGTGCTTTTCTCGCCTTGCTGTGGATAGCGAGCTTCCTGCTCGTTGTGTTCGCGCCACTGTCTTCGTGGGGCAGCCTATTGGCTTTCTCCACTCCTTTTTTTGTGGGTTGGAGATTGGTGCGTTTTCGGGATTATGCCCTCGAAGGCGTCATGTCTTATAGGCGAGGGTTGGCCTTCTCGTGGTACACGTTTTTTTACGCGGCTCTCATCTTTGCTATCGCCCAATACGTGTATTTTCGTTTTTTCGACCATGGGGCCATGTTGGACATGATGCAAGCCAGCGTAGCCAAACTACAAGGAGCGTACAAAGACAATATGGGCAACGTCAAGCAGGTCATTGATGAGTTGAACCAGAGTTTAACGCTCGTTTCTCAAATGTCGGCCATAGAAGTATCGTTCATCTTCATGATGCAAAACCTGTTTTGGGGCGCTTTGCTGAGCTTGCTCATACCACTGTTTGGCATGAGAAAGAAAACGACAACCAACAAGCAGTAACCTTATAAAATAGTATGGATATATCCGTTATAATACCCCTGTTCAACGAGGAGGAATCGCTGCCCGAGCTACACGCATGGATCAAGCGTGTAATGACGACTAACAATTTCAGCTATGAAATCATATTTGTCAATGACGGCTCAACGGACCGCTCATGGCAAGTCATCGAAGACTTAAGGTCCAAAGACCCCAACGTCAAGGGCATTAAGTTTCGTCGCAATTATGGCAAGAGCCCTGCGTTGTTTTGTGGTTTCAGCAAGGCCAAGGGCAATGTAGTTATCACGATGGACGCGGACCTGCAAGATTCGCCAGACGAAATACCGGAACTTTACCGCATGATCACCGAGGATGGATACGACTTGGTTTCGGGTTATAAGCAAAAACGCTATGACCCAATATCCAAGACGCTGCCTACCAAGCTATTCAACGCCACGGCGCGAAAAATATCGGGCATTCACAATCTGCACGATTTCAACTGTGGGCTTAAGGCTTACAAGCAAGCTGTGGTGAAAAACATAGAGGTCTATGGCGAGATGCATCGCTACATCCCCTATTTGGCTAAAAACGCTGGTTTTACCAAAATCGGCGAGAAAGTGGTGCAACACCAAGCACGCAAATATGGCAACTCCAAGTTTGGAATTAACAGATTTTTCAACGGTTACCTGGATTTGCTGTCGCTATGGTTTCTCACTAACTTTGGCAAAAAACCCATGCACGTGTTCGGCTTTGTCGGCAGCCTCATTTTTTTCATAGGTTTCGTGGCCTTGTGTTGGCTCATCATTGAGAAAGTTGTAAATTTGTACAACGGCAACTATGGTGACTTGTTGGCCAACCATGCCTCGTTTTTCATCGCCCTCACGGCGCTGATCCTTGGTTCTCAGTGTTTTTTGGCAGGATTTGTGGGTGACCTTTTGAGCAGGCAAAATCCCGAAAGGAACGATTACCATATAGAAAAAACAATCGACTGATGACGCATAGACCATTCAAACATTGCTTGTCTCATATCCGCATGGCATTCGTCGTCTTCATCTTGATGGCCTGCTCAAGCGTGGATTGCCCTTTGAACAACACGGTTTACACCAACTACAAGCTCATGGGCGACGTAACCAAGCTGCCAGACCCACTTACCATCTTGACCCAAAGGCACGATGGCACGGATACGATACTCATCAACCAATTGGCCCAAGCAGATAGTTTCTCGCTGCCCATGAGCTATGGCGGCAACAAAGACGTGCTCTATTTCAAAACCAAAGAAATACTCGACACCGTGTGGGTGACCAAGACCAACAGACCCCATTTTGAGTCAGTGGACTGTGGGCTAAACTATTTTCACACTATCACCGACGTGCGCTGCACGCACAACGCCATAGACTCCGTGGTTATAAAAGAAAAGGAAGTGACCTATGACATGTCTCCCAAACATTTCTATATCTATTTTAAGAAATATCGTTTTTAGCCTGCTATTACTGGCAACGGCCCAACAAACAAGCGCCCAAGACGCGCGCAAGGACGCGTTGGAAAAGCTACGCCGCAAGCAATTGAACGATTCCATACCTTTTTTCCGTGGCTTCCAAATCAAGGCCGACATGGTGGGATTGATTCAAAAAATGGTCTCCGACTATGGCCAATACGAGGCGGGCCTACGCGTAAACCTCAAGGACAAATACTTTCCCGTACTCGAATTGGGTATTGGTTCGGCCAATCACACCAACATTATAACCGAGACGTCATACAAGACCTCGGCTCCATACGGCAAGATTGGCGCCGATTTCAATATCCTGAAAAACAAGCACGATATCTATCGCATGTACGTAGGGGCACGCTACGCCTACACTTCTTTCAAGTTTGACATTGACCACACCGACATCCCCGATCCCGTTTGGGGTGGTTTCACGCCGTTCTCGCGCCACGACATCAGTGCGTCTTGTCACTGGGTAGAGGCATTGGCCAGTGTCTCGGCCAAGATATGGGGTCCGCTGCACCTCGGTTGGAGCGCGAGGTACAAGCTCCGGGTGGGACACAACGACGGAGAATTGGGCAACGTGTGGTACGTACCGGGATATGGCATAAAAGGCACTTCGAGACTCTCAGGGACGTTTGACGTGATATTAGAATTGTAACATGAAAATACTAAAAAACAAAAAACGAGCGTGGCAATTGATTTTTCTCGGCCTGCTGGTCATTGGAACGATCTTGATCATAAAGCAACAACGAGATCTACCCTACCAACATGACGAGGGCTTTGTTTTTGGCACGGTATACCATATAACGTACCAACACCACACCAATTTGCAACAAGGCATCGAGGCCGAATTGCAAAAAGTGGATCGAGCGCTGTCCACATTCAACAAGAACTCGACCATATCCAAGGTAAATCGGAACGAGAGCGTCGCGCTTGACGACATGTTCACGGACGTGTTCACGTTGGGAGAGCGCATCGCCAAAGAGACCGACGGAGCCTTTGACATGACCGTAGCCCCTCTGGTCAACGCTTGGGGCTTTGGTTTCAAGGCCAGCCCCCCCCCCACGCGAAAGGCGATCAATGATCTAAAAAACATTGTAGGCTATCAAAAAATAAGGTTGAAGGCGGGAAAAATCGTCAAGGACAACCCTCGTGTCATGCTCGATTGCTCGGGCATAGCCAAAGGGTACGGCGTGGATGTGGTGGCCGCTTATCTCAAGAAACAGGGCGTAAAAAACTACATTGTTGAAATTGGTGGAGAGATAGTCTCGGCCGGAATCAACGAGAAACGATTGCCATGGAAAATAGGCGTGACAAAGCCCGTGGACGATTCGGTCAGCGTGGACCAAGAGTTGCAGACGGTATTAAACGTCACGGACAAAGCCATGGCCACCAGTGGGAACTACCGCAACTTCTATTACAAAAACGGCAAGAAGCTCGCTCACACCATAGACCCCAAGACAGGCTATCCTGTACAGCACAGCATCTTGTCAGCCACGGTTCTCGCCGACCACTGCGCTACGGCAGACGCATACGCCACTGCTTTCATGGTGATGGGCTTGGACAAGACGAAACTACTGCTGAGGAAACATCCGGAACTGATGGTTTACATTATCTATGCTGACAGGAAAGGACGGAACCAAGTGTGGTATTCTCCCTCAATGAAAGAAAAAATCGTGGAATAACCACGCCGTATATCCACCATGGAAACGTTCGAGCTACATAAAAAACTAATCTCGCTACCACTCTTCGTAGGCATGGAACATGAAGAGCTGAGCGAGATTATCGCCAAAACAAAGTTCGATTTCAAGAAAGCCAACCCCGGAGAGACCATTGTGCGCGAGGGAGAGAAAAGTGGGCAGCTGCTTTTGTTGGTTGATGGCGATATACAAACGAGCGCCCATGCCGATGACCACGGTTATGAGGTATGCGAGTATCTCCGCGCTCCCTTGGCCTTGCAACCGGAGCGTACGTTTGGCTTGGCTCAACGCTACTCATCCACCGTGTTTGCCCAGACTGCTTGCAACATTATCTGCGTCAATAAAAACGAGACCCTCAAGCTCTCTAACTACTCTCTTATATTCAGGCTGAACTTACTCAACGCAATCTCAACGGCGCTACAGAAAAAATATCATCAAGACTGGCTCAGTGTACCTACGCATTTAGAGCAACGAATATGCCGTTTTTTCCTCTCACATTGTATACGCCCCGCTGGTCGGAAAACGTTCAAAATCAAAATGACACGCATAGCTGAAGAGCTTAACGACAACAGGTTGAACGTATCACATGTATTGAACGACATGGCGCGCAATGACCTATTGACGCTACACAGGGAACGGATAGACATTCCCGCTATAGAGCGACTGTCAAACAGTGCCATAAGTTAAAAATTACTTATTGATAATAGGTGTAGCATCTTTTTATTACCTTTGCAATACGCATTTGAGAAAGTCATAGCATGTTATGAATCAACCTGAGATTAAAAAAAATCCGTTCATGGAGCCATATGAAACGCTCCATGACACGGTTCCATTTGATAAAATTAAGTTCGAGCACTATGAGGAGGCCTTCATGGAGGGCATACGAAGGGACAACGAATCCATAGCCAAAATAGTAGAAAATCCTGACACCCCAACTTTCCGTAACACCATTGCCGTGGAAGACGACTCCAAAGGCAAGCACTATTACGACTTGTTGGACCGCGTGTCGACGGTGTTTTCTTGCATGATGAGCGCCAACACCAACGACAAGATGGAGGAGCTGGCTCAAAAAATCAGCCCTATATTGACACAGCATGGCAACGACCTGATATTCAACAAGAAACTCTTCGAGCGTGTGAAATATGTGCACGACCATCACGAGAATCTCACCCCGGAGGAACAAACACTCCTTGACAAGGAATACGACGCGTTTGTGAGAAGCGGCGCCCTGCTCGGAGACAAGGACAAAGAGCGACTGCGCAAGCTGACGGAAGAGGCGGGCATCCTGACACTACAATTCTCGCAAAACCTACTGAAAGAAAGCAAGGCGTATACCCTTCATATAACTGACAAGGCCGATTTGGAGGGTCTTCCAGACACTGCCATAGAGGCCGCGGCTGCCGCCGCCAAAGAGAAGAATATGGAAGGATGGTTGTTCACGCTCGACTATCCCAGTTATTCTCCATTCATGTCATATGCCAAAAACCGCGATTTACGCGAGCAAATGTATATGGCACGCAACACGGAATGTATCAAAAACAACGATGAGAACAACTTGAAGATATGTCAACGACTCATTAACTTGAGACGTGAGATAGCTCAATTGATAGGCTATGAGACCTATGCCGACTACGTGTTGAAGCACCGGATGGCTGGCAGCACACGCCGAGTGTACAAGCTCCTTGACGATCTTATAGACGCCTACAAGCCTAAAGCCATCGAGGAGCTGAATGACATAAAAGCAAAAGCCAGGGCCATGGAGGGCGAGAACTTTGAGCTGAAGCCTTGGGATTTCTCGTATTACGCGCACAAACTGCAAATGGAAAAATTCAATCTCGACGCGGAAATGCTTCGGCCTTATTTTCAGCTTGACAAGGTGGTTGAGGGCGTATTTGGGCTGGCCAACAAACTTTACGGCATATCTTTTAAGGAGAACCATGAAATACCCGTGTATCATCCTGACGTGAAAGCCTACGAGGTGTTCGACGAGGATGGCAGTTTCCTTGCCGTGTTCTACGCTGACTTCTACCCCAGAGACGGCAAACAGGGCGGTGCGTGGATGACGGAATTTCAAGGGCAATATATCAACAGCAAGGGTGAGAACATCAGGCCACACGTAAGCGTGGTGATGAACCTCACAAAACCCACGGCCTCCAAGCCAGCCCTGCTCACTCTGGGCGAGGTGGAGACATTCTTGCACGAGTTCGGGCACTCGCTCCACGGCATGTTGGCCAACACTCGGTTTGAGAGTTTGTCGGGCACAAACGTATGGTGGGATTTTGTGGAAATGCCATCGCAATTCATGGAAAACTACTCCACGGAAAAGGATTTCCTGCGTACTTTTGCGTTTCATTACAAGACAGGAGAGCCTATTCCAGACGAGCTAATAGACCGTATACGCAAAAGTCGCAACTTTAACGTGGCGTACGCTTGCCTGCGACAGGTGAGTTTCGGACTGCTCGACATGGCTTACTACACACAGAAAACAGAGTTCAAGGAAGACATTATTGCCTTTGAGAAAAAAGCTTGGGATAAAGCCATGGTGGCCGAGCAACTGCCCAACACTTGTATGACCACCCAATTCTCGCATATTATGGCTGGCGGATACGCAGCTGGATACTATAGCTATAAATGGGCAGAGGTGCTTGATGCGGACGCCTTCAGCGTATTCAAAAAGAACGGCATATTTGACCGTGACACAGCCAAACGATTGCGATCGTGCGTCCTTTCAAAAGGCGGCACGGAAAACCCGATGACACTGTACAAGCGTTTTCGCGGGCAAGAACCCACAATTGACGCTTTGTTGGTACGCAATGGCATCAAAGAGGCATAACCAATAGTAAGATGGAAGAGACCAACCGAGAAACAAAAAGACGACTGCTTGACGGGAGATACCTGCGCATGGCTCGCATTTGGGCGGAAAACTCATATTGCAAACGGCGACAAGTGGGAGCGCTGGTGGTCAAGGACAAAATGATTATCAGCGATGGCTACAACGGAACCCCCAGTGGTTTTGAGAATGTTTGCGAAGACGAGAACAACGTAACCAAGCCATATGTGCTGCACGCTGAAGCCAACGCCATCACCAAACTGGCGCGTTCGCACAACAACAGTGACGGCGCGACCCTCTACGTCACGGCCTCGCCATGTATAGAGTGCGCTAAACTCATCATACAATCTGGCATCAAACGCGTGGTATACGGAGAGACCTACCGGTTAGACGACGGCATAAGGTTGCTTGAGCGAGCTGGCATAGACGTGGTGTTATTAGACAAATAAACCCGATACAAAACAGTTTAGCCAGTACGGCGCCACATCGCTTAAATGGTTTCCACACACTGACAAGCCTAAAAAGATTAAAATGAAAAACGAAAATAGAAACAGATTTATGCCCCTGCTGATGGCGCTGTGCGTTGTTATCGGCGTTATGATTGGTTCGTTTTATGCAAATCATTTTTCAGGCAATAGGCTCACCATCATCAACAACGGTAGCAATCGCCTCAACAATCTGCTGCATATCATCGACGACCAATATGTGGATAAGGTTAACATGGACTCGCTTGTCGACGATGCCATACCCAAAATCCTGGCCGAGTTAGATCCACACTCGGTCTATATCAGCGCCAAAGACGTGCAGGCCGCCAACGATGATTTGAAAGGGTCATTCTCAGGAGTGGGCATTGAGTTTGTTATTCGCGACGACACTATACGTGTTCAGAACGTCATCAAGAATGGTCCGGCTGAAAAAGCAGGCATTATTGCCGGCGACAAGATAGTATACGTGGACGGCAAGAAATTTGTAGGCAAGGTGGTTACCAATGAGGAAGCCATGCGCAGACTGAAAGGACCTAACGGCACCAAAGTGAAAGTGAGCGTGCAGAGATTTGGTCACGGCAAGCCCATCACCTATGACATAACGCGTGGTGAAATTCCTACGAAAACCGTCACGGCAGCCTATATGCTTGACAAACAAACTGGATATATTAAGATTAAGAGTTTTGGCGAAAAGACATATCCAGAACTTCTCATCGCCCTTGCAACTTTGCAGCAAAAGGGATTTAGCAACTTGGTCATCGACCTGCGTGACAATGTCGGTGGCTATCTGCAAAGCGCGGTGCAAATGGCAAACGAATTCTTGCCGGCAAAAAAACTCATCGTCTACACCGAAGGTCGCAAATCGCCCCGCCAAGACTATCGTTCCGATGGACATGGAGCTTACCAAAACATGCCGTTAGTGGTGCTCATCAACGAAGGGTCGGCCTCTTCCTCAGAGATTTTCGCGGGCGCCATCCAAGACAATGACCGTGGCACAATTATTGGCAGACGCTCGTTCGGCAAAGGTTTGGTACAGCAACAAATTCCATTTCCTGACGGAAGCATGGTACGTCTGACCATAGCTCGATATTACACACCATCAGGGCGCTGCATCCAAAAGCCATATACCGATGGCGAGGACGCCGATTATGCCACCGACATCCTATACCGTTACGAGCACGGAGAGTTTTTCTCACGCGACAGCATACACCATACCGGCCCAGCCTATCACACTGCGCTGGGGCGCGTGGTATATGGCGGCGGAGGCGTAACGCCCGATATATTCGTGCCCGAAGACACCACCAACATCACCTCTTATTATAAAAAGGCGGCAATAAGCGGTCTCATTCTCCAATTCGCCTTCACCTACACGGACAACAACAGGCAAAAAATGAAGAAATTCAACGAGCTACTTCAATTGGTTAACTATCTTGACCGACAGAACCTTGTGAACAAGTTTGCCACCTACGCTGACAAGCATGGATTGGCGCGGCGCAACTTGATGATTAAAAAAAGCTATTCATTGCTCAACCAATATATCAACGCGCGCATTGTCTACAACATGCTTGACGAGCAGGCTCTAACACAATATCTCAATCAAGACGACCCTGTTATAACCAAAGCAATGATGGTTTTAAAAAATAATATGGCTTTCCCCAAAGCACCAACAAAAAGAACAATCAAAAAGAAGCGCGCAAAATAAAACAACCATGGAGAAATCTACCCTCAGAAAAAACATACGCAATCTCAAAAAACAATTCACGAGAGACCAGCTCATAACGATGTCACACCCTGTCGTTGACCGTCTGCTGTGTCATCCTAAATTGGCTCAAGCTAATACGATTTTTCTATACTACTCGCTCCCCGATGAAGTTTACACACACGACATCATTGACGAGTTGGCTCAAAAGGGGAAAAAAATCTTACTGCCCAAAGTTATTGGCGACAGCGAAATGGAGATTAGGCTATACCAAGGCAAGAAGAGTATGAGCGAAGGAGATTTCCACATCATGGAACCTGAAGGTCCGGTTTTTACCGACTATGCTTCCATTGACATAGCCGTTGTTCCGGGAATGGGTTTTGATACCGAGGGAAACCGACTTGGAAGGGGCAAAGGATATTATGACCGATTCTTGGGCAAGGTTCCATGTATTTACAAGATAGGGATATGCTTTGATTTCCAAAAGGTAGACCATGTGCCAGCTGAGCCAACTGATATCCGTATGGACGAGGTGATCTGAAAATGAAATATATTCCGGTTTGTTGGTAACAAAGAGCTTGGGGGTATAGGTAAAAACAAAAGCATTTTTAAACTCTACATGTAATCCTTAATACACTGGATTACAAAATGTGCACAGAACGGATTCCGCTCTTTTCTCAAATTTCTCCAAATCAGAAGCGTCCTCACCTGCACGATACTTTTCTTCCATGCCATTGGCGCGCATGTACCTCCATTTATGACGGTCGCCCACATAATCACAGTTCTGTTATGCTCAGAATTAATAGGATGCCCAATATTTCATGTTTAACTGGCAATGATAGTCTATAATGGAAATCTTGGACACATGATGACAATACGAATTCTAAGCTGCGGGGATGTGTCAAACAAAAATAATTCATGAAATGTTTTAGCGTTCGTATAGATTTGCCTTTAAAAAATTAGTTTGTTTCTTCAAATTTAGAATAAATAATTTGAAATGTCAAGGCTTTTAACTATATTTGCATAAAATATAAAACCTTGATGAATAAAGTACTACTTATCTATACCGGAGGCACTATCGGCATGGGGAAAAATCCACTCACCGGTGCGTTGGAACCGCTTGATTTTAACCATTTGGTTGACTCTATGCCGGAATTTAAACTTATCAAAGCTGACATTGATGTCTATCAATTCTCCGCACCCATTGACTCGAGCGACATGGCACCTGCCCAATGGGCACAATTAGTACGTATCGTCTCTTCCAATTATGAAGATTACGATGGTTTTGTCATTCTCCACGGCACTGACACTATGGCCTACACAGCTTCCGCTCTTTCTTTCATGTTTGAAAATCTCACCAAACCCATCATCCTTACCGGCTCCCAACTTCCCATCGGACAGCTACGAACAGATGGCAAAGAAAATTTGGTAACAAGCATAGAACTGGCCTCTTTGAAAAACCAAGAAGGACATGCGCGCGTGCCCGAAGTATGCATCTATTTCAGTGGTCATCTCATTCGCGGAAACAGGGCCACTAAAATAGACGCCGATGGCTTCCACGCTTTCGAGTCTTTCAATTACCCACATCTATGTGACGCTGGCGTAAATTTTGTGTTTCAAGACCACCACATTCTAAAACCAGACTTTGACAAGCCTATGATTCCCCATCTCACGCTCAACCCAAATGTCGTGGTGTTCAGCTTGTTTCCAGGCATACAAGAGCACATTTTGCACAATGTGTTACTATCCAAGGAAGTGCGAGGTATCGTCATGCGCACATTTGGTAGTGGCAATGCGCCACAAACCCCATGGCTTGTGCAAGCTCTCAAAAAGGCCACCATGCGTGGTATCGTTGTGATCAATATCAGTCAGTGCGTGGCAGGAACAGTGGCGATGGGACGGTATGACACAGGATATCAGCTAAAAGACAACGGTGTGGTATCTGGGTACGACTCAACTGTAGAGGCAGCCATCACCAAAATGATGTTCTTGTTGGCCCATCACAGTGATATTAGCACGATAAGAAACTTAATGAACAAATCGCTCGCTGGCGAGATCTCGGTATAATGACAATGGTCATACCCATTGCCCCAACTTATATTACAAAATATAAAACGAAAGTCATGATAAACATTGGTCTATCATGACTTTCGGTTTTTATGGGTAACTCAAGCATGTTACATAACATTGTTAACACGCTTTGTTCTCGTTTCTATTTACTTCTTGAAAAAATCCTTAACGGCTTCGTTAGGAACCATTTTCTCATCAAAGATGTAAGCACCAGTCTTGGGACTTTTCACCATCTTGATAACCTTGGAATATGCGCGACCATCCGTTGATCCTTCGTGGAGGGTAGCGACCGCTTTCTTTGCCATAGTTTATCTCATTTAATTGTTAATGCAAGATTACTTGATCTCCTTGTGAAGAGTCATTTTCTTCAATATCGGGTTGTATTTCATCATTTCCATACGTCCCGGAGTGTTCTTGCGATTCTTGGTAGTTATATAGCGGCTTGTGCCAGGCAGACCAGAGTTTTTCATCTCGGTGCATTCCAATATAACTTGCACCCTGTTTCCTTTAGCTTTCTTTGCCATGTCAATTATTCTCCTATTACTTTAATGTCTTTCCAGTCGCAATAACCTTTGGCAACTGCCTGCTTCAACGCAGCATCAAGACCTACCCTATTAATAAGACGGAGACCAGCTGCGCTGATCTTTAGCGATATCCAGCATTGCTCTTCTACATAGTAGAACTTTTTGCTGAAAAGGTTAACGTCAAAGCTTCTCTTTGTGCGGTGCTTTGAGTGAGACACATTACAACCTATCTGCGCCCTCTTTCCTGTGATCTGACAAATCTTAGACATTGCTATTCTTTGTTTTTTGAATTCGATTTTATATACTTATTCCAAACAGTGTGCAAAATTACAAATAAATTCTGTCACAGCAAAATAAATACACCGCTAAATCTATTTTTTATAATATTTTAATTCACAATTCACGACTGACAAAAGACAGCATAACATAAATTTAGTATGTATCATTCCTATTGAAATATCTTAAAGGTGTCAATTCCCTTCATTCCCGAAGTTGTATTAATAAACCAAATCTGTCCGGAGTTCCTTACAAAAGACTCAGGTTGTATTTCTCCATAAAATTTTATGTCTAAACGAGCTAGACCTTTGTACTTTTGACATTTTAAATCATAGTCGTTGTAGTCTGCAAATAGGGTTTTGCCATGGCTATATTCCTCTTTGTAGAAATTCATTATTTCTCGAACAGTATACTGTGTAGGTTTAATGCCAATATTCTTAGCATAGGTACTTTCTACGGTTGTAAGCCCCCCATTCACACAATCTCCAATACTTAGCAAAATATAGTACTGGCTAATTTTAGAAAGTTCAGGCTTTAGTAAATATAAAACAGGAATACCTTCTGAATTAATAGGAGTTGGACTTTCTTTTACAACCTTGGTTTTATCTATCTCATTTAAATTGGTGAAATTATGGTACTCTTTTAAATCCGCAGGGTTATGGAACACAAGAGGCTGGTTACCGATTACGGCATACTCAAGGACGGTCGAAGACAAGTTTTTGATTGAAAGAAAATCTGCTCCGTTTTCTTGATAGTCTCTTTTCAAGGTAAGCTGGCTAAAAACGCTTTTCCCCGAATGTGTACCAACAATACTGTCATAGGCGACCAAGACGTTCTCTCCACCAATCACGCAAGGAGTAGAAAGCCTCTCTGTTTTGACTTCGTTTTGACCATTATTGCCCAATATACTATAATGCACTTCCACTTCTCCGGGAATATCATCTTTTGTGGTTATTGCAATATAATTATGCCGAAGAATAGTTGTTTTGTGTACTCCTTCCTCTAAATCAACCTTTGTACATTGGGAAAACAATATTGTAAGAAAAAGCCAAACATACAATTGTAAAGAGAAGATCTTCTTCATTTTGTTACATCTTTAAATTAATCCCAAACCATTAACCAAGGATTCCACCAATCAACCTTTGTATAGTTGCCGCCATTCTTCTTGTC
>NZ_JRNC01000068.1 GCF_000758925.1 Prevotella sp. S7-1-8
AGGTATTATAAACAGCCACGGAGATAGTAACTATTTGGTAATCAGCCAAACTTATGATGTTAAAAAATCATAAAAAGATCATTCTACCTTACTCATAATCTGGAGGTCCCTGGTTCAAGCCCAGGCTGGTCCACCTTAAAAATCAGCAACTTAAAAGAAATTCAAGTTGCTGATTTTTCTTTTCGGGAAAACAATGGGAAAACACAGCGATTTTGAAAACTCCATGATTTTTTGATAAACTTGGCATCATATCAGCCTAAGTAAGACATGTAAATAAGGTTTCTCGGAGTATCAAAATCTCGGTGGGAAAACAGTTGGGAAAACAAAAATAAGACCACCTTTCCCTATCAAGCAGACATAATCACTTGTACATTGAGGTGTTTCCTAAAACGGATATACCTCTATTATAATTCTTTGTTAGATAGGATAAAGTTCGAACCGCATGACTCACCTTTGAGTTTTGCGGCTCTTTTTGTATGCCTCTTTATCAAAAACACTTGTTCGCCCCTATTTTTCAGCCTTTTACCTTGCCCAATCCTTAAATTGTGTTTCAAAACCATACAAATTTAACTTACTCAGTTTTTGGCGTATAGCACTCATAATTCCTTCATGGATTAGACAGACTACCTTTGCCTTCGAATTCCAAATCACGGGAGTTCAAAGATGGTTCATGAACCGAAAAAGGATGTTTAATCGGAACGTCAGGAAGTACAACTGGCAGACCACAAAAAATTAGGTTTTATGACAAAATTAATAACAATAGAGCAATTGCTGGAGAAGCCCATCTGCATGATGTCGGGAACAAGAATTCGTCCTGCTACTCCAGAATGCTGAAAAGCAAACGGCAAAGGAACCTGCCGAGGTGGTGCCAGAGAAACATTATGAATATGGTATAGCTGGAATCGCCAAAATCTTCGGATGTAGCATCCCTACAGCCAATCGCATCAAAAAAAGCGGTGTCATTGATGCTGCCATCACTCAGGTGAATCGAAAGATTACCGTTGATTCCGAACTGGCCCTGAACCTTGCCAAGGAGGCTGGTACTACCATATCTATTAAGAAATAGTATGGAAAACGATTGGAAAAACAGCCTATCGTTTGATGACAAGGGTAATCTGACGAAGAGTATCAGCAACTACAGGGCCATCTTCACTCACGATGAGAACCTGAGCCAGATTCGTTTCGACACCTTCTGTCAGGACGACATCTCCTTCTCTCCATTGTTCCTCAATGTCAACGGCAACAAGGTGGATGAGGAGTCCGTAGGAAAAATCCAGGACTATCTGGAGCAGACCTACCAACTCCGCCAGACCCAGAACAAGGTGTTTGAGTTGCTGAAGACAACAGCTTCAGAGCGCAGCTATAATCCCGTCCAGGAATTTATCCGCAAGGAGGAGTGGGATGGTGTGCCGCATATCGAAACTGCCATCATCGACTACCTTGGTGCCGAAGACACTCCCCTTGTCAGAGAGCAGACTAAGTTGTGGTTTGTGGCTGCCGTGGCTCGTGCCTTCGAACCTGGCTGCAAGTTCGACAACGTGCCTACTCTGCCCGGGCCACAGGGAATAGGAAAGAGCACGTTCTTCAAGACCATTGGCGACAAATGGTTCAATGACTCTTTCTCCTTCGCAAGTGGAGACAAGGAGAAGGTGGAGACCATCACCAACGGATGGATTATTGAGATAAGCGAACTCAACGGCATGAAGATGGCCAATGATGCAGAGGCGGCAAAGGCATTCCTAAGCCGCAGAAGCGATTCTATGCGACCCGCTTACGGGCGTAAAGTGGTTGAGTTTATGCGGCACAATGTCTTTGCTGCCACCACCAACGAGACCAATTTCCTTCAGGGTGACAACGGGAATCGCCGCTGGTGGATTGTTACAGTGAATGGCAACGGGCATGTCTCTACGTGGCTACCCCAATTGCAATCTGTGGTGAACCAGTTATGGGCAGAGGCTTACACCTATTATAAGATGGGTGTCAAACTCTATCTCAGTCCCGAACTGGAAGCAGAGGCAAACGCCGTGCAGCTGAACCATTCAAGCATCCACAATGACCCCATCCTTGATGACATCCGTCTCTATCTGGAGCGCATGGTGCCAAGAGCCTACTCCACTTGGAGCATCCCGATGCGTGCTGCCTATCAGAAAGGTGCATATACCGAGTCTTCTCCCGACGGCAAGCCTGAGGTGCTGCTCAACATGGTATGTTCCCGACAAATCATAGAAGAGTTGCCCAACGACTTGGTGCGCCGAAATCCTGCCAAGTACACCGCACAGTACATCAACCGATTGATGTCTCTGGTAGATGGGTGGGAACGGAGCGAGCAAGAAAAGGTCAAGGGTCTGCACCCAGTCTATTGTGACAAGACGGGACGGGCAAAGCACCCTTGGGTGAGGATTGGTAATGCTACGCAAGGTTCAATAGAAGGGAAAGAAGAAAGCATAGAGCCCGAACTTCCATTCTGACTTCATAGCATACTACTGTCCCTTGTCCCTTTGTCCCAATAATTTTATCAACAAAGAAAAAATAAGATGCTTAGAAAGAAACAAGAAGTGTTTTCCCAACCGAGGGACAACTTGGGACAAGCCCCAAGCCCTTCCCCGCTTTTGGGTGGTCGCTCGCTCCAACTATCTGTTGGCTGATTCCACAGATTATAATGCTGGCGGAAAGACAACAAACATTCCTCTTTTCAAAGCAGTGTCAAATTTTAAAATCTGAAAAACAATGAATAACAATTCCACTTCACTACCTTTTACCAAGGTAAACCTTAGTCTCACCTCCGAGGCGATAGACTTCCTCTCCGAGACAACAAACGGCACAAACCATTTCGCCATTCTCGGACAACTGATAAAGAACACGTCCGTTATACCCAGTTCCACCTCTAAGCATGGTAATGTTATCACGCTCGATGTGGGCCAGGTGGAGTGTTCCATCCATTCCTGCTGCGCACGTTTTGGCATCGGGCGCAAAAAGTTCGAGGGCATCATGCGCCAGATGGAGCAACACGGCATCAGCCGTATGCACCGCTCGCGTTTGGCTACTGTTGCCGACATGACCTGTATAACCTCATGGCTCTTGCCTGATGGCAGTACCATGACTAACGGCACTGATGGTGATCCGGCAGACCATTCCAATGGACAGCCAGACAACCACGCTGCCACACTCCATGCCAGCAGCCATGTCCATGATAGCAAAGCGGATGCCGCCTCCGTCCTCGGCAGTCAGAGTCTTTCAGACACAGGCCGTCCTTCAGCTCGAGAGTCATCCGTCACTCCCATGGGTAAGCCTGGCACTCCCGATCGCTCCGTGAACCGAGGCTATGCCACAGTCATGCCTTCTGATCTCTTCGCTGGCCAAGAGTGCAGGGAACCTCGGAAACCACAATCCCAAAATGGGAGCATGGTCAAGAATGATTGAGACGTTTTTTAAGAAAGCAAGTTTGTGTTTTTGGTCGCCAAAAACCACGTCAGCCCCTATATGCCCACGTATAGCCGCTTCCTTTGATGCAACGGGCTTTGCCCTGCATGGTGTCAGGCACACTGATGCAGCTTCGCACACCACAGAGCCAGACTGTAAACTTGCTGTCTTTAAAACGTCTTCTTTCCCTACCTTTATAAATAGGTATCATTAGATTGTTTCACAAACAGTAAAAGAATTACATATGAGTAACGCAAACAATAATAAAGGCAGCGTCGACACCCGCCGTGCCGGAGGGAGACCGAAGCTTGCCAGATATGAACGTCGCAACCATCACCATAAGGTGAGCTACAACGACGAGGAAGAGAACATCATCCAGTATAAGGCGGAACAAGCTGGCAAGCCTGATAATGTTTATCTGCACGAGGCAGGGCTGGATGCCGTGGTTCAGGCTCACATGAGCTACGAGAACATAGAGCAACTGAGAGACGTGTGCGGCATGGCAAACAATACCAACCAGATTGCGCATCAAGCCAATGTTGGAGGGTTCGTTTCCGTACGCTTCAAGGCTGAGCAGCTTATCATCTCTTTGACTGAGCTTATCCGCAGAATACTTCGCGGTGGCGACTTGTCAGAGCCGATAAGTGCAACAGACGACCGTATCACCCATTAACGAAAGGAGCAACTATGATTTGCAAGATAAAACATGGGCAAGACTTTCAGGGATGTCTCGACTACATCACCGGAAAGTACGACAAGGACAAAAAAGCTAAGGTCATCATGCACAGTGAGGGCATTCCGCTCTTGGACAACAAGACTGTTGCCCAAATCTTTGAGGCATACGCCACAAAGGGGAGCAACAATATCCGCGAACCTGTGGGACACTATGCCTACTCTTTCCACAAGAAAGACGGCAACAGAGCGACTGACGAGTTGATTCGTAAGATTGTCCGAGAACACTTGGTACTGATGGGCATCAAGAACACCGAGTTCATCATGACGCGTCACTATGACACCGACCATGACCACGCCCACTTGATGTGTTCCATGGTGGATAGAGACGGCCACGTTATCAGTACAGCCTATGAGAAGGAGCGTAATGCGCGTATCTGCAAGTATCTCACCAAGAAGTACGGACTCTACATCTCCGCAGGCAAGATGAACGTCAACAGAGACAAGCTCCGAGGCAGGGAGAAACAGAAATACCAGTTCTACGACAAGGTGATGCGCTGCAAGGCTCAGTCAGCCGACTGGCAACAGTTCGACAAGGCACTCCGAGCCGAAGGCTTGAAGTTGCGTTTCCACTACAACAACGTCAACGGCAAACTGATGGGCATCGTCTTCACCGATGGGAAATACACTTTTAGTGGGAAGCAACTTGACAACGAGTTGAAACTCTCTGCCCTCACAGAAAAGTTCGGAGACCTGAAACAGATAACTCATGACAATGTGCATGATTGGTATGAGGATTACAGACAGCAGCTCCACTATATCAATGACAGGCAGGGCTGCAAAGCCATCGACCACGCATACCCTGACTTCGACAAGTTGTTTCCTAATGGGAAACTACCATCTGGCGGTTATACATCAACTGACGAGCTGTTGTCCCATCTGTTGTTGGAATACCAGACCGATTTCCAAGCGGAGCATGAAAACTCCAAGGACAGTAAGACCTCCTTTGTCGGTCTTGAATTGTTGTACGACCTGTTGCTCATGCCATACGCCCAACCACTCTCTATCGGTGGTGGTGGCGGCGGAAACAACCGTGGCTGGCGTGACCTTGACGATGAAGACAAGGAGAAGTACCGTTTTCGATTCAATTACTCACATTCTAATAAACCCCAATTCAAACGTAAACGATAAGCTATGGCTACAAATAAACCAAAAACTCAGAAAGTGGCTGACAATGATGCTGCCACACTTGGCTATCTTCGTAAAAGTGACCTATCCCACAAGGCAGAGATACAGATGCTCATCGCCCTTGCAGAGGCGTACGGAATCAAGATGGCCTATAATGAAAAGGACGGCGAAGTGACGATTGAGCGATTGGAAGTTTTAGCTCGGCAGCCCGAAGGGGAAAGCTAACCCCTAAAGGAGCCCGACCAGACTCAACCGCGGTCATTCACCCAAATGCAGAGAACGTCAAATCAACCGCCTAACCAGTCATACATTGATTACGTCAGGTTGGCTAATGCCTTGAAGGAGCATGTTGAGAAAGCTCTGCAAAATGCAGTAGAAAGCTCACCCGTCCATATTCAGGCTATCTTCGACACTTCTGTGCATATGGAAAATAACCAGACTGCTATGACAATTGCTCATGAAGAATGGGCCAAGTGGATGCAGGCTTTTAGCAAAGAAACCATATCACGACTTTCCAATGCGCCATCTCCAACCATCACTCCACATGGTAAGGCAATAACCTTTGGAAAAGACACCGCGTACAAGGTGCCTGAGAATGAACTCGATGCTGCTCCAAACCATCCTTCTGAAGCAACCCAAAAGCAACCCACGAAACATCGCCGACTGCACCAACTCTGGAGTCATGTCTGGAGTGACATGGTGACTTCATGGTGGAAGTGCTTCGCCTATACCATTGCCCTGTGCAGTCTTGTACTTGCCGCAGCCTCATGGTACAGACAGACCCAGCTTGAAGCCGTAGTCAAGGAGTACTATATCATCAAGCCAGTCTTGAAGCATGACCGCCATTACGCCCCACTCATCCACACGATGGATTCCGTCATCCTCCGTAAAGGCATCGACGAGGTGTGTGAGAGGGTGTATGGCGAGAAACGCTGAACTACCTCATTCAAAAACCAGATTGGCAAATCACCAATCTGGTTTTTAATTCGTAAGCGTATCCGCTCGTAATTACTCACAAATTTCAAAATTTTATATTGGTGTCC
>NZ_JRNC01000069.1 GCF_000758925.1 Prevotella sp. S7-1-8
AAAAATTTTACGAGCGACGTTTCTCTTTGTATTTTAACGGCTTACATAAATTGTTCATTCCGCATCGCTCGGAAAACCGCACATAATCGCTTGGAATTTTCATATTTTTGCGAGCGACCATTGAGATTTGATGCTCTTTGCTATATTCGTCAGTTGCAACTGACGAATTACAATAGCATCATTGTTTATGCCTTCACTTTGACCGCTATCAAATGGAAGTTGTTAGTGGGTTAATTCGCCAATTGCGATTGGCGAATTAGGTTTTTCAAAAGTGGACCACAATATTATTCGTTGTGATTGCCCCTTTATCGGCCACTTCATCCATTACAGTTTTAGTGTATTGGTCAATATCCGATGCTAAGTGTTGGCAATGATGGCTTGCTCTTGTTATTACTGTGGCAGTTTCAGCTGTCGGCCTTTATTTTCTTGCGTCATATTCTAATCATTCTTGATTTTTCATTTTTATCAATATATCCTTCTTGGTCATATCCACGGTGGTGCTTGTTAATCATATCTATGAGAGACTGTAAAGAGGGAATATCACACTGAAGTGTATGATATTTGTCATATTGTTCGTTGTAACGAGTTAATGATCCTTTAGCCAACCGTTGTTCAATATCTGATGGGATAAGATATGTGGAGCGTTCATCAAGATATTTATGGAATTCCGTTAAGAAGATGTGGACTCCTGCCAAATCAAAATCACCAAAGTGAACGTATTTGTTTGGAATCGTTAGAAGCCAATTACGCAAATCAGTTGATTGGGGATAGCGGGATGCAAAAAGTAGTTGTTTATCTCCTAACAAAGACTCAAACATCTTCCTTTGCTGACGAATCATAAGGAAGTTCTCCATATTCTCTATTCCCACCACTACAATATCCTCAGGAATGACAAAATGTTTCCAATTGTCGATAAACACAAAACTTCCTTCAGGGGGATTAACAACAAACGGTTCGCCATTAAGCGAACACTCAATAGACTGATAACTATTGATAGGGAATCCTGGACATGAGCGAATCATCATAAGCTTGGAATTCCCTGTTTCTGCAGCCATTGAAGCACGGGAATCCGCATCGGTAACATCAAGCATTCGATAATTCTCATCTTTGTCAATGAGGTATCTTTTCAGTGCCTCAATATCACGGGCACGATATGACTTCCGAGAGCCACGAGTCGTCACCAATAGCAACCCTTCTGCCATCAGTTCATCAAGCAACTTGCTGCTTAACTTTGAACTAGGGACCTGCTCGCCAGAAATCAATGCCTGTATGGATGCACTTATTACCATAATTATTTTGTCCTTTTCAAAAGTTTGTCCACTCTGGTCTTCACGCCATGTTTACTTAGCAGATAGGTGTATTTGTAATCGTATGGATTATAAGATGTGGGTGAACTGTTTATAAGATATATGTTACGCGAGTTTGCAAACTGCAGGATTCCCTTGATGTTGTTGGGATGCAATCGCCCAATTTCATCCATCATACAATGGATGATGAAGTCGCCACTCTTGCGTGCAGCCTTCTTCTTGAACACATTGATGAGCATGATGTTTACCATCGCCTTTACCAAGATGTCCGTACCGTCGGAGCCTACGTTGTTGATACGCTCCACCCAATTGGTGTCATTGTCGTTTTCCTTGACGCGGAACTGCAATCGGAAGGCATCGCCAAGTGAAACTGTTGGTCGGCTTTGCTCGTCCTGCAACTGATGGGAGAGACTCTTCAGATAATCTATGACTTTGCGATTCACCTCATCGCGGTTGTCGCTGGAGAAAAGGTTGAGTTCGCCAATCGACAGGGCATTTTCCACGGTATAGTCATGAATGGACATGAGCAACTGCATGAGTCGGTCTGATGACTCATTGGCTCGAAGTTCAATGCTCTTGATGACTCCTGCGAAGTTCTTTTCCACGAAATCCCTGTTGATATCCAGTATCACACTGTCCACATCCGACCTACGTTTCATCAGTGCACCAATCTCAGTAGAAATGCGCCCCAGGATATCCTTGTAATGCTCGCTGGTACGACGGCGGAACTCTTCTATCTTATTATTATCCATAAAGTCCTGTAGGTTGGCGGCTATCTCGAGATAGTCCTCGTCCGTCACAGGCATGGTGTTGAAGTGGAAGGCATTCTGAGGCTTGAAGTTGCGATTGAAGTTGATTACTATGTCTTTTAATCGGTCCAATGTTTCCCGCTTTAGGTTCACCGTTCCACGAAGTTGACTGATCAGTTGCTGACAATCCTGCTGGGACTCCATCGGCTTGTCATCAGAGAGGAAAGCGTCGGGCACCAAGTGCTCGTTCTCTACTACCTGATGATACAGATTCAATCCCTCGCGGCGATGAATCAAATCTTTGATGACTTGTTTCTGACTCTCCTCCAGTTCTTGTCGTTTCTTTTCGATGCGTGTGCGTTTGTCCTCATATCGCTGGCGCATCATGCCGAGTTGCTGATTAATGGCGTTGATGCTCTTTTTTATCTCAGGTTCCTTTGCAAACAGGTTCTGCTCTGCATCGCGGTATCTGATGACGGTGGGGCGCTCTTCGTCTATCTGCACCAGCAATTTCCTAAGCACCTCCAATGCTTTGCGGTATTGCTCCAATAGGTTTACATCAAGGCCTTTTCCGGACAGTTCTGCTTTCTGTTGTTCGTCAAGCTGAGCTTTCTGATTGGCAAACTCCTGATTGCGATGTGAGGCCTCTGCCTTCTGAGAATCCTTGAACACCCGCAATTCCTCGTCGAGCGTTTTTGAAGATTTATTAAAGGCATTATCCAAACTGTTGAGTTCCTTTTTATTCTGGGTCTCTTTCTTTTCACGGACTTCCTTCTCTGCCTGTACTTTCAACAAGGCATCGTTAAAAGCACGTTCGCGAACCTCTTTTTCCTTTGCAACCATTTCCTGCCCTTCCATCTCCAACTGATGCTGTTGGTTCTGCAGGTTCTGTCGTTTTGTGGGAATCTGCTCCTCCTCCACTTTTAGACGAGAGTATTCCAGACGAAGCGGTTTAAGCAGGTCACCATATTTCTTACCCAGTTTTGATATATCTTCCTGCAAAGTGATGGGCAATTGAGCGAGTTGTCTGTTCAACTGCTGCACTTTCTCTTCCAATGTTTCTTTCTCGGCACGATAATCATCTGGCGTACGATGTACGGCGTCAACATTGTCCAAGTTGAGCTTGATGCCAAACAGACTGTCGGATGCTACTCCGAGTTGAGGCTCTAGCCCCCCTGCATACAGAATCCGTTCTTCGTCCACCACCTTGCCGATTGTCTCTTCCCATCCATCGGCATTCTCGGTAAGCCACTGATACAACGAGCCATCCAGATGGGACAGCAGTTCATCAATCTTGGCTATCTGTTCTTTGTGTTGAACACGGCTGGCTTCGAGCCGTTCCTGCTCACGCTGAGAGGCTTGTTTCAGGTCAGCCTCTTTCATCTCATACTCAACTGTCAGCTGGAAAATCTGGCTCTTGACAGCGGTTTGTTGAGCGGTGTTCCCCTTTTCAGTCACCTCCAACTGCCGTAGCTGCTCCAGTACCTGCTTCGTTCTTTCAGCCTTAGGATGCCACTGTCGCAGTTCTTTCACAGCATTGTCTGCCCTATTTTGCTCTGCCAGCAGCATCTGAAAGCGGTCATCCGACTCATGACGCCAATTGTTGAACGCATTCATCATGGCATTTCTGCTCTTGGTGCGTTCATCCTCCAAACGTTTCCGCTCTTTCTGCAGGGCATCCTGCTTTTGATAGTATGCCTCCTTTTGAGCATTTTCAAATGCCATACGTGCATTCTCAAGTTTGCCCCTGGCAATATTGTACTTTTCTTCTATCGATGCATGTGTTTTCAACAGGTCATCCAGCAACATATGCTTGTCAGCAGCTTCGCTCTTGATGGTATCCTCACGGGCGGCCAGAGCCAGTTTCTCCTCGATATGCAAGGTCTCGAAATCTTTCCGTGCTTGCGCTATCTCCTTCAGTTTTTCTTTCTTGCCGCCCAACGTTTGATTGAGCTTGTCTTTTTCTCCGTCATAGTCAGCCGTCAGTTCTTTCTCACGATTCCGCTCCTTTTCGATATTCATTTTCAATTCTGTAGCTTCAGCCTCCAAAAGCGGAATCTTCTGTTCACTCTCTGCTACAGCATGGTTCAGCATACGCCACACGTCTAATAATTGCTGGTCGAGTGCCACAATTCGTCTACCTTGTTCAGCAATCTTCAATGCCTGCTGACGTACAGGGTAGTTACCATCACGTGTCTGCCTGAACCAACAGTCTATTTCGTCATATTCTCGTTCAAAGTCGGTCACCAGTCGTCTGTAGGTCTGCAGGTCGATGGGTAAGTCTTCGTCTGCCATTGATTGTATGATGGTGTTCTTCACGAAGTCAGCATCCAGTTTGGTATTCAGGAAGACGTTCTGAATGCTTCGTGGAATGTTCTGATAGTGGGCACTCTGCACAAGGGCATAGCGAGCGTATTTGTTGTCGTGGGTATTGCCAAAGATAATGTCCTTAAACATCACGCCGGAGTCTATCCTTGCAGATACTGACACGTTTTTATCGATACGCTCACGTATCTTCACCCAGTCACTCAGCACCTGCTTATCTTCGCCAATAATCCACTCGCGTTGATAAGGAGCATCGATAAACCGCCAAGATGCTCGTCCCTGATACCGGCTAACTAGTATGGTATAGGCCTCATTGTCGCGCATCACCTCATAAAGGATGTACGAGTTTGACTGACGGAAATAGAACTCGTCAAACGACTTCTGAGCCTGCTGTATTCCTAGGCGATGTTTGTCTGCATTGTAGAAGAATAGCAGCGCTCTCAAAACCGTACTTTTACCAACACCCTGAGTACCTGTGAAATGTACATTGCCATCCACAGAAATCTCTGCATAGGGTATGTTGGCGCTATTGACAAATATGATCTTATTCAGGTATTTCATCTTCGTTGGCAATTTGAATCATGTTCACCAGTTCCTCGGCATAATGGAAAGCGGAGGTAATCTTGAAGCTCTCGTCTTGTTCGCTGATGCATTCGGCAAATCCCATACCTTGCATTTCCTGAAGCAGTTTGTTCACAATCTCTAAATAGGAACCTGCACCATATTTTTTATAGAGGTGTCCGGCTTTCTCCTTCAGTTCAATATCGAGGCTGATCTGCTCTATCAGATGGCTTTTACGAAACTGATAGCCAGCCGTAAACGATTGGTTGTAGGTCTTCAGGAAGTCCAGATAGTCAAGCCATTTGGAAAAACTCTCCAACTTCTGTTCTATGGACTGCTTTCCCTCACCAATACGTGAGAAAAAGAAATAACCGTTGCCTGCCTCCAATTGCAGTCCTATCTCCTTAAAGAAATCAGCATAGTCATCGAAGTTCTCCTCAATATCCTCATACAGATGACGGATTGAGGTATCAGAACTGTCCACCGAAAGGAATTCTCCATGGTTCAGTCGCTCGTATATTCGTTGAGTATTATTTCGCATAGATAATAGGGTATTCAATGTCTTGATAAGTGGCATATTTCCCTGCCATCTTACATTCGTCAGGATGTAGGATGACCAGTTGGCAAAAGAGGGCTGCGTGGTCTTCTATATCACGTTTAGCCTTATAATCGTATCTCAGAATAAAGTCAAACAGGTTGTAGCTAGATGCAGAAAAAGCATTCCATACTTCATTAGGATCGACATTCTTCAACCGCTGAACGTGTTCCTGCAAGTCTTCGTCTGTTAGCGGTTTGGCCTCTGTCCTTGCGGATTTTTTCAAGCCATTGCGCTCGGCTATCCGTCTCAGGATGCTCACTATCTGGTCGTTCTCCCTCACCTTTTCCAAAGATAGCCTTATTTTGCTGTATTGTCTGGCTTCCATCCATAGTGGATTGCAATCTTCCAACACCTGAACCAGATTGGTATCAGTCTTGATGAGTAACTGGTCTTGTAAATATTTTAGTTTGCGTATCTTCTTATAAAGCAGGTTCTGCTGCTCAATCTGGTTGATATAGACGATAATCTGTCTATCTATTTCCATCAGCGCATGGTACGCCTCCACAAAGTCATGCTTTACATCACTGCATGTCTTGGCCATGTGCGGGTCGTTGGCCATCAGGAAGAATGCGTGCTCAGTATCCATTAGTTTCTCGCATTCGCGTATCATCGAGCGGATGCTATGGCTTTTCTCATCTAGGTTTTGCAGCTTCTTTTTCTTGATAATATAGTTGGGCTCTTGCTTATACGCATTATCCATATTACGCTTCAAGTCAACCACATTCTTCAGCGTTCTGAACCCCGTCTTTTTTAGCAGTTGCCGCACGCTATCCTGATAGCCAGCCTTACGGTTGATATTCGTCTCTTGCAGAAAATAGCCGATGTGTTCTTTCAACGTGTTGATGCACTCCTGAACACTTAGCACACTGATTTCCTCGTTCACATTCAGTACTTCCTCAAAGAAATTGAGGTAGTCGCTTTCTATCTCTACTGTATTGCCCGTTTCCACCAATACACCATAATCCAGTAGTTTCCTCAGTCGTGCTTCATTTCCTCCCACCAGTTCCAAAGCCAACCCTTGAGGAAACTTCATTAGTTTCCGCTTCTCAAACATCTCGCTCAGCAATCCTTGTTCACGCGAGAGTGTCTTTGTCAGCTCTTCTATGGTTCTAAAATGTGAAAGAATCTCCATAAACACTTTTTACTCTAATATTTCTGTTTACCTGGTATCACCCCGCGCACCCCACCTTTAGGGTTGGGGACATCACCCTTATACCTAGGAATAACATGCATGTGGCAGTGAAAGACCGACTGGCCAGCGGCTACGCCTATGTTAATACCGACATTATATCCATCGGGATGGAAACGCTCGTCAACTTTCTGCTTCACATATTGCAACACTACGTTCATTGCCTCGCGCTCGTGGTTGGTAAGATCAAAGTAGGAAGCGACGTGCCTTTTGGGGATGATGAGAGCATGACCGGGCGAGACAGGATATCCATCGTAGAATGCAACACAAGTTGCCGTTTCGCAGATGATTTCCACTCGGCGGGACAGGCGGCAGAAAGGACACTTCTCGCCTTCCACACGCGGCAGCTTGTTGAAATGGTTGTATTGGTAGAGTTCGTAGCTTTTGTTGGCGACGAGGCTCTTGTACGGCAATTTCACGTTACATTGGTACGTGTATTGCTTGTGGATGGCATGAAGCCGGAAACCCTCTTCCGTCAGGTCGCGACGCACGGAAAAGTAGGCCGCCCCCTTGGGGGAAAGCAGGTTGGCGACATTCATCAGCACCTCGGCTTGGGCGTAGGGTTCCAAGACATTCAGCACATAGTTGCAGAAGATAGTGTCGAACTTCCCCTCCGGAAAGTCCGGGCGGTAGTAATAATCGTAGCCGATAATGTCAAAGCCCTGCTTCCTGAGTTCGTCGGTATCGAAACCGAAACCGCATCCGAAGTCGAGAATCTTGCCCCTGAGCAGATTGTGCTGCATGAGGTATCGCGTGGGCACAGAGAAATCCGTGCGCTTGATGGCCGTGAGGTAGGGATGGTTTATCTTCTCTGGTTCCATAGTTATTGGGGGCTTAGGGTTCGGAATCCCATGTTGACAGCCATTTGGCTAAGAGGGGAGAAAATCTTGCGGCAGACGTTCAGAAACTGCGCGTCGGACATTTGCATCAAGTCCTGCGGGGAACAGCCCAAGGCATAGTACTCGTCCAAGGTATTGTCCCTTTTCCCGCTTTGAGGGATATACAAGCGCAAAGCTCTGTGCTGAACCTTCGCCATCTTGGGGAGATAGTAGTCGAGGTCGGGGATACGGTTGCTCTTAGAAGAATTGAATGAGCCGTCGGCAGGAATCAGGTTCCAGATCTGATTGTGTGACACGAAGCTCCACGGAATGAAATGGTCGAGGTCATATTCATTCCTTCCAAGCGGCGTGTCCTTGTATATGCATCGGATGGGACCACCTATCTCGATGACCTTGTTCCAGAATTTCTTCTGTCTGGTCAGCGGTTCCCGTTCTTCTGGACGAAGCAACTTGCTGGATATGTTCGGCACGTTGGGATTCCTCGACTGCAAGAACAACGTAAGATTCCACAAAGCAAAATCGCGAAGCACCTCATAATTGGTTGTTAGGTAGTTGCTCCAGCGAGGATTGATTGTAACCGTAAGCCCTTCACCATTACCCGTCAGGGAATACAGACAATTATTCTCAAACGACAAGCTGCGACGTTGCATCTCGGAATCGTCGGTTGTGTCAATCCAAGGCTTCTGAAAGCGGAAAGGGACATTATTCAACAGAATCTTGACTCTCTTCTTCACCTCCCTGTCCTCCGAGATGGCATTAGAGATGGTTTCACTCTTGTCTTCGAGCCTATCATCTACCGTAATGCCCGTTAACAGAGCCACATCGGGAATAATCTTCGACATGGAATCGCCCTTGCCAAACGACAATCGGAAATACTGGGTTGGGTACCAAGCGTAGGCAACCATCCGAGCCGCCACATCGAGAGCCCGCATTTCATCCTTCTGCTCCTTGACGTACATGTCCAGCAACGCTAAGAGCCAATAGAATTTGTACGTTGCCGTTGTCGTGTCAAACACGCGATTCATGGCGTTGGTTGACAATATGTCCGACTGAGGAATCTGCATATCTTTTACAAATTAAAATGTATTATAATTCGAACGTCAGAATTCAGGATGTTTACTTTCCACCCCTGTTTCAGCCTGGGAATCAACTTTCTCTTCATTATTATCAAGCTCTTCATACCTGACAAGGTCTTTAAATTCCACGTCAAGAAGTCTCGTTATCTTCATCAGCGATTCCAACGGCGGTTGTGACGAGTTGGTACACCACTTAGAAACAGTCGTTGGCGCACATCCCAACTGTTTGGACAGCCAGAGATTGGACTTCTTTTTCTCTGCCAGTATCACCTTCAGGCGATTGAGGTCTTTGTTACTTGCCATTGCAATATGTTTATTATTCGCCCACAAAATTACTCAATTTATCTCAGACCAAAGGTCTGATAGCCCTTAAAAGTTACTAAATTTAGTGTTTTTAGTGAATTTTATTCACTTTATGGAGCGATTTGTATCGTTTTTTCTAGTCAAAAGCAGGATTTGTTCAATTCCCTAACAGAGAGTGTTTTGAAAGTTTACGGTGCTCACGCTCCATAAACACCATCGCCTCATTATACCTCTTAACCATCTTTATTCCTGAGTCATACCCGCTCCTTTATTGTCTCAACAATCGACCTGAACTGTGTCGCGCACAACGAATCCAGATTCTCCGCATTCGTCCAGTCTATATACTCTTTGATAGCATCTATCTTGTCATAGATGGTCTCTATCACCTTCAGTTTGTCAGCTTGGGGCTTGGTTTTGTTAGTGTCAATCTCATTCAGCCGCCTCACCATTTCTTCCTGCTCATCTTTCTTTCCTTTCCAGTACCCTACCAAATCAGCGTAGAACAACGAACTACGAATAGTATCGTCCATCACAACGGGCAATATCCGTTCCTTATAATGCTCATCTTCCAGAATGCCAGTCAATTCATACATGCAATTCTGGGAATACAAGTATGCCCTACTTAAAACGACGATCACCTGCTTCCCTGCTCTGATGGCATTCATGAAGTCCTTGATATTCTCGTTATAAGGGCAGTCTTTCTTGTCTCGCTTGTAAGGAATGTTATGCGTATCTAGAACATAGCACAGGTAATCTACCGTATGCTGAGAACTTCTCTCCCAATTGTAAGAAATATAAAGTATATCCTCAACGGCATCATTACCATCAGCCGCATCTCGTTTTTCTTCACCCCCGCGATAAATGTCACTTACATCTGTCCCTAATAGCTCCATAACAGACTGTATATCACAGACTCCCGGATAGGACTCATAAAACTTGTCTTCAAAAGCGATGATATAGCGGTTCAAATACTTGAATTCTTCACCTCTCTTTGTAAGGTCTTTCAGATATTGCTTGACTTCCTTCAGTGCTTCCTCGCTCAATAAAGCTATTCGCTCCAGGGATGTTATAATGCTATTTGATGTATGAATACCGTCAATCTTATGTTCTTGACAGTACTTTACAAAATAGCACAACGACGGTATGGCGTTCGGTGTCGCATAGTTAAAGATGAAATCCTCACCATGATCCATCATATCCGGATGCCGTACCAGATAGTCAAGTCCGTCCAGACTTCCCATACTTATCAACAACCTTACCGCCCTGCTCAAGTCATAGCCAGTATAGTTTTTAAACTCCGGCTCCAGTTCTTGTCTTACCCAGCCATCATCTCCTATGTTTCTGTGGATGGATGTATAGCAAAACAACTTATCCGAAATACTCATACTGCGACTTGCTGCTTTTATCTCATCAATCATCAGTCTTCCCTTGATAAGCGCCTCAAGAATATTGGCAGAGAGATTTTGTGAAGATAATGCAAATCGAAGTGCTTCTTTGTAGCCTTCGGTTATATGATTTTCTACAATATAATTAGCAAAATTATAAAGTCTATTGCTTCTTAAATTGCATGGCAAGTTCTTTAGTTTTTTGACAACCTCTGGTGCCAAAGTATTGACAGGAACTCTCTCAGAAATGTATTTGAACAGCGAATATTCAGTATTGAAATAATTGTCTTTGCCTTTCTTCGATATACTAAAGTCTGAATAATCCAAAAGCCCCATAAGTGTTTCTTGGGACACCTCAAAATATTCATGTAAAAGCAGTGAGATGGCCACTTTCGAGAAATAATAGGGCTGTTCCCCTCTGCTTACTTTTTCTACTGTCCTTTTTGCCGTATCCAAACAGCGTTTTATTATTTCATCGGTAACAGCCAAGTCGTCATTGGGTCTTGAAATCAACTCCTCTATCTCTTTCATAAAGAAGGCTTCATACACTTCTTTGTTCTTGATGCCTTTTATGATTCCCTCCAAATCATATTGGTTATTATCATTAGTATAATGCATGATAAACCTGTAGGCATATTGGTTATAACCATCCTCTTGCTGTCTCAAATAATTCCAATGCTCCTTGCGTGTTTCAAATTTGCCAAGCTCTCCCACCATTTCCAACACTTCCTGCTTGAAGACAGAATAATCTGTAAAATCTTTAAAGCAAGCACGCTGCCGCTCCTTCCTTTTATTAAAACGGGGATTTACTGGGAACAACTCTTTATAAAGGGCATTTGCATATTCTGCAACTTCTTCACAAGGCGTTTCTCCATACCACGAGGCCTGCGCCTTATGGCATTCATTCGTCTTATCAAAATGACCGAAATCTTCTTTCACATCATCAACCGTCATCCACAAGGCTGCCATAAAGAAGGTTTTGCGTATATTGTCATGCTCAGTCTCTTTCGGATCTTGTTGCTCAAATATCAACTGACATTTCTTATAAAATTGTTCTCGGCCACTATCCCTTAATCCTGCGTCACAATATGCCTTTCTTATAAGGGATAAAAGTCCTTTGGCATGTTCATCTCTGTCAAAATGGTAGTGGTACTCTTTAAACAGCCTAACATAGAATTCTTCTAATAAGGGAATACAATCTTCTTGTCCTTTCTTAATAAAGGTCGCCAATAATGATAGCACATTACTCATCATCTGATTATACTCTTCCCACTCGTCACGATAAAAACTATGGGGGTTGTAGAATTGATGTGTTATTATCTTCTTTACACTATCTTCAGTTTTTACTTTACTTAAAGCATTATAAACAACCGTTCTCGATACAATATGAGTAGTTATCCCTTCCTGCTGGTTGTGAACATATTTTTCTTTATCCAATATATAATCCACATATTCGTCGACGTTGTCTGACAAGTCTATCAGTCTCACCATCGAGCGAATAGCCTCATAATGATCAGAATCGTTGACTATAGCGAGAAAACGCTCCAGATATTCCTTTTGTGCAAAGAACTCATTGTCCATATACAAGAAAGAGAGGTTGTGCTTTTTCTCATACGTAAGGGCATCTCTCGTCTTATTTTCCAGCATTACAAACAGAGTCTCGGTTAGTTCCTTGCTTTCGTATTGCAACCATGTCCAGTTCAGGAAATAGCAGAGACACGTAAGGTCTGCAAAATAGGCCGTTTCTATGGGTGCATCCTGCAGCTCATCAATGATAAAACCTATCGATTCTTTACTTTTAGCGAATTCTATCAAATTCTTGTAATCCTGAGTAAGAATACTGGCCATTCGGATACCCAAAGATTTGTATTCGAGCATCAACCCCTTAAACACTTCGCATCTGACCGCTGGACTCAACATATCACGGTCTATGTAGATTATAAGCTCCAAACTGGCTGTGCGTAGCCATTTAATAATATCTTGTACATCATTCTCCTCTCCTTTACCATACATAGAGACCCACAGCATAATGATATTATACCACTCAGCCTTTATTCTGCCCGTGGGTTGTGCAGCGAGCTGCTTGGCTCGCTCTATTCCTTCTCTTTTAAGGTAATTCGCAACAAGCCATTCACGGAAAGCATTATGTTTGAAGGAGTATCTACCATTTTCGCAGCGTATCAAGTCATATCTCAGACACTCTATAACGTTGTCTTGATTATCACCTAAGCACTTCAGCAGTTCTTCATTGCTTAATGTTTGAACATTCAGAAGTGACAGGCCTAAAGCAACCTTTTCAAGCAACTTTACAGAATCATCAAAGTTATGCCTTACAGCAAGTTTAACCCTTTTGTATTCTTTCTCCTCTCTATGACTTTTTTCTATAAAAAGACGATATATCTCAGCCTTGTTCTTAGGCAGCTGCTTATTATTTTCTTTGTAGGCTGCTATCAATACATTCAGGAAGAACGGGTTTCTGACAAAATCTGTCAACTCATTCTCATTGATCAAGGCGACCAGGCCGTTACCTTCCCCTAGTTCACGGTTGATATGATCGTTGGCATCTCCATAGCTCAACTCTTCCAAGAACAAATCGGTAAACTGTTCCAGTTCCTTCTCCCTCCTGTAATTGCTACGACAGGAGAGCACCATCTTAGTCTCAGGATGATCGTAAGCATAACCATTGATTTCTTCAATAAGGTCATCATATTTCTGCCCGTTCACCTCATCCAGAGCATCAATAACCACGACCATTTCTTTACCTCCTTCGAACCGAGCAGATGGTAGTTCTGCCCGTTTCAGTTTGGTGTTGTTTCGCACCTCCAACATAATGGGCTGGTAAAGTCCGCTGTCCTGCAATTCCCAGCAGAGTTGTTTCAATTCAGTAGTCTTTCCTGTCTGAGCACTGCTGTATATAATGTATTTATTGGTCGGTGCTTCTACAAGGCCGGTAACGAATTCTGCCAGACAATGCCTTTCTCTCAATTTTAGGGCATAATAGATAAAACTGTCTTGTGTATTCTCCAACGAACAATATCTCCTAATATATCCTTCTACAGCCTTGTGTACTTGCAGCCCCGGCCACTGACTATTTCCATTTGCAACAATATTTGATTTAATCAGTGCGCTCAGATGGTCAACTTTCTCTCCCACCTCCTTGATGGCCAGTTCTTGTATGAAGTGTGCGCATTCCTCTTCCTTGCGTAGCTCTTCCGCCAACAGGTTTACAAGACTCCTAATAGCAGCAGCATCCTCTTCGTTATTCTTTTCCGCCACTCTGGTCAATTCTTGTAGGTTTGAATACCTTTGTTTCGCTATCTTTTGCCTCAAAGCATCTTTTGCGCACCATTTCTCCAAGGCCAACTGGTAGCATTTGTCTATCTTTTCCTGTAAAGACAAATCATCCCCACCCGAAAGCATTTGCTTCAAGGTAGGGATGCTACCTGTTATATATGAAATAACAAAACTAACAAATATATCTAAACCAGTCATTATACTCTATAATTCAACGGGCAAGTAAAACTGCCCACAGTTTCTAATAGGTTCAACATTCACTTTTCTATCCGACGGCAGCACTGCGTGAATAGCTTGTATAACTGCATCAGGATTGATATCCTGCACATACACTTTCTCCAAATTTGGCATTCCGCTAAAGATAGCTCTATCTGTCACCCTGTTAAAGAAGGGGAAAGAGTAACCAATTACGACTACTATTTCCGTATCATTTGTAGTTTGAGTCAGGGTTGTCTTGATTTTCTCATTGTTTGGCGATTCTTCCCAAGCAAACGACAGATGCGTTTTGAAATACAAGCCTATGCCTGACGTATCAACTTGTGAATCGTGATAGAATTCTATTACCTGTAGAGCAGCCGGCATATTCTCCTCATCTTCCTTAATATATTGGATGGTAGACTTATCCTCGAACGTTGCTGAACCGTTAATCTTAACAATCCTTCCACTGTTCGTTAGTTTCGGCCATTCTCCTTGGATGTTCTTCTCAAATAGTGGCAATTTGCCGTCATGATTATAAGCCTTGTATGCATTCTCTATCTGAGAGTCATAGTTCCAGGATACAATACTGATACCTTTGGGTAGCATCAGGCTCCCCTCTTCCAGCACATTTGCCAGAAAAGTATCGTATCTGCCATCAGGTTTATAAACCAGTTGCGCCCATACGAAGAATGCGCACAAAACGGCTTTTAGTTTATTGAACTCCTTTTCTCTTCCTGTCAGATACAACTTACGTGCGTATGTATCAATAGTGGCGTGCTCTTGAATTCCTTTAATGAGTTGATCAATATCATAGAGCATGTCACGCCTCTCTGATTCTATATTGGATGCAGACTGCCTGTAAGTGTTTTGAAATACCATCTCGCTATCAGAAGGTATCACAGCCGTCTCTATATAAGTTCTGAATAAAGCGAACTGCTCCGGTATCTCCGATACGACGGGGATACCTTCTAAAATCTTTTTACCATCATCCCTTCTGCCATAGCTGGCTCCAGCACCTAGATAATATATAGTTTTACTCATGTTATATATTTCTTACGCTATTAACAATTCTCTCAATCCATTCTTATTCGATGTCCATACTAAACTCATGAAATGAATCGTAGGTTGACACTCTATTTCATTCAGGCAGGCTATCTCATCATGAGTAAGATAGTCCTCATTCCCATTACACAATAGTTTATCTACAACCACAAACATAGAAGGACTTATGACGCCTTTATCCATCAATTCCAATAACTCTTTCTGGCTATCATTAAAATCAATATTGGCGCAAAGTTCCTTTCTATCATTGTAATAAAGTTCCTTCAATTCAGCATCCTTCTGCACCAAACGCCTTCGATGGTAAAAAATACCATTATCGTGAATATAGGATGCATTAATCGGCGAGGGAGTATCTTGACCATTTTTCTTATAATATTGTGCTTGCGTTTCAAGCCACTTCTTTAATTCCTCCCTACCTGTCTGAATTTCACCTAGTGAAGATACCCACGCCAGCATGTCGGGGACTGCTCCCATAAAGCTGACTTTAACCTTTCTATCATCTAAATTCCATGATAAGCAGAAAGAAATGCTATCCTCTATACCATTACTATCAAGCCCCTTCAAGAGCATCTTTATCCCTTCAAGCGTCTTCTCAATCGCACTTGCAGGATTATTGCCACCGTGAAATATCTCAGGTAAATCATGGAAATCGTCTCTATAGCTAATGTATCGGCAGTTTGGATAGTCCATTTCTCCTCCACAACGTCGTATACACTTCGCCAAATCAACGGCCATCAAATCTGTTGTTTCTACTATCCCCTCCATCAGTTGACATGTATCAAAATCTATATAGAGTCGTTCTACTCCTTCTTCACCTTTTGTATGATAGCTATATAGCAATCTAACGCCATCTCCTTTCTTAGGTACAAACGGCACATATTTTGAAAGGGGATTTACAGGCTGCTGTTTCTGTGCCACGAAGGGCACATTTTCGCCAAAATATCTATATATATCCTGATTCCCTCTAAGATAATGAGTTATTAGACTTTTCCATTTTCTGATTGGCAGCGGCCCATCTATCCTGAAAACCTTGGTATATCCTGCAGTATGCCCCATCGCTGTTATCGGATTTTCTAACCGTCTGCATATTGCCTCAAGGTCATAACTTCGTATAGCCCCATCAAAATGGTCAAACATGCCAGTTGTTGTGTCATAGAATGAATGTAGATATCGGCATGCATACGTTCCTTCTGACAGTGTCGGTGCCTCAACGTCCGTAACCTCCTCCATCTCAAACTGACGTTTCCCATCTTTATCTTGCCATACAAATTCAGTTTTCTTTATTTGATTAAAGAGATATTCTGTTTTATTTGTATCGTATGCCGCAACGCCTTCCTTTATCTTACTGATGTCATCTGTATACTCTGGACCATACCAATAGTCAAACTCTTGAGTTTCTTTAAACGATGGCGTATATCCCACATAGTCCAAATCAACCCGTATTCTCACTGGGGTCTCTTCGGTGTTTGAATCAAATAGTTCTTTAAGAAAATCCTTATTAAAGCAATTATAACGGGATAGTGAACGTCTTAGAAAAGGATGTACTAACACCGAAAGATTGTTCTTCTTCGAGGCAAAAACACCGTCTCCCTTATATTCAAAATTCTGAAGCAGATTGCTTAAATATATAAGTCCATCACTGTCAATCTCACCTCTTAGGAATGGAAATGCATCAAGTACGATGCTATCATAGCCGTACAACACAATCCCATTTGACATCATACGACATTCATCCTTCATTAATCCCAAGTTACTCACTTCTTTGTTGAATTCCTGTGAATACCGCAGGACTCGTTCTATCATTTTTTCATTAAGATAGTCAGTTCTGGCTGCCATCATCCAGCGATTCTCTTCTGTCGTTTCAGGCAATGAAGTGTTACCCAACAAATAGGTGCTTTCATGAGACAAAAATAATGCTGAAATACGAGTTACTCCTAAAGGACGATGTATATCATGCTCAATATTTGATGGCACACAACGACCATAGCCTTGCCATAGTGCATCTTCCAAAGCCCCTATAGAGAACCTTACACCCGATTTGGATATGCCGTCTGTCAAATATACTCCAGTTAAATGCTTCATTTTTCTACTTAATCAGTTATCTACCAACCTCTCCTCCGATGTCTTATTATTGGAGTTAGAGACTACCTACAAGCTTCTCTAAACTGCTTGCCATATTCATTCACATAAACCACACTATCTGTGGTCTCTATTTTGAGTTGCTGTTGAGGATACGCATTTTTATATCCATCAAGCACCTGCTCTAAAAAAGCAGTTTGTCGCAAAGCTGAATAATTGGCCTCAATAATAGTTCTATCATACATTAATTCTAAAATGCCAAATTTGCTCATACGAATAAGAGATGCAGATACGGCAAACTCGTCATAGCCATCAATTGTCCATCCCAAATACCACTCGGGCAATGCATTTGTATAAATCTTGTTGGTACCGTTAATCGCAATTCTCGGATTAATCGCCATTACATATCCACGGTTTTTTGATAACTTCTCAAAGAGCAATGCATCTAACCTGTTCATTTTCTTGATAATGTCGACATAGGATGGATGCACTACATTCTCCTTACTAATATCCATCGAATTAGCAAGCAAGGCGATGTACATTTCCCTCAGTGTCTCATTCTGTGCCGTATAAGTCAATGACTGTAGCAAGGGCACAGCTATTTCTGGGTCAGGACTCCTCAGGTACTTTCTCCAATCGCTTTTGCACCTCTTTCTCAACGTAGTCCTCTATCTTTTCCCAACACCAAAGGAAACCACGTATTGGCGCCAGTAATGCTTTTACAGTCCTTCCAGCAACAGCCCCTACTTCAGATACAGCCGGTCTCGCTGCATCCTTATATACTTCTATACCTAAATCCTTTATCAAATCCATATATTCTTCTATATTCCATAGTCCCGGCATCCTTTAGATGTCCTCACACCCACATCAGCCACTTCCACACTGGAACCACGGGTATTCCCTCTTCCGTGCCCTCCTCATCATACGTAATCAGCAGACACTTCCAGTCATTGTGCGCCTTGGCATACTTCGCCAGTGGTGGCACCTCCCTGTTGTAAGTGGTCTCATCCTTGATGCTGTAGGACACCTGTATGGCCAACTTCTCGTCAGGCACAATGAAGTCTATCTCCTTCTCCGCGTTCAGGAAAAACACATTCTTTTTGCCAAACCGCCTGCACAGTTCCACCGCCACCATGTTCTCCAGTAGTGATGTCTCTGAGTTCATCAGGAACAGGTTCAGCAACCCGTTGTCAACGAAATAGTATTTCTTCTGCATTTCCTTTTCCGTCAGCTTCCCGACCTCGTTCTCCATGGGCAGTATCAGCCAACTGTCAGAGGCGTAATCCACATAGTCTATCGTAGTAGGCACACTGATGGGCGACCCCGTTGACACTATCACATTCTTCAGTCTGTTATACGACAGCGGTTGCTTCACGCTCTCTGCCATCTTCTTAATCAAGATGTTCAGCACCCTGTCGTTCTTAATGTTGTTTCGCGCACAGATGTCACCAAGGTAGATTTTCTGGTACAAACTCGAAAGCATAGCCCTTTTGTTCTTAAACGACTGGATTTCTGGCAGACCACCGTAATAGAAGTACTCGGTCAGATGTCGTTTCACTTCGCTTCTCTGGATAGTGTCATACTCCCAATGCTCTTTCTGCTCTACCTGTTGCGCTGCCAGATACTCTTTGAATGAATATGGGTACGCATCATAGATAAAGAACCGTCCGCCCAGCGTGGTTGCCACCTCCTTGCTCAGCATCTTCGCATTGCTGCCCGTCACATAAACACGGTATTTTGCATCAGCCAGTCGGCGCACAAACTTATCCCAGTGAGGAATATTCTGTACCTCGTCCAGAAACACTACCGGCTTCTTACCATACAGTTCCAAATGGGCTTCCAGCAGGCTGTTGAAGTCTTCTGTCTGGAATTCCGCCAGACGTTCATCCTCAAAGTCCACAAACAGAATCTCGTCCCATCCCATTCCGGCTGCTTGTAGCTGACGCACGCGCTGATAAAGCAGGTACGACTTACCCGCATGTCTCACACCAACTATCACATAGTTGCCATTCTCTTCGAATTCAACGGGACGATTTACTATCACCGCCTCATCCACCTCACGTTGCTTACTGATTAGGCATTGTTTGATGACATCTTTACTGATACTCATATAAATTGTATTTTATAGGAATTGTGCAATTTTATAAAGTTTTGTTTGCAAAGATAGATATTTTTTTATAAAACAAACTTAATAAACCCTAACTTTTTGCGATTATTTCACACTTTTTTTATCACAAATCATCATTTTCCCTGTTTGCCTATTGTATTTGCGTTGCCCTAAACACTTCTGTCAGATACGACACAATTCTTCTTCCACGTTGCCACTTTGAGTTCTTGGATGTCATGAACTCCTTTTCATCGTGATAGATGACGGTATCAACCCTTTGGGCAGGGTCATACTTGTACTTTCTGCCAGAGAAAGTGCAGATGGCACGGAGAAATGAGGAAAAGGAAGTGTGCGGTTCGAGATGATGAGAAAGGATGAGTGCGGCCTTGATATATGCGGTTTCGTATTCGTGTTCCATGTCATTGAGAGCCATCAGAATCGCCTCCTTCAATGCTTGTTTGTCGTCGGCTATAAGAATGTCATCAATGCTCTGCTCTTCTTGCTGAAAGGTTCTGCGTCCGTGTTTACCCTTAGTGTTGCCGAGGGTATTCTTCATAGCTTGTTTTAATTCTGTGTCTTCAACGTCCTTAATCTGTTTAGTCCATTCTGCCTTCTTGTCAAGTGCATTCGTTACACTTGTCTCCATTAGCTTTACAACTATAGCCTTGACACTCTCACGTATGTAGGAGATTTGTTTGGCACCAAGGCTGATCTTGCTCAATGCCATTGCGCTCCTTGGTAATCCGTGGTCGTAGCAGAGATAATACAATGTACACATCAACAAGGGATTGCTGCCAGCATGAATTTGGTCACGGAGTTTAACGAAAATCTCAGGTAATGCGTGTATGGCAGATAGCATGATTCTCTTTGACAGAGTTGCAAGTTCATCAGCGGAATGTCCCTTCCCGAAAGTGAATACTGCCATCTGAACAAAAGACGGCAGCGTTTCCCAAAACTCCTGAGCAGTCACGTAGGGGACATAGATGTGTTCGTCGTCCACCTCGCTTTGGTCCTTGTCAGCCAAACTAAACTCCCTTATTAGGAACTGCTCTGACGGGCCAGTGGCATCTTTTTCCCCTACTGTCTCTGAGTACAGGCCAAATCTCAGATAGCCCTTCAAGTCCATCAATTCATCAACGACTCTGCTGGCTGCGACTACTCTATCATCAGCAGATAGCACTTCTTCAGAATCTGGTGTAAGTAATTTGCGGCATTCGATAAGAACGGATGTCGGCACAAAGCCTGCCACCATCTTAAATATGCGTTCAAGGCAACTGAAGACGTTGCGCTCCACCTTCGTCATTTCCACGGAGAAACGTGAGTATTCTTCTGGATGCTCCTGCTTCCATGAATACACTCTGTCCATTGCCTCTCTCATGGCATGCTTTTGGAAATCTTCAAAGGGTCTCATGTGGGTCTGTTTTTGCGTACAATTATTCAACACTAAACTGGTCGTAAATGACGATTTGCCCGTGTTTTCCTTCTTTGAGGTCACAATTTGTGACCCAAGATTCACCTGTTATTTCTTTTTTTGCCATTTTTGATTGAAATTCTACTTATTTGCCAATAGTTTGAGAAGCATCTCCGTTTTCTGCTCTTCTGTCATGTTCTTGACATCTTCCTCGGTCACCTTTGGCTGTAAGTCTAACAACTTGTTGTTGTACTCGAACATGGTTTCCAACGGGTATTGGGCGATGTATCTTTCTGTAATGGTTTTGTCGATTGCATGCCCCATGCTCTGCGAGATATATCTC
>NZ_JRNC01000070.1 GCF_000758925.1 Prevotella sp. S7-1-8
GAAAGACCGAGAGAAAAATTAAACTTTTCTACACCTAAGCGCGAGTTCTTCAAACACGTTTTATAATTTTGCACTTGCTGGTTGACTCTACGCAAAAAGAATTATGGCAAAGAAATATGAAATACGAAACAGTACGGCAGAGTTTCTGACTTTCGTGGCAGAAGGTAAGGAACAAGGCGTGCAAGTGTTATATAAAGACGAAACGGTATGGGCTACACAAAAGGCTATGGCACAGCTTTTTGACTGTTCAACAGACAATATCGGATTGCATCTGAAGAACATCTTCAAGAGCGGAGAACTTGTTGAAGATTCAGTTACCGAGAAAAACTCGGCAACTGCCGCAGATGGCAAGAACTACATGACAAAGTTCTATAATCTTGATGCAATCATTTCTGTGGGCTATCGAGTCAACTCCATCCGTGCCACACAGTTCCGCCAATGGTGCACCTATGTCATTCGTCAATTCTCTTTGCGTGGCTATATCATAGATAAAAAACGCATGGAGAATGGTTCGTTCATAGGTGAGGACTATTTTGAGCATTTGCTGTCGGAGATACGTGAGATTAGGTTGAGTGAACGAAGATTTTACCAAAAGCTCACGGATATATATGCTACGGCTGTTGACTACAATAAGGATGCACCGACCACACGCTTGTTTTATAAAAAAGTTCAGAATAAGATGCATTATGCGGTGCATGGGTATACCGCAGCAGAACTTATAGTAGAAAGAGCTAATGCAGAGAAAGAGCATATGGGACTGACTACTTGGGAGAATGCACCTGATGGTAAAATCGTCAAGTTAGATGTGAGTATCGCCAAGAACTATCTAAAAAAAGTGGAACTTGAAGATATGGGAAAACTTGTCAACTCTGTACTTGACTTAGCAGAACGTATGGCAAATCGACATATACCAATGACTATGGAAGATTGGGCTAAACGTATTGATATTATTCTTGAAGCTGGAGGTGATGCCGTATTACATGATGCAGGAAAGGTTTCTGCTGAATTTGCCAAGAGCTTTGCAGAGGCAGAGTTTGAAAAGTACCGTGTGATACAAGACAAATTATTCTGCTCTGATTTTGACAAATTCAATTCTTTACCATTTGATGATATTAAGAACTGACTGCGCAGCGTCAACCAGCAAGTGCAAAAAATAAAAGCAAAAAAAAGCGAGGAATGAAAAAAAAATGTACCTTTGCGCCACAAATGGATAAAGCGCGACAAAGTATAGCAACCAGTTTCCTGTCTTTACCACACATATATTATATGTGTAGCTTGCCAATGAAGCTCGCCCCAAAGCAGGACGACAAAAACACGAAAATGAAAAGTGTTCGAAATTTTAAAGCAAGAAAGCGAACCTTGAGTCTCTGTTTAAGGTTGCGCCTAAAATCGCCATCAAATACAACATTAAAACAACATGCTTTGCACCTTGCCGCTCATGGGCATAACTCTTTGTCCCAAATACGAGATGACATCGTGGCGTGGTTCGCCGTTCCCACTCGTCATCCGGCTTTTGGAGATTGGCATAAAACGTAAACCCTGACAAGGCTTCTTAATGGGCGGGCTTAAATCGCGTTTACGCCCAATTACTATTTTACGAATATTTTTATTATCAATTAAACATTTACGCTTATGAAATTTAAAACTTTACACACCCTTTTGCTGATTATTGCCGCTACGCTGTGGACAGGGCGCATCGACGCGCAACAACTCGAAATTGCTAACAACGCCGTAAATACAACCAATGACGCCACGCTCACGGGGGCATGGCTCAAATCGGGTAATGTGAGCTGGAACGCGACGACCAAGACTCTCACGCTGGACAACGCCAAGATTGAGAACATCGCTGGTTACTACACACTTTTTGTTAGCGGCTTGGACATTACCATCAAGCTGATTGGAAGCAGTGATATGAATGCCACCACCATGGAGGGTGTCCGTCTCATGAACTCTAAGACCACCATCACTGGTGGCGGAACTCTCAAGGTATACGCTGGTTTTACCGCCGTGTATCTACACCATGACGCCACGCTGACCATTGACGGCTGCACCGTGGATATAGATGGCATGTTGGAAGGTTGGGGCTCGGGTGACGAGAAAGACAAAAATAACCACCTCGTGGTGAAAAATGCCACCCTGAAGGCCACGTCCGTCAGAAGACTAAGCTCCATCAGCCTCACAGCCTGCAAGATGCAGTCGCCCGATGGTGGCAAGATTGGCGAAGACGAGTTTGGCAAGTTCGTAGCCACGGCAGACGGCAGCAAAGCTCGAAACGTTGTCATTGTGCCAGACAAAACTGCCTCCATAGCGCGCGCAAACGTTGAGAACGGCTGCGAGGCCAAAGCCATCTACTCCATGGACGGGCACCTTCAGCCCGCTCTTGGCAAGGGCATTAACATTGTGCGCACGAGCGATGGCAAGACCGTCAAGGTGCTCAAGAAGTAGCTCCGCGCGTGCCATGCCGTGCATTCAGGCGGTAAATGTGGCTTGCCCACATATATAACAACCGCCGCTTGTCGGCTTCGCGAATGATCTTTAACAAAAAAGCCATGCGGTAGGCATGGCTTTTTTGATGTGTATGCGATTTTAGTTGACAGGCCTGGGCGGTATGGCCAGACCTGCGCGGTAGCTCCGCAAACCGTACTTCGTGGCACGTGTAGGTTTTGTCTTATAGGTGAAGGTCGTGCCCCATGCGGTCGCGCTTGGTGCGCAGGTAGGTCAGGTCGTATTGGTTTGGCGTGATCTCAATGGGTACGTTCTCGACAATCTCCAGCCCATAGGCCTCTAAGCCCACTCGCTTGGTGGGGTTGTTGGTCATGAGTCGCATTTTGTGCACGCCGAGATGCCGCAGCATTTGGGCGCCGCAACCGTAGTCTCGCTCGTCGGGTTTGAAGCCTAAGTGGACGTTGGCGTCGACGGTGTCCAATCCCTCTTCTTGCAGTTTGTAGGCGGCAATCTTGTTCATCAGTCCGATGCCGCGTCCCTCTTGCTGTATATAGATTACCACACCCTTGCCCTCGCGCTCTATCATCTGCATTGACTTGTGCAGCTGCTCGCCACAGTCGCAGCGCAGGCTGCCGAGGATGTCACCGGTGGCGCATGACGAGTGTACGCGTACGAGTATTGGCTCGTCGGGTGTCCATTGCCCCTTGATGAGGGCCATGTGCTCCATGCCGTTGCTGTTTTGCCTGAATGGTATGAGGTGGAAGTGCCCATAGACGGTTGGCATGTCCACTTCCTCGCCCACCTCGATGATGGTCTCGCGTTGTAGACGGTAGGCTATGATATCCTTGATGGATATGAGCTTGATGCCCCACGCTTGCGCTTTCTCTTTGAGCTGGGGCAGTCGCGCCATGGTTCCGTCCTCGTTCATGATTTCCATGAGCGCGCCCACGGGTTGCAGTCCAGACAGTTTGCATAGGTCCACGGTGGCCTCGGTGTGGCCCGAGCGGCGCAGCACGCCGTTGTCTTGGGCGTAGAGGGGGTTTATATGGCCTGGCCGGCCGAAGGTTTCGGGGCGTGAATTTGGATCTGCGAGAGCCTTGATGGTGGCTGCCCGGTCATGGGCGGACACGCCAGTGGTGCAGCCTTCGAGTTTGTCCACGGTGACGGTGAACGGTGTGCCAAGTACGGATGTGTTGTTTTGCACTTGATGTGGCAGGTCCAACTCGCGTGCCCTTGAGAGCGTGACGGGCGCGCAGAGCACGCCGCGGGCGTTTTTGAGCATGAAGTTGACTTTCTCCGGGGTTATAAGCTCGGCGGCGATGATGAGGTCGCCCTCGTTCTCTCGATCCTCGTCGTCTACGACGATAACAAATTTTCCTTGTTTGAAATCTTGGAGCGCGTCGTCAACGCTGCTCATCTTTATATCTGTCATGTTGAATATAAGTTATGGGGTATTTGTGTTTTGGATATGATGTTTTTCTCGATGTAGCTCGTCAACCTTTGGGTGTTTTCCCTGATTGCGCGCAGGTCGCGCAGCAAACGCAGTCGGTAGCGCCACATGCGAATGTATAAAAACAGGCCTAATGGGGCTACGATGGCCATGAGAATGTTGAGCCATTTGCGCTCGAATGGGCGAGTGTGCGCTTTTACAGAGAGTATGGGGTATTGGTTGATGAGGTGCAGCACTTGCATGTCGCGGGTGTTGGCGAGGTCGTCGATCGTTTGTTCCAGCAAGGCGTTGATGCGCGCTATCTCGTGGTCGGGCTGGTATCTGAAGAATACGTTGATGATATTGGGTGGCGAGATCAAGTTGTGTTTTTGGGCGTAAGCTGTGATATCATGGCTGATGTCTCGCAGCGTGGCGCGCGCTTGCTCGTAATGGGGCTGTGTGATGATGACCTCCTTGGCTGCAATGTGCCGTTTGGCGCGCAGGCCAAGCAATCGTCTGAACATGCTGACCCAAAGGTCGGCATTGAACACCATGGAGTCGTTGTAGGCCTTGTATGTCACGAATATCGCTACCGGGGTAAGCGTGGCTGGTGCCAATAGTTTGCCAAACCACACCGACCAGTCGCCTATTCGGGCCATGCGATAGCCTGAGTTGTCGAGGATGTAATAAACGATGAAGACCAATACCGACACGATAACAGGCACGCCGAGACCACCTTTGCGAATGATGGCGCCAAGCGACGCGCCGATAAAGAAAAATATGAGGCACTGGAAGGCGAGAGTGAACTTGTTGATGGCCTCTATGTAGTGCATGCGAATGATCCATTCGTTGTCTTTGGTGAGCATGCTTTTGAAGTCGAGTTCGCTCACTTGATTTTGCACATTGCCGAGCGCGTCGGTAACGATTTGGCGTTTTTGGTCCACCTTTAGCCTTTCCCATCGTTTGTCAATGTTGTAGGCAGGAGTGCGCCCACGCTTGACAGCCCGGGCCGAGTCTGCCTTGGATAGGTGGGGCATGGCGTAATAAGATCGTTTTGCCTCGTCGTAAAACACAGAGCCTAAGCTATCGTTGACGTGCGTGATAGAGTCGATGGCATGGTTTATTTGGTCGAGGCTCTTGCCTTTCGCGTTGTTTGAGAGCATGGCGGCGTCGGCCATGTTGAAGCCCGCGTCGAAGTCGAGAATGATTTGTTTGGCGATGAAAGTCTCCCTGCGATAAGGCACGGCGGCGCTTCCGGCGAATTGTTGTGACTGCATGTTCTCAAACCATTCGCCTTGCCACAGGCTGAGCAGCAAGTGTTTTTTGTCGGCCGTGGATTGTAACATGCCTGAGTCGGCGAGGATGATGGCGGCGTCTTCGTAGCTCTGTGTCATGCGGTATATCATGATGCCATAGAGGTGCCCGGTCTTCATATCCTTCTTTTGCACGTAGATATTGCAGTTGGGTATTCCGTCGTAGAACACTCCCTCGGGTATCTCCAGTTCTGGACTCTTCTGTTTCATGGACACCAGCAGCTGGGTGAGCTTCATGTTAGCCTGTGGCCCGATATTGTTTTGGAAATAGAAAGAGCACAGGCAAATGACAATGGTGACGACAATAAGCGAGCGGAATGTCTGCATGAGTGATATGCCGGCAGCCTTGATGGCGGTAAGCTCGGAGCTCTCGCCGAGATTGCCAAAGGTGATGAGTGAGCTTAGCAGAATGGCCAAAGGCAGTGCTTGTGGCACGAGCATAAGTCCCATGTACCAGAAAAATTGTGCCATGACCTCCAGCGAAAGCCCCTTGCCGATAAGCTCGTCGACATATCTCCACAGGAACTGCATCATTAGTACAAACTGACAAATGAAAAAAGTTCCTACGAACAAAAGGCCGAATTGGCGGAGAATGAATATGTCAAGTTTTTTAATACGGAGGTTCATATATTTGCTTTCCACGCACCGTTGTCGTGCCTTCGAACATGGATGGAATTTGGTATGCAAAGATAATGTAAAATTATCAAGAAAGCGTTGTTTTTGTCATTTTTTATCGATCGGCTTTGGTTTTCTTGCTAATGTGAATGGTCCATACCGTTTCCAACACTCGTTATCGCCCATGGCGGCAAGCGAGGCAAAAATGGCGAGATCGTTTTGCGATATGGAATAAAACCGCTACTTTTGCATCATATATACATGATGTTATGGCAAAACACAACCATTTGGGCTTGTGGGGCGAGCAGGTGGCGGCCCGCTACTTGGCCGAGCGGGGTTACGCGATCATGGAGCGTGACTGGCGTTTCGGCCGTGGCAAGCCAGACATAGACCTTATCTGCAAGACGCCCGACGGCCGTGCCGTGGTGTTCGTGGAGGTAAAGACGCGCGAGAGCGATGCGTCGCGAGCGCCGGAGGATGCTGTCGACGCTCGCAAAATGCGACGTATAGGCCGCGCTGCCGATGAATATGTCAAGACGCTCGACATCGTGGACGACTTGCGATTTGACATTGTTGCGATTGTTGGCAGCGAGGGAGATGCCAATCCTCAAATCAATCATATAGAAGATGCTTTCAATCCATTGCTTGTTTAAGAAGAAAAAAACAGACGACGGCATACGTTTTGTGGAGCTGGACGAGACCGACAGCACCAACCGCTACTGCATGGACCATCTCTGCGACGGTCTCATGGCCGACGGCCAGCCCATGCGGATGGTGGTGGTTAGCGCCGAGTACCAACGTGACGGCCGTGGGCAGGGAACCAATAAGTGGGAGAGCGAGCGTGGGGCTAATCTGTTGTTCTCCATGTACTGTCGCCCATCGTGGCTCGCCGCCCGCAGGCAGTTTGTCATCTCGGAGTGCGCCTCGCTGGCCATCCGCGACACGCTCGCCGCTTTTGCCGATGGCTTCAGCGTGAAATGGCCCAACGACATATACCACCACGATCGCAAGATATGCGGCATACTCATAGAGAACAGATTGAGTGCGGGCCGGCTTAAGGACTGCGTGGTGGGCGTGGGGCTTAACGTGAACCAGCTACATTTCGTGAGCGACGCGCCCAACCCCGTGTCGCTTAGGCAGATAACCGGTCGCGAGATGGACTGCAGGACGATAGAGCGCGACATTGCGCGGCGTTTTGACGAGCGTCTCCAGATGGGCGAGCGTGGACTGTATGGCGCCATCGCGGAGGACTATACCTCGTGTCTCTACAGGCTTGGTGGCTTTCACGCCTACCGGGATGCCTCCGGCATCTTCGAGGCGGCTATTGTCGAGGTTGAGGACGACGGTCACCTAATATTGCGCGACCGTGACGGACGCGTGCGCGCCTACGCTTTCAAGGAAGTGGAATTTATCATATCATAAACTATGGCAAGATTTAAACGTATATTGTTGAAGCTCTCGGGCGAGAGCCTCATGGGCAATCAGGGTTACGGCATAGACGCCGGGCGGCTGGCTGACTACGCCCGCCAAATCAAGGAAACGCACGACATGGGCGTGCAAATAGGTATCGTGATAGGTGGCGGCAACATTTTTAGGGGCCTGAGTGGCAGCCAAAAAGGTTTTGACAGGGTGAGGGGAGACCAGATGGGCATGTGCGCCACGGTGATAAACTCGCTTGCCCTCAGCTCGGCGTTGGAGTCTATAGGCGTGAAGACCAAGGTGCTTACGGCTATCAGGATGGAGCCTATTGGCGAGTTTTACAGCAAATGGAAGGCCGTGGAAGCGCTCGAGGCGGGCAAGGTGTGCATATGCTCGGCTGGCACCGGGAATCCTTATTTTACCACAGACACGGGCAGCTCGCTGCGTGGCATAGAGATTGAGGCCGACGTGATGCTCAAGGGTACGCGCGTGGATGGCGTGTACACGGCCGACCCGGAGAAAGACCCCGAGGCCAAGAAGTTTGCCGACATCACCTACCGTGAAGTGATAGAACGAGGCTTGAAGGTGATGGATCTCACGGCCATCTGCATGTGCCAATCGAACGATTTGCCCATCTACGTCTTTAACATGGACGTGCCCGGCAACCTCAAACGGGTGATGGACGGCGAGGACATAGGCACCTTGGTGCACAATTGAGAGGTGGATGGCGCGATCTACGCGCCAATCGCAAACAGGTTTATAACCTGATATTAAACCTGATTGGGAACAGGCGTCCACATATATTTTGGATTTGCAACTCTTGAATTAACAGCGCGTGGCTCAGACCTGGGCGTGGACGCGCTTTGGCATCAATGCCGAATATAGGTGGATTGATGGGCTCAGCTGATATTTAATGGGGGAGCTAAAGGATCGGTAGGTATTTACTTTTGGAGAGACAATGTAGATCCCTACGATTGTGGTTAACCATGTATAACCGCAAACAGGATTAAAAACAGGAAGGCATGATGTAGGCATAAAAGTTCACATGCGCAAATTTCTGCCGCGCCCGGACGCTTCTTGAATCCGGGCAGCCATCTTCATTCATTCTTTGCTCCCCATTCTTCACTCTTCTCTCCTTGGTCCTCATTTTATAAAATATACTTCATTTTATAAAATATAATTACTGTTTTTTGATCATTATTTTCGGGTCATCCAGAGCGAAAAGGACTATCTTTTTTTGTCAAAACCAAGTCGGGCGTTACCAAAAATCATAAGAGATCCGCGATTGGCGCTTTCTCATGGCATGATTAGGCCTCATTGGCAGCGCGAAAGAGCCTCCATCACGCTGCGTTCGCAACCTTTTCACACCGCCATTAGGCACTAAACCGCGGACCGCGAGACAGGAGAAAAAGGGCCGTTTTTAAAAAGACGCTGGATGTCAGCTCTTTACAAAACGTCGCATG
>NZ_JRNC01000071.1 GCF_000758925.1 Prevotella sp. S7-1-8
CCAATTTTTCAAGAACCGCGCTCGGGACAAGCGGGTTTTAAAGAGAAAAAACGAAAGCGCGCAAACATTCTGTCGCTATCTTGAAGCGCACACACGCCCCATTCGCCCCCCTTATGTTTGTAACATGGCGAGCGTCTCCTCAAAACACGCATGGCCATCTATTGTACCAATGGGTTAATCTCAATAGCAAAATGAAACGCCATACTTTTTCCACTGAGCCGGTTGATGGGCTTATGAGTAATTAAGAATTAAAACTTCTTGTGATAAAAAACGCCCCGAAAAACCAAAAGCGACAATTCTTTTGTCACGCTTTTGACTTTTCGGGGCTTGTTTTTTTAATAGTTTCAATCACATATTAAACCTGATCAAGGATGCGTCCCGGTTTAAATTGTGAATTGAAAGCGGCGTGTTGCGCATGGCGTCACTTCACCTGTATGACGAGATACTTGCTGGTGCTCCAGAAAATCTCTGCGTTGGTGATGGTCAACACGTACTGGTTGTTGGTGTCGCGGGTGAGCGTGTAGCTGCTGGATGGGTGCATGGAGAGCAACTTGGCCCACTTGGAATAGAGCTTCACGCTCTTGAAAGAGCGGATGTCTATCTTCGTGAAATAGCTCTTGTTGAAGTTGGATTGCAGCACTTTTCCATCCACCAATATGCGCTGCTCGCGCAATTCTTTCTTGGTGCCGAAGACATACCAAGCGGTGTTGAGCTGTGCGTCTTGTCCGCTGATGGTCTTGTCTTTCTGCGCGTTGTCCTGCTTGAGGTTCGAGACATTGCTGTTAAGGTTGTTGATAGCTTCGTCAAGTTCCGTGATATGGATAGCCTTGGCGTCAAGCTCAGCACGCAGTTGTTGCATCTGCTTGTCTTTCTCCTCAAGCTGTTTCTGCAAGCCCTCGATAGTTTTTACCATCTCCGAACCCTTGAATTTGCTATCCTTAAGCTGCTTTTGCAGTTTGGCGATGAGCTGGCGGTTTTGTTGCATGCGCGCGGAAATGAACTTGATGTTCTCCCTGATCTGCTGTGTCTTGTTAGCTCCCTCACCGTCTTTGGCAAGGCTTACGCGGTTTTCAGCCTCGGAAATCTCCCGAAAACCATCTTGGATCTCGTTCATGGTGCTCATCATGTCGTTGATCTCGTTGTCACGCTGGTCAATGATTTTCTGCAAAGAATCATTCTGCTCCAATGCCCTATAGTCCGTTGGGCTTTCTTTTTTTTGTTTGCATCCTGTAGTGACGAGTAGCGTCAGAGCGAAGAAAAATAGCAAAGTCTTTTTCATAATCAGTAATTTTAAAATTGCTTAGACTTATTTTTGATAGTTGTATTACCAGCCAGCACGATGACAATCTCACCCCTCGGGGTTGTCCGTGTGAAATGCTCTATGGCCTCTTGGAGCGTGCCTCGCACATGTTCCTCGTGTATTTTGGATATTTCTCTTGCCACGCTCACTTGTCGTTCCGCCCCGAAGACCTCGGCGAACTGCGTGAGAGTTTTTAGCAATCGATAGGGCGACTCATAGAACACCATTGTGCGCGTCTCCTCCTCAAGCTCTCTCAACCGGGTGTTGCGGCCTTTTTTTTGTGGCAGGAAGCCCTCGAAGCAAAATCTGTCGCAAGGCAACCCCGAAGATACCAAGGCCGGCACGCAGGCCGTGGCGCCTGGCAGTGTTTGTATCGTTACGCCCGCTTGGGCCGCCTCGCGCGCCAAAAAGAATCCCGGGTCGCTTATTCCCGGCGTGCCTGCGTCGCTGACGAGGGCTATGGTTTGGCCAGCCTTGAGCCATTCTACCACTGTCGCCGCCGTGCCGTGCTCATTGTATTTGTGGTGTGACATAAGACGGTTTTTGATGCCGAAACGCTTGAGCAGGATGCCCGACGTGCGAGTATCCTCGGCCAAGACCGTGTCCGCCTCTTTCAGAACGCGTATGGCGCGTAGCGTCATGTCTTCCATATTGCCCACAGGGGTGGGCACTATATACAATATACCCATAATTTCAGACAAATATAGATAAATATTGCTCACCGTCAAAATAAAATCTTAATTCTTTACAATTTTTAAGTAAGATAAAAAAAATATCAGTGTGGTGAGTTTACAATTCGTTTCTTTTGTTATCTTTGCAAATGCTATGATAGAAAACTATATGGGCGAAAACCGCCTTCCCGGGAGAATAGAAGTGGTGTGTGGCTCCATGTTCTCAGGAAAGACAGAGGAGCTTATCCGTCGCATGAAACGAGCTATGTTTGCCAAGCAAAAGGTAGAAATTTTCAAACCAGCCATGGACACTCGCTACTCGGACGTAAATGTGGTGAGCCACGATCGTAACGTCATCAGGTCAACGCCGGTGCAAAACGCGGCTGCCATCTTGGAGCGCTGTTCCGGCCACGACGTGGTGGGCATTGACGAGGCCCAATTTTTTGACGCTGACTTGGTTGGGGTATGCAACACGCTGGCTAATGGTGGCGTGCGCGTGATAGTGGCCGGCTTGGACATGGATTTCAGGGGCGAGCCATTTGGGCCCATACCCCTGCTGTGCGCGGTGGCGGACGACGTGACCAAGGTGCACGCTATCTGTGTGAAATGTGGCTCGATGGCATATGGCAGCCATCGATTGGTAAACGTGGCGTCGCAAGTGATGTTGGGCGAGAAATCAGAGTATGAGCCGCTGTGCAGGTCGTGTTTCCAAAAGGCCGTGGAGGCCGACCGGCTCAACGCGCTTTCGGGGAATTTGTTTGATAACGTGGGTCGATGACGCGCGCGTGCCTTGTGAGAGAAACATTATGCCAACAGCATAGTTATGGAAAGTAATTTTTTGAAAATGACAATATGCAGAAAGAGATAACTTTAGACAAATTGGTGCGATGGGGAGGGGCTATTCTCTTGGTTTTCGCCGCGCTTTACTTGGTGGGTTACCTCAGCGCCGTGTTGCTGCCGTTTTTCGTGGCGTGGCTTTTCGCCTATTTGCTGTTTCCCGTGGTCAAGTTTGTGGAAGACAAGTTGCGTGTGAAGTTGCGCGCTGTCGCCATTCTTGTCACGCTTTTGGCGCTGCTCGTTGTTATCGGCGGGATAGCGTGGCTCATCATTCCGCCGATGTTGGACCAGTTTAAACTGCTCGTCAAAATCTTGAACAACTGGTTGCAGCAGAGCGCTGACGCCAACAATATAGCCAGTTGGATACAACAGCGCATCAACGAGAACCGCGAGACAATCGAAGAGTTTTTGCGCGGCAAGGATTTCAGGGACCTGTTGCGGAATGCCACGCCCAAGGTGTTTAGCATAGTGGGCCAGACGGCGAGCGTGCTGCTTAGCGTGGTGGCTTCGCTCATCACCATATTGTATATGTTTTTCATCTTGTTGGATTATGAGTATCTCACCAACAATTGGATCAAGATTTTCCCCCGGCGCAACCGCCCGTTCTGGCAAGAGCTGATGGTGGACGTGGAGCGCGAGTTGAACAATTACATTCGCGGGCAGGGATTGGTGTCATTGTGTTTGGGTATATTGTTCTGTATCGGCTTCACGATTATCGATTTTCCTATGGCTATCGGTTTGGGGGTTATCATCGGCTTTCTCAATTTGGTGCCTTACCTGCATACCTTGGCAATCATTCCCACGGCGTTTTTAGCCATGCTCAAGGCTGCCGACACGGGGCAGAACTTCTGGTGGGTGTTTGGATTGGCCATGGCCGTGTTTGTCGTTTGCCAGCTTATATCAGACACCGTGCTTACTCCGAAGATATTGGGCAAGGCCATGCGTCTGAACCCCGCCATCTTGTTGCTGTCGCTCTCCGTGTGGGGCGCGCTCTTGGGCTTTATAGGCTTGATAGTGGCATTGCCCCTCACCACGCTCCTCATAGCCTATTGGAAACGATATGTCACGCGCGAAGAAGACGCCGCGCCCAATGTTAAACATCATGTAGACCATGAAACATAAGGTGGATTTGAACACGTGGCCACGGCGTGGCAACTGGGGGTTTATGAGAGTGTTTGCCAACGGCTGGTGTAGCGAGACCTCTGAGGTGGATTGCCCGGGTGCCCTTGGAGGCGGTGCGACGCGGTGGCATCTTGATTGCCCCAAACGCCCTTGCCGTGGATGATAGGATTTGAAATGTCGTGTGCGCGTAAAAAAGCGACAAAGCGAGAAAATTAGGACAAAAAATGTATAACTTTGCGTGAAGAGGTACCTTGTGCCCATCTTTACAACTGATAACGCAACCTGAAAAATGAAAGACGACAACAGCGACGACAAAACATTGGATATACAAGAGGGAGAAACATCACAAAACGCGGACAAGGCCATGCATCCTGATGGGCCAGAGGGGCTTGGCGACGCGGTGGAGCAACCGTTGGGCTACAAGCCTGTGGATCGTTTTGACGCCTCCGCCGTGCACCATCTGAGCAGGATGTACAAGAGTTGGTTTTTGGATTATGCCTCTTATGTAATATTGGAGCGCGCGGTACCCGATATCGAGGACGGCCTGAAGCCTGTGCAGCGGCGCATACTCCACTCCATGAAACGCATGGACGATGGCCGGTACAACAAGGTGGCCAACATTGTGGGGCACACCATGCAGTTTCATCCTCATGGCGACGCCTCCATCGGCGACGCCTTGGTGCAACTGGGACAAAAAGACTTGTTGGTGGACACGCAGGGTAACTGGGGGAATGTGCTCACCGGAGACCGTGCCGCCGCGCCCCGATACATAGAAGCGCGACTGAGCAAGTTTGCCCTGGAGACGGTGTTCAACCCCAAGACTACGGAGTGGCAACTTAGCTATGACGGCCGCAACAAGGAGCCGGTGACGCTGCCGGTGAAGTTTCCCTTGTTGTTGGCGCAAGGGGCTGAGGGTATCGCCGTGGGCCTGAGCAGCAAAGTGCTGCCTCACAATTTCGTGGAACTTTGTGACGCGGCGGTGAGCTATCTCAGGGGAAGGGAGTTTGAGCTTTATCCTGACTTCCCTACGGGCGGAGCCATGGACGTGTCCAAATACAACGACGGTCAGCGCGGAGGCACGGTGCGCGTGCGTGCCAAGATAGAGAAGTTGGACAGCAAGACATTGGTCATCAAGGAGGTTCCTTATACCAAGACGGCCGCTTCGCTGCAAGACTCCATCACGCGAGCTGTCGAGAAGGGCAAGATCAAGGCGCGGCGCGTCATAGACATGACGGCCCGCGACGTGGAGATACAGGTGCAGCTCAGCGCGGCCGTGTCACCTGACAAGACCATCGACGCGCTCTATGCGTTCACCGATTGCGAGATCAGCGTCTCGCCCAATTGTTGCGTCATAGACGGCGACAAGCCCGCTTTCCTGACCGTGAGCGACGTGCTCAAACACAGTGTGGACCGCACCATGGGCCTGCTTCGCGCCGAACTGATGATACGCAAGGAGGAGTTGGAAGAACAATTGTTCTTCGCCTCGTTGGAGCGCATCTTCATAGAGGAGCGCATGTACAAGGAGCCCAAGTTTGAGCAGGCTGCCAACCAGAAAGCCGTGCTGTTGTTCTTGGATAAGAGATTTGAGCCGTTCAAGAAAGACCTCATACGCGACATCAAGGAAGAAGACTATCTGCGGCTGTTGGAAATAAAGATGCAGCGTATCTTGAGATACAACAAGGACAAGGCCGACCAATTTTTGGTGAGGGTGAAAGCCGAGATCAAGGGGCTGGAACATGATTTGGCCCACATGACCGATGTGACCGTAGCGTGGTTCGAACATCTTAAGAGCGCCTATGGAAAAGACTATCCGCGACAAACCGAGATACGCAGTTTTGACAATATAGAGGCTGCCAAGGTGGTGGAGGCCAACGAGAAGCTGTATATCAATCGGCAGGATGGATTTGTTGGAACAGGGTTAAAAAAGCATGAGTTAGTGTGCAACTGCTCTGACTTGGACGACATCATCATCTTTTATCGCGACGGCAAATACAAGATATTGAGGGTGGCCGACAAGATATTTGTGGGCAAGAACATATTGTGGGTGCAGGTGTTTAACAAGAATGACAGGCGCACTATATACAACGTGGTATACCGAGACGGAAAGACGGGGCCGAGCTATATCAAGCGTTTCAACGTGACCAGCATGACACGCGACCGTGAATACGACGTGACGCAGGGCAACCCCGGTTCGCGCGTGCTCTATTTCTCGGCCAATCCTAATGGCGAGGCGGAGACAATCAAGGTGACTCTCGACCCGGATCCTAAAAAGAAACGTCAAAATATATTTCTTGAGAAAGATTTTTCGGATATAGGTATCAAGAGCCGAACGGCCAAGGGTAACCTTCTGACCAAGCGGAGCGTGCATCGCGTGACGCTCAAAAGTCACGGCCGATCTACGCTTGGTGGGCGCAAGGTGTGGTTCGACTCCGACGTTCGCCGCATCAACTACGAGGGGCGCGGACGCTTGCTGGGCGAGTTTAACGACGGTGACAGCATCTTGGTGGTGCTGGAGAACGGAGAGTTTTACATCACTGATTTTGACGTGAACAACCATTATGAACATGAGTTGAAGGTCATAGAAAAATGGGATCCCGCCAAAATATGGACAGCGGCGCTCTTGGATGCCGACAATGAAAGGTACGCTTACGTTAAGAGATTTATGATGGAGGCGACCCGGCGCCATCAAAACTATTTGGGAGACAACCCTGAGAGCGTGCCACTGCTGCTCACCGATACCGCTTACCCACGTTTGCGTGTAACCCTTGGTGGCGACGATGCCGCGCGAGCCGACTTGGAGATAGATGCCGAGCGGTTTGTCGGAGTCAAAGGGTTTAAGGCTAAGGGTAAGCGAATCTGTATTTGGACTGTAGACAAGGTGGAGGAGCTTGAGCCGACACGCCAACTTGAGAACAACGTGCAAACTGCGACAATGGATGACGGCGACGACGGTACGGAAACCGAAAATCTCGACCCCGACGCGGGAAAATCCAAGCAGCAGATTATTGATGAGATGACAGGACAACTGAGTCTGTTTAATGATGATGAGTTGGGCAAATAACAACCATAGATGGATGACTTTGGCCGTGGGCTTGGCACTCATGGCGAGTGTCTCTTGCGGAGCGCAAACAGACACCGCGAGGGTGTCTAAAGCGCCCGTGACGCTGAAACGCACGCATCTGATAGCGGTGGGGCGCGCCAATCTTTTGGACACCTACCTCTCGCAAGAGACTTTCAGCGGAACCGAGGTTGGCTATGTGGCGCGGTCGGAGTGGCGACGCAAGGGCAGTAGTGTGTCTCGCGAGATGGAAAGCCATGCGCTGGTGTCGTGGGCTGGTACACGGGGCAACGGCAACTCAATGTTCACGGCTATGTACAATGTTTTATTTGGCTGGCATTACAGTTGGAGTCTTGCCGGGACGAGAGTCTCCTTGAAAGCAGGCGGTTTCATGGATGCCACTGTCGGCGGCACTTACAACACCCATAACACCAACAACCCAGCGCAAGCGCGCATGGCGTTCGCCATAGATCCATCGGCGGGCGTGGAGTGGAATATATGTCGTGGCCGCAGGCCGCTTAATCTGAGCTATGAGGCGCACATGCCATTCGTGGGCTTGGCTTTCACGCCACAGTTCGGGCAGTCTTATTACGAGATATTCACATTGGGCAATTACGACCACAACATCGTGGTTACCTCGCCTTTCAGCGGTTTGCAATGGAGCAACAAACTGTTGCTGGATTTCAAGTTGTGGCGCGCCACATTATGTGTGGGCTATATAGGAGAGATCAGGCAGCTTGAGGCAAACAGCCTTAAATACCATCATTACACGCATAGCGTGATGGTGGGATGGAAATTTTGACTATAGTGAAAGGCTCGTGAGGACAAGACAAAACCAAAACGATGAGAAAATCACACCTTATATATATAGTGCCCCTGCTCTGCGCGCTCCTCCTCGGGTGTGTGAAGGAGCAAGAGTTCGACAACAATCCACGTGGCAACTTCGAGGCTTTGTGGAAAATAATGGACGAGCATTATTGTTTTTTCGAGGAAAAGGGCGTGGACTGGAACGCTATACGTGCCATGTATGCCCAGCGCGTGGATAATGGAATGACAGACAGCCAGCTGCTCGAGGTCTTGGGCGGCATGCTTGCCGAACTTAAGGATGGGCACGTTAACCTCTTCACCTCATTTGACATGGGTCGTTACTGGGGCTTTCACGAAAACTATCCAGCCAACTATGCAAGTGAGATCGTGGACAATTATCTCAAGACAGACTATCGCGTGGCCAACGGTTTTCGCTATCGTGTGCTGGACGATAACGTGGGATACATCACTTGCTCGTCTTTTGCCAACCCCATAGGCGACGGCACGCTTGACCAAATCTTGACATATCTTGCGCCATGTAATGGCCTGATCATAGACGTAAGGCAGAATGGGGGAGGCATGGTCACATCCGCGGAGAAGTTGGCCGCGAGGTTCACCAACGAGGAGATACGCGTGGGATACATGCGTCACAAGACGGGCAAGGGGCACCGCGACTTCTCGCCATTGATAGAACAGCGTCTCAAACCGGCCAAGGGGGTGCGTTGGCAGAAACGGGTGGTGGTGATAACCAACCGCCGTGTGTACTCCGCCGCCAACGAGTTTGTGAAGTACATGAGATGTTGCCCCAATGTCATGGTGGTGGGCGACATGACCGGCGGAGGCGCCGGCTTGCCATTTTCGAGCGAGTTGCCCAATGGATGGATAGTGCGTTTCTCGGCCTGTCCTATGTACGACAAGGACAAACGCGGCGTTGAGAATGGCATGGCCCCCGATGTCAAGGTATCCCTGTCCGCAAATGATGTAGCGCGAGGGCGCGACACTTTGATAGAGACCGCGCGAGAAAGGCTGCGAAAAGGCTGGCAGGCAGCGGCACTCGTCCCCATGAAATAACCTTTTTACATGGCAGAACAACTTTTCAATCACCACTACAATGAACATTTTCACTCCTTACATTTCGCAAAAACTTAACATTCCGACGCATCAGGTGGATGCCACGCTGGACCTCTTGGAGGCTGGGTGCACCATCCCGTTCATTAGCAGATACCGCAAGGAGGCCACCGGAAACTTAAACGAGGTGCAAGTGGCCGCCATCAGCGACTTGAGCGAGCGACTCAGGGAACTGCAAAAACGAAAGGACACCGTGCTCAAGACCATGGAAGAGCAGGGCAAGCTCACCGATGAGTTGCGCCAACGTATAGTGAGCAGTTGGAACGCCACGGAGATAGAAGATATCTATATGCCCTATAAACCACGTCGGCGCACAAGGGCGCAGGTGGCGCGTGAGTTGGGTTTGGAGCCGCTGGCGCAAACTATCTTGGCGCAGCGCGAGCGAGATCCGCGACAAGTGGCCGAGCGCTTTGTAAAAGAGGGAGTCCCTGATGTGGAGGCCGCGTTGAGAGGTGCGCGAGACATCATCGCCGAGATAATCAGCGAGAGTGAGGGCAGCCGACAGAGCGTGCGCAAGGTGTTCAGGCGCGAGGCCACCATCATCTCGAGGGTGGTGCCAAAGATGAAAGACGAAGACGCGGCGCAGAAATACGCCGATTACTTCTTTTTCAGCGAGGAACTTAGGCATTGCTCTTCTCACCGCTTGCTGGCCATGAGGCGTGGCGAGGCAGAGGGTGTGCTGCGGGTGAGCGTAACCGTGGACGACGACGAGTGCGTGGACAGGTTGCGCCGCTATTGGGTGCATGGGGCAGGAGCGTGCCAAGGCTTGGTGAACGAGGCTGTGGAGGATTCGTACAAACGGTTGATAAGGCCATCGATAGAAAACGAGTTTGCCGCCATGAGCAAGGAGCGAGCTGACGACGAGGCTATCAAGGTGTTCAGCGAGAACCTGCGCCAACTGTTGCTCGCCCCACCATTGGGACAGGTCAGGGTGATGAGCGTGGACCCGGGGATACGCACAGGGTGCAAGGTGGCTGTGCTCGACGCGCAAGGCAACTTGTTGCACCACGACGTGGTGTTCGCCGTGGGGCGTGAGGCCGAGCGTCTCAAGGATGGCGCGAGAGATCCCTTGCGGCGGTTTGAGGAGATAGCCCGGCGGTTTGGCGTGCAGGCCATAGCTGTGGGCAATGGCACTGGCTCTCGCGAGGCTGCCGATATATTGCGGCGAATAGAGGGTGTGGATACCTATGTGGTCAGTGAGGATGGCGCCAGCGTGTATTCTGCCTCGGAGGTGGCGCGCGAGGAGTTTCCTGACCAAGACGTGACCGTACGGGGGGCCGTGAGCATAGGGCGCAGGCTCATGGACCCATTGGCTGAGTTGGTGAAGATAGACCCCAAAAGTATCGGGGTGGGGCAGTACCAGCATGATGTGGACCAAGGCAAGCTCAAAAGCAGCCTTGACCAGACTGTCCTGCTCTGTGTCAACTCTGTGGGCGTGAATGTCAACACCGCCAGCAAGAATTTGCTTACATACGTCAGTGGGCTTGGCCCGGTGTTGGCGCAAAATATTGTTGACTATCGACGGGATAATGGACCGTTCGCCTCGCGGGCGCAACTCAAGAAGGTGCCACGCCTCGGGCCGGCCGCCTTTCAGCAGTGCGCGGGCTTCTTGCGCGTGCCTCACGCCAAAAACCCATTGGACGCCAGTGCCGTTCATCCAGAGAGTTATCACGTGGTTGAGCAAATGGCGGACGACAGTGGTTGTGCCGTGGCCGACTTAATGGCCAACTCCTCATTGCGTGACAAAATAGAAATAGAACGTTATGTGACGCCCGAGGTGGGCTTGCCCACGCTGCGTGACATCATGTCCGAGCTGGCAAAGCCGGGGCTCGATCCGCGCGACAAGCTTGAGACGTTCGAGTTCGACCCGCGGGTCAAGACCCCCGACGACCTTGTCTCGGGCATGGAGCTACCCGGCATCGTCACCAATATCACCAACTTTGGTGCGTTCGTGGACATCGGCGTGCACCAAGACGGCCTCGTGCACATATCGCAGATGGCCAACCATTACGTGAAAGATCCCAACACCGTGGTCAAACTTCACCAGCATGTACGTGTCAAGGTGTTAGAGGTGGATCGTCGACGCCATCGCATAGCGCTCACCATGAAGTTATAAGTGTGCCCGGGCATGGTTTGGCGCGGAATGTATTGGCTAAGAGGAAAATTCGCACGGTCGTCCTGTAATATTTTTGGACCTTTCCCTTGGGTTTTAAAATTTTATGCGTACCTTTGCATCCCGAATGCGCTTGTGGCGGAATTGGTAGACGCGCCAGACTTAGGATCTGGTGTTGCGAGACGTGCAGGTTCGATTCCTGTCAGGCGCACGCATTAAAATTGCTAAATAGACAGTTGTTGTCTATTTAGCAATTTTGTATATCCGGTGTTGGGTTTTTAATCTTTTCGTTTCGTGATGGATAGTTTATGCCACAAAAAACGTCGTGGCGGCCATTGTGACAACCATGCTCCTCAACAGGGTTTTATTAAGGGGGAGGGTCAATTTTGCGGTGAAAAACAACATTCAATCATATTTTTCTATTGGTTGCATGAAACGAAGTCCCTGTTTAATACGTTTATAAGTGTGTGCGCAGGTAACAGATAGAGGCATGGGGCATTGTTCGGACGAAGTAAGCGCGGGCCGAACACGCGGTCGTGTGCCGCACATAAAAAATAAAACAAAGACAATGGAAAAACGACAAATAAACAATACTGCGAATCAAGACGACATCACATTAGGCAACGAAAAAATTGCTCGACGGCACAAAGTGGTCAACACTTGGTCGTATAAAATCATGGATCGCATAGCCAAGATCATGGACCGCTATTATTTGGACCCGTTGCTCGGCTTGGTTCCCGGTGGCTGGGGCGATCTCATCTCATCCATCATGGTGTTGCCGTTCGTGTGGTTCAGCCTATGTGTGGTCAAATCGGTTCCACTCACCTTAGCCGTGATATACAATGCCATGTTAGATGCGGTGAAGGGTCTTTTGCCCTTCTTCGTGGGCGACGTCCTTGATGTTTTCAATCATTCCTACGTGCGCAACATGCGTTTGGTTCAGGGCTTTGTATATGATGATCAAGACGTGGTGCGCGAGGTGAAACGCAAGGCGTGGTTTTTTGCCGCAGCCATCGTACTTTTCATTGTGCTCATCGTGTTGCTTGTTAGGCTCGCTGTCTATCTCTTTGGCCTTTTGTTCTAACTCGTTGGCAGGAGATGAAAATGCCATAGACAGTATTAAGCAACGTGCGCGATGTTGTCGAGACTTGTTGCGCCGGATGATTGTAACCTGTAGGATGGCATCTCGCGAAAACTATCTGTCCTCGGCAGACAGTCAAGGCGTGAGGCTATTTTCACGTTAAAAACCAATAACAATATTTGTAGACAACCATATTTATACGTATCTTTGGAAAAACCAACAACTTATCATACAATGATGAAATACGGCAGAATTTTCGAAGCGGCGATTGTCGCTGTCGGAATTATAGTGTTAGGACTATGTATACGGTGGGGAATCGACGATTTTGCCAACAAAGACCGCAAGGTAACCGTCAAGGGCTTGGCCGAGCGCGAAGTGCAAGCAGACAAAGTGACGTGGCCCGTGGTGTTTCAAGAGTTTGGCGACGATCTGCCGCGACTCTACGATCGCATAGCCCAAAAACAGCAAGCCATCAAGGCGTTTCTTTTAAAAAATGGTATCAAGGAGAGCGAGATGGAACTCAACGCCCCAAAGGTGGTAGACACGAACGCCGACAGGTATTCGTCCAGTCGAATGGCCTATCGCTACAACATAACATCCACCATCACCGTCACTTCGCGCAATGTCAAGCAGGTGCGGGCTATCATAGCCCGGCAAGGAGAGCTTCTCAAGCAGGGCATAGCCATTGTCGAGGGCGATTACAACTCGCAAATAGTGTATGACTACGTGTCATTCCAGCGCATGAAAGGCAAGATGATGGAGGATGCCATTGCCAACGCGGAAGCCACCGCCAATCAGTTCGCCAAAAATTCGCGCTCCAAGCTCGACAAGATTGTGAGCGCCGACCAAGGCCAGTTCTCCATCAGCGACCGCGACCAGAACACCCCTTATATTAAAGAGGTGCGTGTGGTGACCACCGTGACCTACTCGTTAAAAAATTAATTATTGTAAAAACATGCTGTTACCTGCATGATTTTTTGAATAATTGGCTACCTTTGCGTTCAGCATCCCATCGTGCCTTGTGTCATAAGGCGCGGTTTTCACGTTAACACTATAAATATTTAGCAAGGCAAAATTATGTTCGAGAATTTATCCGACAAGTTAGAACGTTCGTTCAAAATTCTTAAAGGCGAAGGCAAAATCACAGAGATCAATGTCGCGGAGACCCTTAAGGATATTCGGCGGGCATTGCTGAACGCGGATGTTAACTATAAGGTTGCCAAGACTTTCACCGACACAGTGAAAGAAAAGGCTATGGGTATGAACGTGCTCACGGCCGTGAAGCCGGGGCAACTCATGGTGAAAATCGTTCACGACGAGTTGACCAAGCTCATGGGAGGCGAGGCGGCCCCGCTCCGTTTGGAGGGCCGTCCGGCTGTCATCCTCATGTCGGGCTTGCAGGGTTCGGGCAAGACCACGTTCAGTGGAAAGCTCGCTAATCTCTTAAAAAACAAACAGAAGAAAAATCCTTTGTTGGTGGCGTGCGACGTGTATCGCCCCGCTGCCATAGAACAGCTCAAGGTGGTGGGACAGCAAGTGGATGTACCAGTCTATACCGAGGAGGGTAACAAGAACGTCAACGAGATAGCCCTTAACGCCATCAAGGAGGCCAAAGCCAAATCATACGACGTGGTGATCATCGATACCGCAGGACGATTGGCAGTGGACGAGGCGATGATGAACGAGATAGCCTCGCTCAAGGAGACCGTAAATCCTGACGAGACGCTTTTCGTGGTCGATTCCATGACAGGACAAGACGCCGTGAACACGGCCAAGGAGTTCAACGACAGACTCGACTTTGACGGCGTGGTGCTCACCAAATTGGATGGCGACACTCGTGGCGGAGCCGCCTTGTCCATACGCACGGTGGTGACCAAGCCCATCAAGTTTATTGGTACTGGCGAGAAAATGGAGGCGCTCGACGTGTTCCACCCGGAGCGTATGGCCGACCGTATATTAGGCATGGGCGACGTGGTGTCGCTCGTGGAGCGTGCTCAGGAACAGTTTGACGAGGCCGAGGCCAAACGCCTTCAAAAGAAAATACAGAAGAACAAGTTTGATTTTAACGATTTCCTTGGCCAAATAGAGCAAATCAAGAAGATGGGCAACCTGAAAGATTTGGCCTCGATGATACCCGGTGTGGGCAAGGCTATCAAGGACGTGGATATCGACGACGATGCTTTCAAGGGCATCGAAGCCATCATCAAGAGCATGACACCAAAGGAGCGCGCCAACCCCGAGGTGCTTAACCAAAGCCGTCGCATGCGCATCGCCAAAGGCTCCGGCACTTCTATCCAAGAGGTGAACCGATTGGTGAAACAGTTTGACCAAACGCGCAAGATGATGAAAATGGTCACGGGAAACTCTATGAAATCGATGATGTCGCGCATGAAAGACATGAAAGGCGGCATGCCAAAAATGCCCGGAATGTCAACCTTAAAACCTTAATACATAAAGACATGGCTTATACACTGATTGACGGAAAGGCCACTGCGGCCGCCATTAAGAAACAAATAGCCCAAGAGGTGAGCGACATTATGGCCAACGGTGGCAAGCAACCTCATTTGGCCGCTGTGTTGGTGGGACACGATGGAGGGTCAGAAACCTACGTCAGAAACAAGGTCATAGCCTGCGAGCAGTGTGGATTTAAATCCACGCTCATACGCTATGAGGACGATGTTACCGAGGAGGAGCTGCTTCGATGCGTTGACCGCCTGAACCATGACGACGACATTGACGGTTTCATTATGCAATTGCCGCTGCCCCCACACATAGACGAGCAGAAAATTATCATGGCTGTCGACTATCGTAAAGACGTGGATGGTTTTCACCCCATCAACGTGGGGCGCATGGCTATCGGCTTGCCTTGTTTCATTTCGGCCACCCCGTTGGGTATTCTCACGTTGTTGAGACACTACAAGATAGAGACGTCCGGCAAGAAATGCGTGATATTGGGGCGTAGCAATATAGTGGGCAAGCCTATGGCCCAACTGATGATGCAAAAGCATCTCGGCGATGCCACGGTGACCGTTTGCCACTCGCACTCGGCCACATTGAAAGAAGAATGCCGAGAGGCCGATATTATCATCGCTGCCATTGGTCGTCCTGATTTTGTCACGGCAGACATGGTCAAGGAGGGCGCGACCGTCATAGACGTGGGCACCACGCGTGTGCCGGATGCCACAAAGAAGAGTGGCGCTCGCCTCAATGGCGACGTGAAGTTTGACGAGGTCGCTCCCAAGTGCGCTTTTATCACGCCTGTGCCAGGTGGTGTTGGTCCCATGACCATCTGCTCCTTGATGAAAAACACGCTTGCGGCGGCCAAGAAAGAGATATATTTATAGAGCAGTTCTCACAATTGCCAGTCTGTATAATGTTAAAAGAAACAATGATAACACCCTGTCATCTTTGATTTTTCGACTCGAAAGCGGGGCTTCCTGAATTCTTGGGAAGCCCTTTTTGTCTCTGCCAACTGGCTTGAGAACCAATAAATAACTATTATT
>NZ_JRNC01000072.1 GCF_000758925.1 Prevotella sp. S7-1-8
ACATCTTTTTTACATCGTAGGCTCATTTTTATTTATATTTTTGTTTGGCTTTACACTATATTTTGCGTACATTTGCACAGCAAAATCAATTTTTAACGATTATATGGACGACTATCACGCCGAAAACTTCAAATATTAGCGTGAGGATTACTCCAGGAGAGTTAATCCCCACAAGTGTTTAATACAAGGAGATTGACTACGATGAGAACATTCTGGAACATAGAGAAGAACCTGAAATCTATTGCTGAATGGCAGCCCAACTGCTGGATTCAGGTGACTTGTCCGACCGACGAGGACCAACGAGAGTTGGTAGAACGATTCAGCATACCCGACTATTTTTTCAGCGACATTAGCGATACCGACGAGCGGGCGCGCTATGAATACGACGACGGATGGATGTTAATAATCCTCCGTATACCATACGTCAAAGAGATAAGAAGTCGCACACCATACTCCACCGTGCCGTTGGGCATCATCCACAAACGTGACGTCACCATCACCGTGTGCTTCTATGAGACCAACATGATGATTGATTTTGTGAGCTTCCAACAGAAACGAGGCGAAGGCTTTACGGATTATGTGGACATGATTTTCAGACTTTTCCTCTCCAGCGCGGTGTGGTACCTGAAACGTTTGAAGCAGATTAACACTCTCATAGAGAAAGCCAAACACAACTTAGACAATGAGGTTAACAACGAGAGTCTTATCGGATTGTCACGCCTGCAAGACTCGCTCACCTACTTCATTACGTCCATTCGGGGCAACGAGAACTTGCTGCAAAAACTGAAATTCAAGCTCCAAGTGGATGAGTTGGACGCCGACCTTATAGAGGATGTCAATATTGAAATGACACAGGCGAGAGAGACTACCAATATCTATTCGGATATATTGGAATCGACAATGGACACCTATTCCAGTATCATCAACAACAATATGAATACCGTGATGCGAACCCTCACGTCGGTTTCAATCATCATGATGTCGGCCACGTTTGTGGCATCGCTCTATGGCATGAACGTGATAAACGGATTGGAAAAAGCCCATTGGGGGTTCGTATCCACGCTTTTTATCTCATTCTTGGTAAGCACGCTGTGTTGGTTCATCCTGCGATACAAAAGATTATTATAAAACGGAAATAATAAAAAAACGGTTTTTTATTAGGAATTTACGTTTTTTTTATATAAGTTTGCACACCATAAGTATACATAAATGATTGGCATAACGTTTGGCATACTGCTGAATGTCAACGACATGACCATGAAAGACCCAAATCATCAACTTTTAAAACAGTTAAAGATGGACTCTCAAGACAAGGCCCAAGAGCAGATAAGGGAAGACGAGGAACAAAAAATGGTTCAACCTTCTACTGATATCGAAAACCAAAACAACGAGCCTGCCCAAGATGGCAAACCCGTTGAGGAAACACTCGCCAACACAGAAACAACAACGCCAAAAGTCGAGGAGGAGAAGCCAAAAACGCAGGAAAAGAATCCAGCGGAGCAACTACCAGCCAACGAAAACAACACTACCAATTCTGAAAGGGAAAATGAGAGCGCTGAGAGAAAAACCGAAAAGAAAGTTTATTCCTCCAAAAAAGAAGTGCTCGAACGCATCAAAGAAATAGCCAAAAGTGTGGAAAGTCCGGACAAAGACGAAGTAGACACCTTGAAATCTTTGTTTTATAGGTTCCATATCGCAGAGCGGGAGCAACACCATAAAGACTATCTTGAGGCTGGTGGAGACCCTGAGAAATATGTCATCACACCCGATGAGGACGAAGACTCCTTCAAAGCGGAGATGCAAATAATCAAGGAAAAAAGAGCCAAAATTTTTGAAAAGCAAGAGGTGGAGAAAGCGGAAAACCTCAAAAAGAAGCTCGATATCATAGAGAAAATAAAAGGAATGGCAACGTCTCCAGACGAGGCAAACAAGTCGTTCAACGAGTTTAAGGCCCTGCAACAAGAGTTCAAGGATATCAAGGCTGTGCCACCCGAAAAAGCCAATGAGGTGTGGCGCAACTACCAACTGTACGTGGAGCGCTTTTACGACCTGCTAAACCTCAACCGGGAAGCTCGCGAATACGATTTCAAGAAAAATCTTGAGATGAAGACAACGCTCTGCGAAGAAGCCGAAAAACTTGACGAAGAGCCAGATGTCGTAAGCGCGTTCCATCAATTGCAAGAGCTTCATGCCCAATATCGCGAGATTGGCCCGGTGGCCCAAGAGTTACGCGACGAGATCTGGGCGCGATTTAAAGCAGCCAGCACCATTATCAACAAGAAGCACCAAAAACATTTTGAAGCACTTCGAGAAAAGGAGAAAGAAAATCTTGAAAAGAAGACAGGGCTGTGCGAAAAAGTAGAAAACATTACCAAAGAAGATAACAAAACTGCCAGTGATTGGGAAAAACACACCAAGCAAATAATAGCCATTCAACAAGAATGGAAGACCATAGGTTTTGCCCCCCAGAAAATGAACGTGAAGATATTCGAGCGTTTTCGAGCTGTCTGCGACGACTTCTTTGGTCGCAAAGCCGAGTTCTTCAAGGGCATGAAAGAGCAGTTCGCGGAGAACGCCGAAAAGAAAAAGGCATTGGTAGAAAAGGCAAAGGCCCTGACCAACTCTACCGATTGGAAAGCCACTTCGGACAAACTTATAGCCCTGCAAAAGGAGTGGAAAACCATCGGTATGGTACCAAAGAAACAGGGAGACAGGCTTTGGAATGAGTTCTTGACGGCTTGCAACCATTTTTTTGAGGCTCGAAACGCAGCTACATCAGATAGCCGCCATGAGCAACGCGACAACCTAAAAAAGAAGTATGAAATCATAGACAAACTCAACACGCTTGCCGAAAACGCTACCGAAAACGCCCAAGAACAGGTTCACCAGCTCACCGAGGCGTACAATAACGTGGGGCATGTGCCTTTCAAAGACAAAGACAAGATATACAAAGCATATCACGACGCCCTCGACAAAGTGTATAACGAGTTGCATATTTCTGTCGCAAAACGCAAGTTGGATAATTTTAAAAACAGCTTAAAGAGCGTTGCCAAGCGTGGCGAAGATGCCATGGACAACGAACGAGGCAGGCTGGTGAGACGTTACGAGCAACTCAAACAAGACATTATCACTTATGAGAACAATCTCGGTTTCTTGAATATCTCGAGCAAAAAAGGCAACAGCCTTGTTGACGAGATGAACCGAAAAGTGCAAAAACTCAAAGACGAGGTCGAATTGGTACGGGAGAAAATAAAAGCCATCGACAATCAAGCCAAGGAAGAAGAAAAAAAGGACGAAGCATAAGATAACTTCCACCATGAAATGACGGCATCCGCCACACCGATAGAAACGGCGTGGCGGATGTCTCGTTTACATAACCGCTTCGACGCCATTAAAGTAACTGCCGTGGAGGGTTGACCGAGCTTTCCCCTGCCATTCGCGCCCATAACTCGCCCTTCTATCACCAATTCACGCCAAATTCAAAATCAATGACAAGGCGGTATCCATAAAAGAATGTCTTTTTTACCATCTTTCACAGTGTTTGTAACCAGATTTTTGGAAATATATTTATCTTTGTGACGGATAGTCACTTAAAATCAAATTGAAATGAAAAAAACACTCATCACACTCTCCTTGTTCTTTATCGCGCTCAACATCTCGGCGCAAAACAGCATTTTTCAGCACAAAGTGAAAGACGCATCAGGCCAAATGACAAGTCTCTCTCCATACGAAGGACAAGTCATACTCATAGTAAACACGGCCACACAATGTGGTTTCACGCCACAATATTCAGAGCTTGAGGCTCTCTATCAAAAATATAAAAGCAAAGGGTTTATTATCCTTGACTTCCCCTGCAACCAATTTGGCGGGCAAGCTCCAGGCTCTTATGAGGACATACATAAGTATTGCACGGCGAAATACGATATTCATTTCCCTCAGTTTTCAAAGATCGATGTCAATGGCGTCAACGCCGACCCACTATTCGTCTATCTTAAAACCGAGCGTGGATTTCAGGGATTTGGCAACGATGCCAAAGGCAAATTCATGGATCGGATGCTTCGAAAAAAAGACCCGAACTATGACAAAACGCCAGATACCAAATGGAATTTCACCAAATTTCTCATAGACAAGCGCGGCCGCGTGGTGGCTCGTTTCGAACCCACCCAACCCATCGCGGATGTGGAAAAAGCCATTGTCGAATTATTAAAATAAGCCTACCGTCCCCCTCCACATTGTCAAACGCTCCCGTTTACCTGCCTTGTCGGCGAGGAAAACGGGAGCGTTCATTATTTCTCGAAGTGTTGGTAATCTTTTAGCGAGTGCCAATCGCCACCCCAGCGAAACCCGTGTCTCACAAAAACCTTGTACAACAAGTCTCCTCTGTCTATCTTGTAGGGGAAGCCGGCACGGCGGTCACAGTATCTCAACGCGTTGGAAGGCTGCACCACAACACGCCCATCGGCATACTTTCTATAGTATGGATTATAGAGCGGATTAATGTCCACAGCCATTCCCCGGGCATGTCCCGACAGTTTTGCGGAGCCTTTCACCAGCCTGAAACAAAAGCACGTGGAGTTGTTTGCCCGCATGGACCGCTCGTCCACGGCATCGAAATCATCTATGAGACACATGCGCTCAATGGGGTACCTATGGGCGAACAGCTCGCGAAAAACAGCCACCAAATCATCAGCTATCCGCTTGCCGCACACCATCTCCCCTTTCCTGATGTTACCTTTCCCGTCATAGTGTATCACCTTGAGATAGCGCAGGCTGTCCCTTGGCACCTCGCAACCAGTGGGATAAGACTTGCCACGCATCCGCGCGAACACCGCGTCAGAGATTGGTTCGCACGCGAACCATTGGCCGAGATTGCGGCCCCTGACCATCCTCTCACTCACCACATCCCCTGCTTTCCACGGCCTTGTCGTGGTTTTCGCCGCCAAAGGCATACCGCCAAGCATCGTCAATGATAACAACAAGGTGGCAATCCATCTTTTTTCTTTAATTCCGTTCATATTCATTTGCCACTATTTTCCATGCGGCAAAGGTATCGCTTTTATCCCAAACCACCGCGAAGGACAGTCGAAAAACACTTGTCCCACATGGTGTCAGAACCAAAAGCCACTATTGTCGTGCTTGGCACTACCTTTCAAGTTCCAGAAAAACTCTGCCAAACCAGCTTTGAAATCAGACAGCCCAAAGGCGTTCATCAGCGAGCGCACTCTCTCACGGTCTCGCTCGGAAAAGCTCTTCTCATCCAAAGCAGGCGACGACAAGTCCATCGAATCGAAGTCTGCGTCAAGCTCTTTCTCCTCCCAATCCATATAAACATTCACAGGGATGGCGATGGTGGGCATCCATTCCTCGTCCATCTGTTGCCGCTTCGTGGGGGCATAAAACGGCGAAGCCTTGCCCTCGGCGTCCTTGGCCACCTTGGCTCGCATGAGTTTGATGTTGAGGAAGAACCGCTTGTGGGAACGCAAGAAAGTGAAATACCCCTTCAATCCCACTGGATTCTTGTCGCCCGTAAACTTCGCCCCGTCAAACTTGTTGCTCTTGTCCCATGGGGTCGTGTCGCAATACACATAGTCAAAAAAACCGGGACCATTCACGTCGGTCTTCTCTTTCTTGCCCCCATAGCTTGGCTCTATGTCGCTCACCGTAAAAAAATGCTGGCATCGACGGTCTTCCCCATCGCCCGTTAACTTTCCGGTGATGTCGTTTCCATGAGAGTCATAGTACCTGATGGCAACGCCCGTCACGCAGTACTTGTCTTTGGAGCCAATAAGGTTTACCGTCTTGGCGTTGCCATCGGCAGGCCGCCATTGTCCGTTTTTCAACTCATATACCAACTTATAATTGGCTCCCATGTACTTGTTTTGCTTGGAATGAGGGTTTTGGTGAAAGGCGAACGTTCCGTGAAGATGCCCCTCGTAAAACACGACCACGGCTTTGGTGGGGGCAAAATCGCCCAGCTTGGCCACCTCGTTAGCTTTGGCGGGGGCGCCATCCACCTCGACAGGCAGTTTCACCACAATGTCCCACTGGCCCGTGCTCACCAGCACGTTGGCCGGTGCATAGAACGGCGACAGCTTGTTGTTGTCGCCAAACTTGCTCTTGGCGGCATGAAGCAACTCCACCGACAGGTTGAAACGCTCTCCCGGGCGCACGAATCTCATGAGCCCCTCGAACCCCATCGGATTATCTTTGCCCATGAACACACCGTTGCGCTCGTCGGCATAGCGATAGTCGAAAGGCAGCTTGCTTTTGTCTGTGACACGCGCCATACCCTTGCTACCGCCAAACTCAAATTCCCTGTACATCGAGAAGAAATGCTGGTGTATCTTGTCTTGCCCTAAATCGTAGAACTGTTGGTTCATCTTCTCGCCCTTGGCGTTGTAATAATCTATCCTCAACGCATACACCACGTTTGGGTTGTCTTTCACGTTTTTCACTTTAAATCCCTTGGCGGGGCTTGTCACATGCCACCCCCGAGCGGCCGTAGTCTCCCACACCACCACTTGGGCGGGGGTTGAGCTCGCGGTGAAGTTAGCCATTCTTGGGTCCGAGTCAAACTTGGCCAAGTCGTCCAGCTTACCCTCTTGCAGGGTGAAAACCGCCTTGACGGGATCTTCGTGCAACTTGTTTTTTTTCTCATTTGTAGGCACGTCAGGGCTGCACGATGCCGCCCATACCGACAGCAATGACACCATGACAAGTGCCATCGCCGATTTTAACTGTCTCATTCTCATGTTGAAATGGTTTTAAATGTATTGTTAAATATTATATGTAGCACACATTAAGGTGGGCGCCGATGGCGCGTCAAAACTTCCAAGTCAGCGTGCACCTAATATCCCTGCCCATGTCATGGGCGTAATAGCGACTGCGGTTGGTGTATTCTTTGTATTCTTTGTTGAGCACGTTATCGCCCATGAGGGCCAGCTCCACCATTTGGCCACCCTCCGACTTCCACTCCGCTCCTATCTCAAAGCCCAGCAGGTGGTAAGCGTCAGGGGTGAAATTAACAAGGTCAGCGTCTGGATTGAAACGCGTTTGCTTGGCCACGAAGCGATGGTTTATCCCCAAACGCAACCGCAGGTTGTCGCCCACACGTGGTGTATATGTCATTTGTTGGGTCAAGCGGGCGCTTGGGATATAAGGCAAGTAGTTGCCGGTCTGGCTCTCGTTGGCCCAAATCAAGGCCGTGAACACCCGATAGTCCACCTCGTCCCACGGCCTTACGTGCACGTCAACGTCCACGCCCCTGATAAAAGCCCCCGTCTGTTTGTACTGGAAAACCGGATACGCCCCGGATACCACGACAATGTTTTCGCGTGTAGGCTCATCGTAAATGTAATGGCTCACCCATTGCAGGTAGCCATCCACGCGCATGTTGAGATGCCGTGTGGCATACTCGGCGGAGGTGACCCATTTCAGGCTCCGCTCCGATTGGAGGGTGGAATCGCCCTTGACGAACATGCCGGAGCCCAACTCGTTGCCATTGCTGTAAAGCTCATACACATGCGGCGCGCGCCATGCCAAGCCCACATTGGAGGTGAAAGTCAGGGTGGTGGCGGGCCGGCAATGGCCGCCCACGCTGAATGTAAGGTTGTCAAAGTGTCGCTTGCCGCCATACCGCCGGCCCGTCCAGTCATAGCCGTCGGCCTCCGTGCGTTGGCAGTCAAACCTCGCGCCAGCCTCCACGCCCCATTTCTCGGCCGTGTATTTCTGCACGCCATAGGCTCCAAAAGCCACCTCCGCATAGTTGGGTATGATAGGCACCACGCCCGTGCCGCGCTCGTTGGAGTTCTTGGTGTTGAGCAGTTGCAAGCCCGCCTCGCTCTTCCAAGCCCGATAGCCTCGCTGCCATGTCAGCAGGTTTTGCAACGACTTGAGGTGCAAGCTCACCGTGGGTATGTCCGAATGGTTCATGCGCCGTATGCGGTTCTCGCGCCGATCGTCAGCCTGAAAGGTGGCTTGCCAGTCCAATTGGCCCAACGCGCCGCCATCGTAGTACACCTTGGCGAAAGCCGTCTGGTGCGCCACTTTCTGGTGTGGATAGTCTATGGCATAGCTGAATGGCGCGACGCTGACCGGCCTGCCAAGCCTGATCCGCTCGCGCAGCAGCTCCTCGCTGCCCATCTGCGCGCTTCGCATCACGCCTATCTTTTGCCAAAACAGCGCATAGCCAGCCTCCAATCGCCACGGTCCTCGACAGTAACCCATGCTCACGGAGAGGTCTCGCTCTCGCGTGCCGGTATTGTTGAGCACGTAGTTCGCCGCGCTACGATCTCCCCCATTCTCAAACGTAGCCTGGGCGCGCCATGCCCAATCATGGCACCACGGCATGGTTCCCTCGGCGCGTCCCACCACTCCATATCTACGGCCGTTGCTGCCATAGAGAGCCGTCAAGGCGCCGTGCACGCAATCACGACCGTATGGCAGCCGGCTCCGCTCCATGAGCACGATACCCCCCAAGGCGTCAGACCCATACCTGACAGACTCAGACCCTTTCACCACCGACACGCGGTCAAAGCCGTTTTTGTCCACCTCGGGAGCGTGGTCAGGGCCCCATTGCTGCCCGGTGAGGCGCGCCCCATTGGCCATAATCAATATACGGTTGCCATACATGCCATGTATCACTGGTTTGGAAACGGTGGTACCGGTCTGTATCGAGCTTAGTCCAGAGGTGTTCTCCAGCATCGACGCCAAAGATTTGCCCATTGCGCGCACGATGTCCTCGTGGTTCATGGTGGCGCTCACGCTATTGGCCGACACGGTCTTGCGTCGCGAGCAGACCACCACCTCCGCAATGGTCAACGAGTCTTTCATACGGTTAGTCAACTTTCGCCCGGCTTTTTTGGCTTCCGATACCGAGGCATGCCCACGCGCCACGGTATCCGACAGCGCGACGTCACCCACGGTTTGGGCGTATGAGCGCATGCCGCAACCCATGCGCAAACATGCAAACAACACCGCAAACCGAACACAAACATTTATGTTCATTGCAATAAAAAATAAAAAAAAGATAATTATCGGTTGGCCCTTCAGTCATTGGAAGAACCGTCTACACACACCTCGCCCTCAATATAAACGGGATAATCGGCCCACGCGCCCCATGCCAAAAAGCGGGACAACGAAAGGCTACGAGGATTTAAGAAAGAATGGTTGGAGGAGAATGGCTGTTTATCGAGTCAACCTGACGATAAACTATTTGCGACGTGAATATGACCCTCGCCAAGCGCGACACGCTGATTGTGGGTACATAGACCATCAGCTTGGGGGCATTGGCCTTGCACATCACAAAATTGCAAATATAGCAATTGGCCGACACCGAGGTTTGTTGGGCGCCATGTGCCTCTTGCTTGAATTGTGGCGCAATATCATGAAGGTGCATGTCTTTGACAAGAAGAGCCGTCATGAATGTTGCGGCCAACATCCATGCGTAAAACAATCTTATGGTCTTCTTACTCTTCATCGTCGCGTGCACATAGGCTTGCATGTTTCGAGCGCGCCCTGCTTCAGGGCCCCTTTCATGCGTCAAGTTGCAAATGTATGTAAAATTAATTATTCAAGGCACATTTTTACGCGTTTAATTGCAATTTTTAAATTCCATTAACAGCCGCGTCTTCAAAACGCCAACACCTTGAGGCCAATCTTCGAGACGCAGTTACCTTACAGACCCGCAAGCCTGCGAAGAGAACGATGCAAACAGACCGAGAGAGACGATTTAAGCCGTGAAAATTTATGACAAAAGAGCTAGCGTGTTTCGAATATTTCCAAACAAAAAGTGTATCGCTCGAAAATGCGCCCGTATTTTGAGTTTTCAACATCACCCTAAAACACAGTTAGTCACAAAGAACGAAAAGGTTTTTAGCTCAAAAAGTTTTCTCATGCGTTTGCCATTAGGCCTTAATCGCGCCACGATGAAGGCCTAAACGCAAGGCGTTCAAGTCTGAAACACCATGTGTTCACGGTCTTATGGAAACACGAATAGGCACCTATCGCAATTTGCCGCCTGAATGTTTGAAGACTGAGAAACGATTTAAGAAACTATTTTGACTTTTTCTGTTCTAAATCAAAGAAGAAAGATGGTACAATTTTTGTGATATTTTCTAAACAAAAAAGCATAGCCGGCTTTACCTTGGGTCAAAGCCGAGGAAAAAAGAAAAAGGACCACGACCCATGGCGATTGCCAGGCATCTTGCGACAACTACCTGTCATACTGCCTCGCCATGCCCACGGCGCGCACCACAACCATGTTTTTAAGACTTACTAATAAACAGCCGAAGGGGGCACACGCGCGCCCTTAACAAAACACGACGACAAAGGGCAACCAGTTGGCGAACAACCGATTGCCCTTTGTGATGGTTGGGATACCAGGATTCGAACCTGGAATGACAGGACCAGAATCTGTAGTGTTACCATTACACCATATCCCAATTCGAGCCACAACCCAAAACTGAATTGCATGTGCAAAGTTAGGCGTTTTTTTTTAATGAGCCAAGCGTTTGGAAATCTTTTTTTATTTTACACGCAAAAAAACTAACGCGCCGGCTGTTTACCCACGCTCCAAAGCCATGTCGCAAGATGTGCCACGAATTGCCCAAGAACCGTTACAAAACCAGTCGGAAACATGGCGTCACCATGTCTAACTGTATGATTTCATGTTACTAAAAAAACCAAATATTAACAGAAAAACGAACATTTCTCAATATTTACACGTAACTTTGCATTGCACATATATTATAAACAACAAAGGCAAACCTATTCAAGATTTTTCAATGACAGAAACAACAACACTCGTCAAGACCATTACCAAAGGCATCCAAGACAAAAAGGGGAAAGACATCGTTATCGCGGACCTCAGCCACATAGACGGCGCCATAGCCAATTATTTCGTGATATGCCAAGGCTCCTCGCCCAATCAGGTGGAGGCCATCGCCGAGGCCGTGGCCGGCGCGTGCCGCGAAGAGATGAGCGAAAAGCCCGTAGGCGTGAACGGGCTGGGCAACAACCAATGGATAGCCATAGACTTCGTGGACGTGTTAGTGCACATTTTCCAACCCGACACGCGCGAATTTTATAATTTGGAAGAGCTGTGGGAAGATGCCAAATTAACAAAAATACCAAACATTGACTAATCTTTGGCATACCATTTGATAGCCTGAAAGGTACAACCATCAATCATCCTACGATGAACAACAAAAAAAATCAACTACAAAATAAAGACGACGACCAGCCCAAGATGCCGCGGTTCAACATGAACTGGCTCTACGTCTGCATCGCGGTGCTGCTCGCCACCCTGCTCTTCACGGGTGGCGGAGATATGCTCGCGAGTGGGTCCGGAGCTGGAAAAGAGGTGCAATACACCGAGTTTAAGACTTACGTGGAGAAGGGATACGCCCAAAACGTGGTGGTCAATAAAACCCAAAACACTCTCCAGATGTATGTAAAGCCCAAATTCATACGCAATGTTTTTGAGAAAACCGCCAAACAGACAGGCGCGAACCCATACGTGAGCGTGCAATTTGGATCGGTGGACGAACTTGAGAAGTATCTCTCCGCGCAACAAAAAAGGGGCAAGATAACGGGCTTTAGTTACAACAACGAGAAAGGCAGCGATTTCGTAAGCATACTCGTCAACCTGCTACCCCTGCTGTTTTTCATTAGTATCATCATCTTCCTCATGCGCCGACTGGGCGGCGGCGGAGCGGGAGCCGGCGTGTTCAACGTGGGCAAGAGCAAGGCCAAACTTTTTGAGAAAGGCAACGAACTGGGCATCACGTTCAAAGACGTGGCTGGCCAAGAGGGCGCCAAACAAGAGGTTCAGGAAATCGTGGAATTCTTGAAAAATCCACAGAAATACACAGAGCTGGGCGGAAAAATACCTAAGGGGGCACTACTCATCGGCCCTCCCGGAACCGGTAAAACACTGTTGGCCAAGGCCGTGGCTGGCGAAGCCGGCGTACCATTCTTCTCAATGTCTGGCTCAGACTTCGTCGAAATGTTTGTAGGCGTGGGCGCGAGCCGCGTGCGAGACGTCTTTGCGCAAGCCAAACAAAAGGCTCCGTGCATCATCTTTATCGACGAGATTGACGCCGTGGGACGCGCGCGCTCCAAAAACCCATCGATGGGTGGCAACGACGAGCGCGAGAACACGCTGAACGCCTTGCTCACGGAGATGGACGGCTTTGGCACCAACTCGGGCGTGATAGTGCTGGCGGCAACCAACCGCGTGGACATGCTCGACAAGGCTTTGCTGCGCGCCGGGCGCTTCGACAGGCAAATAAACGTGGAACTTCCAGACCTTGCCGAGCGCAAAGCCATCTTCCAAGTGCATCTCAGGCCACTGAAGACAGACCACAGCTTGGACATTGACTATTTGGCTCGACAAACGCCAGGATTCTCGGGAGCGGACATCGCGAACGTCTGCAACGAGGCCGCGCTGATAGCAGCGCGCCACAACAAGCATGTGGTAAGCAAGCAAGACTTTCTTAACGCCGTGGACCGCATCATCGGAGGATTGGAGAAAAAGACCAAGGTGATGACTTCCGCCGAGAAGCGGAGCATAGCCATCCACGAGGCCGGGCACGCCACTGTCAGCTGGTTTTGCGAGCATGCCAACCCCTTGGTCAAGGTGACCATCGTGCCGCGCGGGCAAGCGCTGGGCGCGGCGTGGTACATGCCTGAAGAGAGAGTCATTACCACCAAAGACCAAATGCTTGACGAAATGTGCGCCGTACTTGGCGGACGGGCGGCCGAAGAACTATTTGTAGGCGAGATTTCGACCGGTGCCATGAACGATTTGGAGCGAGCCACGAAAAGCGCGTACGGCATGGTGGCATACGCAGGGATGAGCGACAAGTTGCCCAACATTTGCTACTACAACAACCAGGAATACCAATTCCAACGCCCTTACAGCGAGACTACCGCCAAAGTGATGGACGACGAGGTGCTTAAAATCATCAATATGGAATACGCACGGGCCAAACAAATCCTCACCGAGCACAAAGAGGGGCATAAACAATTGGCAGACCTGCTTTTTGCCAAAGAGGTGATATACGCGGAAGATGTGGAGAAAATATTTGGCAAGAGACCTTGGATAAGTCGCTCGGACGAGATTTTGCAAGAGAACAAAGCTATTGCCGAGGCCAAAGAAAAAGAAGAGGAACCTAAACTGGAAGACATGCCAGACATCGTGAAACAGGCCCAGGCCGAGCACGAAGCCTCGAAAGAAAAAGAAAATTAACCATCTCCTCCTGACTCACCCTGATGCGAAGAAGCTGTCGACATGGCCATAAAGCCATCTTCTTGACCATTCATGGCTGTGACCGGGAGGAGTTTTTACGCATAGATACACAGCTGTTATGACTGACAAGCAAAAAAACTTGATCGTTAGATCCATTACGGGCACTCTGTTCGTGGCCATCATGGTGTGTGGCTTTCTAAACCCATCGGCCATGATATTGCTCTTTGCCATTATCACCGCCTTGAGTCTATGGGAATACACCGGATTGGTGAACGACCATTGCGAGGATGTGCAAGTGAACCGATTTATTTCCACCGTGGCTGGCGTATACCTGTTCGTGGCGGTGGCTGCATGGCGTACCGGCATCGTGTCTAACTTCGCGATCATGGTTCCATACGTGCTGACCATCGTATATCTACTGGTTTGCGAACTTTACACTGGAACAAAAAACGCTGTCAACACGTGGGCGTACACCATGCTTGGACAAATGTATGTGGCCATGCCCTTGGCTTTGGTCAATATCCTCGCTTTCGAGATGGCGCACGATGGAAGTGGCGCACGCTATGACATGCTATTGCCACTGAGCGTATTTATCTTCTTGTGGACCAACGATACGGGGGCTTATTGCACCGGCTCGCTGTTTGGCAAGCACAAGCTGTTTCCACGCGTCTCACCGGCCAAATCGTGGGAAGGCAGCGTTGGTGGAGGCGTTTTGGTGCTCGTCGTGGCTGCCGTTATAGGCTATCTGTCCAACAATGGCGCCGACGCTCACACGCTGAACATATACCAATGGATGGGGCTCGGCCTCACCGTATGTATATTTGGCACTTGGGGAGACCTTGTGGAGAGCTTGTTCAAGCGTACGCTCGGCATCAAAGACAGTGGCAACATTTTGCCCGGCCATGGCGGCATGCTCGATCGTTTCGACTCCAGTTTGATGGCCATTCCGGCCGCCGTGGTGTACCTCTACACGATCACCATGTTTTAAAGTTGGCCGGGAGGCGCCATTCTTGGGAATTCGACGCGTCACCAATAATATGGGCAAGGCACGCTATCCGTGCGCGGGGGCATTGTTTTTCAGGAAACATGACAAAAATTTTCATAGTTCTCCACATCTTTACAAAGACTTAAAATGTCATATAACATATTTCTAATTTCAAACATAAAAAATGAGAAGAATTATCCTTAGCACATTGGTATTGTTTACAACACTTGCCACAAACGCACATAACCGGGGATTAACCAAGATCATCGACCAGTCGACCAGCAAGAACAGTGTGTTCCAACTCACGTTAGGATATAAGTTTGGGCTATAACCCAACACCTTTACAAACAACATTTTTCTTAAAGTCATACAGGCTCAAACCACCGCATGTGGTTTGAGCCTGTATGGTATAACAAGCAACGACAAGCTCAAATGCGACCAGTGGCACGCTGTCGCAACAACGACACCATGATGCGAGCGGCGTTTTGGGGCGCTACGGCATGGCCCAAAAGGGCACGCACGTCCTCATAACCACGCAACATAGCATCGCGAGCAGGTTGGTTTGGCAGAATTTTGGAAAGTTCATCAGTAATATTGGACACGCTGAAACGGTCGGCGAAAAGTTCTGGCACAACCTCGCGCCCAGCCACAAGGTTGACCAAGCTGATGTAATCGCACTTGAGAACATGCTCGAACCCCCAACGCGCAAGTCGCGGAACGGCTGTCTTGTAGCACACCACCTGTGGCACGTTAAACAGCGCCGTCTCCAGGGTGGCGGTGCCACTGGTGACCAACGCCGCCGTGGAATGGGCCAACAAAGAATAGGTTTCATTGTCAACCTTGACCACATTTGAGCCCGCAAGATACGGCGAGTAACATTCTTGGCCTATCGATGGCGCGCCTGCCAATACCATTTGGAAAGAAGCCTGTGGGCCACAGCAAGCGCGGGCAGCCTCTATCATGGCGGGAAGATTGTCCTTGATCTCTTGCTCTCTGCTACCGGCGAGCAGGGCGACGATGCGTTTTTGTGGGTCAAGGCCGTATCGATGGCAGAAGGTATCGTATGTTTCTCGATGACCCTCAAGGAATTGGGCCACTTCCTCCACGGTGGGATTGCCCACATAATGAATTTTATAATGATGCCTCTCCTCATAGAAAGATACCTCGAAAGGCAAAATGGAGAACATCTCGTTGACATCTCGTTTGATGGCCTTGACGCGCCATTCCTTCCACGCCCAAATCTTGGGCGAGATGTAATAGTAGACCGGAATGCGCGTCTTTCGACGCAGATATTTGGCTATACGGAGATTAAAGCCAGGATAGTCAACGAGTATTACCACGTCGGGCTGCCAGCTGACAATATCAGCCTTGCACAGTTTCATGTTTTGAATAATCGTGCGTAGATGCAGCAACACAGGCAGGAAGCCCATATAAGCAAGTTCCTTGTAGTGCTTGACACGGGTTCCACCAACAGCCGACATAAGGTCTCCGCCAAAAAATCGGAACCGCGCGTCTTTGTCCTCGCTTCTCAGGCATTGCATGAGGCGGCTGGCATGCAAGTCGCCAGAGGCCTCGCCCGCAATGAGGTAATACTTCATGTATAGGGGTTTTAAGATTTAATGTTCCATCCACGCACTTCGTCCATGAAGTCGTAAGCCGTGACATCCACTTGCGTGGGAGTAATGGCCACGTAGCCATTGTTTAACGCCCATTGGTCAGTATCGGGCGCGTTGGGTTCGTCATTATGGTACTCACCCACCACCCAAAAATAGTCGTAACCACGAGGATGGCGCTGAGGCACGATCTCGTTGACCCACCGCCCTTGTGTCATACGACACACCTTGACCCCCTCGAAAGACTCGCGCGCCGGGAAGTTTACATTCAGGCAAACGCCTGTAGGCAACCCATCGGCCAACACTTTGGATACAATTTGACGAACGCATGGGCGCAAAGGCTCCAAATTGGCCCGCTCATCATAGTAGCATGAGGAAAAAGCGATAGACGGCACACGCTTCAGACAACCCTCGACGGCAGCGCCCACAGTGCCGCTATAATGACTGTTCACCGTGGAATTGTCTCCGTGATTGATGCCACTGATGACTAAATCGGGCGTCCGCTCAGCACAAAATTGATGAAAAGCAAGTTTCACACAGTCAACGGGCGTGCCGCTGCACGACCACACCTCGGTGTCGCCCAGATTGTGTCGTGGTTTGAGTCGGAGGTAATTGGTGACCGAAAACGCTCGCGAATAACCAGACCGAGCACTCTCGGGAGCCACCACAAGCACGTCGCCAAAAGATTTCACCATATCCACAAGAGCGCGTATTCCGGGAGAATGATAACCATCATCGTTTGTTATCAATATCAAGGGTCTGTTTGTTTGCATATATATCAGTATTATAAATCTTTGTTTATTATACATGCAAATGTACGAAAAAACCTTTAATTATTTTCTTTCTCGCATAAAATAACTACCTTTGCACACAATACTTACACCATTCCTGCGTATTTGAAAGAGGCCGATTGGAGGGTTCTCACATCGTTAGGAATAAACGTAACAAGATGATTAAAATGGCAAAAATCATTGCTTTGGCCAATCAAAAAGGTGGCGTTGGCAAAACTACCACCACTATCAACTTAGCCGCGTCATTGGCCACATTGGAAAAATCGGTTCTTGTTGTTGACGCAGATCCACAGGCTAACGCCTCGAGTGGGTTGGGTGTGGACATCAGCGAGGTGGAATGTTCCATCTATGAATGTATCATTGACCACGCCGATGTGCGCGACGCCATATACACCACTGATATAGACGGATTAGATATCATACCCAGCCACATCGACTTGGTGGGCGCGGAGATAGAAATGCTAAACTTGGAGAACAGGGAGAAAGTTATTAAATCAATCCTCGAACCACTGAAAGAGGAATACGATTATATTCTGATTGACTGCTCGCCATCATTGGGACTCATCACCGTCAACTCGCTAACAGCGGCCGACTCGGTGATTATCCCCGTGCAATGCGAGTATTTTGCGCTTGAAGGTATTAGCAAATTGCTCAACACAATCAAGATAATCAAAAGCAAACTAAACCCCAAATTGGAAATTGAAGGATTTTTATTGACCATGTACGACTCTCGGTTACGCTTGGCCAACCAAATTTATGACGAAGTGAAGCGGCATTTCCAAGAGTTGGTTTTCAAGACGGTCATCCAGCGTAATGTCAAACTTTCGGAGAGTCCCAGCCACGGTCTTCCCGTCATTCTATATGACGCCGATTCAACAGGAGCCAAGAATCATTTGGCTTTGGCCAAGGAGATTATCACCAAAAACGACAAGAAATAGCTCCGGATAACAGGTTTGGCAGGCATGACACAATATTTGAGGATGTAAAAATGGCAGTTAGAAAAAAATTTAACGCATTGGGGCGCGGGCTTGACGCGCTCATTTCGACAGAAGCTGTGCGTACGCAAGGCTCCTCCACAATCAACGAAATACCAATTGACCAGATTGAGCCCAATGCTGACCAGCCACGTAATTCGTTCAACGAGGAGGCTTTGGAAGAGTTGGCACACAGCATCAAGGAAATAGGTATCATACAGCCTATCACGCTGAGACAGGTTTCTGACAACCGATTTCAGATTATCGCGGGAGAACGCCGATGGCGCGCTTCGCAAATCGCGGGACTGAAAGCCATTCCTGCTTACATACGCACCATCAAAGACGAGAACGTCATGGAAATGGCGTTGGTGGAGAATATACAGCGCGAAGACCTCAACTCCATAGAAATAGCGTTGGCCTACGAGCACTTGCTGGAGCAATCGGGCATGACGCAAGAAAAAGTATCAGAGCGCGTTGGAAAGAGCCGAACGGCTATAACCAACTACCTGCGGCTTTTGAAATTGCCCGCGCAAGTGCAAATGTCACTACAGAAAAAAGAGATAGACATGGGGCACGCGCGTGCGCTTTTGGCCGTTGACAGCCCATCACTGCAACTCAAACTCTTCAAAGAAATACTGAAAAACGGTTGGTCTGTGCGCAAAGTGGAGGAGATGGCACAGCATCTTAAGAACGGCGATGACATTGAGAGTGGCAAAAAGAAAATCATGGCCAAGGCACAATTGCCAGAAGAATTTAAAACGCTCAAGAAGCGACTGTCAGGCTTTTTCGACACGAAAGTGTCACTTTCTTACTCGGACAGGGGCAAAGGTAAAATCAGCATACCATTTAACAACGAAGAGGATCTTGAGCGTATTATCCATATTTTCGACAAACTAAAGCATCAAAACTAAGTGAGCGAGCGCACGACGATATTGTTCAAGCTATGCATCATTGTTTGGTGGGCATTGGGAGCACTCTGCGCGACAGCGCAAAGCGAGGTCGACTCTGTGAAAATTCCTATAGAAAAGAAAGCGCAAAAGCCAATGGTTTCGGTCGACTCTATCGACGCTTTGGATATTCCGCCAAACGGCGACAAAGAAATATTCCCTATAAATTCGACCGACAGCATGCCGGCAAGACATAAACGCGACGGGGAAACTTGGACCCCAAGCCCAAAGCGCGCGTTGTGGTTGGCATTGGTATTGCCAGGCGCAGGGCAAATATACAATCGCAAATTGTGGAAATTACCTATTATATATGGTGGATTTGTAGGTTGCGCTTATGCCATGAGATGGAACAACATGATGTATCGCGATTATAGCCAGGCCTATCTTGACATTATGGACGACGACCCCAATACACACAGCTACAACCAGTTTTTGCACTTAGGCAACCAAGTAACACCCGAGAATATGAAGCGCTGGCAAGACATATTCCGCAAGCGCAAAGACCGATATAGAAGATGGCGAGACCTTAGTTTTTTCGCATTGATAGGTGTTTACGCCCTCTCTGTGGTAGACGCTTACGTCGACGCGTCACTTTCTGAGTTTGACATTTCGCCCGATTTGAGCATGCGCGTGGCGCCAACGATCATTCACGGCGGCACTGATCGCAATCCCGTCAGTGGCTTGGCAATGGGTTTGCAATGCTGCTTGACATTTTAACAAATTCCAAAAGACAGGCAGCACAAGGTGGCATCATGTAGTATTGACACCATGCCGCCCCCTGTTTTGACACGAAAAAGACTATGAATTTAAAAAAAATCATCATTGCGACTATGTTTTTTTGCGGTGTGTGCACCATGCACGCCCAAAACCGCAAAACCGTAACCGTAACACAAGAGAACGGCGTTGAGGAAGAGATAGACTTGCCCGAGTCAATGACCCAAGAGCTTGACAGCCTTATGGGGCTTTACAATTCCAAGATGTATCTTAAGCCAAACGTAGACTGCAACATGCCCGACCAAAACGTTACCTATGAAAAAGAGGTCTACAAAGAGCGTTTGGCCAAGCTCCCCACTATCATCGAAATGCCCTACAACAGCATTGTACAGAAATTCATAGACCGATATAGCAACGAGTTGAGACATTCCGTAGCTTACATGTTGGGCGCTCAAAATTTCTACATTCCTATATTCGAGGAAGCCCTCGAGAGCTACAGACTACCACTTGAACTGAAGTATCTGCCGGTGATAGAGTCCGCGCTCAACCCCCAAGCAGTGTCGAAAGTTGGGGCGACAGGCCTTTGGCAGTTCATGATAACCACGGGGAAACGATATGGTCTCGAGGTAAACTCATTAGTGGACGAGCGCAAAGACATCGTCAAATCTTCCTATGCGGCGGCCCACTACCTGAGCGACTTGTACAAAATATACAACGACTGGAATCTCGTGATAGCCGCGTACAACTGTGGTCCGGAAAAAATAAACAAGGCCATAAGACGCGAGAAAGGCGAAAAAGACTATTGGAAAATCTTTCCACGACTACCGCGCGAGACACGTGGATACGTCCCAGCCTTCATCGCGGCAAACTATATCATGAACTATTATTGCGAGCACAATATCTGCCCACTATCCACTGAGCTGCCAGCCAAGACAGACACGCTGATGCTCAACCGCAATGTGCATTTCGAACAGATAGCCCATGTCACGGGCATCAGCGTGGAGCTGCTGCAAAGCCTCAACCCACAATACCGACAAAACATTGTCAATGGTTTGTCGAAGCCATCCTCGTTGCGCATGCCCGAAGACGTTCTCAACACTTTTATAGATAAAGAAGACTCTATCTACGCTTACGAAAAAGAGCAATATCTCAGCAAACGCCAAGAGGTAAACATTGACAACGCCGACAGCTACGTGGTTGACAAAAACCAAGTGATACGCCTCAGGGGCGACGCCTCTGATAGCCGCGCAAATATCGACAAGGGCAGCCGAGCGGCCGCGCACAAGGCCGGCGGCCGAAACAACCGACGCAACGCGCGCGACACCAAACGTCATAAGCGCGCGTCACGCGCGCGCTCCAAGAATGTCACCGTGAGAAAAGGCGACACCCTTAGTGAGATTGCCGAGCGCAACAACACCACCGTGAAAAAAATACGAAAACTTAATGGCATCAAAGGCAACAACATCAGGGCTGGCAAAAAAATCAAAGTGAAATAAAAACCGGGCATCATTACCTATAATTTCTATCAACATGGACGAGCAAGAGCAGAGGAACATGGAGCGCGAAGCGGCTGATAACAAAATGATCAAGCAAGCCTTCGACCATTTGGTGCAGACTTATTTAGACTCCCCTCACCGCAAAAAGGTTGACATCATCACCAAAGCTTTCAACTTCGCCAAGCAGGCACACAAAGGCGTGAGACGATTGTCGGGAGAACCATACATTCTCCACCCCATAGCCGTCGCGCAGATTGCTTGCGAGGAAATGGGCTTGGGCTCCACCAGTATATGCTCGGCATTGCTGCACGACGTGGTCGAGGACACCGACTATACGGTCGAGGACATCCGAAATATCTTTGGCGAAAAGATCGCCCAGATAGTCGACGGGCTTACCAAAATAAGTGGGGGCATCTTCGGAGACCACGCATCCGCGCAAGCCGAGAACTTCAAAAAACTGCTCCTCACCATGAGCGACGACATTCGTGTCATCCTCATCAAGATTTGCGACCGCCTGCACAACATGCGCACCTTGGCCTCGCAAGCGCCCAACAAACAGTATAAAATAGCCGGAGAGACACTTTACATCTACGCCCCTTTGGCCAACCGCCTCGGACTAAACAAAATCAAGACCGAACTCGAAGACCTGAGTTTCCGCTACGAACACCCACAAGAGTACGCGGACATCGTGGGCAAACTCTCTTACACCAAAGAACAACGCACCAAACTTTTCAACGATTTCACCGCGCCGGTACGAAAGGCCTTGGACGAGATCGGACTGCAATACCACATCAAAGCACGCATCAAAAGTCCTTATTCCATATGGTGCAAGATGCAAAACAAGCATGTCACTTTCGATGAGATCTATGACATTCTCGCCGTCAGAATTATCTTTACGCCTAAAGATAAAGACAGCGAGATCAACGAGTGCTTCCACATCTACGTAATACTAAACCGCATTTACAAGAGCCACCCAGACCGGTTCCGCGACTGGGTAAACCATCCCAAGGCCAATGGATACCAAGCCCTGCACGCCACCATGATGTCCAAGAGCGGCCAATGGATAGAGGTGCAAATACGATCAGAGCGTATGGACGAGATCGCGGAGCAGGGATTTGCCGCTCATTGGAAATACAAGGAAGGAAAAAACAAGAACGACGACGACGAGCTGAACAACTGGTTGAGCACCATCAAAGACATTCTCGACGACCCACAACCAGACGCAATGGACTTCTTGGACTCCATCAAGCTCAACCTTTTCGCTTCCGAAATATTTGTCTTTACACCCAAAGGAGAGGTTAAGACCATGCCCACCGGATGCACGGTGCTTGACTTCGCTTTCCATATACACACCGATTTGGGTAGCCATTGCATTGGCGCCAAGGTAAACCACCGGCTTGTTCCACTGAGTCATAAGCTCAACAGCGGAGACCAAGTGGAGGTGCTCACCTCAAAATCGCAACATGTACAGCCAGGATGGATAAACTTTGTGTCTACCGGCCGGGCCAAATCCAAAATACAGGCCGCCTTGCGTCGCAACCAGAGGGAAACCCAACGGAAAGGCGAGGACATTTTGAACAATTGGCTTAAAAACAACGGTTTGGAGCTCTCCACTTTTATCCTCGACCGCCTTTGCGAAATTCACGACACACAAAACCAAGAGAGTTTGCTGCGCGCTTTAGGCGAGCACACCATCATTCTCGGGGAGAAAGATGTCGAGGAGCTGCACAACAAGAAGAAAGACAACGGCTCTTCAAGATGGCTGAGATACGTTCCTTTTTTGGGGAAAAGCAAAAAAAACGACGCCCCGGACACCGTGCCCCCCTCGCCCAACCAGCTTCTTCTCGTTGGCAAAGACTTCAATCGCAAAAAGGCTTGCGTCATACGCGAGGACACCATCAACATGTATCTATTTCCACATTGCTGCCATCCCATCCCCGGAGACGACATACTCGGTTTCATAGACGGCAAGAACCACGTCGAGATACACAAGCGCTCGTGCCCTGTAGCCACCAAACTTAAGACGAGTTTCGGGCCTCGCCTTCTCGATGCCAAATGGGACATGCACAAGATACTCTTCTTTGACGCCACCGTAGAAGTACATGGAATAGACCGAAATGGCATGCTTCATGACATCGCCGAGGTAATTTCCAACAAGCTCAACGTCAACATTCGCCGCATGAACTTTGCGGCCGACGAGGGCATTTTCACGTGCAAAATGGAAATTCGCGTGCACGATCGAGACGAGGTGAAAGTGGTCATGGACCATCTCAAAAAGATACCGGACCTGCAAGAGATACAGCAAATCATGTAATCACAAAATCCTTATTACGGCTATTATTATCCACGACGCCAAGCGCCGCGTCTCTCGCCGCCCACAAACACGACGCCCCCGACACCCCTCGCGTGGGGCATGATGGCATGGCATCGTCTTGAAGCGTCGACGATGCCATCAAGGCGCGCCGGGCTTTCATGGAATGCCATCAAGCCGCCCTTGCCAAGATGGCCATACAAAGAGATGGAAAACACCATCCACTCATGGCTCACCAATGTCGGGACATGCCATGAGAAACCATCACCGGACATCCTTCGCCCATAACAGCCAACCAAAATTTGTCCTGCGCACAACTGTTGCCAAAAGCCACTTGGCATCCACTTTTGTCATAAAAACTTCACTGAAAAGAGTGAAAGGTTTTCAACAGAAACAGCAATCGAAAACACTTGATTTCGGCATGAAATACAATTAGCCACGGTCTACAGCACTTGCCAACAGACCGTTT
>NZ_JRNC01000073.1 GCF_000758925.1 Prevotella sp. S7-1-8
CAATGATCAAAAAAACAGTAATTATATTTTATAAAATCAAGAACAGAGAGTGTGGGATGGGGGGCGAAGAACGCATGGAGACAGCCGCGGCGGATACAAGAAACGGACGGGCGCGGCGGAAATTTACGCGCGTGAACTTTTAGCCTGCGTCATGCCTTCCTGTTTTTGTCCCGCTCGCGGTTTCGCGGTTGCCGCAATCGCAGGGACTCACCGCGCCCCCCAAAAGAGCTGCCGCGACTACCAAAACGCCAACCTGAAAGATACCATGATGAGACATAGACCGAAGTAAGAGAATTGAGCTAAATTGAAAACAACAGGCGGTCATTTTTTGTTACTTTGATAATTGTGCTGCGTTAACAGCATGAAAAATACCAATATTAACTTGCAATATGTCGGGAAACAGACCGTAGAACTTTCAAAATAAAACACGCGCAGATTTAAGCCGACCTTTCATTGTCATGAACACACGAAAAATTGACATCTCATTGATAGACAAAAAGAAACTATTTTGTCATATTGAAAGTTATTAAAGGGTGTTTAATAACAATCTGTTTTATAGGTAATTTATATTTACAACCACATCGCAAACAAACTAATTTCTCTTCGATATTTTACCAATAATTATATGACAAATACATCTTATAATCTGACACATTGATATTAAATAGCGTTATTCTCCCTGTTTAAACTCATACATTATTGCAATATGTAAGCAAATCTGAAAATATTGATAAAGTTTCAAATTGAAAGGCAAAAGTTTTTATCGACTGTTTATTCGACGAAAAATAATTATAAATTACTGTTAAATAATTAGGCCAGTTAGCATTTTATGTATACCTTTGCGGCGTGATAATAACAAACCTAATATTTAAGAGGAACCAAAATGAAAAATATCGTACTAATCTCAGCCATGACGCTCATTTCCATGGCAAGTTTCGGACGCAAGCACGTCAGCGAAACAGCGGTCGTAGTTGCAGACACTATTTACTATGCAGCCGATCAAACTTCTGTTAGCCAAGCGGACCAAGCGGCTTATTACAGGCTGCTGCTCTCTCAAGACAAAGGCAACAAGAAAGAAGATGTCTTCACGGACTACTATATGGACGGCACGCTGAAGGCCGAAGGGGGTTACAACTTCATCGACCTTGGCAACGACAAAAACAGCATTTTCAACGGATCGGTGACCACCTACTACGTTAATGGCAAAGAAAAACTCAACGGCAAATACGTGAATGGCAAGCGTGAAGGTTATTTCACACTGCACATGCGCAACGGAAGCATCGCCGTGATAGCATACAAAGACGGGAAGTCAAGATTTGACTATTTCATGGTAACCAACCCTGACGGAACGCAAGAAAAAAGGTCTCTCTCCGAGATTAAAAGCCTTTTACAATAAGAAATGGATATTTCTAACGAAGAAAATATTAAAAAGTCCTTTAGTTTAGCATTTCAAACCATAAAATAAATCTCTCTTACAATAAATAATACGAAAATAACTACTAAACAGAAAAGGAAGGCCCGCATTCGTGAGAATGTGGGCCTTTATGTGTTAGGATATATCACTTGTTTATGACAAAGGCATACGCACCACCAAATGGGCGCACGGTGCCAACGAGTCAACGTATATCAAGCAGCAGCTCCACGGGGCAATGGTCGCTGCCGTAAATCTCCGTGTGTATCTTGGCGTCTATCATTTTCTCCCGCAATCGATCGGACATGAGAAAATAATCCAACCGCCAACCGGTGTTTCGCTCACGCGCCCGGAAGCGGTAGCTCCACCAACTGTACGTCACTTGGTCTGGATGCATTGTTCGAAAAGTGTCTATAAAGCCCACCCCGAGCAGCTCCGTCATCTTGCCCCGCTCCTCATCGGTAAAACCGGCGTTGTTACGATTGGTCTTGGGATTTTTGATATCTATCTCCTCGTGAGCCACGTTCAGGTCACCACAAACAATGACCGGCTTATGCTCGTCGAGTTTTTTCAAATACGTTCTGAACGCATCCTCCCACTCCATACGGTACGACAGCCGTCTGGGCTTGACCTCATCGGGCAAAGACTCTTGAGAGTTGGGGGTGTAAACGGTGACTAAATAAAACGCGGGATACTCCAACGTGATAACCCTTCCCTCTTGGTCGTGCTCCTCAATGCCCATCCCTCGCATCACGCTCAATGGCTCATGGCGAGCGTAGATAGCCGTACCGCTATAACCTTTGCGCACGGCATAGTTCCAAAAAGAACGGTACCCCTCAAACTCCAAGTCCAGCTGGCCAGCCTGCATCTTGGTTTCTTGCAGACAGAAAAAATCCGCGTCGAGGCTCTTGAAAACTCTCTCGAAGCCCTCGCTAACGACATTTCCCTCCTTGTCGGTCTTGGGCTTGACACACGCGCGAAGCCCATTTACGTTCCAGGAAATAAACTTCATGGACTTAACCTTTTGATGTTGCTATTAGTTTAAAAACGGTTCTGCGGAACAAGTCGCCCGTCTGCGTCACCTTGTCAATATACAACGCATATGTGTTCATCATAAATATCATCTCCTTGGTAGATATCTTGAAAATGCCAACAGACGTCTCATTGCCATTAAAGAAGACAATATGGCTATCGTGCTCCGTGTTATCAACCTTCCATTTGAAATCAATACTATGTGGCATCACGTTTAGAGTGTACAAGTCGTCCTCAACGCTGTAAAAGCCAATGTTGCATTTTAAGTCCTCGTTGGGCAAATTCTTCAAGGCATCCAAAAGCTGCGGATTGGCTTGTGGCGTTAAACTTTGGGAGAAAATACTTCGTGGAAAGTCTTTAATGGTGATAACAGAGTCCACTGTCCAAGTAATGTTTTTAATCGTGTCAGGGATCTTTCCCGGGTCTGACGTATACACCATTTTGCCGTGATAAGTGCCTTCCATTGTCTTGACGGCCGCGCTCATTTTCTCCTGTGTCAACACGTTTTGGGTGTTGTTGTCATCCAAACAAGACGCCATGCCGCATACGACGATGGCGCAAGTCAAGAATAAAGCTAACTTTTTCATCATTATTTATGTCTTATAAGGTTCATAAATTCCTCCCTCGTTTTGGCTTGGTTGAAAGCCCCGCAAAAGTCAGAGGTAGTAGTGACGCTATGCTGTTTTTCCACGCCACGCATCTGCATGCACATGTGGCTGGCCTCTATGACGACCATAACGCCAAGCGGTTGGAGTGTCTCTTGGATGCAATCCTTGATTTGTTGGGTCAGTCTCTCTTGCACTTGCAGCTTGTGGCTGAGTATATCCACCACGCGAACCACCTTGCTCAAACCTGTGATATAGCCATTTGGGATATAGGCCACGTGGGCTTTGCCGTAGAATGGCAGCATATGGTGCTCGCACATGGAATAGAAATCGATGTCCTTGACGATGACCATCTGGTTGTAATCTTCTTTGAAAAGCGCGTCCCTGAGCACCTGATGGGCATCCTCGAAATAACCGCGGGTGAGTGTTTGCATGGCCTTGGCCACGCGCATGGGGGTCTTTACAAGCCCCTCGCGACTTGGGTCCTCGCCCAAAAGTTTCAAAATCTCCTTGTAATGGGCAGCGAGCTCATCCAGCCCGTCGCGGTATCCTGGTTCCAAAATCATAGTGTTATAGGTATAATGTAGATATTTTATAATAATTAAACGTGAATGTTACCTTCGCGGAAACACTAATATTGCACCGTTATCTTGCCTTTTACGATGGTCGCCGACCGATAACCCATACTCCTGATCCGTCTCAACACACGGTTTGCCTCCGCGTAAGCGCGATAGTTTCCCATACGGCAAATCCATCTTGGCGAATAAAAGTGCACATAAATCGGCTCTTCAGGAAATTGCAGCTTAACGGCATTGCCTATCTGTTGAGCTTTCATCTTGTCGTCGCGCGTATTTCCACCGGCAAAAACCTGCACTCTATAACCATTGATTTTTCTGCTGCCACGCATCACCTTTTTGCTCATATCCACCACCGGAACATGAACCTCCATTCCTGTTTTATCAGGCTTGGCGGTTGCGCGCGAAGTGCCACCAAAAGTTTTACCCATGTCGACATTACGATGAGCAGGCACATATTCCGACGCTTTCTCCCGTGGTCTCGTAACACCCTGCGCAGGCTTGACGGCCGCGGCGACGCTCGCCGACGGTCTGCTCACGGGTTTGGCAATGCCATTGGCGGGTTTGGATGGTGTTGCCGTCGCGCCTAAATGGTTCACGAGTTCATCTATTGTGGTGCTTTGGGTGACAGTGACCTTGCCTTCCGCGTCATTGTTCTGTCTCAAATGGTCAAGAAAAGTCTGTGCCTCGGCATTGAGAGCCAAGCACCAAATCATCATGCCAAGGGCTACATGTTTCTTTCTGTTCATAGAGTATCGAACTTAAATCCATTCACGCCACGACCGCGATGGCGTGTCATCTTGCGTGCATCTCATTCGACTAAATTGGGAACAACGAGCCGGAGAGCGATCGCCAAGCGCATTTGGCGTACAGGCTTTCGCCCTCCAGCCCAGATCTCCCAATGTCAATCAACGGTCCTTGTCATTATTTTTTCCATGCGTCGATGATGCCTTTGAAATCGGACGCCTTCAGCGAGGCGCCACCAATGAGGCCACCATCGATGTCAGGCTTGGCGAAAAGCTCGGGGGCGTTGCTCGCCTTGCAGCTTCCTCCATATAAGATAGACGTGTTGTCGGCTGCTTCTTTGCCATATTTTTCGGCCACAATAGAACGAATGTAGGCCAACATTTCCTCGGCTTGGTCAGACGTGGCGGTCTTGCCAGTGCCAATTGCCCAGATAGGCTCATAGGCCAAAACGATGTTCTTCCACTCATCACTTGAGAGATGGAAAACAGACCCCTCCAACTCGGCCTTTACCACCTCGTTTTGCCTTTCGGCCTCGCGCTCCTCAAGAGTCTCGCCACAGCAAAAAATCACTTTTAAGCCATTGGCCAACGCCAAAGCCACCTTGTCCTTGAGAATGGCCGCCGTCTCACCATAGTATTGACGCCTTTCTGAGTGTCCGAGTATCACGTATTGCGCGCCAGTAGACTTCACCATAGACGCGGAGACCTCGCCAGTGTAGGCGCCGCTTTCCTTGTCAGAGCAGTTCTCGGCGCCCAAGCCGACCACTTTCTCGTCTAGCACCTCGGCCACTTTCGCCAGATGGATGAACGGCGTGCATACCACCACCTCACAATTGGGTTTGTCCGCCACGAGCATGTCGTTGATTTCCTTGGCCAATGCCACGCCGTCCTGCAGATCTTTGTTCATTTTCCAGTTTCCCGCTACAATTTTCTTTCTCATTGTTACAACTTTTAAAAATTAAACACCTTGATTGTATTATATCGCTATTCGATTTCAACTGTCCCCTCTCGCTTGTCGCTCACATACCTCGCCTTGCGTCTCAGCCTGCCACTCCAAGCCCATGCGCGATCGGCCAAGGTGAGCGAGATGAGGGGTATAAAAAACCAAGCCAGCACCTGCGCCACAATTTTGCCCACGGCGCCGGGCGCCGGATGTCCTATCTCCGACTTGGCGAGAGGCTCAACCAGCTCGTCGCTTTTGGGCAAGCCGTTATGGCTCCACTTTCTGATGATTGTTCCATCCTTGAGCAATAGCAGCCCGGGATTGCTGCGAATGACAGTCTTAAGGGTGGTCTCGTCAGTGAAATAAAATGGGTATTCGGCACCGGTGATATTTTTCCAATGGTCTATCTCGGATTTGGAGGATGCCGTCAGGCAGCAGAATGGCACTTTCGCTTGTCGCGCATACTCATAGATTTGGTCTATGTCGCCAAAATTTGTGTCATTGGCTCTACCCAAATGGGGCGACACGAGCAGGAAAAGATAGCCCGGACGCGACAGCGTCTCCTCTGTGATGTCATAGCCATCGGCTCGCTGTATGGAGAAATCGTGGATGGGAGGAATGTAGCCCGGCTCAATCTGCACGGTTTTCGAGTCGACAAACCGCCACGTGGAGTCTGGATAATTCTCAAGCGAGAATTCCTTGCGCTGACCGTTTTTTTCCATGATAAAGGTAGTCTCAAACTTAGGCTGGGGAGCGCCTTCGGGTATCTCCATTCCTTTCAGGATGTTCACGCCAACGCGATAGGGGCGAAAATCGAATATCGGCAGTTTGTAGAGGCAATAGCCAGAAGTGGCGATAATGAACAAGATGGTGAAATTAACGGCTATCCACTGGGTGGAGCGCGAGAGGAAACGATACATTGCCAAAGGCCATTTGGCCAGCGCGATGGCACAAGCCAGCAGCACGATATTCTTGAGAAATGTCTCCACGTTGGTCAGCGTGACAAAGTCACCGAAACACCCACAGTCTTTCACGGGGTTGGCCACCAATATCCATAGCGTGACTATGGTCATCGCGGACATGAGCGCCAACGCCAACTTGGAGACCAAACGGCGGCGGATAGCGAACAAGACGAATATACCAATAGAGAACTCAAAGGCGGACAACAGCACCGAGGCGCCTATCGTCATCACGTCGGGAGCCATGCCCGGCCACCCGATGGCTGTCAAATAGTCTTGTATCTTGTATTGCGTGCCCAATGGGTCGATGGCTTTCACGAAGCCCGAGAGCACAAGCGTGCCGCCCAACACCAAACGACATGCGTTCACGACCACGCGCGTCAACCATCCGCCACGCGCGCCAACGCCATGTTCGGCGTCTCGCGAGGTCGGCGCCGTCGACGCGGGCTCAATGCCAATGGAACGCGCGCCTGTCCGTTTACTATCGTCTTGCCGCATTTGTTATCCGCTTGAGTTATTGAGTGTCCATACCGCGCACAGTCAACTTTTGGGGTTGTTTTCCGAGAGTCTTATCACGCCAAAGACAGCGTAATTGATAATATCGAGATAATTCGCGTCGATGCCCTCGGAAACCAATGCCTCACCGGCAATGTCCTCCAATTCCTTCACGCGCTCTATCTTGGTGAGTATAAGATCTGTATAGCTGCTCACCCGCATGTCCCTCCATGCCTCGCCATAATCGTGGTTTTTCTTGGTCATAAGCTCAAAAGCCTGCCGGGCGCGCGCGTCATACAGGGCCAACGCCGCCTCCACGGTCATGTCCACGGTGTCGGCAAACCCGAGCTCTATCTGTATCAACCCCACGATGCCATAATTGACAAGCGCGACAAACTCTGGCCTGATACCCTCGCCCACCATCGATTCTCCCAATATCTCAAGCGACCTGACGCGCTTGGCCTTGATAAAAAGCTGGTCGGTAAGCGACGACGGCCGCAATATGCGCCACGACGCACCATAATCATGCAACTTCTTGGCAAAAAGCTCACGGCATTCTGCCATCACATCTTTAAACTGTTGGTCTGTATCAGGTTTTGCCATAACAATTGCAAAGTTACTCAAATAAATTGTAATCTTGCAATTGTACAATGAAAATTAACGACCATAAGCAAGCCCCGAAAATTATTTTCATCACATTTGCTCCTATTTCTTCAGCAGGCATCAAGCGCCAAGGGGGTCGCGCGAAAAACCACACAACCCACGAACGCCAAGGCGACGACGCCAAGACGACATGAAGACGCCAACCAAGCGAGACATAAAAGGCAAGAAGGCAAACCGTCATTTTAGTCTTGAAAAGCTTGCACACCTTATATTATATGGCGCGCATGGCATTGTGACCACGCGCGCCTGTACCCGTCGCCTCAAAAGACAGCCATGGCGCGAAGAGTGAAGACAACGCCACGCGCTTGGCTTGGCGCCACGGCCAGGGCATGGCGCGATCGCGTCAAGGCGGATTAGTAACGGTCTTCGCGACCGTAGCCATCGTTGTCGTCATAACGGCCGCGCGCGTCGTGGCCGTAGCCACCGTGGCCTTCGCCGTACGACCTGCGATTGTCACGACCGTAGCCGCCACGAGGGCCGCGGCCGTAACCGCGAGGGCCGTCAAAGTTGGCGCGAGGCCTGCGCTCCTCGCGAGGGCGAGCCTGGCTCACGTTGAGTTCTTTTTCCTCAAATTCTTTGCCATTCAAGGCCTCAATGGCAGCGTTGGCCTCGTCGTCGTTGGGCATCTCCACGAAGCCAAAGCCACGCGAGCGACCGGTCTCGCGGTCTGTGATGATATGGGCGGATTCCACATCGCCATAATTGGAGAAAAGTTCTTCAAGACTCTCTTGCCGAGTGCGAAAGTTGATGTTTGATACAAAAATGTTCATTGTTTTTTAATATTACAAAATAAAATAGGTTTATCACTCCATTCATGACGATGGCGCAAGGTCGCAAAACCGCGAGCCACCGTCGCCAGCAAACCATGGAAAGCGCTCTTGCCCCGAACGCGACCAGAAAGATAATGGAGATAAACCGCTGTCCCAACAGCCCAAAGAAGCTCATCGTCGATTTTCTCAAAATCCAACATTCTGTCCACTCTACAGTAAGCTACAAGAAACATTATTTTGAGGTCAATTATTACGATGACACGTCCGCCACTATTTGGGAGAAAGAGCATTGTGAAGAATAGATACTACAAAACCATTCGTTCTTATGCCGGCAAAGGTATGTAAATAAATTCACACGACACCATGAACACACGTCTTTTTTAAAGATTTTCCATCAAAATAACGCGCAACCATCATCCACTCACATCGCCAAAAGCCATTTGCCAAACCACTTTTAGCCACAAAGTCACACGCAAACTCTCTTTTTGGGATGGCCCGACGACTATTTATTTAAATAATTTTGAGTTCTCGCAATATTGTACTACTTTTGCAAACACTAATTACATTTACAACTCACACACTGTAAAGCCAATACACTTATGGGATTTTTGTCAAAGATATTCGGCGGAAAGGCGCAAGACGAGAAAACCGGAGGCATGCAAGACTACATGACCTTGGTGCGCGTATACTTCCAAGCCGCGTTAGCCTCTCAATTAGGTATCACCAATTTGGCCATGCTGCCCGACTTGCGGATGTTCAAAAACACCCTGCGCGTGCCCACCCTAAACAACAAGTTGGGCGAGGGAGAGAAAACGCAGTGCAAAAAGATGATGAGAGAAATCTATGGAACCGACGACAGCTTCTTCAAGGAAATAGACCAAAGCATACGCCGAAACTGCAAGCGCATTACCGACGTACAAGTCTACATGATTCAGTTTCAGAACTTCTCGCAAGACCTCATGATGACGGTAAGCAACCTTATGAAATTCAAACTGCGCGTGCCATCCATTTTCAAGAAAGCCATCTATACCATGACCGAGAAAACCGTTGACGACATTTTCACGAAAAACAATTTCACGGACGCAAGCGTCATGAAGACCGCTTTGGGCATTCGAAAATACAACCATCGGTTGGGATTTTCACAAAAATGGATCGCCGATTTTATATTTCAAGTAGTGATGCTCGCTAAAAAAGAGCCCAAAGCAGGGCAAGAGGATGCCGCCAACAACAAGAAACAAGGCTGACGCCACAAACCTGCGGTCCGTTATCATTTGAGACAATGGCCATGCGGCTTTCCATCGCCAGCCGAAAGATCCTTTGACAGTACGACCTTTTAACTTTCGGCTTGGCACGCTCCGGCACCCATCGAAAATTATTTTTGACGCATGCGCCCCGCCATGGATGCCTTTGTGGGGTAGACGCGCGGAGACTTCTTGCCTTACTTGCTGACACTGCTCGGGCCGTTGGCCACATAGCCAGCGGCCCGTCCATGTTCAGACTGCGCCGGAAAAGGGAAGGTTGAGCCACCCCACCTGTTGACGCGCCCGGCTTGCGCGCGTATGAAATTCATGCCGCAAGTCCGCTCGCGACGGGCGCGGCGACGCCCCCATCCGGGCGAGACGTATTTTTTTTGTCACCATGCGCAAAAAAGTGTGTTTTCAAGAGCGGATTTTCGAAAGTTTTTCCTAACTTTACAAATGAGTTTTTGATGGCATCCCCCCATGTGCCTCCCTATCTTGGCAGAATGGTCCCGATGCCATTCACTTGACGTTCATTCCACCATAAACCTACTGGCAACCTGCCACGTGACCAAATCTTATTAGCTGTACACAGTTAATCAACTCTCTCATTTCCATAATTATCACATCAGAATTGACGGAGTGCTGACATTGCCAATCATTTTTTTAATGTCATGAGAAAAGAAAAAAACATAAAAGCCACATACCGTAAGCCCACGGTAGAAGTTTATCCGTTACTTGAGGAGTGCCCTATATTGGCAGGTACGAATACGGAAGTCAACGCAGGCGTTTCAATACAACCTTACGTCACAGATACGACAAATATTGATATGGGTGATAAATGCATGTGGGTCGTCACTACCGAAGATGGCGAATATATATGGACCAAAATTTGCCCCTGACAAATAATATCACCACTGTCCGAGGAAATTTTCCCATAAAGCCGGCCGCTGGCCATCCGGGACACTCGAAAGACGGATGGCTTTAACGAACGGTCCGTCCAAGGATTTCCTCTCAAAGAGCGCGTTCCCAATGGCAGTCGGGAGACACCAAGCTCCCGGCCCGCACGGCCTTGCCCACGAGGCGGCAGCCCCCACGCTCCATGAGGTCCAGGCCCATTGCCACAATGTCGCCATCCGAGGCAATGGGCACGCGGCTTGCCGACGCCCCCGCGACATCATGGGAACGCCATGCGCCCAACGCTGAAAAAACACGACAAACACACGCTGAGAAATCGCGTGTTCGCAAAAGGCAGGCATGCCGCGCGCGAACACGCGATTCTCGGCGTTTTTCATAACTCGTTTTCAGCGAGTCGTTTACAAACCTTCCCAGGCCGTCCCGGCCATCACCAATCGCCACGCGTCGCGCCTTTAGACGCCATTCGCATGCCGTTTGGACGCCATTCGCAAGCCGTTTGGGGCCAAATCACGACACGAACAAGGCCTAAACGCCACGCCATTAGATAGCAATCGCCCAGAGATAATGACACAAGCGATGCTCAGAACGCCAGAAAACATGCCCCCTACCCATTAAAATCACCGTAGAACAGTCTACCGTCAGGGGGCCAATTTTATGACTTTCTTTGGACAAAAAACGCCTCGCATACCCCCTCCCGACATGGACTGGGCGAAGAATTAAGCGAAAACACTTGCATTTGTCAAGTAAAATCTTTAAATTTGCAGAAAATGTATCGTCATGGACGCAACCGAACAAACCATCAACACCTTTACCACTCGCGTCAGGCAGATGATCCTCCAATACAACGAGCTGAGGCGGGAGAACGCCCGCCTGCATGCCATGGTGGGCGAGAAAGACGCTCAAGTGAGACAATTGGAGGCACGGTTAGCGCAGCTCAGAAACGACTACGATATGTTAAAACTGGCCAAGATGCTCACCGTGACCGACGGAGACTTGGAGGTTGCCAAGAAGCGCGTGGCCGGACTTGTCAGAGACGTTAACAAATGTATCACTCTGCTGAGTGAGAAATAAACGGGTGCGATGGCAGAAGATAATGCAAACAAGATAAACATAAGGCTACACGTTTACGACACAGACATCATGGTTCGCGTTCCAAGAGAAGACGAACACTTGTATCGTAAAGGCAATGAACTCATCAATGAGCTCATGAACGCTTACAACGCCAACTTCAAAGGCAGCAAGAGCGACCGTGAGATCACCTATTTTGCCATGATTGACTTGGCGCTAAGATTGCAACGACAACTCGAGCGCAACGACACCAAGCCTTACAAGGATATTCTTTTGACGTTGACTTCTGAAATCGAGGCCGCGCTCTCCGACAAAAACGCTAAAGAATATTAACCCAAAAAACGTATATTTTTAATGACAAGCATTATCGTCGCGGCAATCGTAGCCATGCTCATAGGCGGCATGGCCGGATACGCCATATTCCGGTACGTAGCTACCGGAAAATACAAACAGATAATCGACACGGCCGCCAAAGAGGCCGAGGTGATCAAGGAGAAGAAGCTCCTGGAAGTGAAAGAGAAGTTCCTCAACCAAAAAAGCGAGCTTGAAAAAGAGGCCCAGCAGCGAATCCAAAAACTGCAACAAAACGAGAACAGGCTGAGACAACGGGAAATGTCGCTAAACCAACGACAGGAAGAAATGGGCCGAAAGAAGCAAGAGCTGGACCAAAACATGGCCTACGTGGACAAGGAGCGCAAGGGCATCGCCACGAGGCAAGCCGAGCTCGAGAAAATGAAAGCCCAAGAACGCGTCAAGTTAGAGGAGCTCTCTGGCTTGTCAGCCGAGGAGGCCAAGGAGCGATTGGTGCAAAGCATGAAAGACAAAGCGCACATGGACGCCGCCGGATACATCAACGAGGTGATGGACCAAGCCAAGCTCGACGCCAACCAAAAGGCTCGCAAGATAGTGATACAAACCATCCAACGCGTGGCGACGGAGACCGCCATCGAAAACTCGGTGAGCGTGTTCCACATTGACAACGACGAGGTGAAAGGACGCATCATCGGACGGGAAGGCCGCAACATCAGAGCCCTGGAGGCCGCCACGGGTGTGGAAATAGTGGTGGACGACACGCCAGAGTCTATCGTCATATCAGCCTTCGACCCCGTGCGCCGCGAAGTATGCCGGCTGGCCCTGCACCAATTGGTGGCCGACGGCCGCATCCATCCGGCGCGCATCGAGGAAGTGGTGGGCAAAGTGAAAAAACAATTGGACAACGAGATACTCGAGACCGGCAAACGAACGGCCATCGACCTGGGCATCCACGGGCTGCATCCAGACCTCGTGCGCATCGTGGGCAAGATGAAATACCGTTCGTCTTACGGCCAAAACCTGCTGCAACACGCACGCGAGACAGCCAACCTTTGCGCGGTGATGGCGGCCGAGCTGGGACTGAACCCCAAGAAAGCCAAACGCGCCGGGCTACTGCACGACATAGGCAAGGTGCCCGACGAGGAAAGCGAGATGCCCCACGCCCTGCTTGGCGGCAAGATAGCCGAGCGATACAAGGAGAAACCAGACATCGTGAACGCCATCGCCGCGCACCACGACGAGGTGGAAATGGAAACGCTCTTGGCGCCCATCGTACAAGTGTGCGACGCCATCTCCGGAGCCAGGCCGGGAGCGCGCAGGGAGATAGTCGAGGCGTACATCAAACGCCTTAACGACCTGGAAGCGCTGGCCATGAGCTACCCCGGCGTAACCAAGACCTACGCCATACAGGCCGGGCGAGAGCTGCGCGTCATTGTCGGGGCCGACAAGATGACCGACGAGGAGAGCACAAGACTGAGCAACGAAATCGCCGAGAAAATACAAAACGAGATGACATACCCCGGCCAAGTCAAGATCACGGTGATCAGGGAGACACGGTCGGTGGCTTACGCCAAATAGCGCGCAAGCGTCACCATGCGCCCACAAACGGTCGCGGCACGCCAACAAGGCATGTCGCGACCGTTTGCTTCGCGCCAGCGGCAGGGAGAGCCTCCATCAAAGCCGCAGAATATAGACCGCACGCGTAACCGCCAAGCTATTAAATGGATAGAGCACCCAACCCAAAAACAGCGTTGAAAGGAAAGCGCCCAACTATCTAAATGGCAAACAAATAGGCCCATCGAGGCCCAAATTGTTAACCAAAACGAACAACTGCAACTCGCGCAAAACAACCAAAGTTTTCCATTTTATTTTACAACATGCTGAAAACCAACTGTTTAATATTTATTAACGCGACAAAAGTTATCCAAAAAGAACAACGTACGGATTATTTTAGTACATTTGCATCGCCATTCAGGCAAAGAATATTTATCACTATAATTACACCCAATAAAATTAACGAAATGATACAAACAGTTGTCAAACGCGACGGCAGGATCGTGGGTTTCAACGACCAAAAGATACAAGCCGCCATCAGAAAAGCCATGCTTCACACCGAGAAAGGCGAAGACGAAAGGCTCATCGTCCGCATCAGCGACCACATCTCGACCAAAGGCAAATCCCAAATGTCAGTGGAAGACATACAAGACGCCGTGGAAGTGGAGCTGATGAAGAGCGCGCGCAAAGACGTGGCGCAGAAATACATCGCCTATCGCAACCAACGCTCCATAGCCCGAAAGGCCAAGACGCGCGACATATTCATGGAGATAGTGAACATCAAAAAGAACGACGTGACACGCGAAAACGCCAACATGAACGCCGACACGCCAGCCGGCATGATGATGAAATTCGCCTCGGAAAGCACCAAGCCCTTCGTGGACGACTACCTCTTGTCCGAAGAAGCGCGCGACGCCGTCAAGCACAATCTCATCCATGTGCACGACAAGGACTACTACCCCACCAAGTCGCTCACCTGCGTACAGCATCCGTTGGACCACATATTGCAATACGGTTTCGTGGCTGGCCACGGTTCGTCCAGGCCCGCCAAGCGCATTGAAACGGCATCGGTCCTGGCGTGCATATCGCTCGAGACATGCCAAAACGAGATGCACGGCGGACAAGCCATACCAGCCTTCGATTTTTATTTGGCGCCTTACGTGCGCTCCTCATATATAGAAGAGGTGGAGACATTGGAGCGTCTTACCGGCAAAGACCTGGCGCGACTGAAGCACGCGGAGATAGACGACTTCGTGGAAAAAGACCTGCAAGGCATGGAGGGCGACGATCGCTTGATGCAGCACGCCATTAACAAGACAGTGAACAGGGTACACCAAGCCATGGAGGCTTTTATCCATAACATGAACACCATACACTCGCGCGGCGGCAATCAGGTGGTATTCTCATCTATCAACTACGGCACGGACACCTCCGCCGAGGGACGGTGCGTGATGCGCGAGCTGCTCAAATCCACCTACGAGGGGGTGGGGAATGGCGAGACCGCGATATTCCCCATACAAATTTGGAAAAAGAAAAGAGGCGTAAACTATCTGCCGGGAGATCGCAACTATGACCTATACTGCTACGCTTGCAAGGTGACCGCCAGACGCTTCTTCCCCAACTTCCTCAACCTTGACGCCACATTCAACCAAAACGAGAAATGGAAAGCCGACGACCCCGAGCGTTACAAGTGGGAAATCGCGACAATGGGTTGCCGCACTCGCGTGTTTGAGGACCGCTTCGGCGAGAAGATGTCGGTGGCGCGTGGAAACCTGAGTTTCACCACGATCAACATCGTGAAACTGGCCATCGAGTGCATGAGCGTCACAGACAAAGACGAGCGTATCAACCTCTTTTTTGCCAAATTGGATCATCTTTTGGAGCTAACCGCCAAACAATTGGACGACCGATTCCAATTCCAAAAGACCGCCTTCGCCAAACAATTCCCGTTGCTCATGACCAAGTTATGGACCGGGTGCGAGAAGCTCAGACCAAACGACACGATAGAAAGCGTTATCAATCACGGCACGCTGGGCATCGGATTTATCGGCCTCGCGGAGTGCCTCGTGGCACTGACAGGCAAGCATCACGGCGAGAGCGAGGAGTCGCAGGCGTTGGGATTGAGAATAGTGACTTACATGCGGGACCGAGCCAACGACTTCTCGGAGCAATACCACCACAACTACTCAATACTCGCCACGCCGGCAGAAGGCCTGAGCGGCAAGTTCACCATGGTGGATCGCAGGGAGTTTGGCGTCATACCTGGCGTGACGGACCGCGACTATTACACCAACTCCAACCATGTACCGGTTTATTACAAGTGCTCGGCGCGCCACAAAGCCGAAGTGGAGGCGCCCTATCACGACCTAACTCGCGGCGGCCATATATTCTACGTGGAGATTGACGGGGACGCCACGCACAACCCCGACGTAATCAAAGGCGTGGTGGACATGATGGACAAGTTCAACATGGGCTATGGCTCCGTAAACCACAACCGCAACCGTTGCATGGAATGCGGGTACGAGAACGCCGACCCCAACCTTGAGACTTGCCCCAAATGCGGCAGCCACAACATAGACCGCCTGCAACGAATAACGGGCTATCTCGTGGGAACGACAGACCGATGGAACCACGGCAAGCTGGCCGAGCTCAACGACAGGGTGCAGCACGTGAGCCGGGACCTGGACTCACGGGCGTGACAAGGGCCGACAAAGGCCACGCCGCATGGGGTGGCGGAACGCCTCGCGCACAAGCCACAATCTGGCGTGCCGGACACGTTTAGGATGTCCGACACGCCAGACTTACCCCCATCGCCCCACGCTCTCTTGTTTTTTACATCTTGTTTACCAAATTCAAACACTCACGGATGATCTCAATTTTAGACATCGTAGAAGACACCATGGTGGACGGCCCGGGATTCCGCACGTCTATATACTGTGCCGGGTGTCCGAACGCGTGCCCCGGATGCCACAACCCACAATCGTGGAACATCGCCAACGGGCGCGCCGTCAGCACCGAAGAGATTATGCGAGTGATAGAGGCCGACCCATTCGCCAACGTCACGTTCTCGGGTGGCGACCCGATGTTCCAGCCCGAAGGCTTCGCAGAATTGGCAGAAGCCATTCGCGCGAGAACAAACAAGGACATCTGGTGCTTCTCCGGATTCAAGTACGAGGCCTTGCTCAACAATCCGAGACAACGCAGGCTCTTGGAACTGATAGACGTGTTGGTGGACGGCCCTTACGTGCAAGCGTTGCGCGACGAAAGCCTTGTCTTTCGCGGATCGAGCAACCAACGCATCATCGACGTGCGGCAATCGCTGCGCGAAGGAGCCGTGGTGTTGAGACAGCTATCCGCTTGAAAAGAGAAACAAAACCTTTTTACCTTGCTTCTCGCCCCCGATTAAAGAAGCCGGGGACATTCGCCGCTGGCGCGGAAATCGACACCGAGCCGGCGCGCAAAGTTTGACCTGCGTCAAAGAAAAACGATTTCACGACACTTTTCGAACTTTATCTTTGCATATATGGCGCAAGCGTCCTTATCTTTGCCAGCTGACAATATTCAAGGTAAAAAGAACATTATGAACAAGTTGACAATCATGAACGCGCAGGCAGACTTGCAAACCAACAGTCGCCTCGCGAAGATTCTTGCCGACCGTCGCGCCACCTTGGCTCGCAAGGAAGACAAGAAAGCATAAGACCAAACGTCCCACTCTCGATAGCGATCAGGGTGGGGCGTTTGATTTTATGGGCCCGCTCGTCATTGGCGACACGCTTGGCTACGATTTGACCGTTCTGACAATCCTCATCGATTTCATCCATCCGCCTCGCCATATACGCGTCAGGAAGATGACGCCGCGAAACGTAAGCTCGCACGCCATGGCCACCCACACGCCGAGCAGGCCATGGCTTTGGGCCAGCCAACAAGCCAAAGACAAGCGCACGCACCACATGGACAGCAGGTTCATCATGGCCGGCTTGAGCGTGTCTCCCGCGCCCACGCACACGCTATAGCCCACTATCGACGCCGCGAAGAACGGCTCGGCAAAAGCCTCGACGCGCAACACGTCGGCGCCCAAAGACCTTATTTCGTCGACAGGAGACAAAAAGCCTATCATCTCGGGGGCAAATACATACATCACCAAACCCATGAAAGCCATCACGACCATGCCCATGCCGATGGTCATGTGGGCAAAACTTTTGCACAAATCGTCGCGCCCCGCACCGCGCGCCTGCCCCACAAGCGTGGTGGCGGCGTCGCCAATGCCATAGCCGGGCATATAGCACAGGCTCTCGGCGGTGATGGCAAACGAGTTGGCGGCGATGGCAAAATTGCCCAGCGGGGCCACAATGAGGGTGCTCACCACTTGAGCGCCACTCATAAGCACGCTCTGGACCGCCATTGGCAAACTAATTCTCAAAGCCTTGTAAACATAGTCCCACACCCACACGAACCGCTCTTGATCCAAGCGCAAGGCCAATATTTTGTTACGGCGCAGGGCCATGTACGACATCGGCGCCACTGTCACCACGTACGCGCACATTGTTCCGAGAGCCGCTCCCGTCACCCCAAGATGTAGCATGTAAATATAAAAATAGTTGAAAGCCACGTCGAGCGCGCACAGCGCGACGCTCAACACGCTGGGCGTCCGCATGTCGCCGGAGCTTTTTTGCATGCCGGCCATCAGATGGTAGAGCAGCACCACGGGCAGCGTCATGGCGTATACGAGAAAATAAGAGGACGCCTTGCCGGCTATGTCAGCCCCGCCACCGAGCCAATACGGCAGCGGACGGTGTATGGCGACGCCCACGGCGCACATCAACAACCCAAAAGACAAACCGAAGACGATGGCGTGCCTGAACACCGCGCGGGCCTTGGCAAAATCGTTCGCGCCAATAAAGTGAGCCACCTGAACCGTGAACCCTACGCCCATCGCCGCCATCACAGACCCCATGAGCCACGTGGTGGTCTCCACGAGCCCGATGCTCGCCGACGCCTCCGCGCCGAGATGCCCCACCATGGAGGCGTCGATGAAAAACATCATCACGGTGGTAATCTGGGCCAACATGGAGGGAACGCTCAACTCCACGATGAGGTTGAACTTTTCCCGGCCGCCCAGAGGCTGTTGGTCGCGTATCTTGGCCAAAAGCAGCTCGCTTCGTTTATTGCTTAACATATGTCTTGTTTGCGGATGTAAAGTTACGTCGTTTTCGCCGTCCGGCAAAACGATCACGACATAAACAGGGCGGTTTCCCGATGGGAAACCGCCCTGCCGTTATAATTTAACACTTCGATTGTCTGTCGCGACAACCCGAAGTGGCGTTATCTAAAAACACCTTCCTTCTACCTATCCTCACGCTCTCGACCTGTCGTCGAGTTTTTGTTATCCAGTGAGACGGGCCTTGACAGCGGCCGTCCCCACAACCTTTCTTCCCGAGCTAACACCTTGTTATTTTCTCCACTTCTTCGATAGCTATCCACATACTCGCCATTCTCGTTTGCCTATCAAGTGTTTTATGCATTCTCTACCTTCCTTTCTGAATAGCGTTAATATCCTGATGTATCCTTGCCTATTGGCTTTTTGTTGTTTACCTATTGACAATACTAAACGTAGTGGGACATTCGCATGCGCCCAAGTGTCTTGTAAAGACGATGCAAAGATAGAACGAAAAGCACGAACAAACAACGCTTTGAGGATGTTTTCCAACTGGAAACGCCCAATTCTTGATTTACATCAAAACGCCGTGTGCGCAAACAAACGACCCAAAAAACACAAAGCCAAAGACGGTAAAACCAATTGCCGGAGCCTCCAAACAGCTGCCTAACGGAGGCACTAAGCGGAAAATTAAAAAGGGGTAACAAGTAAGAAAGAGTGGCAAAAGATAACCTGAAAAAGAACAAGGCAACGCGGAGAAAACAGAAAGGCTTTCACCGCGGGCCACATACAGGGTGAAAGCCTTTCGCTCATGGTTGCTCAACAAGCCATCCTCGCTTGGCCTTGAAATCCGGAACCGGCGCGCCAGGTCGATAATAAGACACCAACTTGATGTTGAAAATCAGCATGGAATAGGCAGGTATAGCGCCGCTCCCCTCCCCGCCATAAGCCAAGGTCCAAGGCATGTACACCTCCCACTCATCGCCAACGTGCATGTGCTGCAATGCCGTGGCAAAGCCTTCCTTGAGCGCGCTCACCGCGAATTTGGCTGGGACAGCCATATCCATGGAGCTGGCATGTTTCCAACTTGAGTCAAACTCATAGCCCTTGGGATAGGATGCCGACGGCAGGAGCCTGCCCGCGTAGTGCACACGCACACTGTCCGTATAGAGTGGGCAGCCAGACCCTGTTCCCTCCTTGAGCACATGAGCCACGATATATTGTGTGTTGTCGTCGTGCTGCGTCTCCTCATAGTTCCAACTTCGTATCACTTTCCACGCTGGATCTCCAGCGGCGGCGCGCTCTTTGGCCCGCGCATAAACGCTGTTCCATTCTTTCAGGTTGGTTTCTTGCCAATGGGGAAATTCGTCTTCCTTGTCCGCGTTCTCCGCGCACGACGCAAAAAGCAGCAGCGACGCGCATGTCAATGTCGAGACAACAGCCCACGATCTTATGCGAGCAGCGCTGCTTGTAATGATATTTTGTATTCGAGACATTTGTTGTTATGCTTTATTAAAGTTGATGGTTGACGGGGCATGGCAGACACGCCACAATGGTTTGGCAAGTTGAGCGCGCCGCCCCATTCTCCTCGCGCTATTTATCCCAACCAGCTATTTGCGCACCCAGCTTCTTGAGCAGCGATGTCACGCTTACACGGTTTTCTATCAGCGAGCGCAGGTCGGCTATGTCCACGCGCCGCTGCTCCATGGTGTCACGGTATCGCAACGTCACCTTGCGGTCCTTTGGTGTGTCGTGGTCCACGGTCACGCAGAACGGCGTACCGATGGCGTCTTGGCGGCGGTAACGCTTGCCGATGGAGTCCTTGGGGTCTCCATAGTGAGTGTTGAAGTGGAATTTCAGCTCGTCCACCACCTCATGGGCTATCTCGGGCAGCCCGTCTTTCTTGTCCAACGGGAACACGGCGCACTTCACCGGGGCCAAGGCCTCGGGCAGCTTGAGCACCACGCGCGTCTCGCCGTTTTCCAAAGTCTCCTCGGTGTAAGCGTGGCACATCACGCTGAGGAACATACGGTCCACGCCGATGGATGTCTCCACATCATAGGGCGTGTAGCTCTCTTGTGTGTCGGGGTCGAAGTATTTGATGCCACGGCCGCAGTATTTCTCGTGCTGCGAAAGGTCATAGTCTGTGCGACTGTGTATGCCCTCCACCTCCTTGAAGCCAAACGGCATCTTGAACTCGATGTCGGTGGCTGCGTTGGCATAGTGGGCCAACTTCTCGTGGTCATGGTAACGATAGTTCTCGTCGCCCATGCCCAATGCCTCGTGCCAAGCCAAGCGCACCCGCTTCCAGTACTCAAACCACTTCATCTCGGTGCCGGGCTGGCAGAAGAACTGCATCTCCATCTGCTCGAACTCGCGCATGCGAAACACGAACTGGCGCGCCACTATCTCGTTGCGGAACGCCTTGCCTATCTGGGCGATACCAAAAGGCAGCTTCATGCGCCCCGTCTTCTGCACGTTGAGATAGTTCACGAAGATGCCTTGCGCCGTCTCGGGCCGCAGGTATATCTTGTTGGTGGCGTCGGAGAGCGAGCCAACTTCGGTGGAGAACATCAGGTTGAACTGGCGCACGTCGGTCCAATTCTTGGAGCCGCTCACGGGGTCGGCTATGCCCTCGTCCTCGATTATCCGCCTCAAAGCCGCAAGGTCCGGTCCCTGCATGGCCTCGGTGTAGCGGGCGTGCAGCTCGTCACGCTTTCGCTGGTTGGCTATCATGCGGGGGTTGGTGGCCCTGAACTGGGCTTCGTCAAAACGCTCGCCAAACTTCTTGGCGGCCTTTTTCACCTCCTTGTCTATCTTTTCCTCGTACTTGCCGATTTGGTCTTCTATAAGGTTGTCAGCCCGATAGCGCTTCTTGGAGTCGCGATTGTCTATGAGGGGGTCGTTGAATGCGTCCACGTGGCCGCTGGCCTTCCACACCGTGGGGTGCATAAAGATGGCCGCGTCTATACCCACTATATTCTCGTGCAGCAGCACCATCGACTGCCACCAATATTGTTTGATGTTGTTTTTCAGCTCCACGCCGTTCTGTCCGTAGTCGTAAACGGCGGCCAGCCCGTCATAGATGTCGGAACTTGGAAAAACGAAGCCATATTCCTTGCAATGGCTCACTATCTTCTTGAAAACATCGTCTTGTGCCATGTTTGTGTCTTGTTGTTTAATGTTCTAACCTTGCAAAGGTAGCGTTTTTTCCGGTATTAAAAGAACAAAACGCCGTTAATTTAATGTCACCCGCCACATAACGTTGACTCTACGGGACAACAAGAAAATCGTTTCCACA
>NZ_JRNC01000074.1 GCF_000758925.1 Prevotella sp. S7-1-8
CCCTCGTTTGCATGAATGACGGAATGCACCTTTATGCCACCCTTCTTCTTTCCCGTCTTGGGATGACGGCCCACGCCCTTGAAGATGACGTTAGAGAACAGGGTTATCGTGGTGGAATCGATGATTCTCAGACGTTTTATCCATTCCTCCGTACCATTGCGTCGGCTGTCCGAAGAAAGTCTGTCCTTATTGGACTCGTAAAGGTCGCGGTACACGTCCTCGAAGAACTTCTCCGAGCGTCTGGCGTTCGCGTCTGACAGGGTACTGCGCTTAGGAACCCTGTCAATGCCTATGTGGTGAAGCTTGCGCACCTCGGCCGTCATTGCCGCCTCTATCTCGCGCAGGGAGTCGAAGCGCATGATGACTGCATACAGCATCGTAAGAAGATGGGTGAAGCCGTCAAAGGTCTTCACATACCGCTCACCGCCGTTTCGACGGCTTATTTCAACTATTTTATCATGGTCGAGAGATTTTATCAGCTGACCATATACCGGCTGTCCGAAGAAATGTGTACTTTTGCCCATGTTATCTGAGTTTGGGAACAAAAGCAAAGATAACAAAAAGGGCTGATACCTCGTGAGAAGTGTCAGCCCTAAATTTGTATCTTACCCAAAAGTTTAG
>NZ_JRNC01000075.1 GCF_000758925.1 Prevotella sp. S7-1-8
TCGCCAACCGCATCAGCCTATACGGAGAAGTTTATGATACCACCTTTGTAAGTAACAAGGCTGCAAGAATAACAGAGGAAATCAGCAGGAAGAAAGGACTCACCATTGCCAAGGAAGTCAGAGCCAAGAGAAAGCATCAGAAAGCGAAAGCCAATCCCACGAGGGAGCAGACCAAGCAGCGGTTGCAGGATATTTGCTTTACCCTGCTTGTAAAGTATAAGGGCACAGGCATCACGGGACACTCCATGTTCCTCTATGAACTGAACAAGCACGGAGTAACCATAGATTGTATGAAGAACAAGCAGAGCAAGGTCTATGGCTTGAAGTTCTCATACGGAGAATATGCGTTCAAGGCATCGGAGGTCGGCAGGGAATTTGGCTATCGTTCTTTGCAAAAGAACTTCGAACTTGTCAATAAGGCAGAGCTAAAGACACTGCAACAACACGAGTATAATCCGCCAAAGGAAAAAGAAACTTCTGGCACAGCTTATCAACTTGTTCCTCCAAGCCGTTCCAATATCTCACGAGGTGGCGATATCTTACAACCACTTAATACTATTGGCACAGTAACAGATGCTGCCATTAGTGCAGCCGATGAAATAGTGGAAGGGTTAGGAGAAATGATTTCACCATCTTCACATAGCGAAGATTATGCAGAAGCAGCATGGCAGCGTAAGCTCAGATACCAAGCCAACAGAAAGAAGAAGCGAGGGAGAGGATTATAGCCAACCCAAACCACACAGCAACAACCCAAAGTGCAGAAACGTGAATATTTCTTTGAAAACGCTTGTTATTCGGTAACAAAGTATTATCTTTGCAAACAGAATAACAAGCGTTCTTTGTTAGGCAGAAAACAGCAACACCAAGTAGTTCGCTCGTTTCCAAATCGTTACCTATTCAGTTTCACAAACAAGGTAACTTCTTTATTTCCAATTAGTTGTATTTTAGAAATCATCTTACGTCGCGATTAGTGTTTAATCACGTCGTGATTGGCGCTTAAT
>NZ_JRNC01000076.1 GCF_000758925.1 Prevotella sp. S7-1-8
TGTCTTTTTCTGAAATCACTTGCCATTTTTTTTGTTATTTTACGCTTCGCTTGTCATCATTTTGCGTGCGTTGCGAAACGCTTGGTTCTGCCATTCATCCCTTACCCAAATATTTGATTTGGACGATCATTGGTCCATGCGCGGAGGAGCGACAGCCTGTTTGTTACGCAAAAAGCGCGTGTAACACATCCAGCGATTTCAGCTCTGGAAAATACGGCACGTGCAACCGGTAAAAATGGAGTATCGTTTCGACGCATCGCGCCCGTTGCGCTTGTGTCATGCGAAAAAGGCGCATGTTGTCAAAATTCATGCGCATTAGCAAGCCAATCATCGATGCCTCGGATGGCCTTACAAAGTCGGGGTGGGGTGGCTTGACGAGAGAGAAGGCCCCGTTGCGTAGGTCAAACCACATGCCCGGCGCGTCGTTGGACAGGTTAGGAAAAAAACCAACAAAACGCGTGAGGTGCATCATAAAAACCAAGTGGAAGTTTGAGAAAGGAGATGTCACGTTGTCAAGCCATGCCAAGCTGCTCTCCACATAGTCGAATAGCGACTCGTTGCGTTGTTCGTTGCGCGTGGCATGCGTCAAAAATTCCGCGACGAAAAGCGCGATAGCCAGTTTGTACGCGTCAAAGGGTATGGATGTGTAAGGGCGTGTCAATCGTATGTCAGAGAAACGTTGTAAATCGCGATTGGGTCGTTCGGTATAGACTATGTGTAGCAATGTCAATGGTTGAAAAAATTGTTTCCTAAGTTTTCCTTTGCCAGTTTTGGGTATATGACAAATAAATGACGTCCTGCCTCGCTCTCGCGTGAGTAGGTCTACAATCATTTGTGAGTCACCATATTTTAGCGCATGAAGCACTATCGCCCTTGTCTTAACTTCCATACATGGGCAAATTTACGAAAAGTCAGGCGTTTAGCGAAAAAATGTTCACAAAAGTTTGGCGGAGCGAACAAAAAGCGTTAACTTTGCACCCGCAAAAAATAACCAATGGTCGGTTCATCTAGCGGTTAGGATTCAAGATTTTCATTCTTGCCACACGGGTTCGATTCCCGTACCGACTACCATAAGAATAAAAAAGCATAATTAAAGATGGCAAACCACAAATCATCAGAAAAGAGAATTCGTCAGACGAAAGTCAGAACTTTGCACAACAAGTATTATGCAAAGACCATGCGCAACGCCGTTCGCAAGCTGCGCTCAATCACGGATAAAGAGGAGGCTGCGAAACTGTTCCCCACGGTTCAAAAAATGCTGGACAAATTGGCAAAGACCAATATTATCCATGCCAACAAGGCCGCTAATCTAAAATCAAGTTTGGCTTCGCACGTTAACAAGCTCGGCTAACAAGCTTTTGCTTTTAACATTCCTATACAAAGGTCGTATGCTATTGGGCATGCGGCCTTTTGCTCGTTTGTGGCAAGCGATTGCCGACGGCCATCTTCCTTGTTTTCGAAAATCATCTTTTAGGGTCGGATCGAGTGGCGTTCCGCCTTGTGCATGACCGCTTTTGAGTGACGATCCTGTATGAAGTTCGCGCGTCGTTTTTATTATGATTTTTAGGCTGTAAACGTTCAATGTGTCATGTTTTTTTAGTATCTTTGCAACACAACTATTGAATTTGAACAAATGGCAGAAAACCTCAAACAAGGAGATCAATATTCAGCATCCAACATACAAGTGTTGGAGGGGCTTGAAGCCGTGCGTAAACGCCCGGCCATGTATATAGGCGACATTAGTGAAAAAGGACTGCATCATCTCATCAATGAAACCGTGGACAACTCTATTGACGAGGCCATGGCGGGCTATTGCAGCAACATAGAGGTGACCATCAATGAAGATAACTCTATCACCGTGGAAGACGATGGTAGGGGTATCCCTGTTGACAAGCACGAGAAGCTGCACAAGAGCGCATTGGAGGTGGTAATGACGGTCTTGCATGCCGGCGGCAAATTTGACAAGGGCTCGTACAAGGTCAGCGGTGGTTTGCACGGCGTGGGTGTGAGTTGCGTCAACGCGCTCTCTACGCATATGACCTCACAGGTTTTTCGCGACGGCAAAATCTATCAGCAAGAATACGAGCAGGGACACCCCCTCTACCCCGTGAAGGTGGTAGGCTCTACTGACAAGCGCGGCACCAAGCAACGGTTTTGGCCAGACGGCTCCATATTCACCACCACCACGTTCCAATGGGATATCGTGGCTCGCAGAATGAGAGAGCTGGCCTATTTGAACGCGGGCATCAAAATTACACTGACCGATCTTCGCCCAAACGAGGAAGGAAAGACTCGTCAAGAGGTGTTTCATGCTAAAGACGGGCTGAAGGAATTTGTGCGTTATGTGGATCGGCATCGCACGCATCTCTTTGACGACGTGATCTATTTGAAGACCGAGAAGCAAGGTTTCCCCATTGAGGTGGCCATCATGTATAACACCGACTACTCTGAGAATTTGCACTCTTATGTCAACAATATCAACACCATAGAGGGTGGCACGCACGTTACCGGATTTAGGCAGGCTCTCACCCGCGTGTTGAAAAATTACGCTGATGGGGACGCTCAGATAGCCAAGCAAATAGAAAAAGCAAAAATAGAAATTGCGGGAGAGGACTTCCGCGAGGGCCTCACGGCCGTTTTATCCATCAAAGTGCCCGAGCCACAGTTTGAGGGACAGACTAAAACCAAGCTCGGCAACAGTGAGGTGACCGGAGCGGTGAACCAAGCCGTGGGCGAGGCGCTTACCAATTACTTGGAGGAGCATCCCGTGGAGGCCAAGCAAATATGCGAGAAGGTGATATTGGCGGCTACCGCCCGAGTGGCAGCCCGCAAAGCCCGTGAGAGCGTTCAGCGCAAGAGTGTGATGAGCGGTGGCGGTTTGCCGGGCAAGCTGGCCGACTGCTCAAACAAAGATCCAAAGGATTGTGAGATATTCCTTGTGGAGGGAGACTCGGCCGGCGGTTCGGCCAAGCAAGGGCGTGACCGGTACACGCAAGCCATCTTGCCGCTGCGAGGCAAGATCCTCAACGTGGAAAAGGTGCAATGGCATCGTGTCTTCGAGGCCGAGTCGGTGATGAATATCATTCAAAGTATAGGCGTGCGTTTTGGCGTGGAAGGCGAGGATGACCGTGAGGCTAATATAGATAAGCTGCGCTATGACAAGATTATCATCATGACGGATGCCGACGTGGATGGCTCGCATATAGACACGTTGATCATGACATTGTTCTATAGGTTCATGCCGAAGATTATAGAGGAGGGACACCTTTACATAGCGACCCCGCCACTTTACAAGTGTACCTATAAGGGCAAGACAAGCGAATACTGCTATAACGAGGCACAGCGCCAAGCGTTTTTCGACAAATATGCCGACGGAAACGAAGACGCGAAAAGCATTCACACACAGCGATACAAAGGTTTGGGAGAGATGAATCCTGAGCAACTTTGGGAAACGACAATGGATCCAGCCAATCGGTTGCTCAAACAAGTAACAATAGAAAACGCCGCCGAGGCGGATGAGATATTCTCCATGCTCATGGGCGACGACGTTGAGCCACGGCGCGATTTCATAGAGAACAACGCCGCATACGCCAATATTGACGCGTAGACAAGAAAATAAGCAAAGTCTTCCAATAGGTGAGATAGGTCGGCTATCCATGATAAACCTATTAGGAAGACTTGTTTGCTATATTTTCCCTCACCTATCTCTTCATAACACTTAACTACTTAACTTTCATGAAAAAGAATCGCTCTTCAATTTTCTATACGCGCCGTCGGTTCGCGATCGCAAGCGGAGCGATCGCCCATGGGATGGTGGCATGGCATACCAGCCATTAAGTTTGAAGAGTCACTGCCTTTTGGCAATGGTAAGTTGGGAGCGTTGGTTTATGGAGTCGCTGGTGGCTGTGTCGTTCGGCGCGACGGCATCACCAAGGCGCGCAAACTCAAAAAAGGTAAGAACAATATCCAACCATGAAACTAATTGTCCTCTTGTGCTGGTTGTCGGCATGGGGTATCGCTCTTTTTGCCCAAGCCTTCAACACCCATTGGATAGGTGCGCCCGAACCTGACAACGTTCAACACCTTAGGTTTCGACAAACCTACATGTTTCTGGGCCGACCTCAAGAGGGACATGTCACCATCGCCTCAACGGGCCTTTATAAAATCTACGTCAATGAATGCAACGTGGGTACGGCCGTGTTCTACGGCACAAACCAACCAAGCAAGACCAACATTGTAGCTAAGAACTTTGACGTAACGCCCTATCTCAAGGCAGACACCAATGTCATTGCCGTGCTCTATGCGCCGAGGTACCCACATGTGGAGCCCCGGCAACTGTCTGTAAACTTCTATGGGCGCGATGTCAATGGGCGGCGTTTCTCATACCACACGGATGAAAACTGGTTGTGCCAACAAGCCAATTCCACAATAAACACAAACGGCGGAGAGACCATCGACGGCCGAAAAAACAACCTGATGTGGAAAGCCGCCACCTTCGATTTGGCTCTTTGGCGCAACGCGGAGCGGTTCAAGGACAGCCCGCCGCTGGCAATTGCTTGTGTCTCTGCCGACCCAAATGTGCTAAAAATTGTATCAAGGAGAAACTACAAATTCTTTGATTTGACACCTAATGGCGTGGAATACGAGTTTGGAACTGGCTTTCACGGCTATGTCAGGCTCACCCTCCGAAACGCCAAAAAAGGCCAGCGCATACGTTTCGGTAACCATGTTTATATATGCAACGGTGAACTTGACGAGCAGGCGGCGCCTCAATTCGCCATTGGTGATTACCGGCGCGTACTGGTTAGCGGCGACAAAGACTTCGCTCGTGAGCTAATCACGGATATAGAAGCTATAGGAGTGGCGCCAAAAATCGACGACGCTGTATCGCCATTCTAAACATGCGCGTGCATCTCTTGGCAGTCGCGCGTATCGAAAAAAAACTAAAAATGTATGAGCGTTACGATATTTTCTATCTAAAATATCCAAGGCTGTATACCATGGAAAAAACTTTGCGTGACAGGCAAAACCCTACTATGCGTTGGTGGGGCAGTACTCTATTCCAGTCCTTCTTTTTCTAATTCTTCCGCCACTTGGCATAATTCATCATACCATGCTTGCCCGAACCGCCTGACAAGAGGGTTTTTCAGAAAGACGTAGAGCGGCAAGTCAAGTTCCTTTCCCTTCTTGATGGCAGCTTCGCAGATGTCCCAACGGTGGTAATTGATGCCCACCAAACCGCCCGCAAACTGTTTCTCCCTGATAGGATAGAGCGCGCATGATATGGGTTTGGGCCACGTAGTTTTGCCAGCTCTAAAAGCCCTCTCGAATGCGCATAGGCAACAATGGCTGATGGCATGGCCGTCGGAAAGGCCGGGCAAGTCGTGGTAACACGTGAACACGCAGTCCTTGCCCCTCACTATGCTCGTCACCAATTCGCCGTCAGCATCGTTGTAAGCCACGCCTTGTGCGTCTATGACATGCTGCGCCGAGGCTGAGAGTCCTTGCCAAACGGTGTCCAAATTTTCTTCAATGGCCGCTATCTCATCAAGCGTGACAGGCGCCCCGGCGTCGCCCTCTATACAGCATTGCCCCTTGCACACAGCGAGGTCGCAACAAAATCGTTCGGTGAAAATATCAGGAGAAACCAATACGTTTCCCACTTGTATAATATGTAGCATGACAAAAAAACGGCAGTGCGCACGGCGCGCGTAGCTTTCTACCAGTCTATTTCTTTTATATTGTTGGCCCGGAGGTAATCGTTACATCTCGAAAACTGTCTTTGCCCAAACCATCCGCCACGGTTGGCCGATAGTGGCGAGGGATGTACCGACTCAAGCACTAAGTTGCGTCGTTGGTCTATGAGATACCGTTTGCCGCGAGCATAGCCACCCCATAGCATGTATACGATGTGTTGCCGCCCCTCGCTCAACGCCTTGATGGCCGCGTCGGTGAATGCGCTCCATCCGAAACGCTGATGGCTGTTGGCCGCATGCGCCCTTACGGTGAGAGTGGCATTGAGTAGCAACACGCCCTGCTCCGCCCATCGAGTCAGGTCTCCATTGGATGGCATGGGTTTGCCCAAATCGCTTTCTATCTCCTTGAATATATTGAGTAGGGAGGGCGGCATAGCCGTCCCTACGGGCACGGAGAAACTCAGCCCCATGGCCTGTCCGGGCTCATGGTAGGGGTCTTGCCCAATAATCACCACCTTGACTTTGTCAAAAGGACATAGATTGAAGGCGTTGAACACGAGTCTGCCCGGTGGAAAACACGTCTCTCGCCGATATTCTTCCCTCACTTGCTCGGTGAGTTGCCCGAAATATGGCTTGTCAAACTCTGTGGCCAAATGCTTGCCCCACGAAGGTTCTATCTTTACCATAGGATGTTTTTGGCAAGCCATCCCGCCGTCATGGCGACAGGATGGCTTGTTTGGTCAATCCGTGATGAGGCACTCGCCGGTCATGTCCGCAGGCTGCTCCAATCCCATGATGTGCAGGATGGAGGGAGCCACGTCGGCCAGACGGCCATCCCTGACGGTGGCACTGTTGTTGTTGGTCACGTATATAAAGGGTACGGGATTTAGCGAGTGGGCGGTGTTGGGCGTGCCGTCTTCGTTGATGGCGTTGTCCGCGTTGCCGTGGTCGGCGATGATGATAGCCTCATAATCGTTGGCCTTGGCGGCCTCTATCACGGCCTCAACACATTTGTCTATGGCCCACACGGCCTTGGCGATGGCGTTGTACACGCCCGTGTGTCCCACCATGTCGCCGTTGGCAAAGTTCACCACGATAAAATCGTAGGTGCCAGTGCCTATCGCATCCACCAACTTCTCTTTTACCTCGTAGGCGCTCATCTCTGGTTTCAGGTCGTAAGTGGCCACTTTGGGCGATGGCACCAAGATGCGGTCCTCGTTCTCGAAAGGAGCCTCGCGGCCGCCGTTGAAGAAGAATGTAACGTGCGCGTACTTCTCTGTCTCGGCCGTGTGCAACTGTTTCAGGCCCTTGGCAGAAAGGTATTCGCCAAGCGTGTTTTCCACGTTCTCTTTCGGGAAGAGCACGGTCACGTTTTTGAAGTTAGCGTCATAGGGTGTCATTGTGAAATAACGCAACCCTTTCACGATGTGCATACCCTCGCCGGGCATGTCCTCTTGGGTGAGTACTCGAGTCAACTCCTTGGCGCGATCGTTTCGGAAGTTGATGAAGATGACTGCGTCTCCTTCTTCGATGGTGCCATTTGCCTTGGCGTTGTGAATAGGCTTGATAAACTCGTCGGTCACCTCTTCAGCGTAACTACGCTCCACAGCCTCGACCATGTCGTCAGCTTGGTAGCCCTTTCCCTCCACAAGCAGGTCGTAAGCCTCTTTCACACGGTTCCAACGCTGGTCGCGATCCATGGCGTAGAAGCGACCCACGATGCTTGCGATGGTGGCCCCATTGGCGTCGCAATGTTCTTGCAACTGCTTGATAAAGCCTGCGCCACTCTTGGGGTCGGTGTCGCGTCCGTCCATGAAGCAGTGCACAAAAACGTTGCTCAAGCCATATTCCTTGCCTATCTCAACTAACTTGAACAGGTGGTCAAGGCTGGAGTGCACGCCGCCATTGGAGGTCAAGCCCATGAGATGGAGCTTCTTGCCGCTCTCCTTGGCGTATGTGTAAGCCTCGACGATGCCCTTGTTTTTCAGTATGTCGCCGCTCTGGCATGCCTTGTTTATCTTGACCAAGTCTTGGTACACCACCCTGCCTGCGCCAATATTGAGGTGTCCAACCTCAGAGTTGCCCATCTGTCCGTCGGGCAGTCCCACGTCTTCGCCGCTGGCTTTAAGCTGGGCGTGCGCGCTCGTGGCATTGAGATAGTCCAAGTAAGGTGTTGGAGTGTTGTAAATAACATCACCTTTACCATGTTTGCCGATTCCCCATCCATCGAGAATCATCAAAAGAGCCTTCTTACCCATAATTATATTTATTTACGTTATTATAAATTTTTTATTAACACATTACTACATGCAAAGTTACCACCTTTTCGGCTATTGGCAAAGATAAGTGTTGAAAAACAACTGCTATATTGACAAAATAGCGCGCCGCCCAGCGTTGCGCGCTGTTCGGGAAATATAGAAGCCGCCCGTTGCCATCGAATTAAAAGGTGTCGTTCGGCATGTATCCAAATTGAAACGTATGCTTTATGCTCCTGATACTTTTGTGTGGCGCCACCACCGTGCCCTCTCCTTTGTGCTGCCACGCCTCCATTCCTTACCTGTTTCGCGGCTCTACATCCTTGGCTTTCAAAATAATGACGTGAAAGAAAAAATGGGTAAAGGCATGTCACCTGTTGGTTTTAAGGGGGGCGCTTGAGCTATCAAAAAACATTCGCCCTTAGCTTATAACGCCTTGAAAAGAAACAAAATCTTCTCACTTGTTACAATATCATGACAAACTGTCCGTTTTTTTTAAAAAGTCATCATCTAACACAGCCTATGGCACCAATACCCACTGCGCTGAAGAGGCTCGCCGAACACGCTTTGGTCATCATCCTTATTTTAGCCGTATTTCGCGCGACCTTTGTCTTGTTTTTCGTACAGTGGCAAATCTTTGATGGGCAACAGTCCGTTCTTTCGCGCATGGTATTCAACGCCTTGCGATTTGACTTGCAAGTGACCGCCTATGCTGTCGCGTTGCCTTCGCTGCTATCCTTGGCCGTTTCGGCGCGCCCCATGCGTCAATGGGAGGTTGCGGTGGCAAGGTTTCGCAAGTGGTATTTTGCGGTGGTGGAGACGTTGGTGGTCGCGCTTGGATGCGTGGATTTGGGATTTTATGCCAATTTCCAGTCGCATATCAACATTGTTTTTTTCGACTTTTTCAACGAAGGCCCGATAGGATTGTTGCAAACTGTATGGGAAGAGTACCACTGTCTGTGGTATGGCTTTGCGCTTGTCGTGACGGCATGGCTGCTCTTTGTCGTTGCCCAACGGATAGAGCGTTGCCCAATGCCGGTGTCACGACGGTGGCAACAGGCATGGTGGATTCCGTTCCTATTAGTCTTGGCCGTCTGTATGCGTGGCTCGGTGTGGCGCTTCCCGTTGCAGATAGAGGACACTTTCGTGTCTGACAACAAAACGATTAACGACATCGTGCCTAACGCTCCCTATATGCTGAAAAAGGCTCTCAAGGAGAAACGAGACGCGTTTAAGCTCAGGAGCGCGAGCGATGTCTTGGCCCAATATGGTTTTATCTCGCTCGGCCAGGCCCTCGAAATTTACACAAAGGGAGCGGTGAGTGTGGAGCGTGGGGACACGATGGCGGCGTTGAGGCGCGCGCTGTTCGTTCGTGCGCCAAGGAAAGCGATGCCTCTCAAGCCAAATGTCGTGATAATTTATGGCGAGAGTTGGAGCAACTACCTGTTCGAATTGGACGGGCCAGGCTGCGACATGTACATGGGCTTGCGCAAGCATTTCGATGCGGATCTGTTGTTCAGGCGTTTCCAATCTGTGCAAAATGGCACGATAGCCTCTATCGAGAACCTGACCGTGGCAACGCCTTTCCCGCGCTTCTTCGCTTCCAAATACCGCTTGGCGCAGTTGCCTACCTCGTTGGCGTTGCCTTTCAAGAGTTGTGGTTACGACACGGAGTTCATGTCGGGCATGGACATGGCTTGGGAAAACAGCGCCGAAGCGCTGGCGCGTCAAGGCTTCGATCGAATTTACGACAAGTTCCATATTCTCAGAGACGATCCACGGGCGCGGTACAACAGCGTTGGCGTGTACGACGAGCATCTATTCGATGCGCTGTTAAGGCAGATGGGCGAGAAACGCGCGAAGCCCATGATGACTGTGGTGATGACCACCACCAACCACCCGCCTTTCGAGTTTCCGGAACATTTGCGCTTGCCGCCCATAGCCGCCGATACCTACAAAAAATCGTGCTTCGCCGAGAGAGACCGCAAGGTCTTGGGCAAGTATCTCACAGGTTTCAGGTATTACAACAGGGCGCTGGCGCGATTCTTGGACCGTTTCAAGGCTTCCAAGGCAGCAGGCAATACTATCCTCGTCATCACGGGCGACCATAATGTAAGGTCTATCCTCAACTACGAGGTGGTGGATAGATGCTGGCAATACTCCGTGCCACTCTACATATACTTGCCGCCAGCGTTGCGCCGCGCCGCTTACGGCCGCCTGACCGGCCGTTGGGGCTCGCACGACGACATCCTGCCAACGCTGGCCCCCCTCGCCCTCGGCGGAGCCGAATACATGCGAATGGGCAACAACTTGCTTGACACCGCCGCCGCGGACCATTCCTATTATAGCTACAACGTGGAGCGACTGCTCGCCGAGAACGCTCGCGTGGATGAACTTCGACGATACGTGAACGCGCGAAACGCTTTGCGCGAGGTATACTTTCAATTGTTGTTGCGACAATGGGACAGGCGAGCCGTGGAATAAACCTGCCTAAACCTAAAATTGAGCGCGCGCTATGACGCTAATTGTTAATTGAAAAATGTGTGTCGTGAAGTGGCAATGTTTTTTCTTACTATTTCTCCTTGACCACTTTTTTCCCATTCACAATATATACCCCTCGTGGCAAAATCAAGTAGTCTGACCCCACATAGCGGCCATCGACGCTATATATTCTCCTTGATTTGGGCAAATGCCCCCCTGTGCCCTTGATACCTGCGAGCGCCTGTTTGCTGGGCCGTGTTATCTTGACCTCGTCAAGAAAGAAGCGCCGATCGGGCGAGAATGTGATCGTTGCGCTGTCCTTGCCCACCATTCTCAGCGTGTAGGTGGTCCATGCGCCCTTGACCATAGTGAGTTGGGAGCTGCTCGCGTCAGTGTCGACAAACTTGGCTTTGGCACCTCTCAGCGTTAAGAACAAATGTTTTCCGTCACCTTTGGCATTCCAACAGGCAGCCTTGAACGTGAGCGTGACGGTGTCGCCCGGAAGAACAAACGTAGGCGTGACGGCCACACCCGTACCTTTGTTCGTTTTGCCAAAACGCGCGCAACGGTCGCCACCACATCCATAATCGGCCGCCCAACCTGCATTGTCGGGCTGTAACTCGCCTATGGCCACGGAGCCTTTGAACTTGCCGTCGTTGCCACCCGAGCCGACACATTTGTCAAAAGACTCATAGAACAACACCGACTCGTTGTGGTTGGAATCGTCTGGCGGCGTTTCGGGAGACGCATCATCCTCTCTAAAATGGAATGATATGGTGCCATCGGCATGCTCCGTAATATTAAAAAAGCCAAACGGTGGCTTCTCGCCATGTTGCGGATCGGCGTTGTAAAACTTGGACGCTGGGCTGGAATCTTTGCACAAGTGGTTGTTGTCATGGTAGGGATAGGCGTCGTCCCCCTCGTCGTAAATGCTGGGGATGTTGTCGGCAGGGCATATGGTGAGCCGTTGACGAGGGTTGTTTTTGTTGGGGTCGTCGCTCCAACAGATGGTGTTGACAATGTTATTGTTCCATGCGTTTTTGTTATAATCCACGTGGGTGATGAGCAGCCCATGCCCAGGCAGGGCGATGTCGTAGCCACGTTGTTGCCGATTGTCCAATATATAGTATTCGTTTCGGTTGGACGAATTATAGTATATATAGCTCTGTCCATGATCTGCCAAAGACTGCATGCCACTTACTTTGGTTTCGGTGGCAAGTTCCACGGGCGACGCCCAGCCACATATCATCTTCTCGTAGCCAGAGTATCCGCATGGCGTGAAGCTGTCATCGTTGTAAGAACCATAATCCATCAGGTCCCAAGAGCCCAAGCCAAAGTTGCCACCTCCAGACGTGTCGTACATGTCAGGAAACCCCATGCAATGCGAAAACTCATGGCAAAACGTGCCGATGCCGTTGAGCTTGTCGTTGTTCGCCAACTCGTTGGCGCAGGCGTAAATGTCTATAACGGTGTTGTCAAGCTTGAGATTTCTGACGGAATGATTGGGACTGCCAGACAAAGCGAACATGTGCGGCCAAATGTAATCGTCAATTTCGGAATGGTCAGACTGCCCATAGCCTGCGTAGAGCACAAACACTTCCTCGGCCTCGCCGTCGCCATCCCAGTCGTATTGGGAGAAATCCACCATGGCGTCAACGGCTACACATGCGTCGCGAATCATCTCACCCACGTTGGCATCGTTGTTGCGTCCATAGTAAGAATAGGGATGAGGCATTGACACGGGGCCGACCACGTCGAACGACAAATTGAACATGCCGTGACTTTGCGCCAAGAAATAGTCGCGCACGCTGCCCTTGAAGCCGTTCTCACGGTAACCCTCGGCGTTGGCAATTTGGTCGTAGACGCGCTGTGGGTTGGGCATGCTGAATGTTTTTCCACTGAACTCCACAAGGATGATAAGCCCGCGCTTCTTGCCCTTGAAGAGATTGCCGCTGCCTGCTTGACGGCGACGATCGGGGATGCGGTGGGCACGTGGGCGAACGATAGCACCACGCTTGGCAAGGGCCTTGGCACCCACGGTGGTGGCGTCTGTCTCACGATAGAGGCCCGTAAGGCCATCGGGCACGTAGCAAGTGCCATCGGCCGACTGCCAATAGTGTGCGCGCTCGTCGCCCCGAGCCTCCGCTCTCACCGTGCTTCCATCAATGAGGCGTATGGTCTTGAATTGACCTCGACGCACTGGTATGGCCGTAACAGTCAATGAAAAAAATAGGAACAACAGCTTAAGAAAAAAAAATCTGTTGGGTGAGTGGTTATTCATGGCGATGATATTTATTAACCTTATTTTACAAAAATACGCTGTTTGGGCCATTTATCCAAAGAAAAAAACATTTTATTTCAATTATTGTCGAAAAAAATGACATCGCGCATTTTACGATTTTTATACGTTGCGGCACAGTCCGTGTCGCGAAAGAATGCGCCGGATGCGTACCGATTCGTATAGGCACAGTGCCAGAATATTTTATGATAGATGCTTGGCGGAATAAAAAATAAGTTGTAAATTGCACTTCATAAAATATGTAGCATAAAATATGAAACCGCTTAACAACCCATTCGTGGAATATGGATACAAGGGTCCTGAATACTTTTGCGACCGCGAAGAAGAGACTGGACAATTGGTCAACGCACTGTATAACGAGAGTAACATAGCGTTGATATCACCGCGCAGGATAGGCAAATCTGGATTGATAAAGCATGTGTTCAACAGGATGGAAGCCTCAAGCAAGGACGTGGCGTGCATCTACATAGACATATTGAACACGCGAAACCAGCGCGACTTCATAGACGTGATGGCTACGAGCGTGGTGCAAAAACTCGACAATAACTGGCAATCGGCCATGCGAAAAGTGGCGGAGATGTTCAAGGGCTTGCGCGTCACAATAAGCATGGATGAGTTCACGGGTTTGCCCACGTTGTCACTCGACGTGGAGGAACGCAAGCAAGACAGTACCGTGGAACGGATATTCGAGTATGTCAGACGGTCGGGCAAGAGGTGCTATATAGCTTTTGACGAGTTCCAGCAAGTCACGGAGTACCCCGAGCGAGGGCTGGAGGCTTTGCTAAGGTCGCAGATACAGTTTATCGATAACGCTTATTTCATCTTTTCCGGCAGCCAACAACACTTGATGTCGGAGATGTTCCTATCGGCCAACCGACCGTTCTACATGGCCTCACGACTGATGAGTTTGGACGTGATTAAGGAGGACAAGTACTTGGATTTTGCCAATCGTCACTTTGCCAAACAAGGCAGAACGATGCACGCCGCTGACTTTGCCTATCTCTATGATATGGTGGATGGGCAGACGTGGTACGTGCAGACCATGTTGCACCAACTTTACACCATGACAGACACGGAGCTTGACAAAGATGCCGTGAGCCGTGCTTTTGACACGATATTGAACAAGATGTCCGCGGCGTTGTCCTCCATCTACCTTGCCTTGACTGACAACCAAGCCTTGCTGCTCAGGGCCATTGCCAAGGAACGAGTGGTGAAAGAACCGTTGTCGCAAACCTTTATGACCCGCCATCGGCTGCCAGCGGTGAGCAGCGTGCGTCTCGCGCTTGGCGCGCTGGAGAACAAACAGTTGGTGTACCGCCAGCCTGACGGCTACATAGTGTATGACCGTTTCTTGGGATTGTGGCTGAGAAACAAGGTGTGAGCGAACGGACGAAGGCTTTGTTTTTTCTGTAATGTTTCGCGCGCCAAGCCTTCCGCGCATTTCCTCCGCGCAGGCTTGCGAATGTCTGCTCGTTAGCTTTGTGGGTAGAGCCCACCTTGCGAGACCATGGTCTTGCCGGCAAACCGCAAAAGGGTGTGCCATCATTCAAATGGATGGCACACCCTTTGGATTTTGGAAACATCACTCAAGATGAATGACGCGTCACAAGTTTTACTTTACGCGCTTGAACGTTTCCTCGATAACATTTTTCCCATTTATAGTCCACTTAACGTAAGTGGTCTTGGTGGAAGCGTCATACGTGGAGTTCTCCACTTCTAATTTCCATTTAGGTATCTCCGGAATCTTGACCTTAACGATTTTGTTCGTACCTGGCTCAAACTCATAAATGACCTTAGTGATATCATTGAACAAACCCGTGAATGGTGCGCACCATACCTCATTGGGGCTTTCCGTAGCCAAGGTGATGGTGGAGCCATTCTTTACATATTGCATAAATTTGGCCCATCTGCCCAACGCTAAGCAATTGTACTCATACTTACCCTCGAACGCGCTCCTAATCTTGATGTTGTAGCGATACGTCCCGAAGTTGCCACTGATAACGTATCCTGCCGGAACGCCCTCTATGGCAAGAGAGACGGAGGCGCCCGCGGCGGTAAGCGCGGCATTGGTAATCGTGGCCATAATGTCCGCGGTTCGCTTGCCCTTCTTGATAACCACGTCTTGCACCTGGATGGAACCCAATGGGAATTTGTCTCCATCAATGCCATCATGGCTTAATTTAAGCTTGACTGGAATATCCTCTTGTGCCACGTCTTTGGCCGCGAGATTGAGGGTTCCCAATTTTACCGTGGACGTAGTCCCTTCCGGAAGAACGGCGACTGTCTTTTTGTGAGACATGCCAGAAAACTCCAATATCTTCTGTGTCTCGAGGTCTTGTATTCTGATGCCATACTCCAAGTTGTCCACTGGGTCATCTTTTAAACACGAAGTTAAAGACATCGAGAGGAGCAACGCACCCAATATTAATATATTTTTCTTCATAATTCAATTCTTTGAATGGTTAATATTCTACTTTGCCCAGAACACTTTGTCGGTTTGAGGATTTACCGTCGGCGTGTTTGCTTTATTGGCGGAGTACTCAGAGCTTGGGTAAACCAAGCGTTTCGGTATGACATTGTTTCCGCGCGTCGAGTGTACTGACAAAGGAATGTCAGGATAGTTATTGCGCCGATAGTCGCAATACACTTCCAAACTGTTTACACCACACATGGCGATATACTTTTGCATCAAGATGAGGTTGAGCTTATTCTCGTTCTTATCCCAGTTGGCAAAAGTGAAAGCGGGATTGCGCAGATAATTCTCGAGAATAGGGTCGAGGGATTTTTTCTGCCAGTCTGGCAACTCCTCAGTACGCGCCGATGGCTTTTTATAACGTCCAACCTCCAGCCACGTGAACGACTCCGTCACGGCTTTCTCGTACATGGCTTTGGCGTCTCCAGCCAAAAGGCCTCGCTGTATGGCCTCTGCCTGAAGGAACAAGCTCTCGAACGAAGGCAAGATCCACTGCGCGGCGCTAACGTCTTTGGCCAGGCCTGGACCACCAACTACGGAAGTCATGTTTGCTTTATGCTCATCCTTGTAAGCTTGGTTCTCTTCTCCGAACCTTACCCCTACGTAGCCATTTCCATCCTTGTCACCAACGGGACGGAAGAAAGCGGTGTACCTAAGGTCGTGGTGGTCTTGCAACAATGCCATGAAGTACTCGCTGGCACGATTGTACTGGTCTATCAGTTTACCGTCGACACCCTTGTAATAAGCGCCATAGAAAGGTTGCTGCTTGTTTTTGTCGTTCTTGTAATGCGGATTAACCTCCGCGGACTCACCGACACCAAGGAAACCAGCGCCGTTGGCGACAATCTTGTCGACCATGCCTTTCAGCTCGGCGGCGGGCTTGACGTTGACCAAGCGCAGGATTAAGCGAAGGCGCACGGTATTTCCAAATTTTCTCCACTTGGCGAGGTCGCCATTAAAAATCTTGTCACAATTGGCCAACTCAGCGTTTTTACCGGTTTCGGTACCAGCCAACAGTTTGTCCGCTGTCTCCAATTCCACAAGCAAGCTGTCGTAAATGTCCTTGCCCTCATCCAGCTTCAAGGTCAATTTTTCTGTGAAAGCCTCTGTGTAAGGAACCTTCTCATATTGGTCTACCATGTACGAGAAGCCCCATGCCTTGACAATCTTGGATATTCCCAAGTAGCCGTCAAGTCCAGCCGACGCTGCTTTTTGGGCCATGAGATGGTTGTTGATGAGCAGGCTGTAGCCGTCATACCATGAGTCTTGTCCGAACTCCGACGTGATGGAATATCCCTCTACGTCTTCGTCGGAACCGTATCCGCCACTACGGGCCCAATAGCCCATCCAGTGGTTATACCACTTTGCGGCAGCCGGTTTACAAATATAACGTCCCATCGCGTGCTCGATATACGGCAACTGCAAGTCTGGGGTCATGACCTCTCCTGTCGCGTTGTTAGGATCATCATTGATGTCGAGGTCCATGCAACCCGACAGGCCAAGCACGAACACGGACATTAAAAGCAAATATATCTTTTTCATCTTTATCTATATTTTAGCGTTAGAATGTAAGGGTGATGCTTCCGCCAAGCGTGCGCGTGGGCGGATTGATTTCGGAAGTGATGGTTCCGGCGCTTTGGTCTTTGTACACGCTGAAGTCGGGATCGCTCCATTCGTTGCTCTTGGGCAACCATAGCATCAAGTTGCGACCGGTGAATGCCACGTCGACACCTTTGACATAATTTTGGAATTTGAGCCATTCGGCAGGCAACGAATAGGTGATGGACAACTCGCGCCATCTCCATGTGTTGGCGCTGAACAAGAAGTTCGTTCCCACGCTGCGATAATTGTCACCGTGGAAGTAAGCATAGTTGCTATTTACGGTATGGTTGGTGTTTGCCACGTAAACGGGATTTCCGTTAGCGTCCTGTCCGTCAATGTAAACGGAATTCGGGAACACGAAGCGTTGGCGGCTGTTGGCGGCCGTCACGCGCGACTGTCCATCCCATGCCATTGTCGTACCCTGATAGTTGAAGGAGTAGTTGCCACCCTTGTACTCGAACACGGCCGAGACGGTCAAACCTTTCCAGCGGATGGATGGGTTGATACCCAAGGTATGGATAGGCATGGTGCGTCCAAAGTATTTGTTCTGTTCCTGAATCTGCGGCAAGCCGGTCTCTTTGTCCACGACGACGCGTCCTTGCGGGTCGCGCTTGTAGTCTTTCGCGCTGTAGATGAACGCGGGTTTGCCCACCACGGCATACGCTCCGGCCATAAAGTATCCTCCGAGGAAGAAGTTGTCCATCCCCTCGTAGAGGCTAAGCACCTCGCTGTTGTTGTATCCATAGTTCAAGTTCAGGTTCACGTTCACGTCGCCGAAGTTTACCAATGGAGTCAGCTTCAAGGTCGTCTCAAATCCGTAATTGCGGAAAGAGGCGGCGTTGACCAAGCGAGATGTGTAACCAGTGCCACGCGACGTGCGTATGTAAATCAGCTGGTCGGTGTTTTTTTGGTTATAGTAAGTGAAGTCGAGCGTTACGCGATTCTTGAGCATGGAGGTCTCAAATCCCACCTCGGTGCTGTTGATGAACTCCGGCGAGAGGTTGGGGTCGGTCTTTCTTTCACCTGTTTTGTATCCTGGCAGGCCATCGTATGGGAAGCCGTCTTTTTGCTCAAATGGAGTGTTCAGGCGATAGGCAGCCACGTCGGCATTGCCAGTCTTGTTCCACGACGCGCGCAGTTTCAGGAAGTTCAGGAAGTCTGACTTGATGGCAGGGATGGCATCCGTGAGCACGACCGACGCGTTCACGCCCGGGTAGAAATAGCTGTTATGACCGGGAGCCAAGACCGAGACCTTGTCGTTGCGTCCCGTTACCTCCAGTGTCGCAAAATTCTTATAAGTGACAGTGGCGCTTCCATAAACGGAGAACATACGCGTGCGAATTGTTCTTTCGGTAGGACTTACCTCACCGGTACGGCCGGAAACGTTGTAAAGACCCAGTATCTTCAATGGTGAGGCGGCCACGCCGAGATAATCCTCGCGGTTGGTTCGCATGTATGTACCCAAGACACCACCAAGGTTGAAGTCGCCAACGGTCTTGTGCAGGGTTATGAAAGGCTCAGTGGAGAGGCGATAGTACTGCTCGTTTTGGTCAGACACTCTCTGGGGTATAAACCTGAAACTACGCTCTTTGGCCGCGTATTCGGATGGAGACACGTTCTTTTGTTTTTGTTTAAATGAAATGTTGCGATGTGTGACAGCCACCCGAAGGTTCAAGTCCATCCATGAGAACGGGCTGTATTTCAGATCGATGTTTCCGATGAAATCATGCTTGCGGCCTTTCTCGCGGAACGTTTCGATAGCCTGGTAAGGGTTGAGTGAGAAATCGCAATAATAAGTGTTGTAATTTCCCCACGGGTCGTCTGTCTTGAATTTGGTCAATGGAACCCATGCCTGCGTTGCGAACACCAAGTCCATCAAGCCATCGTGCATGCCCACGTCTTGGCCCTTGTAGTAGTTGTACATAGCTTTAGAGCTGTACACGTCATAGTTTTGCTGAATGTAGTTGGCACCAAGGCTCACCTTGAAGTTCTTGTACTCGCGCGACCCATTGAAACGCAACCCCGTGCGTTGGTTCCAGTCGTCTGGCACGATACCTTTCACGCGGGCGTCCTGGAAACTGATATAGAAATCTTTCATGGCCAGCGACAGGTCGTTCTGGAAAGTGAGGCCTGTGTTGAAGAAGTCCTTGCGATTGTTCTTGATCGGGGCGTAGGGATATTTCATCACGTTGCCTTTCTCGTCCGGCTTGCCCAGCTGGCGCATGCTTCCGTCGTACTCGGGTCCCCAAGACTCGTTCTCGTATGGGATAAAATCGTAGCCCGTACCTCCGCCACTACCAAATCGCTCTTGGAATTTAGGGAAGAAAGATATGTTGGACGCTTGGACGGAGGAGCTGAACGTAACCCTTGGAGCTCCGCCCTCGGCACCTTGCTTCGTGGTTACGACAATCACGCCATTGCGTGCGTCAGGACCGTAAATGGCCGCGGCCGACGTACCTTTCAGGATGTTGACGTTGTCGATGTCGTTAGGGTTAAGGGAAGACAAGTAATTCAAGCTTACGGGAACGCCGTCGAGCAACAGCATGGGGTTGTTGTTACCCGTCAACGAACGGATACCGCGCATGTTGATTTTCACGTTCTCGAACACGCCGCTGTTCAGGGTGGAGATGTTCAAACCTGCTACCTTGCCTTGCAAGCCAGAGGCAACATTCACGGCCTTTCCCTCTGTCAGCAGCTTGGAATCCACCTTCTCCGTGGAATAGCCCAAATCTCTTTTCTGCCGCTTGATACCGAGTGCGGTCACCACTACCTCGTCAAGTTTTCTGTCTTCGGAGTACAACTTTACGGTCATGCCGTTGCTGGCTTTCACCGTTACGGTCTTCATGCCTAAGTAAGAGACCGTGATACTACGCTTGCCTGTGGGCAAGGTCAAGTTGAACCGTCCATCGTTGTTGGTCACCGTTCCCGTTTTGGTGTCCACCACGCGAACGGCCGCTCCCACTATAGGCTCGCCATTCTCGTCGGTAACGGTACCCGAGACTTGAGACTGTGCCAGCGCTACACCAATTGTGATGAATAAGCCGGCTAATAACATAGTAAGTCTTTTAACCATAACTTCTCTCTTTTAATAAAAATAATATAAATAATGATTAAGATCTGATGACAAAGTTAAAAAACATTTCGATACGTTCCAAATAATCAGCGCGAAAAATTACACATTTAATTGAAAAAGTCATGCAATTGCTTGTTTTGTGTATATTGTCGTTGTGTTTAAACGAAAAATATTATATTTCTTTGTGTTTTTATTACAAACGTGTTTTTATCCGCCGTTTTTAGATGTTAACATAATTAATATTAAATATTTTTTCGTGTGTTAACGGTTTTCAAGACCCTAATCAAAATGCCATGGATATGATAAGGTTGGTGCCAATAATAATGAGTTTTGATATTTGCGTATGTTCATGCCTACGGTGTGTTGTCTCATAGAAAGAGCGAAGCGCATGTCCGAATATTGGAAGATAAGAGTTTAAAATAAGGATCCTATTTTTGCGATTGTTTCTGCGTTGGTACTTAGTTACGACGCCATTGGCATCTAATTCAACAGGGTGTGGTTGAGAGACGTTTCCATCATGCTAGCCAAATAGTTCGGCGCTCTCTATGCTTGCCGCTGCTATATGTATAAATTAAGGTGGAAAGTTGGTATAAGAAACGGCTCGGTGGAAAAAAGTGTGGTGTCTCGTTTCGCTGTTGAGATTGATCCCTTGGCACAACAAATGCCCATGTGTGTTTTGAGGAGACGCTCGCCATGTACAAACACAGGGGAGCGATTCGGGACGCGTGCGCTTCAAGATGGCGGCGGAGCGTACGCGCGTTTTCGGTTTTGCTCTTTAAAAAGCCGCTTGCCCCGAACGCGGTGTTTGAAAAATTG
>NZ_JRNC01000077.1 GCF_000758925.1 Prevotella sp. S7-1-8
TTGCCTTACAATTCAGTATGAAGTGTATGAGCAGCTGCACGATAAGGACGGGGGCTTGTTATGGAATGACGAGGCGAAAACACAGCCTGCCATGTGCTGGGTACAGCATATTTCATTTACAGGCTCGACAAACTTACAACATCAGCTCGACGGTCTGGACTTGTCCGAACCTGTCCGCTGCAAAATCATTAAGCAGCTCTGCGAACACGGACGCTGCTTCTATAAATTTACATCAGTAACCGAATAAATTATAACAATATGAACAAAGTAGCTTACATCGAAAGAAAGAATTTTGTGAAGTTCGACGACGAACATTATGTACTTTACCTCAATGAGGAAAGGGCGGAAGTTAGTACAGGCACTGCCGAAACAGGCGAAATGGGCGAAACCGTGCAGGGCTATGCCTATACTGGCAATATGCCAGACGGCGGCACGCTCATTGAAGCAAAAGACGTGAACGACACCAATCGCCGCGCGCGTTTCGTTGCTGGGCTTATCGGTACAGAATACGACCTCGACGCACAAATCGCCATACTGGCCAACGGCAACCATACACCGCAATGCGCAGAGGAACTGGCGGCGTTTGAGGAAAACAGGAATACCGTTAAGAAGGCTATCGACGAACTTCTTGCCCGTGAACTCTAAAACAAAGGCTTATGGCTCGCAGTATATCAGAGATTAAAAAGGAAATGACAGCGGCGTTAATCAAGCAACGCGCTGTCATTGAAAACTACGGACTGGACACACGCAAGACGTTCGACCAGCAATTCAGTGCCGTAAGTATAGAAAGCGTGCTGTTTTATGTCTTTGCCTTTGCAGTCTGGACGGTCGAGGTGTTGTTTGATAAGCACAGTGCAGAAGTGGACGCGAGAATTGAACAGCTCGAACCACATACGCTGCGCTGGTATGTGAATAAGGTAAAAGCATTTATGTACGGGCGTAAGCTCGTGGAAGATGCAGACTGCTACGACACCAGCGGAATGAACCAGACGGATATAGACGCTTTGCGCGTCGTGAAGTATGCCGTTGCGACGGAAGACAGTACGGTCGTCTATATCAAGGTGGCTGGGCAGAAGAACGGGCAGCCCTGTTTGCTGCCTGACAGCCAGTTCAAGGCGTTGCGTTCCTATGTTAATACCATTAAGGACGCAGGCGTTAGCGTAGTGCTGCGCAATGAAGCCGCAGACCTTATACAGATAAACCTCGTCGTGTACTACGACCCTACGCTAATGAACAGCAGGGGCGAACTGGCGGACGGCACTTGCCCTGTCAGTGATGCCGTGCAGAATGTCATTACCAACCTGCCGTTTAACGGTATGTACAGGAATACTGACTTATTGGCGGCCATTAAGGAAATACCAGCGGTCGTCGTGGTAGACATTGACAGTACAAGTGGCGGTATCAGGGCAAAGGCACGCACTGCGCCCGATTATTCGCAGGTGGTGGGTTATAACAGACCATATAGCGGATATTACGAAGTGAATGCACTTAATGTGAATTACAAGGAATATAAAGCAGTGGAACAATGAAATACTCGGTAGACTTTTACAGACTTGTTTTGCAGCTGCTGCCCACGTTCTTACGCCAGCCGCTTATATTCGGACTGCTGCGGGCTGCCGTTATCGGCCTGCTTGCCGTGTACAAGGCTTTCATAGCCCACCGTGGCGGCAATATATACAGACTGACACATAACGGGCAGGTCTGCTACCTGCGCGCCGTTCTTAATGATGCTTACAAAAGCCGTTATGGCCGTTTTGACATTCTGACTATAGAACGCAATGGTGACTGGTTGTATGCCATTACCGAAACGGGGACGCAAATTCGGCTGGCAAGCAGTGAAGACCAGCTGAATGATGCAGGCAAGGATGTGGACGATAACGCAAAAGTACCAGTGCTGGCAAATGAATTGATGCTGAATGCAGAGCAAAACAATTTCATTGTAAGCGTTCCTGCCGACCTCTACCAGACAAGCCTCGCGGATATTGCCGCGTTGGTGGATAAATACAAACTGATTAGTAAACGTGCCATTTATATGCAACAGTCTTAATTATGCAAAAAGCGAATTATCTAAACACAAGGACAGCGTCTGGAAATTCGGGCAAATACCCTCTTTCAACGCAGACGCTTGACTTCATTCAGCAGCAAATCATGCTGCTGCAACAGCTCGGATATATCGGCGGCAGTAAATACATACTGCGCCAGCCTGACGGAAAAAACGCAGGCTTGTGCTATATTGACGGGGAGTTCTACACGTTGTCTGCAAAGCCTGTAATGTCTGACGCTATTAAGTTCGTCTGTATAGTAACAAAGACGGAAAACATCAAGGCTGACGGCGAAACCTATACGGAAGCGCGTACATACAAGACCGCCGCCCTGTCTTCTACAAGTTCCTCCACCTGTTTTCCTATCGACAAATTTAGTGTGCTTGTCAGCAATTCTGCACTGGCAGAACAGGTAAAGCAGGCCCCACAGGTTGTTCTCGAATATCTGAAAGACGTACTGGCAGAGAAAATGCCGATGCTGGCAAAATCAGGACTGACCCGCGCGCAGCTCGACACGCTGCTAACGCCGTGCGTAATGACCTGCACTAACTCGGTGGCCATAGCTGGGCAGACAAACTACGGGCTGACCGTAATGCCCGCTGGTGCAGCTGGCTGTGTGATGCAGACGGCAATAATGGGTGACGGTACAAAGTTCACGCGTGTAAGAACAGCACAGGGCTGGGCAGGCGATTGGGCGTGGCACAGGACTGAACGTGATATGTACACCATAGAAATGCGCATTGTGCGCGGGGTGGTGCATATCAGACACGGCGAACTGCCTGCCGATGCAAAAATAATTGTGGTGCGCAAAAAACGCCGCTCCGCGTGGCGTTCCACGGGCGGCGCAAAGTCGTACACACATAACAAAGGCAAGCGTATCAAGCGCGCCCCTAAACGTGCTTGGGTGCATTACAAAGGCATTGTGCTGAACAACGGAAAGGCGGACGAATGGTATGTGCCGCACTGTATTGCCGTGGCAAACAGCAAAGCCGACGCAGATTTGTTAAGCAAGGAAATGGGCGGCCTATGCGGGCCATTGATAAAGCAGCTTCCAAACGACAGCGACGGAAACGAGGTATATAGCGTATCAGGCGTGCGCAAAAGAGTTACTGCTGGGAAGCGCACTGCTAAAAGCAAGGCCAGCGGTTATGTCGAGATCGGTATTCAGGTCGTTAGAAATGATGCTGACGGCACGCGAATGGTTGGCGGAGAGGTGGCACGGCTAAAATACCGCATACAAAACAAGCGTGTGAATACAGGTAAAAAAGTTCTTATTTCAGGAATAACCCGCAAAGTTTATAAAAGGGTGTTTTACCGCAGTTTTTCGATGCGTTAGGGTACAAAAAAAGCGGGGTAGTCTTACTCCGCTTAAAGTCCCCTCGGTCGTGGCACAATGTAGAAAATTCATTTTGAAAGTCTTTATCTGGCTTTGCTAAGTATCACCAAATAGCCGAATGCTTTTCGCACTACGGAGGTAATAACTGTTATTCTGGGGACGGGTTCGTAACTTTGCTCGTTTTCCCCCTTTTCGCTTGGGGAATGTTCCGCACTTCGCTTGGAGTCCCTGACTGGGACAAGCACGTGGCCGTAGCCGACAAACCTAATGTGTTTACAAAGGTAATAATAATATGCTGAATATCAAAATAATTTGGGTGTTTTTTACGCTGAATGAAAGAAAAAAAGTACACAGGCAGTCCGCTGCCTTTTCGCGGGTCAAAACGCTACTATGCAAAGCGTTTTAGGGAAGTGTTACAGCAGGTTGGCGACGTTGATACGATAGTCGACTTGTTCGGTGGTTCTGGTTTGCTTGCGCGTGTGGCAAAAGATACGCTGCCACATTGCCGCGTAATTTATAACGACTTCGACTACTATGTAGATAGATTGGCAAAGATATGCGAAACAAATGCGCTGCTGCACGAAATCGCGCCTTTGCTCACCAATATACAGAGAGATAAGAAAGTGTCGCCAGAAGTCAAAAGAAAGGCTTTGTCGTTGATGCTGAAACATCAGCAACGCGGCGATGTTGATTATATAACGCTGTCAGCTTCGCTTTTGTTCTCTGGAAACTGGGCGCAAAGCTATGAGCAAATGGCAAAGCAGACAATGTACAACAGAATGGTTCACGGCGATTATGATGCGACAAACTACCTTAATGGGCTGGAAGTGGCGCACGAAGACTATAGAACGCTGTTTGATGCGCATAAAGACAACAAACGTGCTTTGTTCGTTCTCGACCCGCCTTATTTGCAGACGGAAATAACCGCGTACAAAGAAGACTCATACTGGCAATTAAAAGACTATTTAGACGTTCTGACGCTGATACAGCAGACAAAGTACGTTTGTTTACGTCTGGCAAAAGTCAGATATTAGAGCTTTGCCAGTGGCTTAATCAAAGCTACAACGCAGGACTTCTGAAAGGTTCTGTCAAGTACGAACGGAACAGCAGAA
>NZ_JRNC01000078.1 GCF_000758925.1 Prevotella sp. S7-1-8
TAAACAACTTTGCCGCATATAAAGACATTATGATTGCAAGGATATAAAAGCGAGTGAGCGGTCAAAGCGCAAAACTTCGGCTGCTCACAATTATGAACGGCAATTCGACAAATGAAGCGTAAAGACACAACTCCTTTTGTATATACAAAGGTACGAAAAAGTTATGAAACAACCAAATAAAACGCCCTTAAAATAAGGATTTTACGAAAGATTTGTGCAACTAAAGACAGGCTTTCAAACGCTGTTTAATCAGTGTTCAAACGCCTGTTTTTATATGGTTTGCTTTGTGCAGAAAAATGCAGTTTTTGTACAATCTAATTTGTAAAATTGCACAATCTAATTTTCCGATTATATAACACCCTCATCATCGATATGTCCAAACTTGCAAAGGATAGTCCTCTCTTCTTCGGTCGCAGGATTGAATCCCTGGATCCATAACCTCCTGAAATTCTTGCGTAAAATAGAAAAGTACTCCTTATCAACCGCAATCGAAATTTTGCGCTGCTTATCTCTGATATACCCATCGTGATAGATATTGACCCTATATTTCCACCACAGTGACTTGTTTATCTCGCCGATAGTAAGTTTATCGTTTTCCTCAATCAGTTTGCGTATAAAGCCTAAAATAGCCTTCTCACGTTCTCCGACAGGTATATTTTGCTGCTGCTTGAAAACAAGTAAAGTCTTTATGTCTAAGATGTCGCTACCTTTATATACTGCCTTGTTTTTGTGATCCACCACCATATATCCATAAGGGGCATCTTTCTTCCCTATAAAAACGAGAGATATGCCCAGCTTCTTTTTCAGCATCTTATTTAGATCTTCTTTGTTTGAAGTCAATCCCCTATATTTCAAAAGGATGACCTTTAACCTTTTGCGCTGCTTGCTGCTTTCCTCCATCGTCGTCTTTGTCATCGCCAGTTCTATCTCTTTGATGACAATGCTATCAAGCACAGTACCCCCTTTCTTAACATTGAGCTTGTCATCTTCCACATAGCTCTCATACCCATTGCTCTCCAGAATAGCCTGAAATTGTCCCAACGTTGCAAAAGAATACTCCATAGCCTTTTGAATGATACTCTTTGCTTCATACTTTGGTTCTATTCCCATGATTTTATTGATGATAGCCTGGGAGCGTAGTCTTTCGTTGTCATGTTCTATCTTCTTGCCTTGTGGATTAACTCTGCTCGTCACAATGTGGATATGATTGTTGCCTGTATCGTGGTGCGCATAAATCAAGACTGGTTGTCCCTTATCAGCATACCCCATTTCTTTTAAGTACTGATGCGCAATATCCAAAAGCTGATCATGCGTATATTCCTGCTTCTTGCATGATATAGAGACATGAAACTGGGTATTCTTGATATTCTGATTGACAGACGAATACTTCACCAGATACTCCTGTAAGTTGGCAGCAGTCACATTTCCAGTTTTTTGAAGATAGTCAAAATTTGAGATTTCTAAGAGCTCTGCCGTACCCTTAGACACTTTTCTTTCGTTATAATTGACAGCATTGAATGTGCTGCTTGAATGGAGAATGGTTGCTATCATCGTACTTTAATTGATGTAAAGGTAGCTTCGGTAAAGATAGCCAGGATGACATCTGCCAAACCGCCACTGGTCAATAAATTAAAGTGCCTCGAAACTACGATGCAAATATAACATTTTTAGCTGGATTAAAGTTCTATAGCCTCGCCTAAAATTTGTATCTTTGAGTAAGAACATCATCGCACAATTGCATGAAAGAAGACAAAAGAACAAATCGCATCAACCTCCATCTTAACAATAAAGAGTTAGATTTATTCAAAAGTAAAGCCAAAAATTACAATCAAATGGCTGCTATGATTCGTGATGCAGTAGCACAATTCAACGACAAAGGAACTGTTAAACGCATAGAATCTTTGAATAAATTAGCCGACTTGATAACAGAATTTAATCACGAAATTTCTAAGCAGGGAGTAAATCTTAATCAGATTACCAAGCGTGCTAATGAACTAATTTACAAAGGAGCATTAGACAAAGAATACTACGATGAAATTATTCTCCCTCATGTTTCTGACCTAAAAAAAATGATGGCCACCATGAAAAAGCAGCAATCAGACATCTTCAAAAGATTGCTGGAAATCTAAAAAAGGCATCATTTTTTGTCCTAATATCGGAGTTGCGACGATATTTTCCCCACTTTCGTGGGCAAGTAACCTTTATGTGCCAATTTGAAAAATGGGCGCCTAAAGGTACAACTTGCTACACATTTTCTACGCCATTTTTCAATCCCTTTGTACATGATATTTACAAGTCATTTTCGCCATTCCTCACTAAATTCATTCTGAAACCATGTGCTAAGTTCGATTTGTCGATATGTTTTATTGTTAATCAAAAAAGCAAAATAACAAACAAGCAATAAAACAAAATATATGCTTTTCAACCTAATATAAACGTTGCTAAACAAAAAGGCAAAATATATATTATTTAAACAGTCATAAACTTTGCAAATCAAAAAAGCAAAACAACAAATAAGCATAAAAACAAAATATATACTTTCCAAACAAACATAAAGTTTGTCAGACAAAAAGGCAAAATATATGTTATCCAAATAATTATAAACGTTGTCAAACAAAAAGGCAAAATATATGTTATCCGAATAGTTATAAACGTTGTCAAACAAAAAGACAAAACTACAAAAAAACATAAAAACAAAAAGGGTGGAGGGCATTGGTAGTACCGCTATTCAAGTTGGCGAACTGGAGGGAAAAGTGGTGGTCGGCTTTCCATGGTCTTATGCGTCTTATCTGACTCCGTTGAAAATGTTGTAATCTATCTGTTACAATATCGGGATAAAAATTAAATGAGCTTGATTTCCACGGAGGCGTTTATGAAAAATATCCATGCTCATTAGTTCACTTCGTAACCTTTTGAGAACGATTAAATAACCTTTTGGGAAGACAGGAGACTCGGCTTCTGTACGTCATCGACCTTATTTTTTTCCCTTTTGTTAAAAGTTTCTCGCGCGCGTATAAAGCTTTATTTATTATATTTATTTATAAGCTTTATTTAAGAGCGTTGTAAGTTCTTGAAAATCAGAGTAATTATCTGTTATTAAGTAACCTTTTGAGAACGATTAAGTAACCTTTTGAGAAGAGTCCTCCTTCTTTTCCTTGATTATTTAAGGCAACAATCTGACTTTTTGAATTTTTGTCGCATTTCCTTTGCTCTGTCTTGTAATTTACCTACATTTGAATTGTCGTTTCGATGCACTTTAATATAATTACCGAAACAGCTGACAGTTGTCTTCCCGGTACCCTTTAATCAAATTTTCGCTACGACATCAGGGATTATCAATTCTGAAAATTTAATTAAAGGGTTTAACAATGACAAAAAGACGAATCACCCTTATTGAAAATGGCGACGTGGGCAAATGCTCATTCAGTTTCAACAACCTTATTCTCCGTTCTCCTCTTCGCTATACGATGATGGAACGCCGTTTCCTCTATAAGCTGTCGGAGGCTATCAAGATGCGATATGAGGAAATGGAATTGACAATGCGTGATAACTGGCAGAATCTTGTATTCAACATGACTGATCGGGATTTAGCTTCAGTCGGTGGAAACACCAACGTTATGAGAACTTACAAGACGGTGCGGACGCTTGCACAGAAAGCCATCGTCCAGTTTCATGAGAATGAAGACAAACAGCTGGTGGTGGATTACTTTCATTGGATAGATGCTTTCAGATGGAACACCTCGACAAATGATTATACGGTACGTGTCTCTCCAGAGCTGTATGAGTACGTCATCAATCTTACCAAGTCGTTTACTATCCTCAATCTGCATACGGCAATCTTGCTGGAATCGAAATACTCGCAAAAATTCTATGAGATATGTTGTCTCTATTCGGGCGATTTCCGCTATATCGATCCTGCAATGCCCAACGAGACTTACAAGAAGAGAGTCTTGAAAATGTCGGTCGAAACCTTCCGCTTTACCTTCGGACTATCAGAACTCCATGATCCTAAGACTGGAGAGCTATTGGAAAAAGAGAAATACCAGCGTTTCAAAATGATGGTAGAGAAAGTTATCCTGCCAGCACAACGAGAATTGTATGAGCTTTATCAAAACAATCAATGTGATGTGTGGTTCGATTTTGAAGTGGCAGACCGTTATGGGCGTGGCAGAAACGGCTCACCCAGGAACCTGCGCTTTTACGTTTATTCAAGAGAGTTTCCAAAGTCTAAAGATGCTGATAAGGATCGACCATGGCAGGAAGGCGATACTCCGCTATTTTCATTCGAAAAGAAAGATGACAAAAAGGCTCCAAAGGAAAGAACTTATAAGCAAACTGACTGGCTTAACCTCGATGGAGATTTCCAAAGAGACACGGTACGCCAACTGCTGAATATTTATTTGGATGCCGATGCAGCAGATTACTATATGGCCAAGATTGACGAGGAACAACGGCAAAACAACGATACCTATTCACAGGTGATACAGGTAATCTACGAAAAGCAGAAACAGCCAAAATTTCAACAGGGTTCTAAGAAATACCGACAGAAATGCTTAATAGATTTTGTTTTTCCTAAAAATTTAAAAGTATATGGCTGGCATATAGATCCAATAAATATTAAACCAAATAATTATGCAAAATGAAACATTTTAATTTATTAAATTCAATGGCTTTTGTGTTTATAGCCATGTTGTTATTGGGCTTCACGTCCTGTACGGAAGAACAAGAAGTCGAAAACATGTCTTTACCCAAAGACGCGATTAGATTTTCAGTTGTGGATGCCAACGGCACGCGCTCCGCAATGGACTCCAGGAATTTTAGGAAAGAGCTGAAAGGGTTCTTCGTGAACGCCTTCCCTGACAACGCTATCCATGAGCCCTATATGAATGACGTTGAGTTTGTCAATGACGGGAATGGCAACTTCATGTACAAAAAAGATAAAGACATTAAGTTTTGGCCAGACTACCCCCTTAGCTTCGTTGCCATGAATGCGCATGATGCCTTGGGCACCAAATTGGAAATGTCACAACAGGGCGACATCGGACTTGGGGTGTTTACTGGAGGGGAGAATGATATTGTTGCCGCATATGCGCCAAATCAAAGCAAACTAATGAACAACGGTGAGGTGTTCTTGCAATTTCACCACCTTCTCTCGCAAATTAAATTTTACGTGGAGGATCGGTCCACCAGTCGATTAGATTGCGAAATAAGCAGAATAGGCCTGAAAGGCGTGTACGATGACGCTTTCTTCTCCATTGACCAGCAAGGTAATGTTACCACCTCCATGGGGCCAAGTGGATATGCGTGCGGAGACTACACAATAGATGTTCAAGACTATGACCCCGACCAGGAGCCAGTCCTCATGAATAACGGCAAGGATATCTTTATCGTGCCAATGAATCATAAATCATGGGATCCAAAGTCAGGGGTCAGAATCAAGGACATCAACGATGCCATGAGCAATGATGATAACGACAACATCTATTCCTATGTGTGGATGGAGTGCAAAGTCAAGAAAGACGGCAAATACGTCGTGGGCGACGAAAACTCATATGGGCACACCTATTTCCCGTTCAGGGCAAATCTCAAGGCAGGGAAAATATATAACTATATCATTAGGATTTCCAATGATTTTTATGGCTATACGGACGAAACGGAAAGCGTTCAAGAACCGCAGCTCGGACGGGTAATAACAGACAAGGGTAACATCTATAGGGATTCACAGAGTGCTATCATAGCAGGAGAGAATCCCGTTGCGATGATTGCATATATCGATGAGAACGGCAATGGTCCCGGCCCTTGGCATAAACATGGCCTCGCAATATCTTTGAAAGTATTGGATACCAAGAAAACAGGAGAGATAAAAGACATGTTTTTTCCCTTGTCAGAACTGCAGAATTGGAACTATTGGGTGAACAAGAGCATAGGCAACGAGCCTAATTGGACACAATGGTATGTTCCGTCGTGCAAGGATTTTGACTTAATTTTCGATGCATGCGGAGGGACAAAATACAGCTCATCCTCACATACGGATAATCAGTCGTGGGACTATGGAGAGCTTGGTGGGTTTCTGGAAGAGACTGATCCACCAGCATGCGCGTCTGGAGAATGTTATTACCAGTATATGTTTCCATTTGCTTCCCAATATTGGTTTTGGGGGGGGCGTGATGAAAAATTAGGAACCTACTGGATAAGGCAAAGGGAAAGTTCTTTTGTTGATGACGTGATAGAATATGATGCTGTTAACAAAAAATATAAATCACAGGGCATGTCAGGCACCCGCAATATGATTCGCCTTGTTTTCAGATTTTAAAAATTAGGTAATGGTACAATGAAAAAAAAATATATAAGGCCACAAGCGTGCGCTATGACGCTGTGGGAGAATACAGGTATCTTGGCCGCCTCCAACAAAAATCCAAATATAAAAGTTGGTGTTGACGATTGGGATTCGGAGGACATTGATGTTAGTAACGCCAAACGCTTTGAAACGGACTGGGAAGAGGTGAGGCAAACCTTCTCACTCAGTAACGGTTTTGAAGAAGACGTACATTAGAAACAAGCAAGGGGGAGCATGACTTGTCCCCCTTGGTGCTTGTTTAGTCAACTCCACCGACCCCGATGCGAATCCAACCCTCATCATTGTTCATGTTGTGCAGCCCGTCGTTGTCACACTCTTGTGTTAGATAGGATTTGTCACTATAAAAGACAATCCACGCCTCTGGCGCATTGCGGTCAACCTTGTAGGTAACCTCCCTATGAAGCTTGTCTTGGATGTAGGCTTTGATATTGACAGTGATAGCGCCGGTCTTGTCTTGGGCATAGCCTGGCATTTTCTTGGTCGACCTAAAGCTTTCGTAATAGCATAAGCATGCAATGTCATTGGCGGTGCACGTATAGGTGCGGCTAATCACGCCATTCTTTTGGATTAACACGGTGGACCCCTCATATTTCTTATCATTAATCGTCGGGTGGTCTCCGCCTTGCTTAACCCATTCGGAAGCCGTGTAGAAGCCATCTTTGTTGTTGACGGCCACAGGATATCCACTCTTCTTTCTCAAGTCAATGGCGTATACTTCGCTCTCAGAGCAAAACTTAGTCGTGTCGCCTGTATAGGTGATGACCAGTTTTGCGGTGACCTTCTCCATGGGCTTTGGGGTAATGGTATCGTCATTGTCACAAGCCATAAAGCTGAATACTATGGCAAAAAACGCACAAACGTGGAATAACTTTGATTTTTTCATGTTGTTAGTGTTTTGATGTTTGAGAAATATTTATCTTACGACTTTGCGCTTTGTCCGCAAAGATACATATATTCTTTAAAAATATATTATAATGTGAAAAGAAAATTAGTGTTATATTACGTTTCCTTTGAGTGTGGGCACCGTGGGATGTCCCCTCGTTTTTTACTGTCCCAAAAAGAAACGCTCATACATTTGCCTGATAATAGTAGCATACTGATATTTTTATTTCCTTTCTCATCGTAGGACTCGAAACACACTTTGCCATGACGAATTAAATCCACGACTTCATCCGCCGTGACACTATGCCCGTTATACATGCGCTGCACTCTGAAACTTCCTCTCCCGTTACTGTTCTCGCATACAAAGTATCTTGCTCTCACCACAATCCTGCCATGGTTTGGCAGGAATGCGACAGTGTTGTCGAGCATTACCGTATGGCCGCGTATTACTGGTATGGATGAGAAAACCTCCCCGGCGTTTGATGAAAAGCCGTCCAGGATAATGCGCTTGCCCATCACGATGCTTTCGGCTTCATGCTTGGCAATCCGTCTGTTGCATATATAGTTCTTGATGTGAAACATACAGGCCTCGCATTGGTAGCCATGGCTGTTAAGGTATATGCGGCGGCCGCAAGCCGGGCAAGGGATGGATAGATATTCCTTACTCATGATTATTGTCGTTTAGATGGTTGATAAGATTTTTTTCCAGCCTTTGAGTTTAAGAGCCACAGTATTGCGGTGGCAAGAAAGACAAGGAAGAACACACATTTCATCAAATCGGAGGTCTGCTCACTTGTGATCAGGTTGATATAGCTTATCACCAGGCAGGTACTTGAGATAAAATCTTTCATATAGCGATGTCCTTAATATGGAGGGTGGTTAAATTCCTCCGTTTCCTTGTCAATTCGTTACCTCGTAGAAGTAGTCCAACTCCTCGCCGTGCAGGTTCTCCCGCACCCACTCATCAGCTTTGCGCCAAAGCTTGTCATCGACCCTTGCCATGCTATCGTTCCTCTCATACCACTGCCAAATCTTGTGATTGAGTACCATCACAAGTTCGGTAAGGTAGACGTGGTTGGTTTGCCACTCCCTGAAAGCACGATTGAAGGTATCAACGATAGCCTCAACACCAAACTTGTCTACAATTGAAAAATCCATCCAAAAGGTAGTTTTCGGCTGATAGTCAGTCCCAATCATGTCTGGACTAACCGTGATGTGAATTGTTTCCATGTGTTTTAAGTTTTAATGAAACATGTTACTTTTCCCTTTAGTTTCCCACTGCTTGTCAGTGGGAGCTGACCGGGATTGAATTTTTATGTGCATGGTAGCAGTGGGGACGCAATGGATGCGCAAGGAATTTTAAGGGAATTTTGGATGGATACCCAATTTTGATAGAAATTGTGGAGGGTCTGTCCAAAATTCCCTGAAAATAGCTTCTGCGGTACTTTCGCAGGAATGGAGGCCACACTACCTTTGCACAATAAAATCAATACTGGCAGCTACCTGGTAAGAAGTAGGCAACGCTTACTGAATAAATAACTCCGCAGGAGTAATAGAGGGGTTGGGATAAGAACAAAACTTACGATAGTGTGTTTTGCAGGGCTATCATGAAGTCTGTGCCACTGGCTCTGACGAAATGAAGATAAGACTTTAGGGAAAAGGCAAAGATACCAGGGCTGTGTAGGTTGGCAGTGCGTTGAATACTGCCAACTGATTTGGGGCTTACTCGCAGGTCGGAAATCAAGGTCGGACACAGTACGAAAAAGATAAAGTTAATCGAACTTCAAAACAAAGAGATAAAAAATAACCTTACCGCTTGTTTTTAAGTACGATTTTGTGTATATTTGCAAAGGAATAATAATCGAAACATTAGCAGATGGCAACTATAGGCTATGCAAGAGTATCGAGCAGAGATCAACATCTTGATATGCAGCTCGCCGCTTTAAGACAAAAAGGTTGTAACACCATTTTCCAAGAAAAGGTGTCGGGTATTCGTCAGCGCCCAGAGCTGGAAAAATGCTTGTCTTATCTGCGTGACGGCGACACATTGGTGGTATATAAGTTTGACCGTTTAGGCCGATCACTCAAAAACCTGCTGGAGATATTCGAAGACCTACGTAATCGGGGTATAGCCCTGATTTCCGTTCAAGACGGCATCGATGGCAGTTCTACTACGGGCAGACTGATGATGACACTGATGGCGGCACTGGCCGAATTTGAAAGGTCTGTGATTGCCGAACGGTGTTCGGCAGGGCGTAGAGAAGCGAAACTAAAGGGAAAAAGATTTGGTAGGACACCAGGGGTAGACAGAAACAAGATAGATGCAGTTTCGGGCTTATATAAACAGGGGATGACAATTGTCTCTATTATGCAACAACTGGGCATAAAGTCAAAATCGACAGTTTATCGCTATCTGCAGATGAAAGGCATTAAATTGAATCGAAAATAATATTTATGTCACCTTTAAGGGAAACCATATACAGAACATCATCTTTTATCAGCTCCAACACCAAAGCTGAGAGAAAGAAATATGGTCAGTTCTTTACTTCGGAATCAATTGCTGTGTTCATGGCTTCCATGTTTCATATAGACATTGAAAAGAAGTCTTTAAGGGTTCTTGATGCTGGTGCTGGCAGTGGCATATTGTCAGTGGCTTTATTGGATAGAATCCGCAAAATTGGCTATACTGGCTCTGTCGAGCTTGTATGCTATGAGAATGACGAGAAAGTCCTCGGTGTTCTTACCAAGAATCTTACTTCTGTAAAAGACTCAGATTTCACATTTGAAATTCGTGGCGAAAATTATATTACTTCCCAAGGTTTTGGGCATAGTACTTTCTTTTTCGAGCAAAAGGAGCGAGAAACCTATGATTTAATAATAGGCAATCCACCCTATAAGAAAATACCAAAGGACGCACCAGAGGCTACACACATGGAAGAAGTGTGCTATGGTGCACCGAATTTGTATTTCCTATTTTGGGCTATGGGCATTCACAACCTCAAAGAGGGTGGAGAACTTGTCTATGTTATCCCTCGATCATGGACTTCGGGTGCATACTTTGATCGTTTTAGAAAATACATGTTGTCACATTGTGTAATTACCGACATTCATATTTTCGGAAGTAGAGATAAAGTCTTTGATGGTGAAACCGTCTTACAGGAAACCATGATTGTCAAGGTTAAGAAAGACAGCATAAGACCGTCAAAGATAAGGATTACGTCATCTGACACATCGGATTTTTCTGACTTGAGGTGTATTGATGTTGAATATGACACCGTTGTCAGCAATAACGGCTATATCTATTTAGTTACCAACGAAAAAGAAGCGAAAGTCCTTTCCACACTTGGAAAGCTACCATTCACTCTTGTCTCTGACAACTTACGCATGAAAACTGGAATTATAGTGGACTTTCGTACCAGAGAAGTTTTGAGAAGCGAACCTTCGGATGATACATATCCACTTTTCTATTCACAGCACATCAAGGGTGGACGGGTTGTATGGCCTGTCGGGAGGGAGCATGAGTTCATCGACACTGATCGTATGGGCTATTTGCAGGATAACACAAACTACCTGTTTGTCAAACGATTTACGGCAAAGGAGGAAAAAAGACGATTACAATGTGGTATATATTTATCCTCCGATTATCCAAAGTACAAGTATATAAGCACGCAAAACAAGCTGAACTATATCAAATGTGATTCCCATGAGGAAGTCTATGGACTGTATGTTCTGCTCAACTCTACCATCTATGACCAGTATTACAGAATACTGAATGGCTCTACACAGGTAAACTCTACAGAAATAAACAACATGCCTGTTCCTTCCAAAGAAATTATCTGCAAGATGGGGAAGGAGTTGCAAGGAACAGATTTAAGCCAGGCTGTATGTGACAGCATTCTAAGAAAATGGATAAACTGAAAATAATAAAGAGTCTGCTGGCAGATATTGGTATGCCGTCGGCCCAGCAATCTGACTTATGCGCCCTGACAATATTGGCCATGGCGAATTTGAAAGAGATTGGTAGCTTTGCTGGTGCAACGAATGATTGGATTAGAATACACGATGTAATTGCATTTATCAATGCCAATTATAGTGCCAATTATGCAGAGAATTCAAGAGAAACGTTCCGTAAACAAGCCATGCACCACTTTAGGACTGCAGCATTAATAGAAGATAACGGCAAGGCCACCAATAGTCCTAACTATAAGTATAGGCTCACAGATGAGTTCCTAAAAGTTATTAGGGGCGTAAAAAAATCAAAACAAGGCAATTCAGAAAATGAAGCATTAAGAAAATTTTTGAAGCATCACGAAAGGCTGATAGATATTTATGCGTCTAAGAGGGTCATGCGCAAAATGCCTGTTAGGATAAACGAAAAGGACTATACATTTAGTCCTGGGTCTCACAACCAATTACAAAAGGCTATTTTGGAAGAGTTCGCACCTCGGTTTGCCCCAAATTCAGAATGCCTTTATGTTGGAGACACTACACATAAAGACATGGTAAAGAATGAGGCAAAATTACAGGAGTTAGGATTTGCTATAACGCTTCATGATAAAATGCCAGATGTTGTTCTTTATCGGGAGGATAAGGATTGGTTGTACTTTATTGAGGCGGTGGATTCTGTTGGTCCTATGAGTTCAGAAAGAGTAAGGGATATAACCCAAATGACTGAGGGGGTGAGGTCGGGAAAAATCTTTGTTACAGCATTTCTTGATTTTGCAAAATACAAACGATTCTCCGAACAGCTGGCATGGGAAACAGAGGTATGGATTGCAGATATGCCAGATCATATGATACACCTGAATGGCGATAAATTCATGGGACCAAGACACTTAACAAACAAATAGACGCGCATATAATGGAACTAAAAGAATTTGTGAAGGAAACTATTGTGCAGGTAGTAGAGGGGATAGATGAAGCTAATGTGGCTTTATGGGAGAAAACGGCTTTTGTGGCTTCTGCTAATTTACAAACCAACAAGACATTTCAAAGCACAGTTGATAAGGATGGCAGACAACACTATGTCACGGATGTGGAATTTGATGTAGCTATAAACGTACAAAACACAGAAACGAAAGAAGGCCGTGGGAAAGTCGAAATTCTGACTGTTCTCAATGTTGGAGGCAAAGGAAGTTGCGAGAATACAAGTTCATCGACCAGTCGCATCAGATTCTCACTTCCATTGGCTCTTCCGACAGAGCCGGAAGAAAAACTTTACAGACAATCATCTGCACCCAAACGACCAAAGTCGTAACATAGGCAAGCCACCAGTCCACATAATAGATATGGACTGGTGACTTAGAACTTACTCTTCTCCCTCTGGCAGTGCATCCAATATGCCGTTGATGTCTCCAAACTGGAGGTCGTTGTAACCCACCTCATAGTACTCATTATCCTCGTTGGGCATGATAAGGATGCCGCTGTGAGGGGTGACGGGGTACTTCGCTGCCATAACCTTGGCATCCAAGTGGCCTTGGCAATTGGACAGCTCGGCGGTGACGTATGGGAAATCGGCATACCAATGGTATTCCTTGTCTGCCAGGTTGCGCAGGGCTTCGTTCAACACCCGGTCTTCCTGCTGCAGGATAGCCACATACTGCTGTAAAAAATCTTCGTGTTTCATATTCATCTGTTATTTGTGGAGGGGGTGGTTAGCCCCCTCCGTTGCCTTTAGTATTCTGCAATCTCGAACTCGTGGACGTAGATAAAATCATCATCGTCCTCATGGTCTTCATTCCAACTCTCCAGCTTGGCTTTGCTTACCTTATCCTTCCCGATTAGCTTTGCAGCGTATGCCATAGCCTGTTTCTCGGTCTCGAAATAATCACTCTCGTAGTTGCCATTTACGCAAGCATCCACATAGAACCTATCGGGAAAATACTTGCCGTCGGCATCATTGGTGGCATACATCTCACACCCCGGCTCCTCCACGATGAAATAGACGGTCAGCTTTGGCATGAGTGTGCGCAGCAAATGACGGAAATCCGATGCTCCCCACGCTTCTTCTGCCTCGATACAGATAGTGTCACCATCCATTTCGTACTCTTGGATAAAGCCTCGGAGATAATTCTCCGACAGCTGCTTGTCTGTTGCCCCCAATGCCTTGACGATGTTTCCCTCCCAATCCTTGGAAGCCGTTTCAGAGACAGGCTTCTGCTTTTCAGTCATAAAGCCGTCAATCACGCCATACACTTTTTCCAAATCACTTTTGCTACCCTCGATACGATAGCTCGTTGTTGCCCAGTTTGCCATAATGCTATTATTTTATTGTTGATACTGTTCATCTGTCCGTTCCACTCTTTCAACTGCATCATTCGTTTTCAGAGCCTCTTGAAATCCTTTGATGAAATCTTCTGATAAATAGTCGGGAAACTCAAAAACACGTATATCCGTGATTTGTTCCATTCCCTTTTTGTAGGTCATCTTTATTGCTCTTATCTCGTCTGTCGTTTTAGTCCGTAAAAGCATTGATGCGTTGCTCTTCAACCTCCCATTCATAATCCCGGTTGTTGCACTGTGTCTGCATGTACTCCCTTATTTCCTCGGCATCGTTCTCGTTCATGCCCCTGTAGGCAATGAGCTGTGAGATTATATCATCCAAGTTTTCACCGATGTAAACAAGTTCTCTTGAATTGCAGGAGTGCCATGCGTCTGTCCTGTAAACTAAGTAAATCCATTGTGTATTCATATCGTTGATGATGTTTGTGATACATTTCCCTTTCGTTCTGCTGCTTTTGCAGCATCACTGTTGGGATTTCAAATTTTATGTGCAAGTGGTCAGCAAGTCCATGAGGCAGATAAGCCAAGTAATTTTGAGATATTGTCATGGAATACCCCAATCTGTGATTGGTGGAAGGCTGCCGTGAGAATATCGCAAAATAGCGCAGCGGTACTTCGGCGTTCTACCGGACTTGCTACCTTTGCTAAGTAAAATTAAATCCAGGCAGTGATTGCAGGAGCGCAAACGACCCACATAGGGTTATGGAAATAACGATTTAAGGGAAAGAAACTAAGACAGCCTGGCAAGGCAACCAAATAAGATGCCGACACTACCGCTCTCCCAAAGTCCCTTGAAAGACTCTGTTGGCGATCCTGCAAGGTCAGAAGCAGTGTCTTTCATGGGATGAAAACGGCTGCGACCATTTTAAGGGTTTTTGCGTAGCCTGTGTTCGGTTAGGTTGTAAGCCACGTAGCCGACAACAAAGTGGAGTGGAAGAACGAGACGACTGTTTTTCCTGCGGAACGTGTAAAGGCGGAGTGGTCTGCTGCCCGACAAGAATACTGGCGAAGCAACCAGGCATGAGAAATAGGACGAAAGGGAAAGATGTACTGACCAAAACTTGTGGCAACGTGTTTTGTAATGGGCGAAAGAAGTGGCTACCTCGGTAGTGACTTGCGATTTTAGGGCATAGTCTTGACAATAGTGCTTGGGGGGGGAGGGTGCTGCGAGCTGTGTGAGCAGCACACGGCGAATGGTGGAATGTGGCACCATGCTTGCACCATCATTCCACCACAATAGCGTTTTATGAGCGAAAGGTTTTTAAGTTCACCATCATAGACTGATATACTACTTTGGTATATCCTTCCTGCTTCAACAGGGCTATCTCTCTTCTTGAATAAGCCATTGCCTGGCTCTTATTCATTCCAAACTTGCTTTTCATAGGTCGGTTAGGTCGCATGGTCTGTACTTCGTATTGCTCTTGATAGATGGGTACGAAAGTCTTTCTCTTGATGATTTCAACTCTTGGATAACGTAGCATAATGGAAGTATTTGCGCCCCGATGGTTAGTCGGGGCATTACCTTTGATTAGAGTGATGCAAGCCTTTCTGCAGCTTTGCAGATAAGGTCTTTCAACTGCGCCTTATTAAGTTTAGGTAGCAAGTCTATGACCATAAAGATCTCTGTGTCCTCAATCGCCACACCTCGCTTGGCAAGAATAGACTTGATGTCCAAAGTGCTGCAGTCGTTGTATGACTTACTGCAGCTTGTTGTCATCGGTGTCTCGTCAAAAAAGGATATGCTATTGCCTTCCAAATCTTCAGGTTCACCGATACCGATAAAAGCGTCAATGCGAAATTTGCGATCTTCGCCCTTGTCGGTATCGAAATAG
>NZ_JRNC01000079.1 GCF_000758925.1 Prevotella sp. S7-1-8
ACAAAATATCTTCCCGAAACATCTATGCCGTCAGACAGAATGCCATGTGCATATCTGATAGTTCCATCTGCCTTACGATAGGCGAAGGCAGTCTTGCCCTCTTTCTTCATCTTTTCCTTGAGCTTTACAATAAGCGCAAGACAGATGTAGTGATGCTCGTCCATGGTCTCTTGCCGAAGTTCACCCACCTCCACAAGGTTCTCTATGATAAATGACCTCCATCCCTTGCAGTCCACATCATAGTAAGCAAGGGTATAATTGCACTGATGATTCTTTGATTTCCCCTTTATGGTATGTCCGATGCCATACAAGGTTCCACACGCATGGCGTTCCGTGCCGTCCTTTTTCTTGTAAACGAAAGAAACGATGCCTTTACGAAGTTTGGCTACCAATGTGTCAAATAGATTTTCCATTTTATCTTATTTTTATAAACACTCGTCAAATAGGTGCTACTTGGCGAGTGTCTGATGTTCTGTTTAGTTCAAGAGTTCTTCTATATCCTCGGTGCATTGTACCTCCGAATGATTGAAATAGAAGTGTGTGTCAAGTGTGCCGTTCACATAACAATCAAACATTTCACGCTCACAACCTCTATAGTCTACATATTCTTCTATCACCTTTAGCCAAAGTGTTTCCATTAAGAAGTTGCGCACGTTGGAAAGGTCGTACCCTGCGGTGTCGATAGCCTCGTTCAAATCCTCGTCCGTCCAATCATAGCCAAAGTTGGAGCGAAAGTTATCAAGTTGATAGTCGTTCTTGAAAAAACCTAATGACGTTAAAACCATTTCTCTAGTTTGAAATATCCATAATCGTGATGCTTTAAGTGATACATTTCCCTTTAGTTCTTTGCAGTTTTGCAGTAGGAGACTGTCGGGATTTCTAATTTTACGTGCCAGAGGGAGCAAGGTCAACAGGTAG
>NZ_JRNC01000080.1 GCF_000758925.1 Prevotella sp. S7-1-8
CGTGGCGTCTGAGCCGTTCGGAAATCATGATGATACTCGTCTGTTTCCACTTTGGCTCATTCCGTAATTTCAAGCATTATTACCTGTCCTATGTGAAGGAACACCTTGCGGATTTGTTCCCTGAGCATCTCTCATATAACCGCTTCGTGGAACTATAGGCGCGACTTTCGGTGGAAATGACGCTCTTCCTGCAAGTGTGCCGCTTCGGCCGTTATACAGGGATAAGTTTTGTGGACAGCACATGTATCCCCGTCTGTCATAACAAGCGTATAAAGCGCAACAGGGTATTCAAGGACTATGCTGTTGTCGGGAGGAGTACCATGGGATGATATTTCGGTTTCAAGTTGCACCCCATCGTCAACGAAAGAGGGGAAGTTCTAAATTTCATGCCGACCAAGGTCAATGTGGACGACAAGGATGAAAACGTATTCAACAGACTGAGCGACAATGTTTTTGGGAAACTCTTCGCAGACAAAGGGTACATATCACAGGGGCTGTTCGACAGGCTTTTCAACGATAGCGTACAATTTGGTTACAGGTCCGAGACGCGACATGCAAAACAAGCTCATCCTCTTGGTATGACAAAATCCTACTAAGGAAGAGGTCGGTCATAGAAACCATCAATGACGAACTCAAGAACGTCGCTCAACTGGCACATTCCAGCCACCGTGGCGCGCTCAATTTCGCAACGAACGTACACGCGGCAATTGCGGCCTATGGTTTCTTCAACAAGAAGCGATCTATAAATATAGATTTCCGCATTGAAGACAAAGGCGGACAGCTGACCATGTTCCGAGATAACCGAAGCTGAATTGTATAGGATAGAAAGCCATCCCTGTCAATTGACAGGGATAAAGGGCTTGTACCCTTGCTTCAAAAACAAAACACAAGGTGAGTTTATCCCGAACTCAGGTTAAAAGATAACTACATATGTGAGAATAATAAGAAAGAAACTATATGAACTTATCTTAATATCTTTTTCCTCCCCAAAAGAATGGAAAGGTGAGACCAATCTAAAATTTTGCCAATATAGATGCTGCCAACAATACTTATCAAAATAGTGAAAATCGAATGTAATACTCCTGTAGAGTCAAATATGAAAATAGGTAATATGAATTTTGACAACATCGTAAATATTGGATGGAAAATATAAATTGGGAAAGTATTTCTACCTATATATTCTATAGCAAGTTTAGTTCTGTCCTTTAAAAAAGAGAAAAAGTATGAGGAGAAAGACAAAAAAGAAATTACACATACCAAAACTGATATAGTGCCCCAATCATGAAAACATGTATTTGTGATTAATAACCCGAAAGGAATTAGTGGCCATAAACTTCTTTTGTATATACGCGAAAAATCTTTGTAGTATTGTCTTATTCCCACTCCGATAAAATAATAAATAGCTGTCTTGATACTTAAAAAGGGGGGCGTCAGCGAAACTATTATCAGTAAGGATGCAAACGTGGAATACTTTGCTGTAATATCTAATTTGTATGAAATATGGAATGCAAAATAATAAATAATTCCGCATACAATCATTGCATGTAGAAACCAATAGGGCCCAATAGATTTAATGAAAAGAACATCAAGAATAGTAGGTATATCAAATGCTTTAATGCCGTCACGCACAGGAAGGTACAAGGACAAAACGGCATAGCCTATTACAAGAATCAAATATGGTAACCATATTTTTAATATATAAAGAGCATAATCTTTGATGGATTTGTTGATATTAACCAAATAACCAGTTATCATTAGGAACGTTGGCATTATAAAAGATAAAACTGCACTCTTTGCCGATGGATATAAATTGCCAAAATTTACTATATGTACAAGAATAACTAAACCGATTAGGATAGCTCTAAAAAAATCAATATCTCTGCTGTGTTTCATTTGAAAAAAGCATTCTCTGCCCAGAGAGCAGAGAGAATGGATTTAAAAATTATTCAACAATAAAAGTAGCACCTTTTTGGCATTCAAAGCCATTTTTTATTATCGTTTCAGATGTGCTATTTAATCTCAAGTTGGCACCATTGTTAATTATTACATTTCCATAGGGAATCGAGGATGTTACATCATAACCAACTTCTATTTTATCCCCATTAATAATTTCGCTTCCATTAAATACCCTATTTTGGATATAAATAGTATTAGGATTGGAATTTTGAATTTCTATTTTAAATGGAATATAATTATGCTTACTCAAATATATTAAATCTTCAGTATTGTAATCAGATAATGTAATCGTATTTGACATTGAAGTTTTTTTATAGCGTAATTCTCCTTCTTTGGATACGACAGAAACCATATAATCTGATACTCCATCTACATTGATATAAATCCCATCATTCTGATTAGAAACCGTTACATTCTTAAATGTTTGTGGTCGTTGTGTCCAAATCTCTAATGCAGGATCATTACCACAAATATAGCAGAATGCATTATCTTTGGAAGTAAAGTCTCCTCTCTCTGAAATATTTTTTATATGAGCATTTAAATTTAAATTTCCTACATTAACAATATTATTGTTAAGTAATTCCTTAAATAATATTTTATCGAAAGTGTGGTTTGCCTCAGTATATGAAGGAACAGTTGCTCCCAGATATGCTGCTGAACCATATTTTGATTTCATAAAGGTTTCTAATAAACAAGTGTGATTCCTTATATCAGCAGTTGTACACGCTATTCCAAAAATAACAGGATAAGTGGTGTTTCGTAGCAAATCTGCATCATTATTATAAAAGCTCTGATTTTGGGAGTTCCAATTCCACCATTGGTCCCAATCTCCATGTCCTCTGTAATTGACAATATTAACACCTTCATTTATTCTTGATATAATATCGGCGTTAGTTGCGTTCGTACCTCCATTTGAAGTAGATGCTCCATAAGTTTTTATGAATGTTATGGGAGTATTATAATTAGCAGTACGAATATCTTCACAACACCGTTGGTATTTGCCTGGTGCATATTCCTTGTTAGCAATTAACTGTGCATATTGAGCATATTGATTGTCTGTACTCTCATATACTATAGTTTTGTTAACCATATTTTCCAATTCATCCACTACATTAGTAGAAAATCTTCCAACAACTATATCTGCTTGGAAATCACTATCACCATCCATGCAACCATACCAATAATCACTTTTTAATATATCTGACGTTTGGAAACTTCTTTTATTATACATTGGTATCCTATCATCATCTCCAATAAAAAGGACATAACTAAGGCTCTTATTAACATTATACTCTGATTCTATAATTTTTTTAATAGAACTACATGATGCCCCTGTTGTCGCTATTGAGACAATTTTTGTCTTATACCCTTTTATAGCTTTCCATTTGCAGAAGTTTTTAAGAGCTTGGCTTCCCAACAAATCACTATTGTCCCCAACAATGATAAGATAGTCATAAGACGTGTTGTCTGTTGATAATACATCATTTGACACTAAAAAATTGTTGTCAAATATGCTTAAATTTTTCTGTTTTATCCTTGAATTTGGCATATCACTTTGAGGAGAAAATCTTACAGTAAAGACGAATTCCGTCAAAACGGACAACTTGTTGGTTTGGGGAAAATACTTAAATGGACATATAGAAAAAGCAATGTTTCGTATATCTCTCCATATGCTTGTATCACTACGATTTATCAAAAAAGTTTTGTATAAATCTTGATTATATACACTTTCGTTTACAACAAACTTAGCAGATTGTTCTGTCTCTAACAAAGGCTTTTGGTATGGATGGATTCGGCCTATAGTAACATCTACCCATTTGTCTTCCGAAATGGAACTTGTACATAAACGATTAGTTGGCAAAGCAATTAATTGAGGTATAGTCGGCATTGCAGGCTGACCAATCTCCGTTGTAGTGAAGCCTGTACCAAGCGAAATCTTATGATAATTTGTACTCTCTTCATTTACTATTTCGTCATAATAACCATGTATATTAACTTTTACTTGATACATTGTTCTATCAGAAGTTAATATTGTCAAGGTTGGTGCAGTTGCTTTAGGATTATTCTCTAAAGAAACCCATTTAGTTTGAGAATATGCTAATGTGTTAATACATATATAGCAAGCTAATACAATGTATCTTAAAACTTTACTCATATGCAAACAATAAAAAAGAAAAGACTTATTTGGCAACTATCATTCTTTTGGTAGCAATAACTTTACCGTCTATTACAAGTGCATACACATAAAGACTATGTTGGAAATCTGATGCAGAAATCTTAATAGATACATTTCCTCTGTTTCCAATATTATACGTTTTAATGTTTACACCATTCATGTTGTAGAAATATACGGCTGCTTGTTTGGTATTTTGAGGAATACTTAACTTTATAGTTGTATAAGTATTAAAAGGATTGGGTGTATTTTGGTAAAGAGCGATGCCCTCCTGAGCAAGATTATCTATATCCGTAGTATGGTTATCAACCGATAAAGACGAACTTTCTAGTTTTGAAATTTTATTGTTCAGTTCATTGATCGTTTGAATTAAAACAGGAATCATTTCAACGTAGTTGATAGCCTTAGAACCATCTTCTTGCTCATAAACTAAATCTGGGAACTCATCTTGCAACTGTTCTGCAGAAAGGGCATAGTGTTTTTTCTCTAAGCATTGTAATTCTGTGGTCGTAAGGCTATGAGTAGAGGCTATTGTATCTCCTGATGCTGAAAAACTTTTTGCCTGTGCTTCTTCATTATGAGGTATGTAATATGAGATAAGAGAAAGCCTTCCCAATTTATTTGCATAATCTGGTGTCGTTTCGTAATTTACTGCCTGAGAATATGCCTTTGCATTGGAAACATTATTTGCCAGTGCGGCTCGTCCAAGAACAACACCATAAATAGAGCCTGTAACGCGAAGGTCACCGGCAACTTTTGTTGGCCCATTAAAATATCCAGCATATCTACCTTGAGTGTCTATGCCATTTTCATCATGGCTAATTGTTCCGTAAACTCCTGCTCCATTTTGAGTTCCTTGTAAACGGCCAAAAACGCCATAATTCCATCCAGAAGTTGCATTCCCCGCCGTTCCAAAAACTCCATAAGAACGACCAGAACTTAAAGGCGTACCATTATAAGATTCGGCTTTCACACCTACACTAAAAGTAACATGAGGATTATCGCTTATTCCTTGAATCGCATTTCCCCAATGTGCATATCCTGCTCTTCTAGTGTATAGTCCAACCTCAGTACCTTGTATAGCAACTTTGCTGTCCTGTCTTCCATTACAGTTGACACTAATGGTTGACACTGGTGTATTAGACGTAGGATATCCAAATAAAATGTTACCATTATTTGCAACCTTTACTTGCGCAAAACCCTGAGAGAAAACAACGGAAAAAAGTCCGAACAATAAAATTTTCTTCATATTTATAATTCAAAGTTAGTAATTATTTGCAAATATAGTCTTTTTTTTTAATATATCCGATATATTAATATGTATTCACATTTCTTATAAAAGAAAACTTGTACATAAGGCGTTAACAACAAAGAACACTCTTTCTTATAAGTGATGTTATAAAAATATATGAGTTCACTACAAAAAGTCAGGGTAGTTACAGTTTGAAACTTGAATAGGCTAAAACCAACATGTCTTTATAGTAGATAATCTACTAAATCAAGCGCATTTGGTAGCTTTATTCTGTTGCAAAATTCCTATCCCAAGTTTAACAGGCAAAATTATTTTTCATAAATTTTCGGGATGTTTTGCGTAGTATCAATTTGATAAATAATTGATAATCAAGTGTAGGGTATTGTAACGAGGAGTAAAATCCGATTTGCAGGACACCGTCATATCAAAATTATTTTGTTACTTTGCAGTGATACATGCAAATGTACAGACACGATTCAACCCTGCAACAGGCGACATGGCCCCTTATTATCGCATCAGGGAGTCATTTCGTGACGTGCAGGGTCATATACATTCGCTAATTCTGTTGAACATCGGCTTCGAATCTTTACTTACTGCTGTACAGGTTAGAAAAATTGCATGCGCACTTACCGAACGCTTCAAAAATAGAAATACACCCTCGTTTTTCAAAGAACATCTTAACGGACTTACTCCTATTGAACAGGCAAAGGCTAACGAATGATGGAGCCGTATGGAGAAAGAAGGTGGAATCGATAGATTTAATAAGGAAGAGCAGAATTCGCTGAAAAAATATGAGAACCAACATTGACCTTGAAACGGCAAACTATACTGGCGCAAGTAATGTTGGTACCGAGTGGCTCTGCAAGCAGACAATAGACAAGCTGCAATTAGAGAATTTTCTGTGCAAAAATAGCTGGGCGGAGAATACGATACACACGGTTTTGTCAGCATTGATTGTTCGCACAGTATATGCCGTTTCTGAGCGTTTATCTTATTATTATTTGCACGATAACTCGGCTGCTGGTGAACTTTATAGGTTTCCGCCATGCGCCATTGGCCAGCGCCTTCGCCCATTAGACAATGGCCATGCCGAGCGCACCAAGCAGAAAGCCCGCTCCCAAATGGGAACAGGCTTCTATGTTTGTTTGGAATAAGCTGTTAAATTTAAGCCTCAGCTTGCTTGTTTTTTTCAGCGTAAGCCTCTGGCGAGAGCACCGATACGGTACTTTTGTTGCGAGCTCCCTTGTGGAAATACACCACACCGTCGGCCAGGGCATACAGTGTGTCGTCCTTGCCCTGCGCAACATTCTCACCGGGGTAGTGCTTGTTGCCACGCTGGCGAACAATGATGTTACCGGCAATGATTTTCTGACCACCCCAAATCTTTACGCCTAAACGTTGTGAAGCTGACTCACGTCCGTTCTTAGAACTACCTACACCTTTCTTGTGTGCCATGATAAATACCTCCTGATTTAAGCGATTACTTGTTTTACTTCAACTTCAGTGAACTGCGAGCGATGGCCGTTCTTCTTGCGACAGTCCTTCCGACGCTTCATCTTGAAAACGATGACCTTGTCACCTTTGACAAGCGGGTTCACTACTTCTACCACTACTTTTGCACCGTCTACCTTGGGTGCGCCGACCGTCACTGCTCCATCTTTGTCAACAAGCAGCACTTTGTCAAACTCAACAGTGTTTCCAGCCTCCACATCCTTGATGTGATGCACGAACAATTTCTTGCCCTGCTCAGCCTTGAACTGTTGACCGTTAATCTCTACAATTGCGTACATTAATTAATGTTATAAAACGGGTTTTTCCGCAAGGCGGATAGCTTTTGCCACCTCTTTTTCGGCCTCGACGGAGTAAATCAAGCGCAAAATTACAAAAAAAGACCGATATAAGTATTATTCAAACCGACAATTGTAGCGCACGAAAGAAATATTAACTTCTTTTAACAAGAATGCCCGGCGTACTCGCAAAATCTTTATAAGTAATTTTAACGACAAGTGATAAATATTTAACTCAATATCAATTTAAATTCTTGTATTTTTCGTAACTTTGTACTTTTATTTCATTTCTAAATTTATTTCCGATGAAAAGAGAAACATTATGCGTGCAAGGAGGATGGAAACCCAAAAATGGTGAACCGCGCGTGCTACCGATTGTACAAAGCACCACATTCAAATACGACAATAGCGAGGAGATGGCCATGCTCTTCGACCTGAAGAAAGAGGGCTATTTCTATTCGCGATTGCAAAACCCAACCAACGACGTCGTGGCACAAAAGATATGCGCCCTCGAGGGTGGCGTGGGCGCGATGCTCACCTCCAGCGGACAAGCCGCTAACTTTTACGCCATGCTTAACATTTGCGAAGCAGGGTCGCATATCGTGGCGTCGACCGACATTTATGGCGGAACTTTCAATCTTTTCAATGTGACAATGCGCAAAATGGGCATCGACTGCACATTTGTCAACCCTGACGCAAGCGAAGAAGAATTGCAAAAGGCTTTCAAAACCAATACCAAAGCCATGTTTGGCGAGACTATCAGCAACCCCGGTTGTCGCGTGTTGGACATCGAAAAATTTGCTCGCGTCGCTCACCATAATGGCGTACCACTCATTGTCGACAACACTTTCGCTACGCCAATCAATTGCCGACCATTCGAATGGGGAGCCGACATCGTCACCCACTCCACCACCAAATACATGGATGGACATGCCACTCAGGTGGGCGGTGCCATCGTGGACAGTGGACGATTTGATTGGGACGAGCACAGCGAAAAATATCCAGGGCTATGCGAGCCAGACCAATCATACCACGGGTTGACCTATACAAAAGATTTTGGCAAAATGGGATACATGACCAAATTAGTGGCGCAACTGATGCGCGACCTTGGCTCTATTCCTGCCCCCCAAAACTCTTTCTTGCTAAACTTAGGGCTTGAGACCTTGCACTTGAGAATGCCGCAACACTGCAAAAACGCACAAGCCGTAGCCGAATTTTTACACAATGACGCACGCGTGGCATGGGTGAGGTACAGCGGATTGAAAGACGACGCACACTACAAACTGGCTCAAAAATACCTGCCCAATGGCTCATGCGGCGTAATAGCTTTCGGACTGAAAGGCGGACGAGACACGGCCATCAGGTTCATGGACTCTTTGAAGATGATTAATATTGTTACCCACGTGGCCGACGCGCGCAGTTGCGTGCTGCACCCGGCAAGCCACACGCATCGCCAACTCACTGACGAGCAATTGCGCGAGGCTGGCATAGCCCCCGACTTGATGCGTCTATCGGTGGGCATCGAGGCTGCCGACGACATAATCGACGACATCAAACAAGCGTTGGACAGAATTTAAGAACATAAGCCCCACGGCATACCAACGTAATAAATGATGCCGGCCAAAATCACGATAAAATCGTGTTTGGCCGGCATTATTCTTGTCAATATATATTATTTAAACGGTCATTTCCACTCCACGAAGGCTTCCATGGCCTCGTAGCAAGCCAAACCGAGTTTGTCATAAATCTCGGCAGTGCCGCGATTGCGGTCTTCCGCACGCTGCCAAAACAGACGCTCGTCGTTGCCAAGGAATGGGGCGCTCTCCATCTGGCTTTGGTGCTTGAGAATGGCATTGCGCTTGGCCCGAAGCTCCTCTGGGCTCATCGGCACGCACATCTCAATGTTCTCTATCTCCCACTCAGCCCACGCGCCACGATACATCCATACCCTGCAGTCGTCCAGCCAACTCTCGCCAGCTTCTTTTTCCAGCTCTATGGCTGCCAGCACGGCGTCCGTGCACTTGCGATGCGTTCCGTGCGGATCGGCCAAGTCGCCGGCAACGTATATCTGGTGAGGCTGTACAGAATGCAAGAATTGCTGCACTATGCGAACGTCTTTCTCGCTCACGGGGAACTTTTCTATGCGGCCGCTCTCATAGAACGGCAAATCGAGGAAATGCACATGGTCGTTGAGGATATTGTTATAGTTGCAAGCCGTACGAGCCTCCCCGCGACGAATGAGGCCCTTGATGGTGAGAATGTTTCGGCTGTCGATGTCTCCGTCTTTCTTGTTAGCCAAAAATTCTTTTATCTTTTTGTACTCCTCGCTGATAACGTCATCGCCCGAAGCGCTGAAAAGCTGGTTAAAACCGTTGATAAAGTGCATGAAGCGCATCACCTCCTCGTCGCCAACGGCAATGTTGCCACTGGTCTCATAAGCGACGTGCACGTCATGCCCCTGCTCCACCAAACGACGGATGGTGCCGCCCATAGATATGACATCGTCGTCGGGATGGGGCGAAAACACCACCACGCGCTTGGGGTACGGCGTGGCTCTCTCGGGTCGATAGGTGTCATCAGCGTTGGGTTTGCCACCTGGCCATCCAGTGATGGTATGCTGGAGATCATTGAAAATTTTAATATTGGCATTGTAAGCCGAGCCATACAGTGCGAGCAACTCGGAGAGTCCATTCTCGTTATAGTCTTTATTGGTAAGTTTGAGAATGGGTTTTTCCGTTTTTTGGCAAAGCCAAACCAAGGCCGCGCGGGTGAGCTTGTCGTCCCACTTACAACTGGTAACGAGCCATGGATGCACTATTCGCGTGAGCTTTCCGGCCGCGTCAAGGTCGATTACGACATGCGCGTCGTTGTGCGTTTGCAAGAAAGAGGCGGGTATGGCGTCAGTGATTTTACCCTCCACCGTTTGCCGTATGATACCTGCCTTGGCCTCGCCCCAAGCCGTAAGATATATGGCGCGCGCGTTGAGGATGGTGGAAACGCCCATGGTGATGGCACACGGTGGGACGCTCTCTTGCGAGCCAAAACTCATGGTCATCTCCTCGCGGGCCACGTCGTTGACGAGAATGAGGCGCGTGGCGGACGTGGCCACCGAGCCTGGCTCATTGGAAGCGACGTTGCCCATACGGCCAATGCCCAACAACATGATATCGATACCACCCGCCTCCGCGATGCGTCGCTCGTACCTCTGGCAAGAATCTTGCACCATGTCTTGCGCCACCATACTGTCGGGCGAGAAAACATTCCGTTTATCTATGTCGACATGGTCCAAAAAACGATCGCACAACTGTCTCAAGCTGGAATGTATATTATCCTCGGACAAGGGGAAATACTCGTAAGCATTGAAGACAATGACATTGGAGAAGCTAAGCCCCTCCTCGCGATGACGACGTATAAGCTCATTGAAAACGAAGTTGAGCGATATGCCCGTGCCCAACCCCAAGACGCAATGTTTGCCGGCCGCCCGCTTGGCTTTTATCTCAGCCTCTATGGCGTCGGCAATGTGTTTGGCTCCATCTTCCGGCCGCAAATGGATGGAGGTGGGTATCTTTTCGCATCGAGTGAGCTCTGAAGCCTCCACGGCCGTTTTAGGATTGTAATACTTTTCTGGAATTTGTTTTAGTACAATTTGAGAAGTTAAATTAAGATTGATCATAAAATCGGGTGTTTATTGTGATTAGTCCACAAATTTAGCAATAAGCCTTGACATGCGAAAGGTTGACGGCAAATAATTGAGTTTTTTCAACATTTTATAAATGTTCCAATGACAATTTCACACATGGGCCACGGCGATTACACCCAAGGCACATGTGGCGACGCTTCATCCCAACAATCGCAAATCGTTGTACGTGAGGGGAAAAGGTAGAAACAGACTAAAATATTTGTGCAATAAGGCCAGCTGGAGCGACTATTTCCGATAAAAAAACGTAACTTTGCATCCGTAATCGACTATATACATTGGTCCACAAACCTTACATTTAAATTGCAACAAAGATGAACAGAACGCAGCTTATCGAATCTTTCGCCAATAAAACAGCGCTTTCCAAGGCCGCAGCCGCCAAACAAGTGAACTGCCTTTTAGGTATCATAGCCGACAACCTATGCGAGGGTGACCACGAATTGGCTATCCCCGACTTTGGCCGCTTCCATGTTAAGCACGTGCCGCAACGCCAAGGCGTCAACCCAGCCACGGGCGAGAAAATAACTATCGAGGCACGTGACAAAGTGGCATTCAAAGCCTCTGACAATCTCTGCATATTCTCGCGCAAACATAGTTGACCTTAAACGGGAGGCTTTATACTCAATCGCGGCGCGAGCCCAATTGGTCATCGCCAATTGGGCTCGCGCCGCGATCTTATATAGCAAGGACGGCACAAACATTCCCGCCGCCATGTTTGGGTCAACCCAAATATTTTATCAGCAACTTGGCATAACCGCTCTCGCGCAGTTTTACAATACTTTTCTCGCGTATTTGGCGCACGCGCTCGCGTGTCAGCCCAAGCTGGTCTCCTATCTCCTCGAGCCCTTTTTCATGGCAGCCAATGCCAAAGCACTCGCGGATGATGGTGATCTCGCGGTCTTTGAGCACGTTGCGCAGCACGGTGTCAAGCTCTTTCGACATGCTCTCGTAGTCTACCTGCTTGTCCGCGCGCGTGTCGTCGCCAGAGGCAAGGACATCCGCCATACTGTTGTCATCGTCCTCTTGGAAAGGCGCGTCAATGCTCATGTGATGGTTGTCGGCCTTGATAGTCTGGTCTATCTTGGAGGCTTCAATGTTGGTGAGATGCGAAAGCTCTTGCACAGAGGGCCTGCGTTGGTTTTCCTGCTCAAATTTAGAAATCTCCGCGTTTATCTTTGACAGTGCGCCCACTTGGTTTAACGGCAGCCTGACTATGCGGCTCTGCTCAGCTATGGCCTGCAAGATGCTCTGCCGTATCCACCACACGGCGTATGAGATAAACTTGAAACCGCGCGTCTCATCAAACTTCTCGGCGGCCTTGACCAGTCCGATATTGCCCTCGTCTATCAGGTCGGTCAACCCCAAACCCTGATGCTGATATTGCTTGGCAACAGACACCACGAAGCGGAGATTGGCTTTCACCAGTTTTTCTTTGGCGCGTTCTCCCTCCTTGCCTCCTTTCTTGATGGCTTGGGCCAACTCTATCTCCTCGTCCACGGTAATCATGGGCACGCGGCCTATTTCCACCAAATACTTGTCCAAGGCCTCGCTTGAGCGATTTGTTATACTCTTTTGAATTTTTAGCTGACGCATGTACTCTTTTCCTAATTACAATGTTATGACCAATACCTAAGATGCCAATCATACCCATCCTGCTCGGCAAAACGGGTTGCAAAGTTACCAATACTAAACGATATAAAAGCTAATTTAGTCTGTTTTTTAAGCGTTTTTATGTACAATTTGTCATTTTTGTCGACATTATTGACTTTTTCTCTTCAACAACACCACGTTCTCCACGTGTGGCGTGTGTGGGAACATGTCAACCGGCTGCACCCGTTCCACCCTGTAATCTTGGCCGAGCAGGGCAAGGTCCCGAGCTTGCGTGGCCGGATTGCAGCTCACGTAGACTATACGCCCGGGAGCGGCTTTCAGGATGACGCGCACCACATCCTCGTGCATGCCGGCGCGAGGTGGATCGGTGATGATAATGTCCGGCCGGCCGTACTGGCTGACAAAGTCGTCCGTGAGCACGGTTTTCATGTCGCCGGCGAAGAATGTAGTGTTGCCAATGCCGTTGAGACTACTGTTCACCTTGGCATCTTCTATAGCCTCCGGGACAAATTCTATGCCAATCACGCGCCTCGCTCCACGCGCGACAAAATTGGCAATGGTCCCCGTGCCGGTGTACAAATCGTAGATGAGAGGCATGCCCTTCGCGCTGGTCTCCACGTCGTGGGACGCGCCGCCATCGTCGTAGCACATCGAGCGAACGACGCTGTACAGATGGTATGCCTGCTCGGTGTTGGTCTGGTAAAAGCTCTTGGGCCCCACCTTGAACCTCAGGTCTTCCATCGTCTCATATATATAATCGGCGCCTTTAAAGGTGATGAGTTTCAAATCGCCAAAGGTGTCGTTGCCCTTTTGGTTGTCCACGTATATCAAAGAGGTAATCCGCGGGAAACGGTCGGCTATATGTCGCAACAACGCTCGCGCCCTCTCCTCGTCTTGAGGCTCGTCGAAATGAAACTGCACGAGCACCATCCACTCACCGGTGTTGGATGTGCGGAACATCAACGAGCGCAGCAATCCGCGTTGCTCCCTCACGTCATAAAATGTCATGCCCGTGGCCTTGGCATAGCGTTCTATCTCGTTGCGCATGTCGTTGTGTGCGTCGGCCATGAGCCAGCACTTCTTGATGGGATAGATCTTGTCGAAGGCACCCGTGACGTGGAAGCCGATGGCGGCGTGATTGCCGCCGTCTAAGTTGAGTTCGGCATTGTCGAGTTCCTCGCGTGTGAACCATCGTTTGCTACAGCATCCGAACTCCAACTTGTTGCGGTACTCGTACGTTTTGACAGAACCCATGATGGTGTCTATCGGCGGCAATTCCACCTTGCCGATGCGCCTCAGCTGGTCTTCCACCTGCTGTTGCTTGGCTTTGAGTTGCTCTGCATATGGCAAATTCTGCCATTTGCACCCGCCACACACACCAAAATGCTCACACACGGGAACGGCGCGCGTGTCGCTGAGCCTGACGAAGCGCTCTACCCTGCCCTCACAATAGCGGTGTTTCTTCTTGGTTATTTGCACATCCACCACATCGCCAGGCACGCAGAACGGCACGAACACCACTTGGTCTTCATGATGAAAAATACATTTGCCCTCGGCCGCCACGGCCTCTATGGTCACGCCTTGGAGCAGCGGCAGCGTCTTTCGTTTCCTACTCATTATACAATAATTTGGCTGCAAAGGTAACGAATAATCCCGACAATAGCCTGCCGCAGGGTTATAAAATATGGTTTTTAAATCGAACGTATGCCCATCGTCGTCAACTTGACGCAACCCCTCTATATGTGTTAAATATAAATCACAAAAAAACAGCATCTACCACAACCATGTTTTAGCGAGCGAAAAGGCCACCCATGTCATGTTTGAGATGGCATAACCAAGGCTGCAAGCAGTGAGTGTGGTGCCAATGAGGCTTATTGGCACGACCTAAAGACACTATTGGCACGTCGAATCGTGCCCAATGAAACGCCGTATAATGTCTAATCGGCACACGATTAATGCTTAATGGCGGAGCGAACATGGAACCATTGACAATAAAAATATGTCAAAAATACGCAGCAAACTGATATACACCAAGATACAAGACAGGCCTAAAATGAGCGTATTTGTAAACAAGATGGGTTGCTATGAAAAACAAACGATTTTCAAGAGCGATTTTGTTAAATAAATTCAGCAAAATAGAGAAAACGACAGCCGTATTGAACCGCCTCATGTGTATCATATCATCCAATTGCCATTACCAAATGTTAAAACATTGCGAGCACGTAGTTCATGACAAATAGGCATCGAGAAACATCTTCTAAAATCAAAAAGTGGGGTTAACCCAAACTCTCTTAGGCAAATAGAGATATGGCTGGCCACACCGCCATGATACAAGCGGGCGAGGAAGAAACCTATCCTATGAGTGTCACAAAGGTATAGGGAAAGGCATAAGAAACACCACAATTGTAACATTCGGATTACATTTTCGATCAAAACATTGCTGTAAATCGTTTAAATTTGGTATCTTTGCAATAGAATTAAAGATGACAACAGCAAATTATTATCAATCAAAAACTTATGGACAATAAAAGAGTTTATAGCTTCGGCAACGGAAAAGCCGAGGGCAAAGCTGACATGAGAAACTTGTTGGGTGGCAAGGGCGCCAACTTGGCTGAGATGAACCTGATTGGCGTTCCGGTGCCTCCGGGGTTCACCATTACGACAGAGGTATGCAACGAATATTTCGAGAAGGGGCAAGAGAAAGTGGTAGCCCTGCTCAAAGATGGCGTGACAAGTGGCGTGAGACACATCGAGGAGATCATGGGACTCAAGTTTGGCGATGCCAACAACCCCCTGTTGCTGAGCGTGCGCTCGGGCGCAAGGGCATCGATGCCAGGTATGATGGACACCATCTTGAACCTCGGCCTGAACGACGAGGTGGTGGAAGGATTGGCCAAGAAGACAGGCAACGAACGCTTTGCCTACGACAGTTACCGCCGCTTTGTGCAAATGTACGGCGACGTGGTAATGAACATGAAACCGGTGAACAAAGAAGACATAGACCCATTTGAGGCCATTATCCAGGAGGTGAAAGCCAAACGTGGCATCAGGCTCGACAACGAGATGAACGTTGACGAGCTGAAAACATTGGTGACACGCTTTAAAAAAGCCATCAAGGACCAAACGGGCAAAAACTTCCCCACCGACCCGATGGAGCAACTATGGGGCGCCATCTGCGCGGTGTTTGACAGCTGGATGAACGACCGAGCCATACTCTATCGCAAGATGGAAGGCATACCACAAGAATGGGGAACGGCCGTGACGGTGATGGCCATGGTGTTTGGAAACATGGGCAACACGTCGGCCACGGGTGTGTGTTTCAGTCGCGACGCCGCCACGGGCGAGAACCGTTTTAATGGTGAGTATCTTGTGAACGCACAAGGCGAAGACGTGGTGGCCGGCATACGCACGCCACAACAGATCACCCAAGAAGGCTCGCGGAGATGGGCCACGCAGCAAAATATTGACGAGAGCGTACGTGCCCGGAAATTTCCCTCGATGGAAGAGGCCATGCCCGAGATATACGCACAGCTGAACGATATACAGCACAAGCTGGAAAAACACTACCACGACATGCAAGACATGGAATTCACCGTCCAGGAAGGCAAGCTGTGGTTTTTGCAAACCCGCAATGGCAAGCGAACCGGGACAGCCATGATCAAAATAGCCATGGACCTACTGCGAAATGGCGAGATAGACGAGAAGACCGCTTTGAAACGTTGCGAGGCTGGCAAATTAGACGAACTGTTGCACCCCGTGTTTAACAAGGAGGCCCAGGCTCAAGCTCGCGTGCTAACTCGCGGCTTGCCCGCCTCGCCAGGCGCGGCTTGCGGCCAGATAGTGTTTTTTGCCGATGACGCGGAGGCATGGCACGCCGACGGGCACAGCGTGGTGATGGTCAGAATAGAGACGTCGCCCGAGGATCTGGCTGGAATGACGGCCGCGGAGGGCATCTTGACAGCGCGAGGCGGCATGACATCTCACGCCGCCGTGGTGGCCCGAGGTATGGGCAAATGCTGCGTGAGCGGCGCCGGCGCCATTAACGTGGACTATAAAGCGCGCACGGTGGAGATAGACGGCACGGTGCTCAGAGAGGGCGACTACATCTCGCTCAATGGTTCAACGGGCGAAGTGTACTTTGGAAAGGTGGACACGCAGCCAGCCGAAATAACCGGCGATTTCGCCGAGCTGATGAACCTCTGCAACAAATACACCAAATTGGAAGTACGAACCAACGCCGACACACCACACGACGCAGAGGTGGCAAGAACATTTGGGGCCGTGGGCATCGGGCTTTGCCGCACCGAGCACATGTTTTTCGAGAACGAAAAAATAAAGGCCATGCGCGAGATGATTTTGGCCGATACCACCGAAGGCCGCAAACGGGCCCTCGAAAAACTGTTGCCCTACCAAAAACAAGATTTCTACGGAATATTGAAGTGCATGGACGGACAACCAGTGAACATCCGATTGCTCGACCCACCCTTGCACGAGTTCATACCCCATGATTTGGAAGGCCAAGAAGCAATGGCAAAGGAGATGAACGTGAGCGTGAAGAAGATACAGAGCCGCGTGCAGTCTCTGAGCGAGCAAAACCCCATGCTCGGACTGCGCGGCTGCCGCCTGGGCAACACATTCCCCGAGATTACGGCAATGCAGACACGCGCCATCCTCGGCGCTGCCGTGCAGCTGAAAAAAGAGGGACACGACCCACATCCGGAGATCATGGTACCATTGGTGGGTATCGTCAACGAACTTGACGCGCAAGAACGCGTGATACGAGAGACCGCCAAGAAACTCTTTGCCGAGGAGGGCGTGGAGATACCATTCAAGGTGGGAACGATGATAGAGGTGCCACGCGCCGCTCTCACGGCCGACAAGATAGCGGAGAAAGCCGAGTACTTCAGCTTTGGCACCAACGACCTTACGCAGATGACCTTCGGCTATAGTCGTGACGACATTGCCAGCTTCTTGCCCTCGTATCTGGAAAAGAAAATTTTGGACGTGGACCCATTCCAAGTGCTTGACCAGAATGGCGTGGGACAGTTGGTGAAAATGGCGGTAGACAAGGGGCGATCCGTGCGCAAAAATCTTAAATGCGGAATATGCGGAGAGCATGGCGGCGAGCCTTCGTCTGTGAAATTCTGCCACCGTGTAGGCCTCAACTACGTGAGCTGCTCCCCATTCAGGGTGCCCATAGCCAGACTCGCGGCGGCGCAGGCAGCAGCGGAGGAATAGAATACAATTCGCTAATACACAGACAATTAGGCTGTAACTCCTTGGCAAAACAGGGGTTATGGCCTAATTTCGTAAAGGGAGGCATACACATTTGTACCATAAAATAATTCTTAAACTACAACTGATTGAAAATAAATAAGTTACCTTGTTGATAAGACTAAACTGGTAACGATTTAGAAACGAGCGAGCTACCTGGCTTCGCTGTTTTCTGCCTAACAAAGAACGCTTGTTATTCCGTTTGCAAAGATAATACTTTGTTACCGAATAACAAGCATTTTTAATGAGATATTCTTCTTTCTGCATTTTGTTCAGGCGTGAGTTATAATCCCCTTCCACGTTTCTTCTTTCTGTTAGCTTGGTATCTGAGTTTGCGCTGCCATGCAGCTTCGGCATAGTCATTGCCTTGCGTAGTAGGTGTAATCAAATCGCCCAACCCTTCCACCACATTATCGACTGCACTAACGATGGTGTCTGCCACTGCACCAATGGGATTCTGCACTTGTGAGGTATCATTGTCTCGTGAGATAGAGGAGCGGCTTGGAGGTACAAGTTGGTAGCCTGTATCAGATTGTTCTTTCTTTTCTGTCGGCTCTTGTACTGTTAGATGTGGTTTCCTTGATTCTTCCTTGTTGGTTGTTTCAAAGTTCTTCTGCAAGGAATGGTAGCCGAACTCCCTGCCGATTTCGGAAGCCTTGAAGGATTGCCCTGCGTATGAGAACTTCAAGCCATATACCTTGCCCTGCTTGTTCTTCATACGCTCTATGGTAATGCCGTTTTTGTTCAATTCATAAAGGAACATGGAATGCCCCGTGACGCCTGTTACTTTGTACTTGTCAAGCAAGGTGTAGCAAATCTTCTGCACCTGCTGCTTTGTTTGCTCTCTTGTAGGGGTGGCTTTTTCCTTTTGGTGTTTCCTTTCTGCCTTGACCTCTTTTGCAATGGTCAAGCCTTTCTCCCTGCTGATTCCCTCTGCCACCCTTGCAGCCCTGTTGCTCACAAAAGTAGTATCATAGACCTCTCCATACAGACTGATGCGGTTGGCGATGATGTGAATGTGTCTATTATCAGTGTCCTTGTGCGTTACCGCCACCCATTGGTGGTTGTCAAGTCCCATTTGCTTGGCAAATAAATGGGCTATCCTCATAAGTTCAGAAACAAGCAGCTTTTTCTCGTCCTGCGGTGCGATGCCTATTTCGATACGGAGAAACTTGTTCCTGCAACGGCTGTTGTAGTCACTGACCACTTTCATTTCCTCGTAGATGGTCTTTGGATCTCTGCTGCAAAGATTGTGGAATGCAAGCCGACTACCGAGTTTGCCTTCCCTGAAAATATAGTCCAAAGCCGTGTTGCCGTGCGCTATCGCCTTGCATTTACCTATCATTTCTTGTTAGATTTAAAACCTTATATATTTCATCATCCACCCGAAAATGCGGGTCGTAAAACCGCTTAAATGCCTCTTTGGCACATAGCGAAAGGTTCTTGGTGATATGTAGCCAATCCTCGTCCTTGAGCTTGATGAGATTGGAAATCTGCCCATAGAACCTTCCTGTATGTTGGAGAATGGCAATGGCTTCCCTCTCATTTTCCGTCCCGTGCTTTCCGCCCTTGACTTGATGCGTTGCTTTTCCTCTAAGGTGCATCTTACCTTGATGAACTCCGTCTTCTTCATCTGCTGCCCTTCCTTATCCTGTTGCTGCCATCGGGCAGATTTTCCTTTGTATCTGCTCATATAAGTTTTTTTGAAAGTTAATCATTGTAGATGATTCGTTGTTGCTTAATTCCCGAACACTGACCGATGAGAACGGAGTGATTACGGTCTAATCTCCCCGACAGTCTGACG
>NZ_JRNC01000081.1 GCF_000758925.1 Prevotella sp. S7-1-8
GACGTTTTGCTGCTTGAAAGTGAATGCTGTGCATTCCGTGTTTAACTGTGTTCGTGGTGTTCTCATCATTCAATGTATTCAATAAAAATCTGTTGTTGGTACAATCCTAAAACGGTCAAGGATTTTGAGTGAAAGGGATAGCCTTTGACTTGATTGCCCTCGACCGTTTTTCTGTTGTTTACAGCTTCCTCCATTTCTCTATGTCTTCACCATATTCCTCCAGATGCTGACGCACAATGTTCTCAACAAAGCTTGAAAGGTTGCTGCCCCTGTCGCCTAATCTACGCACAATGAAGTCGGCACGTTCCTGTGTTTCCCTGCTCAGATAGACTGCCTTGCGATTGTTTAACTTAGTCGGCACAAGATAGGCTTGCTTGTAGGCTTCGAGTGTTTTCTTTCTCATCTTGGCACTGATGCGTCTTTGAACGGTTGCGTTCTCTGTATGCTGCGCAGGTTCAGAGTGCGTAGTGTTCTCTGGATACTGTTCGTTAGACTCTTGAATAAGTCTTGCTTTCCTTGCCCGATGTTCGGCTATAAGATGTTCGGACAGACCTTCAATTTGGTTGAGTCCTAAATATTGCTTGGTGGAGTGGATGGTATTCTCCATTCCCTCGTTACTGACTTTTTTCTTGTCCACATTATTATCTCATTTTATGTTTGACTTGTTTTGATTTCTTACTTTCCTTTTGCTCCGTAACCGTCATCCGTGTCCGTTCCTGCACTTTCTGCTGCTCCTGTTTACGCATACGGCAGACATGAAACTCGTTGAGGTCTTTGAAGCCTTTGTAATGTATGGACATATCCTCCACCTTGAAACCTGCCTTGACGAAATCATTGGTTGCCCTCCGTCCTGCTTCATCATTATCAAGGAAGGCACGGATATGGGGCAGGTGTCGGTCGTTCAGATAGCGAACAGTCCTTGCCACATTGCTTACGGAGTTCATCACAAGGCAGTGGCTGGCTATCTCCTCTTTCATTGAAAGAAAAGAAAGGAAATCCATAAATCCTTCAAACACACATACAGGCAGTGGCTTGTCTATTGCGTGTTCTGTCTGTTTGTCCGTAAATTATTA
>NZ_JRNC01000082.1 GCF_000758925.1 Prevotella sp. S7-1-8
CAATAAATTTTTATATGGCGAGCATCATTCAAAAAAAACTCCGAACATTTTTTTATGTTCGGAGCTTGTGCATTTTATATTTGGATAAAATTTATATACCGAGTTTTTTCCTGATGTCCTTAGGCACGGCATTTTTGTTAACCATAAAGTCCATGGTGTTGGCCACGATAAAGTTTTTGGTCATATACCAAATACCTTTGTAATCGCCAGTCTCCCCCCATGAGTTTTTCACCATGTAGTATTCCTTGCCATTTTGGTCCTTCGCAATGCCAAAGATAAGCATGCCGTGATCGTCGGTAAGCTCCCAATTGTCGTAGCGCTCTTGACGACTTTTCTGTGTCGGCGTAATTTCCGGTACGTTTACGCCCAGTGAATCGACGATATTTTTTTTCTCAGACTTACTGAGCTTGAGCCATCTGGCCATGTCGCTGCCTTCCATGCTTTCTATCTTTTTGGTGTCATACATGTAGGCTAGCCCTTGTCTTGTAAAGCCGTCCTCGCTTACATCTCCGCCCCATGCCACGGTGTATCCGTTCATGATGGCGTTGTCAATGATCCTGCCCAGTTCTTCTATAGGAACATTCCAAGAGAGAGGGTTGCGCCAGTTGTCTTGCACTTCCACCGCGAAAGCTGTCCAGAAAGGATGATGTGTGTATGAGGTGAATGTGGTGTAATTGTCCCAGTTGAGACCTAAACTCTGTGCGAAGCTCTTCGGCGTGTATGTTTTGCCTTGGTATGTAAACGTTTCAGGGCATTTACCCAGATAGGCATCAAGAATACCTTGCAATCCCACTTTCCACTGTCCAGAAATCTTTTTGGCTTTTGATTTGGCTACGGATTGCACGTATGGAGACATTACAGAGAAAAATTCGTTAAAGTTATTCAGTGAATCGCCATATAGACTGCCGGGGAAAGGCATTGCGTTTTCTGGGCAAATGCCATAGTTCTTGAGAGTGTAATACGCGTCGTATGAGCTGCCGCCTTGTGCGAATTGACAGTCGCCATGTAGTCTTACTACCTGTATGGCACGGTCCATATATGTTTTGTTGGCTACGAAGCTCTCGCAAAGGTCGTATGTCTTGCCGGTGGCTTTCAGTATTTCAGCTTCAAAAAAGCTCAACGTAGAGTAATCCCAGCAGGTGCCCGAGCGGTTTTGGTCTTTAATGCTCGTAATTGGGTTTTTCTTCACCACGGTAAAAATGGGCTTGTTCAAATTTTTTGTTGCCTTCTTTTCTTGTGCGTTAGCTCCAATCGCAAAAACTGCGAGAAAAGCCAAAAAAAATAGTTTCTTCATTATTTTGTTAGATTTATATAATTAGTGTCTGTATGATTGGCACAGGTTTAGCGAGCGATAAAAGCTTCTACATCTTTGGGGTGATAGGGTATTCTGTCTTTGCCGATGAAGCGACAGCCATTTTTTGTGATGAGCAAGTCATCTTCCAAGCGTATGCCTCCAAAGTCTTTGTAGGTCTCGAGTTTGTCGAAATTGATAAACTCCTTGCAGTGTCCACTTGCCTTCCAGTTGTCAATGAGTGCGGGAATGAAATATATGCCAGGTTCGTCCGTCACAACAAAACCCTCTTGCAAGCGTCTGCCCATACGCAGGCAGTTGGTTCCAAACTGTTCCAAGTTGGGTCTAACTTCGTCGTCGAAGCCCACGTTTATCTGGTCAAAGCTCTCCATGTCGTGTACGTCCATACCCATCATGTGTCCCAAACCATGCACCATGAACATAGCATGTGCGCCTGCCGCCACGGCGTCGTCGGTGTCTCCGCGCATCAAGCCCAGTTCTTTCAGACGTTCTGTCATCAACCGGCACACGCCGAAGTGCACGTCCCACCATTTCACGTTGGGTTTGGCCACGGTCAGCACATAGTCGTGGCATTCCTCGACAATGGAGTATATTTCCAGTTGTCTTTGGTCATAGCGTCCGCTTACAGGTGTTGTGCGCGTGTTGTCGGAGCAGTAGTTGTTAATGGTTTCGGCTCCAGCGTCGCACAGCATGAGTTTTCCGGCTTGTAATTTGGCCATCGATGGCGCTCCGTGTTGTATCTCACCGTGTTGTGACAGGATGGTGGGGAAACTCACCATGGCGCCCATGCCATTGGCTATACCGTCAAGCGTTCCGGCAATTTCCTTTTCCGTGACGCCGGGCCGGCACATCTTCATGGCCGTTGTGTGCATTTTGTAGCCAATTAGCGCGGCACGTTCCAACTCTTCTATTTCTTCTTCTGTCTTGGTGGAGCGCATTTTTACCACTGCTTGAATTAGCGTCATAGACGCTTGGCCTTTCTGCTTGTCGGGATGTATGCCCAGCAGGTCTGAAATCATAATCTTGATGTCTGCCCTGTATGGAGGCAAGAAATGTATGGTGCGTTTGTCACGTTTGGCCTCTTTGCAGATTTTTGCCAATTCTATCATTGGGGCGCTGTTGGGCACGCCCACTTGCCCAGCCATGTCGTGCACGCTATCCACAGCGCCATACCATACGATATCGTCTATGGAGATATCATCGCCAATAAGGGTTTCTTTGTTGTTGTCAACGTCGATAACGCCGACGAGTCCATCCCTGTTCTGTCCAAAATAATACAGGAAAGAAGAGTCTTGACGGAAAGGGTGATAACCATTGTTGGGGAAATTGGCAGGGGCGTTATTATTGCCAAAAAGAACGATGATGCCACTTTTTACAAGTTTTTTCAATTCCGCGCGACGGCTAACATAGGTTTCTTTGCTAAACATATTTAGGTTATTTTATGATCTATCTATTGCAAAGATACGACTTCTTCATTAAAAATTACTATTTTTGCATATAAAATTAATAGTTTTTATGCGTTTGGACAGGAATACGGGCTTGGTGCTTGAAGGTGGTGGAATGCGAGGCGTTTTTACCAGTGGCGTGCTTGATGCTTTTATGAAGCATGATGTTTATTTTCAGTATGTTGTTGCCGTTTCGGCAGGAGCGTGTAATGCCATGAGCTATATCTCGCGCCAACCGCGCCGCGCGCGTATCTCAAATATTGATTATTTGGCAAAATATAATTATATAGGCATTAGGCATTTGGTGACACAAGGCTGCATGTTCGATCAAAAATTGCTTTATGATCGTTTCCCTAATGAGTTGATACCATTCGATTATGACACATTTTTCCGTTTTTCCAAGGGGTTCGAGGCGGTTGCCACCAATTGCCGCACTGGTCGTCCGGCATATCTCACGGAGACATCCAATGTCCAGTGCGCGCTCGACATGGTGCGTGCCTCAAGCAGTTTGCCATTTGTCAGCAAGATAGTGGAAATAGACGGGCAGCCCCTGCTTGATGGTGGCATTGTCGATTCCATACCCGTGATGCGTGCCATTGACATGGGGCATTCTGCCAACATTGTTGTTTGCACGCGCAACTATGGTTACCGCAAGAAAGTGAGAGATCGTAAAATTCCAAGTTTTATTTACAAGAATTATCCTCGCCTAAGGGTTGCCCTCAGTCATAGGATCGAGGCCTACAATGAGCAACTTCAGCTCGTCGAGGATCTTGAGAGGCAAGGTTCCATAGTTTGTATTCGTCCGCAACGATGTGTGGATGTGGGCCGGATGGAGAAAAATATTAACAAGTTGGAGGCTCTTTACGAAGAGGGGTTCGCGCTCGGGGAAGAATTTTGCGAGACTTATGCGTGATCTCGCTTGCTCACGGTCTTGTTGATATTGGTTGCATGGGCGTGGTTCTTCCGTGGTCGTAGGCTTCGGGTTATGACGCCAAAATATCAGTCGCATATTTGTTTTTAACCATGTTCAACTCTATATCTTCCTAATTTTCTTGCGCTAGTTTTTTTTAGGATTTACACTCCGCGGCTTAGATGTAGCCTCTTCATTTCAGCAAGTCAGGTCTCAACTGCTTGGTTCGTTCCATGGCTTGTTCCATTTCCCACTGTTTTATTTTTGCCTCGTTGCCACTCAACAGCACTTCGGGCACTTTCCAACCTTTGTATTCCGCTGGTCGCGAATAGATGGGCGCAGCCAGCAAATCATCCTGAAAACAATCTGACAGGGCGCTCTGTTCGTCGCCGATTACGCCGGGAACCACCCTTACCACAGCGTCGGCGATGGCTGCCGCGGCCAATTCGCCGCCCGTGAGTACGAAGTCGCCCACGCTTATCTCGCGCGTGATGAGATGGTCGCGCACACGTTGGTCAATGCCTTTATAATGGCCACAGAGCAAAACGATGTTTTTTTGCAAGCTCATTTCGTTCGCGACGTGCTGGTTAAACTTCTCGCCATCGGGAGTCACATAGATTACATCGTCATAGTCGCGCTCGGCTTTCAAGGCTGACAGGCAGCGGTCTATAGGCTCAATTTGCATTACCATCCCAGCGAACCCACCGTAGGGATAGTCGTCCACCCTGCGCCATTTGTCATGCGTGTAGTCGCGTAGATTATGCAAATGGATTTCCGCCAAGCCTTTTTTCTGTGCGCGAGCCAATATCGACTCGTTGACAAAACCCTCTATCATTTCTGGTAATACGGTGATGATGTCTATTCTCATGTTAAAGTGCTATATATAAAAAGAGGTGTAACCTTGTTTGTTAAGCGAGCGCATGTTGGCAACCATCAATTTTTTGGCTTGTCTGACGACGAGCCTTGTGCGATCCTTTGTTTGTTCGGCGCAAAATTAACGCATTTTTCTCATTCGCGCAATATCATTTCTGTCAATCCACAAATTGGCGTATAAAATCTTCCTCGGATATGATGGGAATGTTCAGCTGCTTCGCTTTTTGGTTCTTGCCGCTTGTTGATAGCGTGTCATTGTTAATCAAAAACGAGGTCAATTTGCTTACGGAGCCAGTCACCTTGCCACCTTGACCCTCTATGTATGTTTTTAGCTCGTTGCGGTTCTTGTAGTGTTTCACGTCGCCGGTCACCACGAAAGTCAGTCCCTCGCAGCGCTTGCCCATTGGTGTTATTGCCGTCTGTTCAATGGTTAGCTTGGGCAAGAGGCGTTCAACCATGCCTTTGTTTTCAGGCTCTTTGAACCAATTGACAAACGATGCCGCCTTTTCAGGGCCAATCCCGGGTATGGTCTCAAGAATGGTTTCGGGTTGGGACGAAAACAATTCTCCGTTGTTTTTATGCCCGGTTGCTATCTCCATGAGCTCTTGTAAAGAGTAGGCCGCAAGCAAACGCTTGCATACGTCTTGTCCTATCATTGGTATGGATAGAGCGAATAACAGTCGGCGCGCGTCAACTTTGCGTGCTTGTTCTACGGAGCTGACAATGTTGGCGGCCGACTTTTGGCCGAAACCTTCGAGCTGCGCTATCGCTTCTGCATGGTCAGGCAGGCTGTATATGTCAGCGTACTCCGTAATCCAGCCCATATTAATAAAGCGAGACAATGTCTGCTCTGATATGCCGTCTACGTTCACGCCGTCCTTGGAGACAAAGCGATCGAATTTTTTAAGTTGTTTGGCCGGGCATTTATCGTTGGTGCAATGCAGTGTTTGGGTGCCACTGTTAGGGCTGACCCTCACCTCTGTGAGCGATTGGCATACTGGACAATGGTGCGGTATGTCCAGTTCGCCTATTTTCTTGTTCACTTTGATTACCTTAGGAATAATCTTGTTTGCCTTGATAACTTCCAAGGATGTGCCTTGGCTTCCAATGCCCAATCGTTCACATTCGCTTATATTGCAGAGCGAAGCCCGTTTCACGATAGTGCCTTCAATTTCCACGGGCGTGAAGATGGCGACGGGCGAAATGGTCGATGCGGCGCAGCTCCACTCAATGTCTTCCAACGTGGTGGTGGCGCTTTCGTCTTGCCATTTGAAAGCGTAGCCAGCCCGTGTGGCATGATGGCCGGTAACCGAGCCTGTCGCGGCGTATTCGGTGTCGTCATATACGATGACAAGACCGTCCACGGGGTATGGGTTTTTGTGGCTCGTTACGCGCAACGTCCACTGGTCTATCACTTTTTGCATTTCCGTGATTGTGGGGTGGCTTACCAATTCGTGCTCCACGCAGTTCATTCCATTGTCTTTCAGAAACTGCATGCGTTGTCCCCACGATGTCAATTTTTGCTCGCAATAAACCAAAGTGAAAGGTATCCATTTGATGTGTCGCTCCGCCACCTCGGCAACGTCTTTGAGCGTGAGAGACCCAGACGCCAGGTTGCGTGGGTTGGCAAATCCGCCATCGTTTTCCATGTTGAATCGTTCAAAGTCTTCATACGAGATGATGGCTTCGCCACGTATCACCACGTGTCCATTGTCTTTGATTTTTGGCGGTATGCCATTGATGGCCCTGCCAAGATGTGTAATATTGGTTCCGACATGGCCATTGCCTCGTGTCACAATCTTGGATAGTTTGCCGCCATCATACGTCACTACCAAGGTAAGGCCATCTAATTTCCATGATATCCAGATGGGCTTGCCCTCTGCCCATTTAACCAAATCGGCGGTTTTTTTTGTCTTGGCCAAAGACAAAGCGGCAAATTCATGCTTTTCTTTTTGGCCACTTATATTGTCTTCCGAAACTTTTGCGGTGGGCGATTCGGGCAGCTTCTGTCCTGTCTCCTGTTCCAACCGTTTCAATTCGTCAAACTTCGCGTCCCATTCGAAGTCGGTCATCAGTTCGCCTTTGCCATTGTAATAAGCTTCTGACGCGGTGTTAAGCTCGTCGACCAACTGTCTCATTCTCTGAAGATTGTCCATTGTGGTTTGGTTGTTCATGTTCCTTGTGTATGATGGCATGACTAAATGTATGTCGCGGATTGCGTGCGCAAAGATAACAATAAATATTTTATTTGTTTCCAATAACCTTCACTTTGTGCTTTGTTCCTACGCTTACAAACGGCAAGCCCTAATAAGGATTTCCGGTTGTCCTTGTCAGGGCCTGAGCCGTGGACAGTCTTTGGCGCAAGTCTTGGGCCATTGGCTCATGGTCAACATTTTTTTTTCACTTGCGATACTCTACGCCTTTGAGGAATATGCGGCGTATGATCGGTGTGGTGTAAGCATAGGGGATGAAGTCGACGGATGGGATAGGGTCTGTAATATAGAAGTTGGCCACTTTGCCTTTGGTTATCGATCCGTAGTCTTCGCTTAACCCCATGGCGCACGCGCTGTTAAGTGTTGCCGCATTGATTGCTTCGGCCGGCATAAGCCGCATTTTTATACAGGCAAGTGAAACGGCAAACTTCATGTCGCCTGACGGGGTTGAGCCGGGGTTGTAATCAGAGGCGATAGCCATTGGCAACCCGGCCTCAATCATCTTTCTGGCTGGCGCGAACGGCATGTTCAGGAAGAACGATGTGCCTGGCAGGGCTGTGGGTATGGTGTTCGTGTTTTTGAGCAACTCGATATCGTGGTCGTCCATTGCTTCAAGGTGGTCTACCGAAAGAGCGTCACATTCCACGGCAACATCCACGCCACCCGATACGGCAAGTTCTTCGGCATGAATTTTTCCGCGCAGCCCGTATTTTTCTCCTGCCTTAAGAATGCGTCGTGTCTCCTCAGGCGTGAAAAACCCTTCGTCGCAGAACACGTCGATGAAGTCGGCGAGATTTTCCTTTGCTACCGCTGGTAGCATGTCGTTGATGACATGGTCTACGTATTCTTTTTGCCTGCCGGCAAACGCGCGTCCCACCGCGTGCGCGCCGAGAAAATTGGCCACCACTTTTACCGGGGATGTTTCTTTGACACGCCGAATGACACGCAGCATTTTCAGTTCATCCTCGAGATTGAGCCCATAGCCGCTTTTTATCTCTATGGCTCCCGTACCTTTGCGGATAACTTCGTCCACGCGTTTCATGGCTTGCGTGTATAGCTCGTCCTCGGACAGCTCATGAAGGCGGTCGGCCGAGTTGAGGATGCCACCGCCACGCTTGGCTATTTCAGCATAGCTTAGGCCACGAATTTTATCCACAAATTCGCCTTCTCGACTTCCTGCGTAGACAATATGGGTGTGCGAATCGCAAAAAGACGGTAGCACCGCTCCGCCCTCGGCGTCCACGACGGTTGTGTCACTGTCTATTTGCGGCATGTCGCTGCGTTTCCCATACGCTGCGATTCGTCCGTCTTCCACATATAGGTAAGCATGCTCAATGGTGTCAATACGGGCCATTTCGTCTCCTTTCAGGCAGCGTTTGCCATCATGTCCGACACCCGCGAGAATGTCTATATTTGTTACTAATAATTTCATAATCTTTTGTTTAATGAAAAAGCCTTATCCACTTCTCTTTCCCCAAAAGGGATAAAGCGAAGCGGATGAGGCCTAATGGTTGGAAAAAAGATTCTTATTTTCTCAGGAACTCCACGGATTTTGCAATGTGTGGAGCCATAAATTGATCGTTTTCAACAAATGGCACCGCTTCGCGATATTCTTCGAAGATAGCTTCGATTACAGGCGATGATTTGAGCGGACGTCGGAACTCCAACGCTTGTGCGGCATTGAAAAGCTCAATGGCAAGCACACGTTCCGTGTTCAACACCACTTGATAGAGCTTGGTCGCCGCGTTGGCGCCCATGCTGACGTGGTCTTCCTGGCCCTGTGACGATGGTATGCTGTCGGCGGAAGCCGGTGTGCAATACATCTTGCTTTGGCTTACGATGGAGGCCGCTGTGTATTGTGGAATCATGAAACCGCTATTTAATCCAGGCTTGGCAACCAAGAAACTTGGAAGGTCTCGTGTGCCCGACACGAGCTTATAAATACGGCGTTCAGATATGTTGCTGAGTTCGCAGAGCGCTATTGCGAGGAAATCCATCGGTTGGGCAATAGGCTCGCCATGAAAATTACCTGCCGAAATAATCAAGTCTTCGTCTGGGCAGACGGTTGGATTGTCGGTCGCTGCGTTCACCTCAATGTCGATAACAGATTTCACATAACGAATAGTGTCTTTGGAAGCGCCATGAACTTGCGGTATGCAGCGGAAAGAATAGGGGTCTTGTACGTTTACTTTGGGCTGCTTGATAAGTTCGCTGCCTTCGAGCAACTCACGAATGTGGGCTGCCGTTTCAATTTGTCCTTGGTGTGGGCGAACAGCGTTTACAGCGTGTAAGAAAGGCTCAATGCGCCCGTCGTAAGCCTCAAGTGACATTGCGCTAATTTTGTCAGCCCAATCGCTTAGGCGCTCCGACTGAAGCAAGGACCATACCGCGAAAGCACCCATGTTCTGTGTGCCATTGAGCAAGGCTAAACCTTCTTTCGAGACAAGTTGTATGGGTTGCCAACCCATTTTACGTAGCATTTCTTCTCCCGAAATGATTTCCCCTTTATATTCTACATCGCCCATACCTATCAATGGTAGGCATAGGTGTGCCAATGGGACCAAATCGCCAGAGGCTCCAAGTGAGCCCTGCATGTAAACCACGGGGTATATATCGTTGTTGAAGAAATCTATCAAGCGTTCCACAGTGGCAATCTGGCAGCCTGAATAACCATAGCTAAGGGATTGCACTTTGAGAAGGAGCATTATTTTCACTATTTCATTCGGGACTCTATCGCCCACGCCACACGCGTGCGACATCATTAAGTTCTTCTGTAGGTCTGCCAATCGCTGCTTGTCAATAGATATTTTGCACAGCGATCCGAAACCTGTTGTCACGCCATAGACGGGTTTGTCGGATGTCTCGATCTTCTTGTCCAGATACTCGCGGCATCGGATAATTCTTTGACGTGCGTCGTCGGATAGTTCGAGCTTGACGTCTTTCGTGATGATTTCGCCAATTCTTTCTATCGAAAGGTGGTCTGCGCTTATTTTGTGTTTCATTTTTTTATTGTTTGGTTGTGGTAATATTGAGGATAGAAAAGCGACGGCGTGTCTGTCTCTCACTTTTCACACATTCATTGGGAGAGTCTCCGTTTGAGTCGCTCGCATGCTCGCGTCAGAACGGTCGACGCCCTTCGGAATATCGTTCTCTTGTCCAGAGGCTTTCGTTTTTAAAATGCTTTATTTATCACTTCGTCATCGACAAGGTTGGGAAGCGTAACTTTCAAATTGGGAGTGCGCTCCATTTCTCGCTTGATGGCAGCCATGGAGCCTTCGTTGCGAGCCCAGCTGCGGCGCGTGATGCCATTGTTAACATCCCAAAGGAGCATCTCGCGAATGTGGCGTTCCGAATCTTTGCCACCGTCAATGACCATGCCAAAGCCTCCGTTTATCACCTCGCCCCAGCCAACGCCGCCTCCATTGTGGATGGAAACCCATGTCGCGCCACGGAAAGCGTCGCCGATAACGTTCTGTACGGCCATGTCGGCGCAGAACTGTGAGCCGTCGTAAATGTTAGAGGTCTCGCGGAAAGGAGAGTCGGTGCCCGATACATCATGATGGTCTCTGCCAAGAACGACAGGCCTGCTGATTTCGCCACGTTTGATAGCGTCGTTGAAAGCCAAGGCTATTTTCGTTCTTCCCTCACAGTCGGCGTAAAGGATACGTGCTTGCGAGCCAACGACAAGACGGTTTTTCCCGGCCTCTTTAATCCAGTGAATGTTATCGTCTAACTGGCCGATAATATCGGGAGTGGCGGTTTCCCTGATTTCTTCCAACACCTTTGTGGCAATTCTATCCGTTACCTCCAAGTCTTTGGGGTCACCCGATGAACAAACCCAGCGGAATGGCCCGAAGCCGTAGTCAAAGAACATCGGTCCCATGATGTCTTGAACATAAGAGGGGTAGCGGAACTTGTTGTTTGCTCCCATGATGTCAGCGCCTGCGCGACTCGACTCCAAAAGGAAAGCGTTTCCATAGTCGAAGAAGTACATACCTTTGGCCGTGAGCTTGTTGATGGCCGCCACTTGGCGGCGCAACGATTCTTTCACTTTCTCCTTGAATATCTTTGGCTCTTCCGCCATCATGCGCTTGCTCTCCTCAAAAGAGATGCCCACGGGGTAGTAGCCGCCTGCCCACGGATTGTGGAGGGAAGTCTGGTCGGAGCCAAGATCCACACGAACATCCTCTTCTGCCAAACGCTCCCAGAGGTCCACCACATTGCCAACATATGCCAACGATACAACCCGACGCTCTTCGACGGCTTTGCGAATGGTTGGTATCAACTCATCCAAATTGTCGTGAAGCTCGTCCACCCAGCCTTGATCGTAGCGTTTGCGAGCTGCCAAAGGGTTGATTTCTGCCGTGACGCTCACCACGCCTGCAATGTTGCCGGCTTTGGGTTGCGCGCCCGACATACCGCCTAAACCAGATGTAACAAACAGCTTCATGTTGTCGCCACCTACCTTGCGGGCTGCGTTCAGCACGGTGATGGTCGTTCCATGAACGATACCTTGCGGGCCAATGTACATATAAGATCCGGCGGTCATCTGCCCATATTGGCTCACACCGAGTGCGTTGTCGCGCTCCCAGTCGTCTTGTTTGGAGTAATTTGGTATGACCATACCATTGGTAACCACCACGCGCGGGGCGTTTTTGTGCGACGGAAAAAGCCCGAGCGGATGGCCCGAATACATCACGAGCGTCTGCTCGTCGGTCATTTCGCTCAGATATTTCATCACAAGTCTATATTGTGCCCAGTTTTGGAACACCGCGCCATTGCCGCCATAGGTGATCAATTCGTGCGGATGTTGTGCCACGGCCTTGTCCAGATTGTTTTGTATCATCATCATGATTGCCGCGGCTTGCACAGACTTGTGCGGATATTCGTCTATTGGACGGGCGTACATCTCATAGGATGGGCGGAACCGATACATGTATATGCGACCGTATGTTTGCAGTTCTTTAACAAATTCAGGCGCCAGCGTGGCGTGAAATTTCTTGGGGAAATAGCGCAAGGCATTGCGCAAGGCGAGCTTCTTCTCCTCTGCTGTCAAGATGTCTTTACGCTTTGGCGCATGATTGATTTCTTTGTCGTAAGGCTGTGGCTCGGGCAGCGTGTCTGGAATACCGGCGCGGATGTCTTCGATAAATTGTTCTTTTGTCATAGTTTATAGATTTTTAGCTGATTATAATTTATTCTCTACTATTTTCATGATTTCAGCCTCAAGTTCGTTGGCTTTCTTTATCAATTCGTTCGCTTCGCCAACCAATTTGTCGGCCTTTGCGCGGTCTTTCAATCCAGAGGCGTTGATTTTCACGTTAAGCCCTGCGCCCAATACCGCCGCTCGCGCGGCAAGCGCGCCTACTCCCGCGTCTGAAACACTGTTCGGGTTGCCCTCTTCTGCCATAGCCTTGCATATCTCGAACACTTTGCAAGAAGCGTTCATGGTGTGCAAGGGCACTTCCGTGGCGAACAACGTGGCGGCTTGAATGGCGGCGGTGCGGGCGGCTTTTTCCTCATCCGTTTTTTTCGGCAGGCCAAACGCTTCCATAATGCGGTTGAATGCTTTGGTGTCTTCGTCCACGAGCGTCATCAGCTCTGCTTGTACCGCCTGACCCTTGTCGGCCCATTCGCTGAACTCTTCCCAGCGCGCGTCCCAACCAGCCTTGTGGCTTGAAAGGTTGGCGACCATGGTGCCGAGAGCGGCGCCAAGGGCACCCATGTAAGCGGAGATGGTACCACCACCGGGGGCTGGAGATTCGCGCGATGTCTCATTGGCAAATTCGTCTACGGTAAGGTCTATTAGGCGGGCCGACTTCTGGGCGTCTTCCAAAAGAAATTCGATGACTTTCTCACGAGGATTAAATTCTTTCAAGTCGTCCAAGCCCATAGACTTGATGGCAATTTTGATGATGTCGCTTTCGGGTATTCCTGTAGAGCGTTCTTGCTTTTTCAAGAAATGTTTGCCAGCTTCTATCAGCGTGCGTTTAGGTATCAATCCCACGATTTCCGTACCTGTCACGCGAATGCCGCGGTTTTGCGCGCAGCGACAAACCTCGTCGAAAGCAATGTGCAATGGGGTCTTGTTGATATCGGTGATATTCATGGATACCTGCGCGATGCCATATTCGTCTATGTACCATCCGATGGCTTTGGTCCCCTTCAGCGTTCCCGGTATCATGATTGTTTTGCCGTTAGCGTCCTTCATTGGCTTGCCTATGGGCGATCCGCCCTCACGCCGTGGGCGTCCTTTCTCGCGCACGTCGAATGCGATGGCGTTGGCGCGTCGTGTTGAAGTGGTGTTGAGATTAAAGTTGGTCGCTATCAGGAAATCGCGGGCTCCTACGGCCGTACAGCCAGTGCGTGCCAGGCCTTCGTCCCATGGCCTTGCTCCAAAGTCGGGCGCTTCTTTCTCTACGGTCATTCTCTCTTGCAGTCCCTCGTATTCGCCTTTACGGCAGATAGCGAGGTTTTTGCGCTCCGGCGTCCTTGCCGCGGCCTCGTAGCAGTAGCATGGCACGTTCAGCTCGGTGGCGATGCGCTGCGCCAATTTGCGCGCCAGCTCGGCACATTTCTCAAGCGTAATGCCCGCGACTGGGATGAGTGGGCATACGTCGGTTGCGCCCATACGGGGGTGGGCGCCGTGTTGTTGGCGCATGTCAATGAGCTGTGCGGCCTTTTTCACGCATTGGAAAGCGGCCTCCACCACCACGTCGGGCGAGCCCACGAAGGTGATCACGGTGCGGTTGGTGGCTTCTCCGGGGTCTACGTCCAAGAGCATTACGCCTTTTACGCGCTCAATCTCGTCTGTCACTTGCTTGATGATTTCTTTGTCGCGACCCTCGCTAATATTAGGGACGCACTCAACAATTTGCGTTTCTTGTACCATGATAGTTTTAAGATTAAATTTAGGTTTCTTTTTTCTTGGCGTAAAATTAAGCATAAGACAGCAGATAGCAAAATATTTATTATTATTTGTTGATAAATGATTTAAATATGTATTTTTCTTTGGATTAGCCGTGTGATTTATATTGTTGGATTGTCGGAAACGCAATCCATGGTTGAGAGCTTTTTATTTTAAAAAGCAAATAAACGCATGCCGGACAATGAATATAAAATCTTCTTTGCGATTTATTTAGTTCGTCAATAAAAATCCTTTTTTGAAATTATCTGACAAAAGCTCTCGTAAGCGTGGCTTGTTTGAAAATGAAGACGTCGTGGCTTAAAATTCGGCGAAAATAAGCGAGTTATGATAACGCCCTGATAACCACCAGTCTACGGGTATATGGATGCGTATTTCTCAAAAAAATATTTTTTTTCTTTTGCGATTAGGTTTTAATCGCTTGGAAAGATAATATCTAAAATGCAACTTATTGAAAATAAACAAGTTACCTTGTTAATATAACTGAATAGGTAACGATTTGGAAACGAGCGAGCTACTTGGCTTTGCTGTTTTCTGCCTAACAAAGAACGCTTGTTATTCTGTTTGCAAAGATAATACTTTATTGAGAATAGAGCAATTCTTTTAAGTGAAAAATATACTTTCTGTCAGAAAAACAAGGATTTTCACCATAAAAATACTACCTTTGTAATATATTTCTTTAAGTATTTTTACACTATAACCAATTAAAGATTTGGATGTCTTAGTTAGTATTCATAGAATAATATTTTGACATATGGAACCTGTATACATTGATATTCATATTCATACATCATCTAACCCTGATAGTCTTAATGTAAATTATGACTTTGAGACTCTTTTTACTAAGGTGAGAGACAAAGCCCAAGCACAAAATATTTTGCTTTCTTTTACTGATCATAATGTAATAAATAAGAGAGTATATCTTACTGCACTTGACGCATGTAGTCCAGATATACATTTAATGCTTGGCGTAGAATTACATATCCATTATGTTTTAGAAACAGAAGCATATCACTGCCATATGTTTTTCAAAAATGAGATAACGGAACAGTCTATAGACGATATAAATGATATATTGGATAGACTATATCCTCGAAAAACAGTTGATAAGAAAGATACTTCTATTCCAACTCTTGATAAGGTTATCAATGAGTTCGACAACTATGATTTTGTTCTACTTCCTCATGGGGGGCAATCTCATGCTACTTTTAATAAGGCTATACCATCAACAAAGAAGTTTGATACTATGATGGAGCGCAGTGTTTATTACAATCAGTTCGATGGCTTTACAGCAAGAAGCGAATCTAAACGAGAAGAGACAGATAAGTACTTTCAAAGACTTGGTATTAGTGATTTTGTAAACCTTGTAACTTGCTCAGACAACTATGATCCTGCCAGATATCCTAATGCCAAAGATGCAGAACCTTTCGTTCCAACTTGGATGTTTTCTCAACCCACTTTTGAAGGATTTAGATTATCTTTGTCTGAGAAATCTCGTTTAATATATAGCCTGTCTAAACCAGAATCATGGTCAGAAAAGATTGAAAGTGTTAAATATAAAAATGAACATCTTGATATAGATGTACAATTTAGTTCAGGTCTCAATGTTATTATAGGAGGATCCTCAAGTGGCAAAACACTGTTGGTAGATTCTATATGGAGGAAGCTATCCAAGAAATCTTTTGAAGATTCTAATTATAAAGATTTTGATGTTGAAAATATCAATGTAGTTAATCCTTCGGAGATGACTCCTCACTATTTAGGGCAGAATTATATTATGAAAGTTATAGGAAATGATTCTGAGCAAGGTATTGAAGAAATCGAAATCATTAAAAGCCTGTTTCCTGACAATAGAGAAATTTCAGAACAAGTGGGAAGCAGCCTCGCTACATTAAAAAAAGATTTAACAGAATTAATCCGCACTGTAGAAGAGATTGAGTCTATAGAGCATAAGATGAGAGTGACTCCACAAATAGGTAGATTACTTGTTTTAAATCCCATTAGACAAAACATCATTTCCACCCTGCTACCCAAATCAAATGAACGTAATTCTATTTCCTATGAGAATCTTAAGAAAACAAATCATATAGCTGCATTATTAGAGATAAAAACGCTTTTACGGAACAATCCTTTTGTGTCTGATTACAATACAACTATAGATGAGTTAATCAAAGTATTACAGATCGTGTACAAATATAGTGAAGTTGAAAATAATGTTTTTACAACTATAAACAACGCTAATAACACATATGCGAGTATTCTTCTAACAGAAAGTCAAGAAGATCAAACTAAAACACAGCAATTCGATAAATTGATAAAGCAAATAAGTGATTATGTTTATTTAAATAGGAAATTTAAAAAATACTTACATGCGATAGCTTCTTATCAAGTTGAGTTTGAAACAAAAGAAATAAAATCCTCTGGACATTCTCTATTTATAAAGAATCAATATAAAATTAACAAAAATATTGTTCTTGATGTCTTTAATAGTAAGTTAAAAACAACTTGTAAGATTGATGCTTTTAATAATATCTCACCAAAAAAATTATTTCAAAAGAATTTTAGTGGGCAAAAACCTAAAGTGATAGACTATCAAGACTTCATAAATAGGGTTTATAAAGATTTTGAAAATATGAACAAGACTATCTATAGTATTACAACTGAAGAGGGAAAGGATTTCAGTCGCCTCAGTGCAGGATGGAAAACTTCTGTACTATTAGATCTTATTCTTGGATATGATAAAGATATAGCCCCAATTATTATTGATCAGCCAGAAGATAATCTTGCAACTAAATATATTAATGATGGTTTAGTGAGTGCGATTAAGAAAGTAAAAAACACGAAACAGATAATTCTTGTCTCTCATAATGCAACAATTCCAATGATGGGAGATGCTCAACAAATTATTTATTGTGAAAATAAAAATGGTGTAATAGTAATACGTTCATCACCGCTCGAAGGAAAAATTGGAGAAAAATCAATTCTTGATTTAATAGCATCAATAACGGATGGTGGCAAACCTTCAATAAAGAAACGAGTAAAAAAATATAACTTAAAGAAATTCACAACTTAGAACATATGAAATTATTTTTTAAAAAGGACGAAATGGGAAATATAACAGTCCAAATACAGAAAGGTACTACTGCCATAGATTATGACTATGTTGAAATGTTAAAGCAACTTATAGAAGAGAATAAAATAGAATGCGACTGGGAAAATATAGAGGAACTCGAGCAACAAAAGTTTACAGAATTACTTGATAAAATCAAAGATGCTGTTGCTGAAGGGATGAGCAAACCTTTAGAATAGCTCTGTACGATTTAGCGATGCGGGAGGTAGCCATCATATATTTCTTCCTCGCTTCTTCTTTCTATTGGCTTGGGTCCTTAGTTTGCGCTGCCATGCAGCTTCGGCATGATCATTGCCCTGTGCGGTTGGCGTAATCATCTCGCCCAAGCCTTCCATTACTTCATCGACTACGCTAATGGCAGTATCTGCTATTGTACCAATAGTATTAAGTGGTTGTAGGGTATTTCCATCTCGTGAGATATTGGAACGGCTTGGAGGAACAAGTTGATAAGCTGTACCAAAATTTTCTTTTTCCTTTGGCGGATTATACTCGTGTTGTTGCAATGTCTTTGACTCTGCCTTATTGCGAAGGTCAAAGTTTTTCTGCAAGGAACGATAGCCAAATTCCCTGCCGACCTCCGAAGCCTTGAACGTATGTTCTCCGTATGAGAACTTTAAGCCATAAACCTTGCCCTGCTTGTTCTTCATACGCTCTATGGTAATACCGTTCTTGTTCAGTTCGTAGAGGAACATGGAATGTCCCGTGATACCTGTACCTTTGTATTTATCAAGCAAGGTATAGCATATCCTTTGCAGTTCTTTCTTTGCTTCCTCCCTTGTGGGATTAGCTTTTGCCTTTTGGTGTTTCCTCTCCGCCTTGACCTCCTTTGCGATGGTCAAGCCTTTCTCCCTGCTGATGTCCTCCGCCACCCTCGCTGCCCTGTTGCTCACAAAAGTGGTGTCATATACCTCTCCACACAGACTGATGCGGTTGGCGATGATATGAATATGCCTGTTATCGGTGTCCTTGTGGGTTACGGCTACCCATTGGTGATTGTCAAGCCCCATTCGCTTGGCAAACAGATGAGATATCCTCATCAATTCAGAAACAGGCAGTTTCTTCTCGTCCTGCGGAGCGATACCTATTTCGATACGGAGGAACTTGTTCCTGCATCGGCTGTTGTAGTCGCTGACCACCTTCATTTCCTCATGGATAGCCTTCGGCTCCCTGCTGCAAAGATTGTGGAAGGCAAGCCGACAACCGATCTTGCCCTCCCTGAAAATATAGTCCAATGCCGTGCTTCCGTGCGCTATCGCCTTACACTTTCCTATCATTTCTCGTCAATTTTAAGACCTTATAAATATCGTCATCAATCCGAAAGTGAGGGTCGTAAAAACGCTTAAATGCTTCCTTGGCACATATGGAAAGGTTCTTCGTTATCGGCACCCATGCCTTATCCTTGACCTTGATAAGGTTGGAAATCTGCCCGTAGAACATTCCTGTCCGCTGGAGTATGGCAATGGCTTCCCTCTCATTGTCCGTCATTGGAGGAACTGCTATCACTTCACCTCTGATTAACATCTCACGGCAGTAGTCGGAGAATTTACGCCCTGTGCTTTCCGCCCTTGACTTGATGCGCTGCTTCTCCTCCAAGCTGCACCTAACCTTGATGAACTCCGTCTTGTTCATACTCTGTTCTTCCTTGTCCTGTTGCTGCCATCGGGCAGTTTTTCCCTTGTATCTTTTCATATAAATTTCTTTGAAAGTTTATCATTGTAGATGGTTTGTTATTTCTTAATTCCTAAAAGTTTATCGATGAGAACGAAGTGATTACGGTCTTATCTCCCCGATTGTCTGACG
>NZ_JRNC01000083.1 GCF_000758925.1 Prevotella sp. S7-1-8
TCCCTTTTCCCAAAAGTCCTCGGCCCTTTTCCTGTGATTTACAATCTCCTCCATTTCTCTATGTCTTCACCGTACTCCTCCAGATGGAGGCGCACGATGTTTTCCACGAAACTTGAAAGGTTGCTGCCCCTGTCGCCCAATCTACGCACGATGAAGTCGGCATGCTCCTGCGTTTCTCGGCTTAGATAGACCGCTTTTCGGTTGCTTAGTTTTGTTGGAACAAGGTAGGCCTGCTTGTAGGATTCGAGCGTTTCCTTTCTCATTTTGGCACTGATGCGTCTTTGAATAGTTGCACTCTCAGTGTTCCGTGCAGGCTCGGAGTGCATGGTATTCTCTGTGTCCTGCTTGTTTGTTCGTCTTTCTCTTTCAGGAACCGCAGTTGCTTCTTGTGAAGTAGATTCGTTCTCTGTTTCATCTTCCATACCCAAGAACCACGAAAGGTCTTTGTCATTCATCATTGTTTTCTTTTTCATTTCTCTATCTGATTTTATGTTTGACTTGTTTTGATTCCTTGTTTTGATTTTGGTCTGTAACCGACATGTGTGCCTGTT
>NZ_JRNC01000084.1 GCF_000758925.1 Prevotella sp. S7-1-8
AATGTCCTTCGGAGCTATCGTTCCCTTGAACGAGTGATTGTCTCGGAGCTCATATCCTCCCAACAGGTTGGCAAAGCCGATGGCTTGGTAGCGCCTGCCCCTTACCTCATAGGTGATACATTTAAGAAATGGCGTTGCCTTTTCCATGTCAATGCAGCGTTCTTCCATAAGATACTCCTGCAAATGTGGCGGCAAGGTATCTGATACTTCTATTATTTTCCTTGCCCCATTTGCAGCCATTTCAGGTTGTAAATTATTTGGCACGAAGTCTTTACAAGAATTATATGTTGTATTTTCGGAAGCGTTTTGTCCCAAACGGCAAATGGCTTCCGATAGCGTGCAGCCCTCCAAACGCATAAAGAGGTCGATGATACTTCCGCCCCTGCCTTCGGCATAGTCTATCCAAAGGTTCTTCTCTGTGTCCACCTTGAAACTCGGATGTGTTTCTGCACGCAGCGGTGAGCGGTACAACGCATAGACTGATGTTCTACGTACAGGCTTGATGCCTTTCCTTTCAAGATACTCCACGATGGGGTATTGCTTGATGC
>NZ_JRNC01000085.1 GCF_000758925.1 Prevotella sp. S7-1-8
CACGTTTTGTAATTTTGTACTTGCTGGTTGACTCTACGCACACAGTTTGTGACACAAGAAACAATAAAATTGAGAAGACTTATAAATCTTAAAACTGGCGAAATTATTATTTTTTAATATATGAAAAAGAGGAAAATGACAACGATGTTAATTAAAGTACTCAGACATGATTTTGGGTTCTATAACTCAGTATTTAAATGGGATGCTTTACCATCACCAATAGATTCTTCTTTTGAGTATTTATTACCTATATTGGAACTGTGGGAAGTACAAGGATTTATCAGATTATTCAAAATAGATGACGAACAAATGATAGAGGTCTTGAAACCACTAAGCATGAAACAAATCACTCACATAAAGAAAGATCTGTCAAAAGAATGAGGGGGATTAACGAAATAAAAAAGGAGTTTCTACACAAACTGGAGTTTTTCTATAGAAATTTTGGTAGCATTTGGTCTGTAGAAGACTTTACAAACAATAGAAATGTTCAGAGCCTCTTAAAAGATTATTTATTGGTTCTTGAAGAAAAAGGTATCGTAAAAGTTATCGAAGGTAATAAGTTTAAAATAACCAATTTGCCTTCGAGTATAATGCCTCGTCAGTCTAACAGCAGGACTAAAGAATGATTAACTTGAAGACAAAAGAAGTCATAAACTCCTAATAATACATGAGTTATGAAACGTAGTAGATTATTATTAATAATAATAAATTATATTTATCACGATAATATTTATTTGATGTCTCCAATTGTTGATTGGAATTTATTAGATGTGCTAAATAAAAATATTCGAAATAATTATAAAAGAATTAGACCCATTTTGTTGAAATGGCAGGAAAATGGATATATAAAATTAATAGAAGATGACGACATTGTTTTTTCTTTTATTCCAGAGAAATTACCATCAAAAGAACAACTAATAGAAGAGAGCCTGAATTTCAAATAATGATTGATAAGAATGGTGAACTTGAAAACAGGTAGAACAATAACATTAAAATAATATGAAGAGAATAAAAATTGTTAGTTTATTGGCAACTTATATTTGTCATGATCCATTTGCATATAGCCCTATCTGTACATGGGATAGCTTTCCTCCAATTATATATACAGAAAGGGAAAGAATACTTCCTGTATTAAAAGAATGGGAACATAAAGGATATTTAACTTTAATATATGATGAGAAAATAGCCTTTATCCTTAACGTAGAAAAATTACCATCAAAAGAAAAGTTAATAGAAGAAAGTCGTAGTGTCAATAAAGAATTATGAAAAAGGAATTAATGAAGAAAGCATGGAACTTTGTCTTGCTCTTTTCGAAATTAAGCTCAATTTATGGGCAAATGCCATTGCAAAGTTTAGAGTCCGCTGCTTTGCAGTCATGGCGATTTATTAATTCAGCGAACACTAATTAACTTGAACAATCAGAGATTTTCTATTTCTTATAAACTCAAACACGATGTGCTCTGTGTTGCTTTACATTTGGGAGCATGTTGTTATCTCTTCTCGCCGTACGACCTATAGAGCATGAGCAAATGAGCTGCACTCCAACTGAAATGGGAGGCCTGCAACCCCTTGCCGGTGAATGTGTCATAGTTTTCGTAAATGGGAGCATCTGCTGTCAGACCCTCAAGGCGATCAAAAACCTGTCGGGTGTACATGTCTGCCTTAGCGTGCTCTCCATAGTTTCTGAATCCCTCAATGGCATAGTAAGTCTGGTCCAGCCATATCGGTCCTCTCCAATAGCCATTAGGATCATATTTGGGATTGTCGGCCGCAATGGTTGGGAATGGAATATAAGTAGAAAACTTGGTTTTGTCTTCCAATGTTTTTTTTGCCATCTTCCATTGTTCCTGCGTTGCTATTTTCGTCCAAAAAGGCAAATATCCCTCACACCCTGGTTCTCTGACAAAACTTCCATCCGTGAGCCGGCGGTCAAAGAAGTAGCCGTTCTTTGTATCAAAGAAATAATCGGCAATCCGACTTCTCATATCCAGCTCATCGAATTTTTCATTCAGTATCTTTGAAAACTTCTTGAGTATAGTATATTCGTATGCCAAATATCCATTGAGGTCTACACTTTCCTGATTTATGCTCCACGCATTTTCACCGTTCTTCAACATCCGTGCGCCATCAAAGCGTATGGCATTGTCCATACCACTCTCCCATGCGGCAGCTTCCAACGTGCCATCTGTAGAGCCAAATTCACAGATGCCGTTACCATCATGATCCCTCTTTTTATACCACCATTTATAATAAGCCAATAACTTGGGATACATTTCCCTGACAAAAACCGTATCTGCCGTGGCCTTCCATATTTCATCCACAGCCCAACAAGCCAACGGGGGTTTGCTGTCACGTGCATTGTTTTCCTTGGGATCAGTATATATACAGTCTATCACCATACCATCTGACTGTTGATAATCAAACATCACACGAATGTTATCTTTAGCTAATGAGGGAAAAAAGTGAGCCATGGCCGCCGAAAAGCGCCAACAATCCCAAGCCCAGCAACCCACAAAATAACCAATGGCATGACTTGGTACGATACCATCGTGTAACAATCCACCACGCCGCTCGCGCCAGTTGGAAATAAGTGTGGTTATGGCTTTTACGGCCACCCGATTGTATTCGACGGGCATATCTTGCCTCAATATCTTGTTGATATATCCGTTCCAACGTTCACGCCCTGCCCTTTCCGCTTGCTCAAATTGCTCGGTCATCTGCTCAGCAAATAACTTTTGTACAGGTATGCGGTCGCCCGGTAATAACATTGATATGGCGATGGTGGCATCTTTTATATTGCCAGTCATCACAGCCATATAATTGGTGCCGTCGGTGGAGAGTTCGGTACCTGCAGGAAAGGTGAGCATAATAGTCTCTTCTGGTAGTCCATTTATCACCACATGCCTACCCTCAACCACCATTTTTACATCCTTGCCTGGCTCAAGAGTTTGCAACCGTAATGTGTCCATGCCGTATGTGCATAGGTTAAGCAATGCAGTACGCGAGTCTGCAAATATCAGTTGTTCCTCGATTCTTGAATCACCGTCTTGCAGTGTCATCGCTATTTTTCCCGGCGTATAGTTCGATCTGATGGCCTGGAATATACCGTGCCTATCCTTCAATGCTATCACAGATTTTGCTATCCATTTACGGCTGTTGATGCTAAATGGTCCACAGAAGCCTCCCACAGGCTTGCCAGCTTCAGGGATTGTAAATCCCATCCATGCCCCTTGATCGGAAAAACAACCTGTAAGTCGCTCATTTCCATTGGGTGTGAGACGGATATTGATAATATCCTCAAAATCGCTACATTCATAACCATTTGCCAACATTGTTATTTTACTGCTGAGAATCAGCAACACCAACGTGCATACGGTCTTGATTTTATGTTTGGTAATCATCATTTTCTTATGTTATTTGATGGGAGTTATCGAATAAGTGTAGTGCCATTCGCGTGATGTGATGGTGTATTCCGGATGCACCTGTGCACCCCAAGAATTGTCACCCCCCACACCCATCAGCCGATGGTCGATATTGAGCCATACCAAGTCTTTTCGCACGACACTTCCTCCATGCTTGTGAGCTACGGTTGATGGCACATAGTCAAGGTCGTCCTGCGTACAGTTCCAAGCACTGACGTTCAACAAATCGGTGCCCTCTATGCGTATGCCACGGCCGGTCTTGTCTTTCAGTTCCACCCATCTCACATCGCATTTGTTGGCTGTCTCCTGTGCCCTGACGTAGGGGTGGAATTGCTCCCATACACTCGCCGAGTAGATATCTACAAGCGCGCTCAACTTACGGTCTGCATAGTTCTCATGTGGGCCGCGACCATACCATGTCATTTGGTCGAAGTTCTTATCTATAATCATTCTCATGCCTAATCGTGGCATTTCCGGAAGCGGCTTTGTGCCAGGCTTGAAGTGCATGGACACCGCCAGTTTGCCATTTCCAGAAATCTCATATTCAACAATCACCTTAGCATCTTGCTCAGCCAACTTGTAGGTACTAGTAATCTTTGCAACTCCATTGGTTTGTTTGGCTTCAAATTGCGTCAGCGTCATGTTGTCGGCAGCCTGTTTCCACGTTCCGCACCGATCCAAGGTGCCATTGGCCACATCGTTGTCGGTGAGTGGTCGCCAGAAGTTGGGACGAGGTCCTTTCTGCAGAAACTCCCTGTTATCATAACGCATGGAAGCAAGCTCGCCGGTTTGTTTGGCAAAAATATAATCGAAGCCGTTGCCTGATATTAGCACTTCGTCTTTGAAAGACTTCATGGTTGGCGAAACATTACTCTCATTTGATTTTTGCGCCGTCACTGCCGGAAAACCAATGCCCCATTGACCTTTGGCCATCTCATGATGTGCCGGCAACATAGGTGTTACATTCTTAGTAAACACTCGCAGGGTGAGTATATGCTCGGCGTTTTGTGATGTAATGCCGGTCAAAGGCAGGGTGAGCACAGCTTCGTGATGCGGCTTGATATGTGGAAAGTCGCACCGTCCCTGTTCAACAACCTTACCATTTTCTTTCACATCCCAAGATAGGTAGTAGTCGTCAAGAGTTATGAAATCAAAAGCATTGTACACTCTAACCGCATTGCTGCTGAATGGCATTGGTGATAAGCGGATGTTCTCATAAACCTTTTTCACCTCCCAATAGTGTGGGTGTAGGGAACGATCGGCGGCCACAAGGCCGTTCGCACAGAAATTAGAGTCGTTCACGACACCCACAAATCCCATATCGCCTCCGTATGCCCAGATATGATTCCCCATACTGTCCCAGCGTTCGAAAGTCTGGTCTACCCAATCCCAAATAAAACCGCCCTGCAGCTGGTCGTACTTATTAACGAGATCCCAATAATCCTGCAAGTTACCAACGCTGTTGCCCATGGCATGCGCATACTCGCACAATATCAGCGGACGGGCATTCCGTTCATTGACATGACGACGCAAGGACCATATCCGAGCATACATGGGACAATATATGTCTGACAGTCCCTCATATCCACCTCCCTCGTATTGTACAGGTCTGGTGCCATCCAATTGTTTGGCAAGATGATATATCTGCTCAAACAACGGCCCATACCCCGATTCGTTTCCAAGACTCCAAATAATGACACTAGTAAAGTTTCGATCTCTCTTCACCATACGCCCCATGCGTTGATGAAAAGCATCTGCCCAATCATCATTGTCGGCAAGGGTGGGATGCGACGCGTTCTCCATACCGTGACTCTCTATGTTGGCCTCATCCACGAGATATAGCCCATACTTTGTACAGAGATCATACCACTCCGGTCGGTTGGGATAGTGACAGGTTCTGACGGCATTAATGTTAGCCTGCTTCATCAGCCTGATATCCTCAAGCATACTTTCCACCGAGATGGTACGGCCGGTGCGGGCATCGTGTTCGTGCCTGTTCACCCCCTTGAGCTTGATAGGCATGCCATTTACAAGAAGCAAACCATTCCTCATTTCAACACTCCTGAAGCCGAATTCGTGAACCACCGACTCTGTTAACACACCATGAGCATCCATCGTATTAATAACCAACTTATATAAGTTGGGGCTCTCTGCACTCCATTGTTTCACCGAAGGGAACACATGGGCAACATTAAGTGTGGAGTCTGACGATTTCCTGATTTTATATTCCCTTCTTAATATCGTCGTGTTCTTGTCATCAAGCACTTTAATCTCCACTTTGTTGTGGGGGACAGCCCCTTTTAACAGTACGTCAAGACTGAATTTGCCATCGCGGTAATCATTGACAAGACTGGCATGAAGATTAAAATCATGTAACCTGAAGTGCGGACGTGCCTGTAGATATACGCTACGTTCTATGCCGCTATATCTCCAATAATCCTGATCTTCCAAGTACGATCCGTCACTGTATCTGAACACCTTCACGGCCAACTTGTTTTCCCCCGACAACAAATATGGTGTGACATTAAAATGAGCCGGCAACCTGCTATCCTCGCTATAGCCCACCATCTTGCCATTAATCCAAACATAGAAAGCCGACTCCACACCTTCGAAGTCAATGAAAATATCCATGCCCTGCCACTCCTTGGGAACATTGAACGTATGAATGTACGACCCAACGGGATTGTAATCGGAGGGCACAAAAGGAGGATTGGCGGGGAAAGGATACCGCACGTCGGTATAGATGGGACAGTCAAACCCTTGCAATTCCCAGCTGCCAGGCACCTGAATCTGCTGCCATGAGTGCGCATCGAAATCCTTTTTAAAGAAATTTTCAGGTGCACTCGCATTGTTCTTGGCATACTTGAAGAGCCATGTGCCATCCAATTGGAGCCTTCGTTCGGTGCTTGGATCGCAGCTTAGACGCTCCACATCAGGCATGATGTATCGCGCCATTGCCCCACTCTCTGTTTTATATGGGAGGAAATGAGCTGTCATTGGCTCCCGGTTGATAGACGATACGTGTGGATTTTGCCAAGGCATAGCATCGTTGGCAAAGCCCTGAAGCGAGAAAAACAAAATACAAAAAACGGTTAGACTGGATATCTTCATAAGTGACTATTGTTAGATGGAACAAAAGAGAGTGACCAAAAAAGGCACCGTGAAATCTGTGATGAAGCCATGAGCTATGGAGATTACCGTGAACTGCTTGCCCGATACTTGCATAATGATAGGCAGCGTGGTATCCATGGTTGTTGCACCGCCGACCGAAATCGGAGCCAATGGGCCAAACCATTTGCGTAAAATCGGTGCGCCAAGCAGCGTTATGATTTCCCGCATGATGTTGGCCAATAGAGCAATGGTACCCAACTCAACCCCTCGCATCTCAGTTATAAAAATGCTGGACAGAGAATAGTAACCAAATCCGGAGCCAATGGCAAGACAACTGGTGAGTTGTCGGCTGGGCAGTAACAATGCCACTACCGCACAACCCGCCAATGTGCCAACTATAGTAGCAATGGGCAACAATAGAAATTTAGCACCGACCTGCCTGAAACTCCTTAGCGTCTCTATGTCGTTTCCAATGGATATACCCACGCAAAACATAAGCATACACAGTGCATAGTAACTCCATTCACCACTGTTTACATCGGTTGGTAGCAAATGAAATAAACCAACCGCAATACCTATGGCAAAGAACGAAACTATAATGATACTACCTTTCATGTCTCTGCCCTTTCCTATTGATAAATCGCCATAACATCCATGCGAGCAGAACACTGCCCATCATGCCTCCACACGTAAGCAACAAGGCCTCTCCTCCGATCTCTATCATCCCATTGATAATGCGTTCGTTGCTGCCAACCTCTATTCCCAACAGGAACAACAGCAACCATATCAAAACTGTGATGACTCGCGGAATGACACTTAGTCGATGCCTGTGCAGGACTCTTCCGACCAGTATTCCGCTCAGCATGATAATGACGATTTTAAGCATTGATATTACAATTATTATTTGATAAGCCCATTGGCATTATGCTCTGTCTGTGGAATGGGATAGAAGTCGTGAACAGAATCCTTAAAGTTCTTACGTCCAGAAGCCTCCATCGCCGCTCCCAACTTGCCCCAACGGCGCAAATCGTAAAAACGCATATTTTCTAAGGGGAACTCCAATATTCGCTCATGTTCTATCTGATTCTGCACCTCCGTCTTACTACTGCCTTCCATCTTCGGCATATTACCATGCACACTTCTCACTTTGTTGATAAGTTCAATAGCCTGAGCAGTCTGTCCTATTTGGTTTAGAGCTTCTGCCTTCATGAGTAAGACGTTAGCATAACGCATGAGTGGAATATTGATGGCTGTCTCGTCCATGTTGAGTTTCTCCAACGTGGCGGGCATGAATTTTCTGAATGCAGGCCGATTATAGGCAGCTTTGTCATCCCTGAACCATTCGTCGTATGTTTTGCCATAGACCCTACCCTCCGGCGAGTTCCAATAATCACACTGATAGAATACAGTTGCATACAAACGGCTGTCATATTCTCCACTAGTAGCCTTTTTACCCTCTTTCATAAACTCATTCATGAGAAATTTTGAGGGAAGAATTTCGTCCCATCCACGCAGTTCGCTACATCCTATCCACCGATGCATCTGTGTGCGATAGTTTGCACCATTTGCATCGTTGAGCGTAAACTGCATTTCGAAAATAGACTCCTTAGAGTTCTTATTTTGACCATTGAACATACTTTCAAAGTTGGGTACCAACTCATAACCCTTCACCTTATCAAAGGCATCGACAGCTTTTTTCAAGTATTCGTCCTTGCCACTGCTTTCCTCTGCAGCCCGCGTGAGATACGCCCATCCGAGATAAGCGTAAGCCGCACCACGAGTGGCCCTACCTACATCTCCGGGAGCGTAGCTTTCGGGCAAATCCGTTGCAGCCTTTAGATCGTCAACAATGAAATCCCAACATTCCGGACGAGATGACAATGGCTTGTCTAATGCTGCCGGTTCACCCGATGTGATGTATTTATCGCGAATGACAATCTCCTTCCAGTTAAGCAGGAGTCGCATATGGTAATAGCCTCGCAGAAAATGAGCTTCTGCCATGAGTGTTTTGCGGTCAGATTCGGATAAATTTGTTGATGGCACATCAGCCGACTTCGCTAATATCTGATTGGTAAAGTTGGCTCCACGATATAGGTGACGCCAATAATTGGAAACCTGAGAGTTTCCATTGGTATACGTATAATTGTACAGGTCTACCCAGTTTTGGTAGTTCATGGCGTCGTTTCCCATATTGACGACATCTTCCCTGTAGGCTTCCACAGGCCATATCACCTCACTCATGGTCCACTCATCACTGCTGTAATCCATGAAATATAGCTGCGAGTAGGCCGCAGAAAGTGCCGACTCTATATCGGCCTTATCTCTCCAAAATGACTGTGAAGTGAGGTCGTCAGGCGAGTCTACGGTCAGATAATCCTCGCAAGCCGTAAAGCTCAAAGATGCCGAAACGGCTATCATATATATTATTTTTTTCATAATAGTTTCTTTTCTTGTTAATGAAGAAGTCTTATTCGCTTTTAATCAGAAAGATAATTGTGCACCAATGGTGAACGAACGAGTGAAAGGATAGATGAGTTTATCTATACCTGCGTTAAGAACGCTGTTACGAGAGAACTCAGGATCGACGCCGTCATAACCTGTAATAGTGAACAGATTTTCCGCACTGACATAAAGACGAACTCTTTCAAGATAGATCTTATTGGTCAAGACCGTAGGGAATGTGTAGCCCAACTGTATTTGGCGCAGGCGGACAAAGTCGCCTTTCTCCAAGAATCGGGTAGACTCCCTACTATTGCCGTTAGGATCTTGATACACGGCTCTTGGCACGCTTGTGTTGGTTCTGTTGGGTGTCCAAGCCTGCAAAGTGGAGCGAAGCATGTTCGACCCGGAATTCATGGCCTCGTAGAAGTATTTGTTTCCGTTGTAAATCTTATGACCCCAACCGCTTCCAAGCACAAAAGACAGGTCTATGCCCTGATATGAGGCATTGAAATTGAGGTTGGCCTCCACCTTGGGAATCCCACTTCCCGAGTATTCCTTATCATTCTCATCAAGCACTCCATCTCCGTTTAAATCCTTGAAGCGAATATCACCGGGCTGAGCGTTGGGCTGGATAAGAGTTCCATTGGCACTAACGTGTTTGGTCACCTCGTCTGCATTTTGGAATATACCATCTGCCTGATACAGGTAGAACGCACCTATGGGTTTTCCTACACGTGTCTGTGTGGGGAAGTGTTCGGAGCCGTATTTCAACCCCTCACCATAGAGTACTTGCGATTTGTCGGCTAACTCTATTACTTTATTGTTTACGGTACTTAGGTTGAATCCAACACTGTACAACAGTTTGCCTACGCTATGGTTCCAATTCAGCTCTAATTCCACACCCGTATTGCGCATCCTGCCTACGTTGAGCACAGGGCTGTCCATACCTATGCTTGGTGCCAACTCCTTAGTTATGAGCAAGTCTGTGGTCTCATTGATGTAATAGTTGATATTACCCGAAAGGTTGTTGTTAAACAGTCCGAAATCTATACCGATGTTCTTTGTTTCGGTAGTTTCCCATTTCAGGTCTCTATTTTCGAGTCCGGCAGCTATGCTGCCGGGCCACGCAGTGCTGCCGGTACCGCGTACATAGCCTTGGTACATGCTGTTATTCGTATTGATGAGGGCAAGGAAACTGTAATATCCCAATGCGTTCTCATTACCAAGTTTACCCCAACTGGTGCGTAGCTTGAGGTTGTTCACAAACGTATTCTTGGGGAAAAACTCTTCCTCAGTGATACGCCAACCTAACGCTAAAGATGGGAACGTGCCCCATCGGCTGCCACTGCCAAACTTAGACGAACCGTCACGGCGCATGGTGAACTGCACGAGATAGCGATCATCGAAATTGTAGTTCAACCGTCCGAAGAACGAAGCACGGTTGTATTTCCATTTAGATCCATCTCCACTATATGTACCACCCTTACCGGCCTTAATGGTCTCGAATGCCGTAGAAAGGAATCCAGCAGGCTCCACACTCTGCACAAGCTGTCCGTTTTCCACCTTATATATGATGTTCTTTCCTTCCACTGCGACCTCATTCCATGTATATTTTCGCGAGGTTAGCGATGTTCCGATCATCGCCCCTATCTTATGCTTGCCAAACTGGCGATCCATGTTGAGCACGTTATCCCAAACTTGCTCCTCCCAATAGTTACTCCCTTCGGAGTTTTGGGCATATTGGTTTTTCGACTTGATGTCGGCTATGTAATCAGGCGCATGATAAGCTGAACGTCCATGCTCCCCACGATAAGAGTAACTGGTTTTAAAAGTCAGCCATTTGGTGATGTCGAATGTCACGGCAATGTTGGCATCCGTATGATATGAACGGGTATCTGCCTTCTGATAATGGTGGTCAGCCATGATGTTTCGGTTGTTGGGAAGACCGTCAAAATTGGTCAAGCCATAGCCGTATTTCTCATTTTCATTGTAGATAGGAACCAATGGAGAGATCATGTACATCTCTTTCAACGAATACTGAGGCTGATGACTGTCTGTATACTTAAAGTTGATGTTGGCATCAAAGGTCATAAACGCCTTCTTCATGTTCAACTTCATGCGCACATTGTCCTGCCTGAAATCGTTACCAATGAATATTCCCTTATCGTATGCATGGTTGTAGGATAACGAATAGAGAGCCTTTTCCGAACCTCCACGCATGCTTATCATGTAGTTTTGGGATAATCCGCCGCGCTGCACGGCATCCTGCCAATCAGTATCCACACCAGTTTCCTTACTTATATAGGCAGGCAAGGTTATGGGCTGGTCTGCATTCTGCGCGTTATAGTTCTCATACATGGCCCGGTGCACCTGCTTGTATTCAGAGGCATTGAGCATTTCTAATTTCTTGGCAATGTCTGTAAAGCTCAGATAACTGTGCAAATCTATCTTCAAGTCACCTCGCTTGCCGTTCTTCGTTGTGATAAGTATCACGCCATTAGCAGCTACCGATCCATATATGGCAGCGGCTGCACCGTCTTTCAAGACCTGTAGCGTCTCTATGTCCTGTGGATTGACATTCTCAATGTCTCCGGGAAAGCCATCGATGATATAGAGCGGTGTATTGTCGCCAAAAGTTTTCACTCCGCGTATCTTCACTTGCATACCCGCTCCGGCGTTGCCACCACTCTTCATAATGTTCACGCCTGCCACCTTGCCCTGCAATGCCTCTGCGGGATTAGTGGTTGTGCGCTTACCAAGTTCCGATGTGTTCACAGACGAAATAGCACCGGTCATATCGGCCTTGCGCATGGTGCCGTAGCCCACCACGACCACCTCGTCCAAAGCCTCAGTATTTTCTGCCATGACCACTTCCATATTGTGATTTGCGGCAAGCTCATGATCTGCAAATCCCACGTATGTAATCACGAGCGGAGCTCCTACCTCCGAGTTTATTTCGAACTTTCCATCCAAGTCGGTAACAACGCCCATCGAAGAGCCTTTCACTTTTACCGTAGCACCGATGATAGGCTCGCCCGCCTCATCTCTAACAACGCCGGTTATCTTTCCGGTGGTCGTCTTGCGCTGCTTTACTTGGGCTTTTTCACTGCGGTCGGTGACAACGATGGATTTCGGGGAAACGATGGAATATGTAAGGTTACGACCCTTGAATGCATCATCAAGCACGCGGTTCACAGGAACGTTTGTATGGTGAATGTTGATGTCGGCACGACGGTCTATTACCTCATTACGATAAGAAAAACGATAGGATGTCTGTTTTTCTATGGCCTTGAAAACCTGCTGAAGCGAAGCCTTCTTCAGATTTACAGTAACCGTTTGGCCTTGGGCGTGAGCACAGAGGGCAAACAGGCACAGAAATAATACAACAAATTGACACCTTAAAAATACATGTCTTTTCATACGAACAATGTTTAGGTTATACTTTTGGTTCTTGATTAATAGTTCTATACAACTATAGACACGCTTATTTTGAATAAGTACCTAAAAAAATTACTAATCTTTACGAAAATCTTATTTGCAGCAGTGGGTGGTGCTCGCAAATTATACGTCGTGATTATCATATCAGCTATTTTCATCCTTTCAATGTCTGAAATCATTTATACAAACCCGTTGGCGGAATTAATTAAGTGCATACTGAATTCTGCCAATGGACCTGTTGTTAATGAAGTTTACATATTGCAGAATGGTGAGTGCACTAATTTTACCAATGATTCTGGCAAACAAACCATTCGTTATTTTCGCATAATTTCTGATGACCAAGAACTGGTCTGTAAGTTGTGAGAATAGTGTTTCAATCCTTTTTCTTGCCTTTGCAAACGGAATGAATGTCGGTTTCCAGTCCTTTTGGTTGTGCCGATACGGACACTCCAGTCTTATGTGTGCAGTTTCTAACAAGTCAAGCTGTACGTCAGCTCCAACATACCCCTTGTCGCCATAGATGTTACAGTCGTGATAAGTATGTTTTACATCTTTTATATAATGGAGGTCAGCCACACTTGCTTTTGACAGATCGTAGGAATGGATAACTCCGCTTAACCCACAGAGGGCGTGTAACTTATAGCCAAAATAGTATGTATTCTACGAAGCACAGAAACCGAAGTCGGGAGCTTGCGAGAAATCGCCGGTACGTCCCATCTTACAACGTTTTCCTCTTGCTACCCTACAGACCTCTATTGGCTTGAAGTCAACAAAGAACTGCTCCTCTCCGCCATCCATTTCCATGGCTATCCTCTTGCGCAATTCCTCACACAGGCCAGCGGTTTTCTTCCTGCCTGCCTCCTTGATATGAGATTGGGAATGTTGTCCTTGTACTCTTGCAATTTATAGTCGAACAACCACTTCTCACTATCAATGCTCTCTGTCTCTTCCGTCAGCGATAATGCCACTACTTCCAAATCCGAAAACTTAGGAACAGGACCACGGCG
>NZ_JRNC01000086.1 GCF_000758925.1 Prevotella sp. S7-1-8
AACTTAACGTTTTGAACACTACTAAGTTACTAAAAATCAACGATATGTGTAACTTTTTTATTCATGTTTATCAACTTAAATTAATTCCGCCAACGGGTTTATACAAAGATTTATTCATAACTTTGCAACTGCAGTTTTGTAAGTCTTCCGATACTGTAAACTGTATATGGATGTAGGCACATAAGTTATCTATCTCTATTAAATTACTATCGTACCATTGTCATAACACAAACTTTACACTTACGTTTAACCTTATAGGAATATGAATGTATTTGACGAACCTTTACTAATTTCCTTGCTTAAAAGAAATTCACAACCTGCTTTTCGCAAGTTATATGATCACTATGCAGATCATCTTTTTGCCTTCTGCATGCAATATACCCATTCGCGCGAAACATCTGAAGAGCTGGTTGAAGATACTTTTGTGTGGCTATGGCGAAACAGGCAATCCATACGACAGGACACCACGCTAAAGTCGATTCTTTTTACCCGTACCCGTCATTATATTATCAATGCTTATCGCAAAACAATAAATGCGCCCGTTTTTGAGGACTACATAGACTATTTAGGACAATTCGAAGATCGTAGTTTCAATCATTTGGAATATGATGAGTTCCAAAAGGCCGCGAATAAAGCTATAGACCGCCTCCCTGAAACACAACGCAAGGTGATAAGAATGTCGAGAATAGAAATGATGCGGATTAAGGAAATCGCACAAACACTCGACCTAAAGGAGCAAACTGTAAAGAATCAGCTATCACTTGCCACCAAAACACTACGTCGTACGCTCAGGCAATTATATATCATATTTATATATTTCTCATTCATTAAAGTACTTTTTCACTTTTCAATTGTTTAATATTATAAATAAAAAATTACATACAATGACTCTACTTCAAGATAAATATCGATCACAAAGGATAACAACGGACGAACTTTCCAAACTGCGCGAAGAGATTAACGCTGCCACAGACGAAGTCTTGGAAGCTTCTATGCGAAAAGAGTGGAATGATATAGATGATGAAACAGACCGCTATCACGCAGAGACCGAAAACATATGGCAACGGATTGAAAAACAGATAAACCCGGCAAGGAAAAGTCCATGGAGCATTGCGTGGAAGTGGACACAGATTGCTGCGGTAATCATGTTTCCCATTTTACTATTCGTTGCCTACCAACTTTATGACGAAAACGCTTCTTTAACGGGTAAGACAACCAAATTCAGTACACATCAAGGGGAGAAGGCCAACATCGTATTACCTGACGGAACCTGTATTTTGCTAAACGAAAACACCGTGCTGTCATACAATACGGATCACTTTCAAGGCCGTCGTCGGGAAATAGCCTTTGAAGGCGAAGCATCTTTTCAGGTAGCCAAGGATGCACATCGGCCTTTTGTGGTAAAAAGCCAAGGACTGAGTGTGCAGGTATTGGGAACAACTTTCAATCTTTTAGCACGAAAAGATGACGACATAGCCAAATTGGCCCTGCTATCCGGAAAGGTTGATTTGGCATCACCGGTGTCTCACCAGAGCAAACGCATCACTCCAAAACAAATCGCTATCCTTGACAAGTCTACAGGGCATATCTCCGTCTACAATGCCGAGGATGAAATGCAAGAAGTCACGGCATGGCAACGCAACGAAATAGTCTTCAGGGATGCCCCGCTGATCAAGGTTATTTCAACCATTGAGAAAAACTACGGTGTAAAATTTGTATTCAAGACCACACCCAACATGGCAGATGTGTTCACGGGTACAATGTTATCCAATGATTTGAATGAAAATCTAAGGATTCTTGAACAATCTTATCATGTAAAATCTACGTTGTGTAATAAGACTATCACCATTACAAGTCAGTCTTTAGATTGAGTGGCAGGTGCCATTTATGTTCCGATCATGACCATTGAGCGGTGTTCATAGGTACAATCTTTGTCCATGACTTGGCAACAAGAGTGCCAACATGTTGCAAAATCCAACAAAAACCTTTCGGTTTGCGTCCTTTTTCAGGATAAATGGCTACCTTTGCAATCATCTAATTGTTCATGGTCATGAAACAGAATTTATTGGTTTACAATACGCTCACGCGCTCGAAGGAACTGTTCAAACCGCTGCATGCCCCCCAATGTGGGGATGTATGTGTGCGGACCAACCGTGTATGGCGACCCACATTTGGGACACGCCCGGCCGGCCATCACCTTCGACGTGCTCTTCCGCTATCTCAAACACATCGGGTATAAGGTGCGTTATGTGCGCAACATTACCGACGTGGGGCATCTCGAACACGATGCCAACGAGGGCGAAGACAAGATTGCCAAGAAGGCGCGGTTGGAACAACTGGAGCCTATGGAGATTGCCCAGCACTACACCAACCGTTATCATAAGGCTATGGAAGCCCTCAACGTGTTGCCCCCAAGCATAGAGCCACACGCCACAGGACACATCATCGAGCAGGAGGAATTGGTGAAACAGATTCTCGCCAACGGCTATGCCTACGAGAGCAACGGCTCGATTTATTTCGACGTGGCCAAATATGACAAAGACCACAAATACGGTATTCTCTCCGGTCGAAACCTCACCGACATCATCAACAACAGTCGTGAGCTCTCAGGCACCGACGAAAAGCACAATCAGGCCGACTTTGCGCTCTGGAAGAGAGCCATGCCGGAGCACATCATGCGCTGGCCCAGCCCTTGGAGCGACGGCTTTCCCGGATGGCACTGCGAGTGCACGGCGATGGGGCGCAAATATCTCGGCGACCATTTTGACATACACGGTGGCGGCATGGACTTGGTGTTCCCACACCACGAATGCGAGATAGCACAGGCTGTAGCAAGTCAGGGCGACCAAATGGTGCGCTACTGGATGCACAACAACATGATTACCATCAACGGGCAGAAGATGGGTAAATCGCTCGGCAACTTCATCACCTTGGAGCAGTTTTTCAACGGGGAACACGAATCATTGGAGCAGGCCTATTCGCTCATGACGATCCGATTCTTCATTCTTTCGGCCCACTATCGTGGCACGGTGGACTTCTCCAACGATGTCCTGAAAGCCGCCAAGAAGGGATTGGAAAAGCTCATGACGGGCATTGCCGACCTCGACCACATACAGCCGTCCAAGGGATCGCAACCCGACACGGCCAAATTTGTCAAGGCCTTGCGCCAGCGTCTCTACGACGCCATGAACGATGACCTACAGACACCGCTCGTTATCAGCGCACTGTTTGAGGCTTGTCATCTCATCAATCTGCTGCTCGACCACAAGACCAAAATCTCTGAGGACGACCTCAAGGAACTCTCCGACACCATGCATGTGTTCACTTTCGACCTTCTCGGCCTGCAAAACGAGCAAGGCGAGAGCAACGAAGCCTGCGAGGAGGCATACGGCAAAGTGGTGGAGATGGTGCTGAAGCTGCGCCAGCAAGCCAAGGAAGCCAAAGACTGGGCAACCAGCGACGAGATTTGCGACGCGCTTGCCGAGGCCGGATTTGAGGTGAAAGATACCAAAGACAGGGTGACCTGGAAACTCAACCGCTAAGTCTCCACACACCTCATACGTTATAACGACAAACGCCCGATGCAACCATCTGCATCGGGCGTTTGTCGTTTCTGGGACAATGAAGTCCACTCTTATTTCACAACGAACTTCCTACCATTCCTGATATAGATACCACGGGGCAGCCCGACAGGACTTGTCCCCACGCTCTGTCCATTGAGATTATAGATTCGGGCATCGTTCATGCGTCCCAATTCCATATTCAATACTTCAATGTCGGTGGTGTACCGAGGGCCGGTCTCAATAGCATAGAGCGACACTATGTCCTTTTCAGACAACACCCTGTTGTATACTCTCAGGTTGTCGTAGGTAGCATCAGCTGATTCCCAACACGATCCATAGCCCAGATACAAGTTGGAACACTGCCGCACAAATTCGACAATCTCGCCATACCTGAATCGACTCGCCGACGATACCTTGCTGCCATTTTGTTCCCCGTTGACACTGCCGAAGGGCTTTTGCTCGCCGTTAACATAGAGCCTCAGGCCATCGGTACCCGACGCAGTGAGGGTGACCATCGTCCATTTGGTGGCCAAGATATTGCCCGCGCGATTTGAACCATGGTTCAGGTCAATCCAGTTGCCCGACCTACTGTTATATCCCACGTAGGTGTTTCCGGTAAACCAGAGCTTAGGTTGCCTTGCCGGTTCATGGAATCCAAGCAGGGCATCCCAAAGATTTTCAGTCGACATCTTCACCATGAACGACACCGTGAAACCCTCAGCAAGTTCCAATCCCTTCAATGAGTTGGGCATTTCTACATAGCTCTCGTTCTTCGCCGCCCCCAAACCGGTATGCAGCATCTTGCCGCTGCGGTCGGCATCGTCGGTCAGCGAAGGCATCACCGCACTGCCATTACGCTTCAACACAGCACGCTGCGTGGTGTTGTAGTTGTTGAGCAGTGGTTCACCGTCGAACGGATAAGATGCCATCGCTCCCATCTCGGTATCGGCATTGCTCTTCTTCACAGTCACCATCATGTTGTCCTGATATTCATAGTCGCCCACCCTGATGCTTACACTCAGCTTCACAGGCATGCTTTCAGCCGTCATGGCCGATGGATTGTACACTCTGGTATTCGATAATATGTCTGGGTTCGACGATGTCCAACTTACCGTTACGTCCTTACTGGCAAAGCCCGTGAGGTTCACATCCCTATCCACCACACTGCCGTCTTTGAGCGGCATCATGTTGTTCACCACGTAGGCCAAGTGGTAGTCGTCCCGCATCTTGTAGCCCCAAAGGCTCACGCCCTTGTTGTCGAGAGCCGTAAACGACAGAGCTTTGATGGTGTAGGGTTCCAACTGCTGCTCAACAACGACGCCCTGATACGTAGAACCACCCACCGTAATATTGATATAAGAGGTGCCGTCCATCAGTTCCCACGTACCCGTATATGCACCGGTGACGCTTCCATCCCCATTCAGCTGAACGGTAACGGGTCTCACCATTTCCATACCGGCATAGTCAAGAAGCTGTCTGTGTATCATGATTTCATAGCTGCCGGTCACCTTCGACACATCAAATACTTGCTGAAAAGCAATCGTAGCATCGGTCGTTGTTTCCCCGCTAAACTCAAACGGAGCCGCAACGAGCCATCCCTTCTGATTGGTAAAGAGTTGGTGCACACGAACTTGGTGCCATTCTGACCCATTATTAAACCCAAATCGGTCATTAGAAAAAGCTTCTTGTCATTTTCTAATAACCGCCATTAGAAAAAAAGAGCATCGTATATACCTGATCCACAAACATTTACTAACCTTACCACGAAAAAAGTATATACTCCAATGCGCAACTGTTACATAAAGTTCGTAAATAAGGAAATAACACCTTTTGGTGGTCTTTCCCTGTTCTTCAAAATGCTTGAGAAATGCCATTTTGAAGAGCATGTTATGCAAAGTGGTGTTCCGCTTCAAGGATCCAACCGTGGCTACGACCCGATCCAATTAATATTGGGATTGTTTGCAGGCGTGTGGTGTGGCGCAAGCTGCTTTGGCCATCTTGACGTGGTACGTTATGACACTGCACTATGTGACCTACTTGGGTGGAAACGC
>NZ_JRNC01000087.1 GCF_000758925.1 Prevotella sp. S7-1-8
GGAGCAGACCATCGTGCATACCAGCGCTATCTCAACAAATTCTCCCAAGCTGTCAACCAGCGTGTTTTCGGAAATTTGTTCCGTTGGTTTTTCTCAGAGTTGAAGTTCGACAATTACACCTTGGACTTCGATTCGACTGTGATGGTCCGTGAGGGAAACCAGGAGGGAGCAGCCAAAGGGTACAACCCCAAACGTCCTGGACGACTGTCGCACCATCCTCTTCTTGCATTCGTTTCAGATATGAGGATGATAGCAAATTACTGGTTACGTCCTGGCAACACATCTGCAAGTACCAACTATCTGTCATTTCTTGAGGACACACTCTCAATACTTGAGGGCAAACGTGTCGGACTGGTCCGCATGGATAGTGGCTTCTTTGCAAAGGAAATACTTGACTATCTGGAAAACAAAGGGTTACACTATATCATAGCCTGCCGTTTCAATAACCGTATAAAGTACAGTCTTACCCATGAACGCAAATGGATAGAGCTGACAGACGGATTGGAAATATCCGAAACCATCTATCAGGCAAACAGTTGGGAGAAACCCAGACGCATTGTGATGGTCAGGCAAGAAATTGAGAAGCGCCCAAAAGCTGCGGGAAAGCAAATCAAGC
>NZ_JRNC01000088.1 GCF_000758925.1 Prevotella sp. S7-1-8
ATATATTTTTGTCAGCGGTGTGCGACGAGTGCCTTATCGTGTTTCGTTTAGGCCTTTATGACGCCGCGTTTTGGTCTTAATGACCTTGCCATTAAGCCCTGAACGAGCCGCCATTAATATTGAATGGCAAAACATTGATAAAACTTTTTCCCGGAAAACACGTTGCGACGCTTATAATATTATGAGTATAAGCGGTTTGCGAAAAACTCAAATGCTTGGCGTGTTTGTGACCTTGATACATGCCGTTTGCGAATACGCCCAGCATTTGAGACCTTTTGTCATATATTTTCAGCATATTTTTGATAGCGCGCATGTGTATTGATAGCGCATGCGCACTGTCTTTTCACAAAAAGAGCGAATGGCAAGTTGACCGCCAATCGCTCTTTAGGAGGGTTTGTTGGGACAAGACATGGCTTAAAAGATCCAAGCTCCCAACAAGTGCTTGTGGCTCAAAGGGGTGGGGTGGGAGAGTTCCGTGTCATTGCTTTCAAGTGCTCTCCACCCAACCATGCTTAGTATTCGCCCCACGCCTTGATGTCAATGTCTTTTGGCTCCAAGGTGCAAAAAGCGGTGATATATGCCCCGGCTAAACGGCTGTTTGTGATAACCGGCACGTTGAGGTCGATGGCCGCGCGCCTGATTTTGTAACCGTTGGTCAGTTCGTGGGTAGTCAAGTCTTTTGGAATGTTGACCACCATGTCTATCTTTTTTTCGTGGAGCAGTGTCAAAGCCTGCGGCTCCTTGCCCTCGTCAGATGGCCAATACACCAAGGTGTTTGGTATGCCGTTTTCCTCGAGATACTTGGAGGTGCCGCTTGTGGCGTACAGCTCATAGCCGTGGTCTATCAGCATCTTGGCCGCGTCGAGCATCTCGGCTTTCTGCTTGGCTCCACCCGTTGAGAGTAGAACGGTGTGTTTGGGTATGCGCTGGCCCACGGAGAGCATGCTTTTGAGCAACGCTTGGTTGGTGTCGTCGCCGAGACAGCCCACCTCGCCAGTGGAACTCATGTCGACACCAAGCACGGGGTCGGCTTTCTGCAAACGGTTAAACGAGAACTGGCTGGCTTTGATGCCCACGTAGTCAAGGTCAAAGAGGTTTTTGTTGGGTTTCTCGACAGGCACGCCGAGCATCACCTTGGTGGCCAAATCGATGAGGTTCAGTTTCAGCACTTTAGACACGAAGGGGAACGAGCGGCTCGCGCGCAGGTTGCACTCGATGACAAGAATGTCGTTCTCGCGTGCCATGTATTGTATGTTGAAAGGTCCGGAGATATGCAATTCCTTGGCTATTTGGCGGCTGATACGTTTAATTCGGCGCACGGTCTCAATGTATAGCTTCTGTGGTGGAAATTGGATGGTGGCGTCGCCGGAGTGCACGCCGGCAAACTCTATGTGCTCAGAGATGGCGTATGCCAGTATCTCGCCATCCTTGGCGACGGCGTCCATCTCTATCTCCTTGGCCTGCTCGATAAACTTGGACACCACGACGGGATGGTCCTCGCTCACGTTGGCCGCCAATTTGAGGAAGCGCACCAATTCTTCTTTGTTGGAGCATACGTTCATGGCGGCGCCCGAAAGCACGTAGCTTGGGCGTACCAAGACAGGAAAGCCCACGCGGTCCACGAATTGCTCAATGTCGGCCATCGAGGTCAGCGCGCTCCATTCGGGCTGGTTTATGCCGTTGCGGGTGAGCATACTTGAGAACTTGGCGCGGTCTTCCGCGTTGTCAATATCCTTGGCCGATGTTCCGAGGATGGGCACGTTCTCCGCGTCCAAATACATGGCCAGGTTGTTAGGAATCTGCCCGCCCGTGGACACGATGACGCCGTGCGGATTTTCAGCGTCGATGATGTCCATGACTCGCTCGAAGGTCAACTCGTCAAAGTAGAGCCGGTCGCACATGTCATAGTCGGTCGATACGGTCTCGGGATTGTAGTTAATCATTATGCTGCGGTAACCCTGCTTGCGTATGGTGTTTAACGCTTGCACCCCACACCAGTCGAACTCCACCGAGCTGCCGATACGATAGGCGCCTGAGCCAAGCACGATGATGGAGCGCTTGTCGTTGGAGAAGGTCACGTCATTGGCCACGCCAGCATAGGTCAAGTACAGGTAGTTGGTCTGCGCGGGATACTCCGCGGCCAATGTGTCTATCTGTTTGACCACGGGTACGATGCCATATCGCTTGCGCAGGCGGCGTACCACGAGCACGGCTTGGTGCATGTTCATCTCTTGTTCCAACCCGATGGCGCGCGCAACTTGGAAATCGGTGAACCCATACACCTTGGCCTCGCGCAGAAGCTCGGCGTCGAGGGTGTTTACATTGGCCTTTCCAAGTGTCTCGTCAATGTCGATAATATGCTTGAGTTTGTACAAGAACCATTTGTCTATTTTTGTCAAGTCGTGTATTTGGTCTATGGAATAACCTCTGTGCATGGCTTTGGAGATTACGAAAATGCGTTTGTCAGTGGGCTCTTGGAGAGCCGCCTCGATACCGTCAATCTCCAACTCCTTGTTCTCCACGAAGCCGTGCATGCCTTGCCCGATCATGCGCAAGCCTTTCTGGATGGCCTCCTCGAAGTTGCGTCCTATGGCCATCACTTCGCCCACGCTTTTCATGCTGGAACCAAGCTCACGGTCCACGCCTTTGAACTTGGAGAGGTCCCACCGCGGTATCTTGCAAACCACATAGTCCAAGGCAGGCTCGAAAAACGCGCTCGTGGTCTTGGTAACCGAGTTTTTCAGCTCGAAAAGCCCATACCCCATGCCCAACTTGGCGGCTACAAAGGCCAAGGGATAGCCTGTGGCTTTGGACGCCAGGGCCGAGCTGCGGCTCAATCGGGCGTTCACCTCGATGACACGATAATCCTCACTGGCCGGGTCGAACGCGTACTGCACGTTACACTCGCCTACGATACCGATGTGGCGCACTATCTTGATGCTCAATTCGCGCAACTTATGGTATTCGCTGTTGGAAAGTGTCTGTGACGGAGCGATAACGATAGACTCGCCGGTGTGAATGCCGAGCGGGTCAAAATTCTCCATGTTGCACACCGTGATGCAGTTGTCGTAACGGTCGCGCACCACCTCATATTCTATTTCTTTCCATCCCTTCAGGCTTTTCTCCACAAGCACTTGGGGCGAGAAAGCGAACGCTTTCTCACAGATCTTGCGCAGCTCGTCATCGTTGTTGGCAAAACCAGAGCCAAGTCCTCCCAAAGCGTAGGCGGCGCGAACGATGACTGGATAGCCAAGGTCGCGGGCCGCTTGGAGCGACTCGGACATGTTCTCACAAGCCTCGCTCTTGATGGTCTTTACATTGATTTGGTCCAGTTTTTCCACGAACAACTCTCTGTCCTCGGTGTCCATGATGGCGCGCACGGGCGTGCCAAGCACCTTGACATGATATTTTTCCAACACGCCGCTCTCGTATAGCCGCACGCCACAGTTGAGCGCTGTCTGCCCGCCAAAACTGAGCAGGATGCCATCGGGACGCTCCTTCTCGATGACGCGCTCCACGAAATAAGGCTGGACGGGTAAGAAGTATATCTGATCGGCCACGCCTTCTGAAGTTTGGACGGTGGCGATATTTGGGTTGATGAGCACGGTCTCTATACCCTCCTCGCGCAAAGCCTTGAGCGCTTGTGAGCCGGAATAGTCAAATTCGCCAGCCTCGCCAATCTTCAGCGCGCCCGAACCCAACAACAACACTTTCTTGATAGCTGTATCTTTCATCTTGTGTTTTACTTTAAAGTTTCAATGAATTTGTCGAACATGAACATGGTGTCTACCGGCCCGGCGCAAGCCTCTGGGTGGAATTGGCTGGTGAACCAAGGGTTGGTCTTGTGGCGTATGCCTTCGTTCGACCCATCGTTCATGTTTACGAAAAGTTCCTGCCAATCGTCATCAAGCGTTGACGTGTCGACGGCGTAGCCATGATTTTGGGATGTTATATAGCATCTCTCCGTGCCCACCATGCGCACTGGCTGGTTGTGACTGCGATGTCCGTATTTGAGTTTGTAGATATTGGCTCCCGCCGCCTTGCCCAAGAGCTGGTTGCCCATACAGATGCCACAGATGGGTTTGGAGCTGATGCTCATGTGCTTGCGAATAATATCCACGGCGGCTTGACAAGTGTCGGGGTCGCCGGGACCGTTGGCCAAGAAGAGTCCGTCATAGCTCATGGCTGTATAGTCGTGGTTCCAAGGCACCCTGATGACTTCCACGCCACGTTTGACAAGGCTTCGAATGATGTTGGCCTTGACGCCACAATCCACGAGAACCACTTTTTTGCCAGCTCCCTCGTTGTATTTGACAACTTCTTTGCATGACACTTGGTCCACGAAGTTCACTCCCTCGTAATCCGCTCGCGGAATGTTGTCTGGTTCGTCATCGAATATAATCTGCCCCATCATCACGCCATGATCGCGCAGCACTTTGGTGAGCTGGCGTGTGTCTATGCCTGTGATGCCGGGCACGCGCTCTCGTTTGAGCCAATCGCCTAAGCTCTCCACGGCGTTCCAATGGCTGTATGCCTCGCAATAGTCGGCCACAATGATAGCCGAAGCATGGATCTTGTCGCTCTCCATGAACGTGGGCAGGCCGTTGGCCTCTGTGGTGAAGGGCGGAACGCCATAGTTGCCTACCAATGGAAAGGTAAGGGTCATTAACTGTCCGGCGTATGATGGGTCGGTGAGCGACTCTGGATAGCCCATCATGGCCGTGTTGAAAACTACTTCGCCGGCAACGGGCGCGTCATAGCCGAAGGATTGGCCATGAAACTTTGTTCCGTCTGATAATACTAAAGTAACGTTCTTCATCTTGTCGCTTATTTTCTTTTTTTTAGACTGTTTGTTGTTGTACTCGCTACATGTAGGGGCGCATGGTTGGGTGGCAGGCTGTCGCGGAAACCTACAAACGCGGCGCGTATATATGAAAAATGGAATATTAATGATTACGCGGACGTAAGGATTAATATTCCATTTTTCATTTATTCAGGATTAATAATTTTATCCAAGTTTTTAATTATCTCAATATGTTGAATAATAACGAGGCGGTGGAAGTTATCAAGCCAACCACAGAGAACCATAGTGTGGTGCTTGAGCCGATGCTGGAGTTTTTGGCTTTGGTGGAGTTTGGCTCAACATAGATAATGTCGTTTTGCTGGAGGTAATAATACGGCGAATTGAAAATGTTGCCATCGTTGAGATTGATGCGGGTGGCATGCTTTTCTCCCGTGGCGTCTTCGCGTATCAAAAGCACGTTGTTACGCTTGCCGTATATGCTGAGGTCGCCAGCCGACGCGAGCGCCTCGATGATACTCATCTTCTCTGTCGTGACAGGGATGACTCGGGGAGCGCCAACTTCGCCGATAACTGTGACGCGATAGCTGGCCATCCGAACGGTTACGATGGGGTTTTCTTTCGCGTTCAGGTATGGCCTGATTTTTTCTTTAATCATATCCTCACATTCTGTCTTGGTCTTGCCAGCCACATGCAATTCGCCAATGATGGGGAATTTGATGTTTCCCTCATTGTCGACAAGATAGCCTTGCGATGATTGCGAAGGGGAGGCAAGCTGCCCGCCAGCGCTCGCGGCGCTTCCCACCGTGAGATTGAAAGGGGCGGAGGCTTCGGGGTTGGTGGTCATCACGGTGATGGTGAGCTGGTCTTTGGGCATGATGTGGGCATCGTACAAACCTCTTGACGCGGCTAAGCTGATGGTGTCGATGTTTTTGAAATAAGCAACATGTTTGCTGCTTGAACAACTGCCAAGAAGCAGGGCCGTTGTTATAAAAAGGAATGATAATAAAAATTTCTTCATATTGTCAAATGGCTGTTGTCAGGCATATTTTTTGCAAAATTAATATTTAATTTCCAAAGGCACAAATAAATAATCTGTTTATTTACCGTGAAATACAATGGCGGGATGCTTTTGTTTGCAGAAAGAGTGGATGGGACTGTTTTAACGCAACGCGCCCCCCACGGACAATCACTCGTCGCGAGTGGATAGCCTTGTGGGGGGCGTGAGGTTATGTCTCAACTTGGAAAATTAGTTGGCAAAGAAATCTTTAATATAGTTACGGGAAACCGTGAAAGTGTTTTCCGGGTTTTCAACTTCGGTAAACTTGATGTAGGTTGGGTTCTTGAGATTGTCTGTCTCGAGTTTGAACACCCGGTCTACAAACTTCCCTTTAACATTTTTGACAAAGGGTAGCACGCAAGGCATATAGGCGGCGTTGTTGGCATAGAATATGGCGTTGCCATTGCCCTTTCCCTCAAAGCCAATGCTTATTTGGTCTTTGCCAATGATCTTATAGGTGAAATAGTACTGACACCAATAGGTTTTCCCATTGCCGCTGCTTCCGAACGTCAGGCCAAATTGTGGTCCCTTGTTTTTATTAATCAACTCTTTACCAAGACCTGCGCCAATGATATTTTCTCCCATGCTTGCAGCTCCGGGTTTAATCATATTCCAGTATTTTTGTCCGTAAGCGCTGAAATTGCTGAAAGCAAAGAACCAATTGGTATTTACAAACTGTTCGGTAATAGGAGGTACAACAGGCTTCAACAGCACGTTCTTGTTGTTGGCGTCCACCCATTTGTCGTCACTGGAATAAATAAACTCCGAGAACGTTTCGCCAGCTACGGTCACTGGCTCGTACAGTTTAAATCCCTTGTCTGTAACCACGAAGTTGAGCCGTGTCTCATCTTGGCTGTCGGGGTTGGTAAACGCTAATGTGTGGTTGCTGCGCAAAGCCCTGTAACTTTTGCCTTTGATGACCACATCGTAAATATTGTATTTCATGCTGGCAAAGCGTTTCTGGACGGCATCGATGTAATTGGCCCAACTGGCGCCTTTTTTCAATGGTATCATGACCACGCGGCTGTTGTGCTTCTTGCCCTTAAGAATGACGCTGTCGGCAGAGGCTTTCATTACACGAAACTCCAAGTCGCCTAACATGCCTTTTCCGTCCGCACCGTTTCCATCCGGATTGTGAGGGTCGGAGAAATAGTGGAAGATGTCGTTGTACTCATCAAAAGAGAGTATCACGCCCTGGCTCTGTTCCATCTTGTAATGCGACGTGAACGTGGAGTCTTTGCCAGCGACTTCGCTGGCCACGGTGACGCGGTCGTTCTTGTCAAATTTGCAAAGTACGTTGTAGCCGCCATACATGGTTGATCCATAATAGTGCATAATCCAGCCGTCTGCCGGTGTGGCGAGAATGTCTTTTGTCTTATTTATGGCCTCGCTTATGCGCTGCGATGAAGACTTGTCAAACAAGTTATCGACCTCTGGCGAACAAGCCGTCGCAAGGAGGATCGCCGCAAGGAAAGTGAAGAGATTGAATATCTTTTTCATATTGCGTTTCCTTATTTTAATGTTTTCAAATCAAGTTGATGAATCTCTGACGCCCTTCTTGTGACGATGTCGCGAAGCTTGTCAATGTCAATGCCCCAAGTGTTGATGAAATAAGACCTGAGGATGTCAAGTTTTTTAAGGATGGCGTCAAGCCCACTGGTGTCGACCTGTGGCGCGCGCTCATACTTAAATACAGGTACCTTGAAATACTCTGGTACAGGTTTGCCGTCTTTGTCAAACACGGTATTCCCATCTTCGTCTACTTGGTAAACGGGATCGCCGCCATGGGCCGTGATGGGATAGGGCTTGCCTTTGAACACAAAATACGCGAGCAAAGAACCATCTTCGCCATATTGGTATTTCACGTTTTCGTGGATAGAGTAGCGTGGGATACGCTTGCCCTTGCTGTCGAGAATATAGATATATTTGCCGTTCTTGTCTTTCTCCCACATGATATTGCCCTTGGCATCGGTGGCAGGCACGAGGTTGTCATCTTTGTCATACAGTGGGATTGGATTGCCATCCGCATCCTTTTTGTACACATCGTTGCCTTTTTTGTCCTTTTGATAGAGGATGTTGCCGTCTTGGTCTTTTTGGACAATCAAAGCCTTGTCCATCAGCTTCTGCCATGCGGCTGGGGTGGAGGTGACGTATGTGGAATACAATTCGGCAAAGTCCTCGTTGTACTGCTCGCTGGCATAGCCGCTGATGAAACCTTCGTGTAGAGCTTGCTCGTCAGAAACGTTAATCCAGTCGGTGGTGTGGTATTTGCCAACGGAGACCGTGCGATACTCTGTTGAATATTCCTTTTTCTGCGTCAGGATATGGCAGAACTCGTGGTGCATGGTATGAAAATACCAATAGTTGAGGTCAAGGGGCAAGTCGCGATGGCTCTTCAATGGGTCGTCTTGGTTGACATAGATGTTGTCAAGGTCAAGATTGTTGATACGGAAAAGCGTGATTTGTATGCCTCCCTCAGCAGTGCCAAGGATGATTTTGTTTTGTCCGTCATATTGTGGAGAACCAATGAGCTGAATGACGCGGAAGCAATTTTTCTTCAGGAAGTCCTTTCCCATCAGTTCGGTGTAAGCGTCAAGCCATACGTGCTTCAAAAGAATGGACATGGCTCTTGAGTTCTTTTCGTTGGGTGGAACAACGTTATAATAGTTATTTGTGAGCTTGTCAACGTAACGGTAATTGAACTCGATGTTATAAGGTTTGGCGTAGTTGGCCTCTAACCATTTGTCAAACTCTGATTGCTGCGTGGTGGTCTTGGTGAAGACAGAGTTGCTTGTGTCAACGTCGTCTTCCTTGCAGGCGTTGGTCACCGCGACGAGCGCCAGCAGCATGATGATTTTGATGTATTTCATTGTGTTCATTTTTTAGGAGTCTTACTTGTGTTTGCTTCTCTTGGATTTGCCTCCAGTCCTGCGTCGATTACATCGAGTGGCAATTGGATAGCGCCTCGCAAGTCGCCCGGTTTGAAGAAAATGGGGTCTTCTCCATCTAAGAGGTGACATACGGTGATGCCGTATCGTTTGATATCAAGGAAACGACCGCCGTGCCAGAAAGTCTCTATGCGCCGCATTTGCAACAGCATGTCTATCATGTTGGTCTGTGTGCCTTTTTCCAATGTGAACCCTTGTGGATGCAAAGCCTTTTTGATACTTCGGTCGCGATTGGTGGTAATGGTATCCTTTGCGAGAGGAGTGTCATTGATGAACTTATTCAGACTTTCCAGGGTGAGCGTGGGCCGCTTGGCTTTTTCTTGCACCGGTTTGGTGTGCGCGGCTATCCAAGCGTTCATGTCTGCCAAGGCTTCTGTGTATTTTTTCTTCATCACATACGCTTCCGCTCTCTCAAGCAACACTTGGTCTGTGGTGAACACGGGCATAACGATGTGCGAGAAACCTGTGTCGTTAATCTTATCGGTCACTTCAAAATACTCGTTGACGGTTGGAATCCAAGTCTTTTGGTTGGAGCCATAAAGCTGGTTCGCCTCGACGAGACAGTTGTTGGTGGACCCTCCATGTGGAGCCCATGGCATGGGTGCCCAAAATGTTTCACTGTCTGTTATGTTCGTGTTGTGGTTGAAACGTGAACCTGTGCGGGATAGACGGGAAAACGCTGGCATAATTAGCAAGTTGGCGTTCTCTGATGTGCTGATATATTTGTTGGAGAATGCGTCAATGGTCAGCGTGGCATATTCGTTCATGTTTCTGAGCACTCCTGATGGATTGCTGCCCAAAACCTCGTTTGCGTACTTGATGGTTTTATCGTAGTTGAGATAAAACAGGTTGAAGCGAGCCGCGAAAGCGTAAGCTGCCTTTGCGTTGAAATGATATTTGGGCACTTTGAGGTAGGTGTCGTCCAACAGTGGCAAGGCCGCCTCGATGTCCGCGTTGATGTTTTCGTAGAGTTGCTTGAGCGTGCCACGAGTGTTCACCGATACGTCTGGCACCTTGGGATAAGGCAACCCGAGATATTGCTCTGCCTTCGCGGGGTTCCAAGACATGCAGAACACCGTAGAAAGACGGAACATGGCGTAGGCGCGGCAAAGCAACGCTTCTGCCTTGGCGCCATTGAGTTCGGCTGGCGACCCCAATTTCTCGATGGCCTGAAGCGCAAGGTTGGCTGAGGCCACGGCGGTGTAACAGTGGTTCCAAATATATTTCGGGTCATCGTTACCCTCCGTCTCAACGTCTTTCCAACGGTAGAGCTCCTCCTCCTTGGGAGAGTAGCCATAGCTTGTTCCGTTGTCATCGACGTTGTCGCTGCTCATCTCGAAAATATAGGTTGGGTCTTGTTGGGGATAAGCCGAGACAAGAAGTTTTTGGATCTTATCCACGTTGTCCACTTCGGCTCTGTCATCAGGCAATTTGTCGAGATAGTCATTGCATGATGTGGTTACGCCCAACGCGAAGACTGCCGAAAGGAATAAATATATCTTTTTCATATTCTTAACTTGTTAAAGGAATTTATAGTCCAACTCTGAGTGTCATTGTGAACTGTCGAGCCATTGGCACAGCTACACCACCGGCGTTGAAGAACTCTGGGTCTTGGCCGTTGAGTTTTTTGTCCGCATAGATAAGGAACAAGTTTGTACCCTGCAATTTGAGGTTGACCTTGTTCAAATGCAAATAGTTAGCCCATCGCTGTGGGAAATCATACGACAGTGAAATTTCTTTCATGCGTATAAAGTCGCCCTTCGCCACACGCTCCGTGGAGCGGTTGAAGGCATTGTAGGCGTAGCTCAGTTTCTTGTCTTGTTGGCGTTGGCGCAAGTCAGGGATGGCAGGTATGTTGGTTTTCATCTCGTCGCCCGCTTTGGTCCAGCGATTTCTGAACTCTTTTGGCGTGGCGTCAAGGTCTGAATACCAAGAGTAGAAGGCTGGGTCAAGACGCACCTTGTTGCCAAAAGCGTAAGTTGCAAAGACTATGAGATGCCATCCTTTATAAGAGAACGTATTGCCAAAAGAACCTGTGTAGGTGGGGTCTACCGGGCCTTCATACTTCAAATGCTCAATGTTGCGAGACTGGAAGTAGATGCCGCTGGTAGTCTTCTTTCCATCTTGGTTGATAAAGGTTGGTATGCCATTCTCATTCAATCCTTGGAAGTCCATGGAGAACAAGGAGCGATACGGATAACCCTCGAGCGTAAAGCCGGAGCCTGTAATCATCTGGATAAGGTTTCGACGATTTTTCAACGAGGTCACTTCTGTCTTGACATGAGAGAAGATGAAGTCCGTGCTCCATGTAAAATCTTTGCTCACGATGTTCTTGCTGGATATGGAAAGCTCTTCTCCATTCGACTTCATCGAGGCCACGTTGGCATATTCCACGATGGTGCCCTTGGTTCCATTGGTGATGCGCGGGCCTATCAAGTCGTAGTTGTTGCGGCGATACCAGTCGAAGGTGACGTTGATGCGATTGTTGAGGAAGCCCAAGTCTAAACCAAGGTTAAGCTCGTGTTTCTTTTCGTAGGTAAGGTCGCGGTTGGCAAAATCCCATATCTCAAGCCCCGATTCCTTGTCAACCGTAAATGGTCTCCAAGGGTTGTAGCTCTGGATAATTACCGCGGCGTTGGTCACGGCAGGTTTGTCGCCCGTCAAAGAATAAGACGCTTTGAATGTGGCGTGTGTGAGACTGTTCTTGAAAGTTTTTTCAAACCATGGCTCCTCGTGCATATTCCACGCTCCAGAGATGTTCCATGTAGGCAACCATCGGGCGCTGCGAGCTTTGCCCAAGCGGTTGCTGCCCTCGTAACGCACTGTTCCGTTGATGGTGTAGCGACCTTTCCAAGAATATGTGCCAGTTCCGAAGAAAGACACTTCGCGACTGTGTCCGTTGGACAAGTCATAGTAAATTTCGTTCTCCTCGCTCGACTGCTTGAAATATCTGTAATCGTACGAGCCGAGCAATCCCATCTCGTATTGCATGCCCACGCCATTGAAATAGCTGCGGTTACGGTCGGTGTTGTTCACTTCCATACCTCCAAAGAGGTTCACGATGTGGTCATTGTTGTAAACATCGTTATAACTAGCGGTGGCACGGAAGTCCCAGCTGTTCATCTTGTACTTTGTCTCGCGATAGAAACCACCATTGGGCAGTACTGAGAATGGCAGGCTGTTAGGCACGTCGGGGTCTGTGTAAAGACGCTGGTTGCCATAAAGCATGGTTGCGTCGTCCATGGCGCGGAAAGCCAACGCTACGTTGGAGTTGTCCATTATCTGGTTGGCTTGTGTTGTCGTAGAGAACTTGTAGGCTCCCAACACTGCCAACTCGACCTTTGTTATAGGCTTGTACTTAAGCTCTGCTTGTACTTTCGTGTCAATGACATCGTAATCGTTAAAGTTGTTGGCCAGCTCGTGGTGAATGTTGAATGGCGCATAGTTTCTAACGTAGAACTCGTTGGCATCCAGCGTTCTTGACGTGTTGATGGCGTAAGAGTAGGGGTTAATGTCAAAGTCGCGAGTCACGGCGCCTGTCACGTTGTCCACATGCTGGTTCATTGCGCCCGGTGATTTTTGCTTTCTATAGGCAGCGTTTCCGATCAGATTGAGCGACAAGTGCTTGCTCATGTTGTACAATGCGTTCGTGCTGAAGGTGTAACGCCTCACGTTGCTTTGCTCGGTCCATCCTGGATCGTTCATCAACGAGAAGGATGTGTAATACTGGGCCTTCTCTGTTCCCGATGAGATACTGATAGAATGGTTCATGGATATGGCGTTGCTGAACAACTCGTCGAACCAATTGGTGTTGCGCATTTCGGCCGCTTTCAAATACTTTATCTTCCCCTCCTCTGTGTTGGGAAGCAAGAATTTGCCCGTGGCGGGGTCGTATGTGTTCATCAATTGGTACATCTTGCCATACACGCCACTTGTGGACGCGCGATGGGTTTGGCCAAATGAAAGCATGCCATTGGCCTCAAGCTCTCTGTATATGCCCATTTGCTCTTGTGAGTTCATGATGTTGAACTGGCTGTAGCTTGGCTTCAGGCGCATGGTAAATTCGCCCGTGTAGTTAATGTGCGTCTTGCCGGCTTTACCTTTTTTCGTGGTAACAACTATCACGCCTGACATGGCGCGCGCGCCATATATAGAGGTGGCGGAACCGTCTTTCAAGATTTGGAAACTCTCAATGTCGTCGGCATTCAGGCCGGCGATGGCTGAGGATATTACCGTCGCGGCGTCTCCAGACGACAGTTGGTCGGCGTTCACTTCTGTCACATCTTCCATGATAACGCCATCGACCACCCAAAGTGGTTTGCTGCTGCCATAGATGGAGGTGGCTCCACGCACCCTAATCTTAGGCGCCGTGCCAAATGTACCCGATACATTTTGTACGCTCACGCCAGCGGCGCGCCCCTCCAAAGAGCGGCTAATATCCGCGATACCGTCCAACTTGCTTTTCCCGGCATCGACTTTGGTTGCCGCGCCGGTAAACAAGCGTTTGTCCATTTTCTGCATACCCGTCACGACCACTTCGCTAACGGTTTGCGCGTCGGAGCGAAGCACTATGCGCATGTTCTGCGTTCCGCGCAGCTTTTGTGTCACCATACCTATGTACGTAATCGTAATCATAGGACTTTTCTCTCTTGTAGTTAAGGAAAATTTACCATCTACATCTGTCACGGCGCCTGTTTTTGTTCCGGATACGGTAACAGAAGCACCAATCACCGGCTGTCCGTCCTCTGCTGAGGTTACGACACCATTGATCTTGTTCTGTGCCCACGTCGTTCCTAACCCTAAGAACAAACCTACAAGCAACATTGCTAATCTTTGTTTCATAAATCTATATCGTAAAGGTTAAATTCATAATTAACAATATGCACAATACACAATAAATGGTCTTTGGATGTGGCTATGTAAGCATATGTTTTGTCCATTTGGGGGTGTTGGACATTTATAGTATATTATCCCTCTTGTATGTCGATTTTGCAAAAATAAGTAAAAACAATATACTTAACAAGTAAAATTTAATAAAACGAAATAAAAAAACGTTTGTTAACATCTTTATGACTTTTATTTCTTTTTATTAGTATTTGCAATGTGATAGTTGCGAAATGAATTTTTTTATAGTTTTTATACGGTTATATTTTAATTCTTTCGTGATTTGTTTTTAATTGTTTTAAAGCCTGTTTTCCTAATAGTTCAAAGGAATTAAGTGTAACGAGCCTTTATACTTTAATAAACGTAAACTTTTTCGTAGCGTATTTAATAGATGTTTTCATATTCAATTTAAAAAAAATGCTTTACCTTTGCAAATAGAAGTTTACATGATTTGTTTACCTCGCGCCACTTGTCAAACTTCGAGTAAAACCAGTGGCACACCTTAAATATTATAGTATAAAATACAATAGAAACCATATTTTTCAAAGTTATGAAAAAAACAAAGATAGTATGTTCCATTAGCGATCGCAGATGCGATGTAGATTTTCTTCGCAAGTTGTTTTTTGCTGGCATGAATATAGTGAGGATGAACACGGCTCACGCTACTCCCGAGGGCATTCGCGGAATTATCAAGAACGTGCGAGCGGTGTCTCCACACCTTGGCATTCTCATCGACACTAAAGGCCCGGAGGTTCGCACCACGGCTGTCGATACGCCAATTCCATATAAGGTGGGAGATGTAGTCAAGATATTTGGGCGTCCGGAAATGGGTACGACACATGATATAGTGAACCTTTCTTTTCCTGATATTGCCAAAGATGTCAGGGTGGGTGACAACATTCTCTTTGATGATGGCGCGCTCAACATGGTTGTGACGGATATTGTGGGGCCCACTGTTTATAGCCGGGTGACCAATGATGGCGTTCTTGGATCGCACAAAAGTGTCAATATCCCGGGAGAGCACATCAATTTGCCGGCTCTCACAGAGAAAGACAAACGCAACATTCTGCTTGCCATAGAAGAGGATATTGATTTCATAGCACATAGTTTTGTGCGCTCTGCGGCTGACGTGAAGGCGGTGCAAGACATTCTCGACGAACATCATTCTGACATTAAGATCATCTCAAAGATTGAGAATCAGGAGGGCGTGGACAACATAGATGAGATCATTGACGCCAGTTATGGCATCATGATCGCGCGTGGCGACCTTGGTATCGAGGTGCCAATTGAGTGTATTCCAGGCATTCAGCGCATGATCATCCGCAAGTGCGTGCAAAAAAAGAAGCCCGTTATCGTGGCCACCCAAATGCTCCATACCATGATTAACAATCCCCGTCCCACTCGCGCGGAGGTTACCGACATTGCCAATGCCATATATTCCAACACCGACGCGCTTATGCTTAGTGGCGAAACTGCTATGGGCAAGTATCCGTTGGAGGCGGTGCAGACAATGGCGGCCATAGCTGAGCAGGCTGAGAACGACCGTACCAGCTTTGGCGTCCAAGACGAGGTGCCCTTGCGTCCAAACTGCACGCAGCGTGAGTTTTTGGCCCATGCCGCTATTGCTTCAACGCGACAGTTGGGGGTGGCTGGTATTGTCACCGACTCGGAAACGGGTACCACGGCTCGCAATTTGGCCGCTTTTCGTGGTCCGAAACCCATTCTTGCCATCTGCTATAAGGAGAAAACGCAGCGTTGGCTTAATCTGTCTTATGGCGTGATACCGGTTTATCAGAAAGAGCACGCTAACCCAGAGTATCTTTTTACGGCAGCGCTTCGCATGCTTAGACAGAAGAATTTTGTTGAGCTTGACGATAAGATAGCTTACCTCTCGGGTTCGTTTGGCGAGGGTGGAGGTACCACTTTCATAGAAATTAACAAGGTGCGAAACGTCTTTGATCGCAATTACCAGTTCCATTTTCCCAATACGGAAAATAATATGGAATAACATAAACGGTATACCGCATATGTAATGTAAGGAGCGATATGTTGAAATATCGTTCCTTTTTTATTTTGGATTTTTGCCATTTGCCAATATCGTGGACGGCGAAGAGCTAATTTTTATTA
>NZ_JRNC01000089.1 GCF_000758925.1 Prevotella sp. S7-1-8
CACCTCGTGGTCGCAGATACCACCTCCATTGGTCTTCAGCATCCACACGGCATCTTTCTGACTATTATAAAGGTCTGGTATGCCCAATCTTTTAAGGTTAAGGTTGGGAAACGACTGGTGCGTACCGTCAAAATTGGGACGCACAAAGCAGTTAAAAAGGCGGTTGTAACGGTCTGATAGTTGTTGCTTAAAGGTGTCTGGTGTCCGTCCGAGCCAATCGACAAAGCCCTGTCTGATTTCCTCAATCTTGGCGTTCGCCATCTGTATGGCGTGTCCGTCCCGTACTTTAATGGTCTTGGTTTCTCCTGTGATCTTATCCGTCACCTCCTTACTCTTGTTGATGTCGGGAATGGTATTGTGAAGTGCGTGCTTCAGCAGGTTGATGCCGTCATATCGACGAAATTCCCCCTGCACGGCATATTTGTGCCAAATGTTGGCATTCTTTCGGTCGCAGACAAGGGAATACTCGTCCATATTGGAATGGTAGGATACGCCAATATCCGTCCCGAAAAACTCCGAGGCAAACTTGCCATATACTTTGGCAGGTATCCATCGTTCTCCGAGGTTAAAGTCCAAGTCGGCAAAGGGAATAGGTGTAGGAGTGGCGGCACGCAGGGCAGTCAGACTCTGTTTCGCTTCTTCATGCTCTGGATGATCCAAAAGCCACGACTCGATACGCTCCGCCTTTTCTATCACGTTGCCCGAAATAAACTTGTCGGCTACCTCATAACTGTCCTCTTCGGGATTGTAGAAGATGCGTCCTTCCAAGGCGGAAAGCATATCGCTCTCTTCCATATCGGGAAGCAGGGAACTCATATAGTCAAGTTCCACCGTGCCGTATTTGTTGAGTGATGCGCCCAATGCCTCCATCGGGTCTGCGGCAATGGAAAGTTCAGAGGTGGAGAAAGCCGTCGGATGGTCGAAGATGTACGCCTTGATGTACCTGCCGTTCTCGGAGCGTTCCAAGAATAGCATCTCCACTCCGGTGGCATCCATCTTGATGACATCGGTGTTTGCCTTCTGGTTGAAGTACCCCCAACGACCTACATAGCCGTCATAAAGCCGATTGAGTTTCTCACGCTCTTCCTTGTCCTCCGCTTGGTTGTTCGCCTCATAATCATAGAGTCGGTGATAACTCTCCCTAATCTCAATATATGCTTTCAGCCGTGAGAGCTGGGCAAAGGGCAAGTCCATCGGATTGAAGGAGGGATGCCGTTTCAAGTCAGACAGGAAGCCTACCTGCCCATTCTGTACGACTATCGAGCCGTCACGCAAATGTGAGTCGGGAGAAGAAAGGAACGGACGCGGTGAAGCATCAAACTCTTTCTTAACCTCTGCTATGGGCTGTGCCTTGCGAGGCTCGGCTTCCTCCATAAAGTCAAAGAGTGAGGGTTCTCTGACGGGAGTCGATGCAGTTTTCTTGCTTCTGCGAGGACTGCTCGGCGTGCTTCTTGCCGGCTTGGACTGTCGGCTCGCAGAAAGCGGTTGGTTATCGCTGACCTTCTTTTGTTGAGTAGCCTCCTTGATTTCATTATTTACACGGGCTACATCTTGTGTCCAAAGACTATATTCCTCCGGGGTAAACAAGAACTGTTCCTTTGGCTCTGTCTCGATGGTGCTGTCCATTATGGGATGATGGTCTTCGTCAAAGAATACCGTCTGTCCGTTCATCTCGCGTGGGGCTTCCACGTCCGTGCGAATTTCACGGCTTTCTTGTTCGTATTGTCTTTGAAGGGTAATTACGGGGACACCTTCGGGAGCAGGTTCAGTTTCAGGCTCTATTGTTGGAAGTACCTGTGCAGCTTGTGCTTCTTTTTCTGTCTCTGATTCGTCTCTTGATTCATCTGCCACTATCTTATTACCATCTTCGACCTTCTCTTGGGGCAGAGTGTCTTCCTGTACTGGTCTTAGAACTTCCTGACGGTTTTCTTCCTTGACTTCCTCTATGATGGGTTCTTTAGTGTATTGTCCTCTGACAATCTCTTCCAGTTCTGCTATCTCGTGCAATTTAGTGGGTTTGAAGTATAAGTCCCGCTCAATTCCCAAGCCTCTGATCTTTACTTCCTCCATTTCATCAAGCGACATTGTACCCAATTCCCAGCCGTAGCCCATCGTAACAGCACCGAAGCCGATGCGCTCCTTGGGGTCGTACTCCAATAGATAAGCCGTGTAAGCCCCCATTGGGAAAAAGTAGCGAGCGTAGGCTATTCTATCGCCAATGAGTTCTTTTTCTGTCTTATAGAGTTTGGGAAGCTGTTTTTTGATGCTATCAGGCATCAGATTATAGGCATTATCTTCCTCCTTATCCTTGATTTCCTGTTCTTGAGGTATTCCTTCCGTTTTTATGTTTTCTTGCACTTTTTGCACCATCTTGTCCACGTGTTCCTGCTGTTCCTCCCGAGTCATGGGTATGCCGGTTTCATAGAGTTTATGATCAAAACGTTGCTCCATTTCTAAGGATAGTTGCGTGCGCAGACTGTCAGCCAAGTCCTCGATACTGCCGTCAAACGTATATTCCCAAGCGGGCTTGCCGTAAGGGTCTGTACCCATTTGTCTGTCTGTGGCAATCGTACGGTGGGAAATATCCTTCCATTCGCCCTCAAAGAGGGAGTTATGATTGAACGCAATAGAAAAGCCGTCGCCTTTAGGAACAGAGGCGGTCTTGACAAACTGCTGCTCGATGCCCTCACCAATTTCCTTGCCCGACTGCTTTTGCAGCACAATGAGGTCGCTGCCCACATCCGTACCTGCATTCTCGGAGAACATGCCCGAAGGCAAACGGATAGCGGAGATAAGCCTGCTGTTCTGCATGAGATAACGGCGGATGGCTTCATTCTTGGGGCTGTCCAATACGCCCTGCGAGGTAATGAAAGCAAGAAGTCCGCCCTCTTTGATAGTGTCCAGCCCTTTCACAAAGAAATAATTGTGGATGGTTCGGGTGGATTCCCGTTTAAGGATATTCTCTCCCTTACTATAACTACGGTCATAGACCATAAAGTCGCCAAAGGGGATGTTGCTGGTGATAAGGTCGTACTTGTCCTTGTCTTCCAATTCACCGATAGCTTCAAAGGGTTCTTGCCGAACAAAGATATTGTCCTTGCCGTAAGGATGAAGGGCTTGTGTGATGCGTGCCGTAAGCAGGTCTTTCTCCATAGCATCGACCATGCCTGCTTGTTTGGCAAAGGTTTCGGCGAAGGCTCCCATACCCATAGAAGGGTCTAAGCATCGTCTTACTTGCACATCGGTGGCACTAAGGGCATCGGCAATGGCGGAGACGATGCGGGTATCGGTATAGAAGGAGGTCAGTACGCTTGCCTTGATACTCTCCCAATAGCGTTTGGCGGTGTTGGCATCGACGGCATCACGGTAAATTATCTGTTTGAGTCTTTGGGTCGGAGCAAACAGGTTTTGTTCCGATGCGCTCCAATAACGGAGGTCGTCGGGATTGTCACAACGGTTCAACACGCATTTCAGACCACCGAAACCTTGATAGCCTCTGAGCAGGACTTTCTCAGCTTCGGTGGCATCACGTCGTTCTTTCTCTAATCGGAGGACCACACGGATGGCTTCCGTATTGCCCTCCAAGACTGCTTTCTTATTGTATGCCATAATTTTTCTGTTTTAAGATGGAGAGGGAAAATTAGTCGGGATATCATTTCTGACGTATAGTTTTTTACTATCTCCCAACTAATTTATTTCCTCTCCGAGCCTGTGTGAACTATCTCCCCCGTACTTTGCCTTTCTTGCCTTCAAACTCAAAGGCGGTGGTGTGGTCTTCGCCCAGCACAAGGCGCGCGTTGAACTTCCTGCCTGCCTTGCTCGTCAAGCCTTTAAGGATAGGCGTTCGCCTGGTGGTTATTAAATCACGGATATTGTCTTCGGAAAGGAACGTGCCGCAGATTTCACGGAAGATGTGGAAGTCGCAGCCTTCGCGCCTGCATTTGGCAATCTTGGCATAGATACCCACTGTCTCGTTACCGCATTTGGGGCAGCGGTAGGCGGGATAGGACTTCTGCATCGGTGAAGCAAGGGCGAGGAGTTCCTCGCAAATCGTCTCCACATAGGAGTTGATGCCTTGCGCGAACTTCTCGGGCGGCATCTGTCCTGCCTCTATGGCGGCAAGGGTCAGTTCCCACGAGCCTGTCATCTCTGCATTGGCAATTCGTTTGTCCTTGACAATCTCATAGACTGCCAAGCCTTTCTCTGTCGGGACTACCGTTTTCTTTTCTCTTTGGATATAGTCTCGCAGGATAAGTGTTTCGATGATGTTGGCACGGGTGGCAGGTGTGCCGATGCCGCATTCTGCCATTGCTTTCTTGCTTTCTGCGTCCTCGACCTCTTTCCCGGCATTCTCCATAGCGGAAAGCAGAGTGGCTTCTGTATAAAGCGGCTTCGGCTTGGTCTTGTGTTCGGTAATCTCTGAGGAAAGCAGCGGTAATACCTCGCTTTCTGTCAGGTTGGGCAACACGGACAAGGTCTGTTCTTCATCCTCCTTGCCTTTCTCATCGTTCGTTCCGGTAGCTTGCTGCACGGCTTTCCAGCCCAAATAAATGCTTCGGCACGCCTTCCAAATGAAGGTGTTTGTACCGTCGGTCAGTTCCACCTGCATCCGCTCTTCCTCTGAGTCGGGAGAGAAGGCTTCGATGAAACGATGGACTACCATTTGGTAGATGGTTGTTTCATCTGCTGATAGTCCTGATGGAGTTTCACCCGTAGGGATGATGGCATGGTGGTCGGTCACTTTTTCGTTGTCCACAGAGTGGCGGTTAAGTGGCAAGGGCAGTGTTTTTCCTATCTTGCCAAGCAAGGCAGGTACTTCCTCGAAAACATCTTCGCTGATGTATCGACTGCCGGTGCGGGGATAGGTCGTGATTTTCTTCTCATAGAGGCTTTGCGCTATTGAGAGGGTCTTATCTGCTGAAAAGCCGTGCTTTCGGTTGGCTTCCTTCTGCAAGGCAGTAAGGTCGTACAAGAGGGGTGGCGACGTATGTCCCACCTTTCTTGCGACTGAAGTCACGGTAAGCTGGCTCTGTTCGCGAAGCATGGCGAGAGCGGACTGTGCATCGGCTTCATTGTCAAATGCACTGCTGCTCACGGCTTTCAGAGATATGCCCTCTTTCTCTCCTGCTACGGAGAGTTTCCAATAAGGAACGGAAGAAAAATCACGATTCTCTATATACCGACGGCAGACCATAGCGAGTGTCGGAGTCTGTACCCGTCCCAACGAATAGCCGCCTTTGCGAGCAATGGATAGGGCACGGCTGGCATTGATGCCCACAAGCCAATCGGCTTCGCTTCTTGCTTTGGCAGAATGATAGAGATTGTCATACGCAGTTCCTGCCTTGAGATGGGCAAGTCCTTCACGGATGGCTTTATCCGTGAGGGAGGAAATCCAAAGTCTGTCAAAAGGTTTGTGGCAGTTCAAATGGTTGTAGATATAGCGGAAGATGAGTTCACCTTCACGCCCAGCATCGGTGGCTACGATGATGCGGTCAGCCTTGTCAAAGCAAACTCGAATGGCTTTGAGTTGCTTGAGTGCTGCGGGGTCTGATGTGTACTCCTTATCCTTGCGCACTTGTCGCACGATAAGCTGGAAAGGATTGGGACGGATGGGTAGGTCTTCGGCTTTATAGACTGCAAAACCGTATGCTTCGGGCATGGCAAGGGTGATGAGATGTCCCATCGCCCATGTTACCACATAATCGTTACCTTCTAAATATCCGTCTTGTCTGGTATTAGCTCCTACAATACGGGCTATATCTCTGGCTACCGAGGGTTTCTCGGCAATAATACAAGTAATCATATTCGGGTATTATTTTAAGGGTTACATCTTACGTCCACGGTGCTGTTGTTTCTTCTCGTCCTGCTTTTGCTTTTGGGCGGCAGTGGGCTGTGTCTGCCCGGACTTTAACGGCTCGTTCACGTTCTTGGTAGCTTCGTTGGTCTTGCCGTCGTTATTCACGGCAACCTGTGTTTTGTGTTCTTCGGCTACGGCTACCACCTTTTCCTTGCCGGTCTCTTGCTTCTTGTCAGGATTCCATTTGTAGAAACGCGGGCGGTTCTGCTCCTTATCCATACGGACATAGGCATTGAAGGGTTGTCCTTCCTTGTCCACCATGTTCTTCAGATAAAGTGTGCGACCGCTGTCTAATGCTTCACGCTGCTTGTCGGAGAGTTCCAAACCGCAGAGCTTATGTGGTGCGCCTTGTTGCTGAGAGTGCTGCTGTCGCTCCTTCAAGCCTTGCTTATTCTCGAAGATGAACTCGATGCCTTTCTTCTCGGCATTGACTTGCAAGGTAGCATTGAAGGATTTACCACTCTTGGCGGTCATTCCTTCCACTTTCACGGCTTTGCCCTCTACAAGGTCTTTGTACTGTGCATCAGAAAGTGTAACACCCTTGATTTCCTTGGGGATATTCACGCGGTCGGCACGCAGGGCAATGAGTTCGTTGGTCTGTGGGTCAATGGAAACGTAGGCGGCAAATGGCTCACCATTCTTGGGCGTAATCTCAATGGTCTTACCGAGATTACCCGTTGCAAGAAGTTGTTCTTTTTCTTCGGGAGAGAACTTGTGTCCCATATAAGGGAAATCGAGCTGTGGCTCCTTGCGAAGCGGGTGAACTGCCAAACCGATATTACCCTCGCCATCGGTACGGAATGCCAAACGGGCATCGGTGTAGATGGTGGTATCGCCCATCGGAATGGCGATGGTTACAAGATTACTCTTTTGCCAATTGAGCATCTTTGCTAACTCTCCGCTCTGCTCCAATCGCTCACGGGTAAGACCGAGGTTGTCAAGCTGCTTCCAATCAATCTTAGACTCGTCGATAGCGGTGGCGTTCTTCTGCTTGGGCAGGAAGTCGTCAAAGCGCACCTGACTGTCTGCCAACTGCTGCTTGCTCTCAGGCTTCTCACGGTTCTGTAACATTGTTTGGAGCGATGCCACACCTTGCTCCACGTTGTTAGCCACTACTTTGTAAAGTCCAAAACGGGACGGCTCGTTGAACTGTTTGAGGAAATTGGTCATGAAGTTCTTCAGCAAGCCGTCCTTGTTGTTGAATTTCAGAAAGGTTGCTTGATGCACGTCCTTGGCTTCCGTTGTTTGGAGTTTTCCCTTGTCGTCAATACCCGAAACTACAGAGAGTTTCCCAGCTTCATTCTCGTTCTTCACTTCCGCGCGGTCTTCTAATACCAGCACATAGTTGTCATTGTTGTTTAGTTCCATAAATTATTACATTTTGATGAATATATAATGTTATATATTGGCAAAATTAAATTGATTAAACCAAACGCGCACACGGGGAGGTAAAGGTGGGAAAAGGTGGGAAATAAAATGAGGGGAAGATGCGCTGCGCCAACAAAAAAGGCGTTCCCTATAAAGAGAAAGCCTATGGATGAGAAAGCACATCAACGATAAGTTTTTTGGTTTGTAGCCCGATTGTCTGCCGCCAATAACCGTGAGTGTTGTCAGTCAGAGTCGTGAGTAACGTCACTCGGCTCCGTACATGTCGTCACTCAGAGTCGTACATGTCGACATATAGAAGAATATTGGGTGAATTACAGGGGGCGTTTTTCTGAAAAGAAAAACGCCCCCTTTCAATACCACACGTCTATCTGTGGTTGCCTATCCTGTTTATAAAGGTTATCCTGATGATAGATTGTTTATAAAGATTATCGACGTCGGTCACGACCGTTACGATAGCAGGTGGCGCATGGCTCTTTCTTCTTGACGGATGCGAACCATTAGCAGGTAGCCGTAGAGCAGCAGACCCACGCACAGCGTTGTCCAAGCATGGCAGAGCAGAGCCACGCCTATCAGTTCTGGTATGATGTTGAGGAAATAGTTGGGGTGTCGCACTGTGCGAAACAAGAAACTGCGCTCGATGCGGTGGTTGGGTACGATGTAGAGTTTCACCGTCCAAACGTCGCGCAGTTTATAGATAACGTAAAACAGCATGAGGTAGGCAAATGCCATGACTGCCACGCCGATGACCGAAACTCGGTCAAACTCCATGTTGCTGGCATATCCCTCGTACAGGGCACCAAAATAATAGGCTATGTGGGCAAGTGTCAGCAGCAGGGAGTTGCGTTTTCCGTACTGGGTGGCACCACACTTGATGAGACGTTTCTCGTTCTTGATAGAATAGGCGAGCGAGAACAGGCGCAAGACAAAGAAACTTGCGAAGATGATAATTGCGTATTGCATAACTGTAATATGTTTTATGATGTTTAATAATCTGCGATGAAGCCGTGCCGATGAGGGGGATTCTGCACGGCTCGGACGGTGTATAGGCTTGTCTCACCTTGTTACCACTGCTTGAGAGGCGGTGTGGCGGTGTCGTTGAACTTGATGGCGATGTTGGTGAGTCCGTTGTCCCACCAGCCTGCGAAGTTGAAAAGCAGTATGCCCGTGGTGCGCATGTTGTCGTCGCCCCGCAGGATGTCCATCACATAGGGATCCACGTATTTAGTGACGGTATTGGGCGCACCGATACCATTGTATCCCGTGTACGAGCAGAAGGTGATGAACCAGTCGGGTGCCGCACTACCGTACGCCTCACTGGCTTTGAGCAGGTTCTGGCGAACGAGGCTCACCTTGTCCTTAGCTTCGCATTTGTAGGTGTCCTCCACGTGCAGCGTGGTTCTGGTGTAGTTCATCGACTGTAGGGTGGTAGAGAACTGACGGTTGTTGGGCCAGCTCTCTATCCAGCCCGAATTGGAGGAATACCAGCCCTCCCGGCTCACGATGAGCATCTTGCCACGCAGGTCGCCCATAGTGAGGTCAGGGCTGAATGCTCCTGCAATGTATGGTGTAACGTAGGGATCGGCTTTCAGCACGTTGCTCACCGCCTTGCGGTATTTGTCGCCTCCATCGTGATCGTAGTCATAGTCGCGCTTGATGGTCATGATAACTGTTTCTGAGGGGTGTTCCCACAGAAAATCAGCGGTGGCACGCAATACATCCTTGTGGAACGTGCGGTCGAACACAAACCTGTCGTGGCAGAGTTTCAGCACATCGCCGTCGAGCACCAAGCGGATGTCGAAGAAGCGTATACCGCTCTCGAGCTGCCCCTTGATGTCCTTGTCTTGCGTTTTCACCCATACGATGCCCGTCCATGCTCCCGTGTCGTGGGTGCCGGGAATGGACATCTTGCACACCAGTCGGTCGTCTTCTATGTTCTGCATCCAATTGGCGTTGGTGGTTGGCACCAGTTGGCGCAGGCGCAGCGAGAGCGTGTATGTGAGTCCTGCCTTGGGTCCTTGCGCTCCGCTCCTGCCCTCCAATGGCGTGTGGTGTATCCACCACGGCGTGCGTTTGCCCTTGCGCTCTGTCGTGGGTATGGCGTAGATGTCAGAGAGATAGCCTGCCTGTTTGCCTATGGGCATTGCCCAGAAGCCGTACCAGCCTGATGTCTCGCCCGGTTTCAGCGTGAGTGGCTGGGTGAGCGGACACACGAAATCTTCTCCTTTTTTCAGCAACACAGGTGCTACCGCAGGCTCTGTCGCTCGGCTGTCTGTCTGCCACGTCGCTTCCCACATAAACGGTGCTGCCTGCATCGAAGCGTCGGGGGCGCGCATACGCAGTTCAGCCAAGTCGAGCTCTCGCCCTGTGTCGTTGGTCAGCCGCATTCGGATGAACGCTCCTTGCGGTGTGAACCTCACATGAGGCGTGTGCAGGTGAATGCCGTCGTGCGTCTTCAGCGGCAGCCATGGCGAGAGGTATGGCAGATTCCACTGTTGCTCCTCGCCCCGGGTTATGGGTTGTGCCATGCGGCTCACCCCAAAGGTCATGCGTTGGCTCTTGGCATCGTAGGTGCCTTGCCCAAGCATGAAACACGCCTGCCAGTTGCCCAGCTCTTCGCCGTCGGGACACTCCACCTCGGTGGTGATGTTGTCGCACCACAGTGTGTTGCCCCTTACTATCCATTCCACAGGCACGCATCTCACGGGTATCTTGGGGTTGTCGTTCCTGATGGCGCAAATCCCCTTCTGCGTCTCGCCACTCTTGAGGCGCAGCTGTGGAAATAGCGTTTCGCCCTCAAATTCGTAGCTCATTGCCCTTGTCGCCGCTGGCTTGTCGTAGCTGACCGTGGCGTTTGCCACTTCTACGCTGAGCCGCACTATGCGCGGCTGGCGGTGTGGTTCTTCGGGTTCGGCATCCGTACCGTTGTCGCATGCGCACAGCAGCATGGCGCACAGCAGTGCGTACAAGGCTGTGAGCAGCGTTGTCGTTTTGGTTATCTCTTGGTATGAGTTTTGTCTTGTAGCCATTGTTGTTATCTCCAGTTTTTATTTTAGGGGTGCAAAGGTAGCAAATAATTCGCAACCACACAAACCTCACCAACCGCATAGAAACAATACGACCACGTCATGCTCCGCAGGGGAGACGTGGCGTGGTCGTTTATTCTATATCGTATATCGTTCGTTGGCGGCGGCTTGGTGGACGGCGGTGGCTCGCAAGCTGCCACTGTTCGGTTATCCTGTGCTGTTACCCACTACTTGCGGTGTATGAGGCGTTGCTCGTCTTTGTCTTTCTGCAACTGGCGTGGGGCGCGCTTGCCGAACTCGTCCACGTCTCTGTTTACCATGAGGCGAACGCCATAGTGGAGTGTGGCATTATCGTTATGCCCACGGTCGAAGCCGTCTCTGGAGAGCACTCGGTAGCAGAAGGTTTTGTTGCTATAGGCATCGTCTTTGTCATACGTGTTATGTTTCCAGCGTGTTCTTGACCAGTAAGCCATGCGCCATGTAGGTGCGCCTTTTGGGAAGGGGAAGCCCACACAGGGCAGCACACGGTAGCAGTCTGTGAGGTATAGGGGATTGCTGTCCGAACATTCTCCCCACCATTTGTCGTCCATAATGTCGCGCACGGTTACATTGGCGTTACCTATCCAGCGGCTCTGCACTACGAGGCGCATACCTCGACCGTCATTCGTAACATCGGGACCGCCTGCGTCCATAAATCTCCAGCGATAGGCACAGCGATAGCGGTTGCCGTAGGGACGGCGGTCTTTGTGCGACTGTGCCTCTTTGTTGTTGCCGTCAAAACGTATGGCGTAGAGTTCAAGGCGGTTCTTGTTTTGCATGAAGTAGGAGTAGAAAATGGGTTTATTGTTCCAAAACCGCTCTTCCTGCATGTCAGACTTGTTGCTGTTGTGTGTCTCGCCAGCTGAGATGATGGGGCGCATGTCGTCTTCCTCTGGGTCGTACATCTCGAAGTAAGGGTTGGGAGCAGGCTTGATATTGTCCCAGCCTGTAAGACCTATGGGCAGTTTACCCTCGTAGATACTTGTGAGGATGTTGGGCAGTGCAAGTCCCCATTCCTCGCCAGTGGGCAGGTGATAGTCTTGTGGTTTCATCGTACCATTATTCAGGACAAAGCGCATCTTCATGTCGCTGCTTTTGAGTGACCAGTTGCTCACCCAACCGTTACCAGCCTCGTTGGGGTGTGGCGTGTTGGTGTCGTGGAAGCCCACTTCGTCTGTCTTGCTGTTTGTTACCGCCAAGCGTTCCAAAGGGTTTGCCCACGGATAGGCTGGCTTGCCGTCTCTCATTTTTCCAAAGCATGGGCGGCACACGCCAAGTTCTACGACTTGAACTTTATTCTTGTATTTATCGCTTTTGAAGTCGCGGGGTATAAACTCTCCTGTCCACTCCTGTGGCTTGCTCTGTGCAAGCAGCCATTCGTTGGCGTATGGATAGCGTTCACCTTCTTTCTGTTTCTTACCCAGCATGAATCCGCCACGCTCGGCGGTGAGCATGGTCTGCCCTATATAGTTGAGCTTTGGAATAGGCATTCCCCACACATAGAACTCGTCGTATTCGGCTTTCTCCTTGCCCTTGCGCATGGCAGAGGCATCGAAGGTGTAGCGATATTCGTAGAGTGGCGAACCGTAGTCGGCACTCTCTTCGAGTGGGTTCATATTGGCAGGGTTGTTGAAGTGCAGCTGCCGGTCGTTCTCGTATAGCCAGTAGAAGTTGCTTTCAATGCTTTCGTTCCAAGGGCGCAGCTCGCAATCGAGACCAAAAGAATGATCCATAGCAAGATCGGCATCGGAGCGAAACAGGCTGGGTGGCATCATTAGGAAGCCGCCTCGGGCAGTGATTTGCGAACTGGCAAAGGCGTATTTATGACCCTCTGGTTTCACCAAGTCGGTGTTGCGTTTCACCTTGAAGCGTATCAGGTTGCCTATCATCTTGAACCTCCAACCCTTAATGACGATTTTGCCATTCTGTATCACGAGCGGTTTCCAGCCTGTGGTGAAAGGCACGTTGGCAAGGATGTTGCCTTTTGCGTCCACCGTGTTGTGGAGGTTTGTGTGCTTGGGGTCGAGGTCTACATAGAAGCGATATAGGCTCTCTGCCAACTTGCGTTTGTTCTCGTCAAGGGTCATGTCGGTGCGTGCCTTGTCGAAGTCGGGGTTGTATTCGCCTCCGATGATGCCGCACACATACCATTTCTCGCCATCCTTGGGCATGGCACTCTTGCCGTTGAGCCAGTGAAATTTCACTATACCGTCGCTGTTTATATCTATTGTCCCATCTTGTTTTGGCTCCACATTACTCCAGTTCATTTCGCCCGTGCCAAGCACCACTTTGTTAGGGTCTACAGCCTCCTTGCCGTTCACCATCGCTTTATCGTCATCGCCAGCACGCACGATGAAGATGCGTGCTTTTAGTTCAGTACCGTGCAGGATGGGCAAATCTTGCTTGTCGAGGGCAATGGCGCGCGTGCCGCTGCCCTCTTGTACAATATTCGGAGCCTGTACGGTGGCGTTCAAATCCACGTCAATGGTGGTGAAAGCCTCTGTATCCAGCGTACCGTTATTCAGCTTTTGTCTCTCGCTCGTAATCGTATCGTCTGCACACGAGGTGGCAAACAGTGCCAATATGGCAGCCACAGCGAGAACTGTGTATGGTTTGAATAGATGTTTCATACTTATAAATTTTATGTGGGATAATAAAAAATAATTAGGGATTGGGATCTTCATCGTCATCTCCAGCGTGTTCGGGTGGGAGAACCTGCGCACCAGGGCTTCCAGCCAGCAGTGCATGTTCTGCCTGCATGGGTATCATCGTGATTTGTGGACGAACGTACTGTTTTTTCTCTCTCGTTGTTTCTTGAGTGTCAATAATCTCTGTCATAATTCTTAAAATTTTATGTAGTTAATGCTAATTGGTTAAAATCTCGTATATTGTTGCCTGCCCAAGTTTGTTCGTGAGTGACGTCGGTCAGTGTTGTGAGTGACGTCAGTCAGCTGCGTGAGCGACGTCGGTCAGGGGTGCGTGTTTGGTTTTTCAGAGCTTCCGCTTTTCGCCTTGGCTGGCGCTTCGGTGCGCTCGTAGCTCACGCCGCTGAGGGTGAAGTATTTGCGCGATGGCTTGAGCCTGACGGCGGGTTTGGAAATGTGCTTGGCTGGACTGAACTCCTCCTTGCCTTTCTCCACGAGGCTGCTGCTAAAGGTGGGGGTGAGGGTGCCGATGTCGCCAAAGTCAACGCTGTCGCCGTTCTCAACGTGTCGTTTTGCTATTTCGGCGGCAAGTCTCAGTACTGCCTCCACTTCCGCACCAGTGAAAGTGGTGGCTCTTGCCACCTCGTCACAGAACGAGCGGTGGTCGATGCGTTTTCTACCTGTTGGCAGTGCCTGAATGACGGTCTTTCCTGCCAGCTTTCCTAATGTTGCCTTGCGTTCGGTGAGAACGTAGGCTAAAGGTCTGTTAGCCATAATTGAATAGTTTTAAGGGTTTAAGTAATAAAATAGCGATTGGAACGTATCTTCCAGCGCATTCCAACCATATCTGTTTCGCCTTTTGCTTTTCTTTTATCATATTATTACATTCATTGGTATCGACAAGATAGTTTTACCGCATTTGCCCAGTATAACTTGTCGGCGTGCTTGTCAGCGATTTAGATTCCTCTATATTCGCCTACGTACACAAGCCATGCTACAGGTCACTCTGACCGTCAATCTTTATCACTGTGCAAAATGGAGCTTCGTACAGCTTCCTTTGTTTTACAATTACTTTAGTCATCACTTCGTCAGTTTCTTTATTTATTGTAAATAGTTTGTCGTCTTTTTTAGCGACCTTTTCGCTCTTTTCCTCCATAAGCGTGTTCGTTTTTCGGTTACATAGTCTTTTATTGTCTTAATCTCTATCAGTGCTACACGACTATAGGTTGTTTTCATAGTTTTTGTTGTAGCGTTTCCTGCTTGTGCTATTTCGTACATACGAGTACTGTGCGCAAGTCACACGACACTCATGGGTATGGCGATACTCCTCTCATACCTTTTCTTGCGATGAAAAAAGGCGGAGAGAGAGTAGTGTGCGGCGAACCAATAAAAAGTGTTAAAAAGTCGGGGGGGG
>NZ_JRNC01000090.1 GCF_000758925.1 Prevotella sp. S7-1-8
GGGGGGTAATAAAAGATGTTAATAAATATATGACAGGCAATATTCTTTCGCACTCTTTGCTAAAGGCGGAAGAAGAAGTTGGCAGGTAGCCGAAATTGCGAGTCGCATATTTATACATACATCATCAAAAATAGTTATTACCTTTATTTTTGTTGCTCCTGAATATGTCCAATATGGGAGCGTTATTGTCCTATTTTTTTAATATAATGCAAATTTAAGTATTTTTCTCCAAAATTACAAGCAATTTCCGGAAAAATAATGAAAAATACAGAATGCAAACGTTTGCTCGTATTTATACGGCTGTATTAGAATAAGGCTGCTAATCTTTTACTAAATGGGCAAGACTGGGGGTGTCCTTTATCCGTTGAATTTCAGTATCGACAAGCGACCGAATTTCTTGCTTCACTTTACGATAGTTGGCTTCAATGGTTTCTTTGAGCGTGTCGCAGCTTTCTTTGTCAGTGAAATCAGTTATATTGGGGATGGGTTTATAGGTTTTCATATCCGCAGACACCTTGGCACTATCCACAACAATCTCCGCATGGAAAATCTTTTGGTCGATACGTTCGTCAAAGTTATCGGAAACTGCACCTACAAACATACCTTGGGTGAGGTTGGAAATCTTACTTGCAGGGATAAGACTATCCATTTGTGTGGAGATAGAGGTGGATTTATCGTTTCGGTTAATGGTCATAGACTGTCGCTGTTGAAGCACCTTGCCGAATCTTTCGGAAAGTGTCTTGGCAGTTTCCCCAACTACTTGCCCGGAGAACACATTACCCACCGTGTTCTGAATTACCTTACTCTCCTTGTCCCCATAGTCACGAGTAAGCTGTGAGAAGTCTTGAAAACCTAAACATACCGCCACCTTGTTACTTCGTGCAGTAGCAAT
>NZ_JRNC01000091.1 GCF_000758925.1 Prevotella sp. S7-1-8
CCCCAAGCTATTCCGTCACTCCCATATACACACAGTCAACACTGTGGCCAAGACAACAGCATGGCCGTCCAACCACTTCGTTATTGTTAGGCCCTATTCGTTCTGTTTGACAGCGAAAAGTTAATATCAGGTAGATAGCCCTATGTTCGTAATTTTTTCCGTCTTTTGCAAACTATCTACCTGACCAATGAATTATCCCTTGCATATATCTTGGCGAAAACACCGCATATTCCTGATCGTTATTTACATGTTCGCATATCTTGCTCGCAGTTCTCCTTGCATACTATACGAAAGAATATTACTAATCAATATTCCAATAAGCGTCAGGATCGCCATCAAAAGCATCGTCTATCACATCGTCACTGTATCCTTCCAAATCTTGGGCATACGAACCAGCATATTCTCCATAATTGGTTCCATAATCATTGGCATCATAGAAATCCGAGTGATTGTCCTTTTCTTGGGTTTTATCCTTGTCCAATAGTTCGGAAAGAATGACATCACAGGCAACATTACCTTTTACGACCTTGGTTGTAAAACGTTTCTTACCATAAAAAGTCCAAATGCTATCATACTCTAAAGGTAGTATTTCCTTGCCGTTTTCATCAATCAATCCCCACTTATCGCCATTTTCATTTTGCCCATTTGTCACATTTCCAATTCTCACCCTTGCAAGTCCATTGTCAAATCCATCAATCCAACTGTATTTACCCAAGCGAACGACTTCTGTCCCACCTGTGTTTAAAACGGCATATCCCAAATTCCTGTCTTGGACTGTATACAGCTTCTTGTTTCCAATAGCTGGTATCAAACTATAAAATGATGGATCGAAGATAGTTTCGCCTTTATAATTAATAAGTCCATACATCGGACGCTTATACGTAGCAACTCGTCCTCCACCGCGAACAAATCCATAGAGACGATCAACAGAGACCCTTATATTATCACTTTCATCATAACAATCACCATAGTACATGGTGAATTGCGGCTTTACGACAATGGCACCATCTTTGTCTACAAAGCCAATTTTGTCGCCACTTGTAAAAGGGATAAGAAGCCTGCCGTCATCTTGCATATTATATGAAGATGCTGGGACTAAAACTTTAGTATGTTGATTAACTAATAAAATCTCTTGCTTTTCCACATTACGTCATTTCTTCCTCAAATATATCCAACACTGATTATCAATGAATTATATTTATATGGTACAAAAATGTTTCCTCAATTTGAGTAGTATTGATTAGAAAACATCTTGGATGTTGATGCTAAAGTTATTAATCATAACATCATCAACTGCCTTTTATTGTTTTTATAGCCTCTTCTACCTTGGGCTTTAATACGTTACATAAAAAAGTGTTGTAATCGATACTGATTTTTGATATTAAAGTCTGAGGTACGATAGCTTTATAGTCACCACCTATATGAACCTGATCATTTGAGCCACGTCTTGTCGGAATGATCTCTTCATTTAATTTGCCAATATTAGGGACTATACGAATTCTATTTACAAACTCATCCATTGATTTTGGATATCGGTGTTCTTTCACGTTCTCACCATTAAAATCAATCATATTCACAGCAAATAGTGAATAACAATCCTTTTGCTCTACAGAACGTTCTAGTTGTGTTGAGGACATCATTACAGAATCAGCTGCCACCCAACGGCTCTTAACCTCTATGTAGTAAATTGGTTCATCATTGATGGATACAATAATATCTTGACCACCTTGTACATCATCAACTTTTGCTTCAACCTTGTTATTCTTAAGAATGTCTTTTAATTCTTTACGAAGATAATCCTCCACATAGTTACCAAGTTCTTTCTTCTTGTTAAAGTCGTGCTGTTCATTCTCCTTCTCTATCCAAGCGGCTTTCCCTAGTTCCCAAATATGAATCAAGTTTTCATTATTGATGATTTCTGCAGCTTTGTTTAGACGTGTCTTATCCTTGACTTTCATTATTTTTATCATAGACTCTCGGTTATCTTTATTGAGTACGAGTTTTGCAAGTAACGATGGAATATCTTTATATATAGTTTCAAAGGCTTCTTTCCATTTTTCCCCCTCAGCTTCTTCATCAAAATTATTGATAATATCCATAATCAAATCTTTGTGTTCGTAAGAATCTATTTCATTGAGATATTTACCCGATTTTGATATTTCATCCATAATTTTTTTGCCAAAGAGTACTATTTCACATTTTGCATCCGTAGGAGCAATTTTACCAAATTCATGGTCAAATAGTTCTTTTCGAATTTCAATTGTTTTTTCTTGGGTAGATGTTATTGTGTTATAAATGTCTTTCATCTTCTCAGGTATGCCTGAATCTATCTTCAAATCCTTACAATAAGAGAATTCTTCACTCTGTGAGAGGTAAACTCGATAATTCTGCAGCATCCCTTTGAAATCGGAAAAGGCATAGATGCAATCTATCATTCTTTTTATCCAGCCAATTTGTTCCCTTTTCTTTCCGTCGCATAGAATGGTGAACTCCGTTAGAATATGACAAAGTAAAGTGCGAATAGCACCTCTCCATTCGAAAGATTCTGTGTCAATTTTATCTGTAAAATCGTAAGTATAATTATAATACTCCCTTATGAGATCGAGTGCTTTAAATTGAAATGAAGTACTGTTTTTGGGTATTGTCATATAGCAATAATCCATCAGTGCATTTCGTTGTCCTTCATTTAATAAGCCTGCAGTTGTTTCAGGAACCCTTCTGCTTGACTCCCATTCAGACTTCGCAACATCAGTTACAACTTTTATTTTAGTTTGCATTTCTTCAGTGCATGATGACAGTGCCTCTTTGACATTTTTATCATTAAATGAGGGTAGTTTAATCAAATCTGCAAATTCATTTTTAACAAACTTACTGGTTTGTTCTGGTAGAAGCGTCTTAATACAGATTTTTAATTTATTTGATGAAATATCATTCTTGTATCCCTCAGACTTGTTGGTTAGTGTACCGTCTTCTGCTAGTAGAATGTTTTTATCAAAGAAACTTAACTGATCACTATCTCTCAAATATTCACAAATTTGCAACAAGTCTTTTTCATTAACTACAGCCATGCCGTTATTGACAATATAATCAATAATATTGCTGATGCTAATTATTTGGTCACAATCAGTTCCTTCGTACCAACTGGCAAATATTTCACTCCAAAAAATCAAGTGTTCGGGAATAGGTATCAAATCATGGTGCATGTTTAAGAGTACATTGTAAATAGGCATTAATAGTCCTTTTTTTTCCTTGATTGCCTTGGTTAAAGCAGAGTCCAAAACATATATACATGAGGGCTTCTTTCTTATAATACCATCTACCGTTTTTACATTCACAATACCAAGCCCCCTCATTTTTTGTAGCCAAACATTTTTAAGTTGCTTATAATAATCACTCAATTCTTTATTTGGATTAGACACGTCAAAATCAATTGGTGCCAAATAATGAACATCTTGCCACTCAGATAGATGCTGACTGATATAATCGAAAAGAATATCTGATGCCTCTTGAATATACTTGCAGTTTTCTATTGCTGGATCGTGTTCTGTTTGCCCATCTATGATTAATCGCAAACTACTTCTATCGTCTGATGAGCAAGTAAACATAGGAGCGTGAATCAAGAAATTGATTCCCCAATGCTCCGTACCAACAAGAGGGAGATAAATAAATAGTTTGGAAATGTTATCCGACAAATTGTTGACTGTATTGTTATGTATTGGTAGTATTACTGTCACCATAGTTTTATTAATTCCTTTCGTGGTAATGACCGTTTTCTTACTTTCCAATGTTAGGATACTGAATTCTCCTATTTTTTTATTTCGGCTATCATCAACAAGTATTGTTGTAGAATAAAGATATGACATGGAAGTCTTTCCCTTTAATTTCTTTTCTTCTTTACGATCAAAAGAAATAGTCCTGTCCATTATTTCATCACGTAACTTGATAGACTTTATACTCTCATTTAAACAAAGAATATAGGGAATCATTCCTGGAGCTTGTTCAAAAGCTTCCTCTACATTCTTTTTTTCTATATCATTGGGCTGGAAATATGTAAAAATAGTCCACTTATCAGGTTTGTTGCTTCTATAATCCTCTTTATTTAGCCAACCATCTTTTTCTTTAAATTGATTAGAGAGACTTTTAATCATCTCTTCACGCGTATTTGGATTACGGTCAATAGTCAGTTTTGGGAAGTTGTAGTATAGTTCTTCATCATCAACAAGTTTAAGAGAACCTGCAAGGTCAAATTTACGCCCAAACTTATGTGTTGTTAAGAAACCTGTTCCATATTGACCAACTTGATCACCATCATTACGAGATTTTGCACTTGTTTGTAAAATGAGTGCATCGAGAGTGTTATGGGTGAAAGGCATTCCGTCGTGCTTAAATTCAAATACTCCTTGCTTCCGAGTGAAAATAATGTTACTTTGATCTGTCGAAGTATCTCTAGCATTCTGCACCATTTCCCATATAGCACGTATTGGCTTGACAGACGCAGAGTTGTCTCGCCCATTGAGTATATCATTAGCAGGCTTGCCCCATAGCATTTCTTCTTTAGAGGATTTTGCTTGACTGTTAATTTTCTCTTGTATATTCTTTACCATACTTAATTTATTCAATTGTACTTATTAGCTATGATAATATCTTCTTGCTGAAATTTTCTACACCTTTGATACCAGTAAAAACATATAATATTTTGAAGATTACTTTTTCGCGCTTCAAATTCATCGTCAGGAATTTGTCATAAAAAGATGTTTTAGTTCAAAATCATTAAGTGATTACATACCATCTTGTAATTAGTCTTTTTCTCATAATAGTATGAACAATCAATGCCCTTCATAAACATTTCTCGGTCATTAATCTTTGTAGTGAGGGCAGGTTGTACCAAAGCTTTGATGTGCGTACTGTCAGAAACACTCTCACGCATGGCTAACAAATATTCGTTTTTGTCTATTTGACTCCAATCCACACACCGCTTGAGAGATTGCTTCAGCATGAGGTCGAGCCAAATGCGAGTGCTGCGACCGTTGCCTTCCATAAATGGATGCGCAACATTCATTTCAACATATTTGTCCATTATCTCGTTGAAGGTTGTTTCTGGCATTCGCTCTATTGCTTGCAGGGTTTCAGGGAAGTGCATACAATTAGCAAACGTAAAACCACCTTTGGATATATTCTTAGTTCGGATTTGTCCAGCAAAGTCGTACAGTCCTCCAAAGAGATAAGCGTGAATCTGTTGCAGACATTTGATACTACCAGGCTCTGCTGTTTTCAAGAGTCCACTCTCAAAAAGTTGGTAGGCTTTCTTTTTACTCTGTCCATCAATGGTATTATCGCTGTAAGTAAACCAATCAAGAAATCCCATTGCCTTGACATTGGGTATTGCTTTTGCCAAAAAAACAACACCTTCGCCATCTAACATATCGGTTAATCGCTGTTTCCCATCAGGAGCTTGCAGCTTCAACTGGTTAGTAGCACTAACCAGTTCGTTCTTTTCTTTCTTCAACTTTGTTTTGAGATACTTCCAATAGTTTCTCGTCTTTTGGTAATCATCCTGCTCGTTAATCGCAGCAATGATGTCCAGTACTGAGAACCACCACTTATTATGGTTGTCGTCCCATATTGCCCTCACTTCACGGTCGTTGAAGAATCGAATAGATTTTTTATGTTGTTCTTTATGCGCTTCCATAGATGGGAATTTAGATGTTCGTTTTACTATTTTTTTTATAACCCAATAGCCATTGCGCCTTCCGTTCTTGCGTTCAAGAATGCCTTGTATAGATAATTTTACGGTCATCGTCTTTACCGTTCGTTCTGATTTTCCGATATGCACAGCTATTTCTTTTTGCGTTGCATTCGGTTTCTCTTTAATAAAGTTGAGTACTGCTAATTCTTCTAAAGTGCAATTCAAAGTGCAAATATTGCACTTTGGGTCATTACCTGTTGCACTTTGACTTTCTGCCGACACGTGCAGGTATCTATTCTTCAATTCATTCTGTTCATCTAATATCAGGTTACGGAAGAACGCTTCAAGATATTGTGTTGTCGCAAAAATCCCTTTAGGCATATTGTTATAGTTGGCACGAACCAGTGCATTGCGGAAGTACCACGAATAGTGAGCAAAGGTTTCGTTGCTGATGTCAAAACCAAATGTGCGCAGATACTTGATAGTGAAGACTGCCGTTGTACGAGTATTACCCTCACCGAAAGGGTGAATTTGCCAAAGATCTGAAATAAATTGAGTAATATGATTCACGGCTTCCATTGTGTCATGGTGTCTATAATTGTATTCCTTTTCACGGGCAAAGTCATAATCCAGCGTCTCACGAATACTATCTGCACCTGCATACAGCACAGTTTCTCCATTCAGTACCCATTCTTTTTTAGTAATATTGTAATCTCTTATCTTACCGGCGTGTTCGTAGATGCCTTCAAACAATCGGCGATGAATAGAAATATATTCTAATGGCGAGAATGTAAAACTCTGCTCGGACAGCAATTCGGTGATACGAGCCGAAACTTTATCTGCTTCCTCGGTCCTATCTTCTATACCTTTACGGGCAGTCTTCGACTCATAATAGCTATTGACAAGTTGCTTTACCTCTTCTATCGTAATATCGCCCTCAATATGTTGACGAGCTGTTTGACGCAGATAGTCTGAAGTCTTCAGCCCATCAACAGCCTGCAAACCAATAGCAGTCTGCCACGCATAACCTTTCTCTCGTTTATGCGGTTCGCTCTGTCGGATATATTTTTCAAAGTCAGTCATCTTGCTACCTAAATTAAATGTCCCAACATTAATTCTTAACTTTCTTATCCACAAACACAATAAGGTCAATTGGCTCAACTTGCAATATATCGGCTATCTGAGCAATCATATCAAGACTCGGTTGACGGTGGTTGCCCACATAGGCATTGACCATTGCAAAGCTCTTGCCCAATTGCTCTGCTAACCACGTCTGCTTAATACCCTTCTCATTAAGTACCTCTTTGATTCGATTGTTTGGAGTTTTCATAATTATTCCCTTATCAATTACAAAAATAACAAATATTATTTGATAAACAAAAAATGAGGAGTTTACTCAAACAAAATTGAGGGATTCTCTATAATTTCAAGCAATGACATTTCTACAACCCCGTGTTCCATATTCTCCATATATTTATGCGAAGATTTATGATGTGTCATAAATATCATTTTTATACGATAAGCTTCATCCATAGATGGGTAAATCTTCTTTAGTTGCATTTTTTCTTTATCCAACCACTTACATCGCTCGTAAACATGAATAAGTTTATATCTATATGTCTTTATTGCACACAAGAACTCATAGGGTGTGCGGCATTCTATAAAGTCTTTTAACTCAATGCCTACTATCACTTTATTTTCATCATTTTTTAGTAATAAATCAAAATCGCCTATATTTTTATCTTCATTTACCAAAACCTCATTTTTCCCAATTTTTACTTCCTTCTTAATATCAGAATTAGGAAGTTCTTTACTCAGGAAAACAAACACTGCTTCATTAAAGGCTTTACCTTTCTTGTCATTTACCTTACTTTCAAATGTTGTCATTTCCTTTGATGAACATGATAAGCGACCATTCCTTATCCTTTCGTACAAGACAATGTGTGAACGATATATAGATTTATATGAATAAAGTACATGTCCGTCATATATTATCCAAGGTCGGGTAGCAAGTTCTAATTTTCTATTATGACGAGTGGCATAAGTATCTGAAAATTTAAACTTTTTATCACGCCCTATTTGTTGTGCTAACTCACCATATAGCATAAAATGTTCTTTAAAAGGTTGGTATTTATCTGTACCTATACCATTATTAAAAACATAATCAATAAAGGTTTGCAGCTCAAAATTTGCTATTACTACATTCTCTTCATTTACCAAGTCTATAGATTTAGTTATTATATTCTTATAATCGCTATAACTTATTCCATATTCAGCAACAAAGGCTAGTTCAAAGGTCTTATCTTTTATATCTATTTCAAAATCTGGCACATGAATACCCATCTTTATTAGACGCTCCTGCTCATAAAACTGCTCGCGACTAAAGTCTATCATATATTTATTTATATCATCTATGGCTAATAATTTTGCAATTCTACCATTCTCCAATATTTCTATTCCGTCATTATCATCGTGAGTATTATTCAATATATCCATAAACGTACTGAACACTTCCAATTGATGAGCTATAGAGAAGGCATAGTATATTTCATCAACTGATTCCAACTTATTCTCATTAAATGGTTGTCCAAGGACAATCTGTTCAATTATCCATTTACATAGTGCATTAGTTTCCTGATAACCTTGTTCAAAAGTATGCTGTTTTGTCTCATGAATTCCAATATAATCATATACCCTCTTATAATATATGTATCGGCTATTTGTTAAAGCCAGCCAGAATAATTGCCCATGATGCAGTTCCAATAACTTTATCAGTTCTCCTCTTTTTGACAGTTTCTCAAGTAGTGGCCTCAAGAGCTGATTCAAATATGTAATAATATCTTTTACTATTTTCTTTGAATCTTGTATATTATATTTGACCCCTTTGGGGGACCAGTTAAAATGCTCTTGAATGTTAGTTAATACAACATTATTGAAACGTTTACTGATAGTCATGCACTCCTTTAGACCATCGTCAATCACAGCAATTGAACCTTGAGATTCGGCAAACAAAAAATGACCACCAGTTTCTAAAAATACTTGTTTTAAATGATCCATAGTAAAATTTCTACCAGTAAGCCTCTTGTTCATGAACATTTCACATAGCCCTTTAACTATATAATATTCATCAATATTCAAATTATTTATATCAGATAGAGATATGTCTATTCTTAGTTCATTTCTCTTAAAATGAGAAAAATTAAAAGTGCCATTTTCTGTTAAATTAATAAATATGGTTACAGGACACCTTAATACATGGATATTAAACTTTTCTTCTATTATAAATAGCCACATGCCAATGCTCTTTGCTATTTGAGCAGAGATTTGAGCATATTTATTAAAACTATAAAACAGAAACATATCCGCATCACGAAGTTTCACCAATAAATAGCTACCGTCATTCTTACTCAGGGAATTTATATAAAATGGTACTTCATCAGCAAAATCTGCTAAATGCTTCACAGTTTCAAGCTTACTGCAAATATATTCCACATGTTCATCCTTTTCCCATAAGAACTTATATATGTCGTAAAGTAAAGGATTACCAGAGATAGTTAATCCTGTTGGAATTGCGATATCATCATCTACATAAAATGTCATCTCATGTTTATAATAAAAGCCAAAAATCTCAAAATCATTATTTATCGGTGCAAATCTTATCTTTCTTTTATCCTCTAGAAACCAGTAAAGATTATACAATCCTTTATTTAAAAGCTCTACTATCCATCCAAGTTGATCGACAGAGAACACTAATCCGATAGCTGCAATTGTTGAGCAGAACGATCCAAATACCTTTGGTCCACAAAAAACGATAATATTAAGGACTTTACTTACATTGCTTATAGATTTTATTTGGGACTCATTATTGATAAGGCATTCTATGATTCGAGACGAAAGTTCATCAGTAACCCTCTCGGTCTCAAACATTTTGTCTAACTCTATTCTATCAGGAATATTCGTAACAAAGGTAAAGCTGGCGTATTTATCTATATCCAACCTATAAACCATATTCTTTACATCAGAATATTGTTTTATACCCTGGAGTTCTTCACAATTGTCAAGCTTTATGACGATTTCTTCCAAACATATTCTACCATAAGCATCTTCAAAATTTTCTTTACCCACGTTATTAACTAATGACTTAAAGAAAAAAGAATGCGCACAGAGTAACAAAGCATAAGGAGATAGTACTAAATAGCCTGTTTGGGTTTTGTAAAGAGGATACCATTCCAGTGGTCCACTTAATTGATTTTTATATATACTCAAATCTGAAAAAGGCTTATCCTTTTCATAAACCATTATTTCCAAACTTTTATCATCTAAATTATAACCTTTTAGAATTTTTAAAATATCACGGTCTGAAAATAACAAAGGATTATTCTTTAGTTCTTTGTTATTAGGAAAAATAAAATATTCATTGCATAATTCACCTAATTCATATCGCCCGTACCCAAATCTTTCACATATTATATCCGAGATATCTAGCATAACGCGCCCTATTCTCATTAACTTATCATTCACCTCATATTTTCTGGCTATCATGTCCATTCTGCGAATAGCATATTGCTCACCTTCGCTCATCAAGGCATATACACTATATGATCTGTCCTCTGTTATACACTGATCTATACACAGATTAGCTTGAACTTCATCTGTTACACCTTTTGGTATAAGCTCATAAAATTCTTTCTTTAAAAATGTAACATCAATAGGCATATCGCCATTGCTGTTTTCTAATATATATCGTTGAATAATTGCAAGATTGTATTTCCATGCAGAGTTTTCCTTCATCCCCATCATGTATGACATACATGATAAAGCCTGCTGTTTGTCGTATTTATCTAAAAAACTTAATTCTTTCATTTATAAAAATAAATCACATATATTATGCTAAATTACAGATATCTTAGATGCTTTTTAAACAAATCTTTAACAAGTTGAGCACTACCATGTAACTTTCCCTTTCTTGCTAAGTACTGCCTTTATACGATTGTTTGGAGTTTTCATATCAATTTGCTTACGATTTACAAAAATAACAAATTTAATTTGATATACGATATAAAAGAGGATTTATTTCTCCCCTTTTATATCGTATGCGTTTTATTTGATTAATCAACTATTTTTCTTTGCATCAGACTATCTGCTTGCTGCTTTAATCCTAATTCATAACCATCTATTTGCTTCTTAATATTTTTGATTGCAGTTTTGTTCCGATGAATATCAAATACATCATTGAGCCATAGGATTTCCTTTGGACTGCAACCTCTCCATACTCTGATGATACGGAATTTCAAGGCATCATCCTTGTATTGCTGTTTACGTTGCCACAAGAAGTAATTGCCGACCAAAGAAACAAAACAAAGGACAGATACTGCTACCATATAAGTAAAAACTTTCGAGGACTTGAGGTCAAAACTGTGCCTGTGAATATGTTCCTGCAGTATTGGATGCTCTTTCTTCTCCTGCCATTCGTGCAACATGGCCAATACGCTTGCCGCCAATTTGTCTATGGATTTAGCCTCCTCGTCTTTGATGCGTACTTGTACTCCAATATACTTGTTAATCACGTCTTTTGTACGCTGTTCATACTGATTGAGCAATTCCTGTTCTTTCTGCTCATCACTTTGTGCTAGTGTAGATTGAACAGGGAGGGAAACAGAACCGTTCTCCTTTTCTTTCAACTCCTTTAGCTCCCTGTAAATTGTCTCCAGTTTGTTTTTGATTTCCTCAAAGAGGACAAATGTATTATTATCAGCCATAGTTATAAATGTATTTTACGTTTTTTCTTTTTCTTCTTTTTATCAAGTGTGTTGTAAACCTCCGCAGGGACAGTACCATGAGTTTGAAATAAATCCAATCCTCCTTCGATGAGCTCGTTGGCTATTTCGCTCGTAACACTTGCAACATTGGAGATGAGGTTTACCACTCCTTGCATCTGTTGTTCGTGTTCCCTGTTATTCTGGTGCAAGGAAAAGTCTATTTTAGAATAGCTGAAATTCCTATCCACTTTAGAACCATTGAAATGATAACCGTTCTTTTCAAAGATGATCCCCTGTACTTCCTGTGAGTTACCTTTATACTTAAAGCGGACATCAATATCTTGCTTTTTCAAGTGAGCAAGAAGGTCTTTCCAATTCCTGCACTGAGCAATCTCTGCTTTCAACGCCTGATAGATTTCATACTTGGTCTTATCGGGTTCTTTTAAGCGATGCTCCTTGACTTTCTCCTTGCCATCAGCGAAGTACAAACCGTATTTTGCGGTCAGTTCTTTACAAATCTTCTCACTTCTGAATCTATCGTTACGGTCAGAGATAGTCTTGCCGTTATTATCTATTCGGTTGAAAGCGATATGTACATGAGGGTGCTCTTTGTCAAAGTGGCGCCCAATGATGTATTGCGTATCTTTTATCCCCATCTTCTCCATATATTCATGAGCCACTTTTGCCATCCACTCATTGCTGAGTTTGGGAGAGTCCTGTACAGAGAAACTCAGAGAGATATGCCCAACGACTTTACCCACTCGTGGATTAAGTTCTGTTTGGTCGATGAAACTTTGGGCAATATGACTAATACTGTCTGTCCGCACTCCGGAACTGTCTATAAGCTCCGTTCCTTTCTTCGGGTCAAGGATATAATTGATTACACCCTTGAAGCCCGAACCTTTCATTATCTTTGCAATCATCTTCGTATCAGATTTAGGATTTCATCAATCTTGCTAATGATGATTTTATGGAAAGGAGCAACTGAATGAAACCCTTCCGCATTGGCACGATGTGCCAACTGATTGAGATTGTTTGCCATGCCACACAGTTTGCGAATGAAGTCTGCTTGATCTACTGTCAGTCGTTCAATGATGTATCCTTTTGCAAGAACTTTCCTTACAAACTCACTCATGGTTACTCCTGCGCTTTTGGCTTTGCCTTTGAGCGTATAGTAATCCTGCGTATTCAGTTTCACCGTGATACGGTATTTCTTCTTTTCGGCTACGCCCTTGGTTGGACGACCACCTTTTTTATATTCTGTTTTTATCATACCAGTTTCTTTAATTTGATTTGATGGAGACCAGCGGGATAATCCTCTGCAACGACTGTCAGGAGGTGGAGCAAGTGGTTTTGGTATGCCCAAAACATAAACTTGCTCCCCGAAAAATAGATTATGCAAAGCAAATCCTACAATCATAGCTTAATCCCTTTGGTTTTCTTATTTTTTGCTTTCTCTGAATGCTTGAATTCAGCACATAAATACTCATTTAGGTCTTTATAATTCTGGAAGACGGAAGAGTAGTCTTGAACATCAAAACCTTCTTTTTTAAGTTGTTCTAAAGTTCGCTTTCCTCCTTCATCATTATCTAAATATGAACAGATGAGCTTGTGCTTTGAAAGAAAAAATCTTGACTTTTTGATATTATTAATCGAGTTAAGTATCAGTGCGGCTTTATTCTCTTCATCTGGACTCATCGTAAGCAGACTAAGATAATCCATAAAACCTTCAAACAGATTGATTTGTTCTGAAGGACTGGGAACATACGACACATCGGAAGGAGACAAACACCCTTTGAAGTATGGATTGCGCAACGCATACCCATAAGAATTATTTGGAAAGCCTATTGCGTAAAAACTCTTATAACCAATCCTATAATGGATTTCCCTACAATATTTTTTCGCAATGTTCAGATTGATTCCTCTATGTGTGAAATATTCTATGAGATTTGGATGACATAAGTTGGTAGAGCCAATAACCTCTATACGTGATTGGCTTGGAGAAATTGTTTTGCTATTAGCTATGGAAAATTTTGGTAGGTTATTTTGTTTGCCATTAAACAACTCTATAGCTTGTATTAAACTGCAATTATGTAATTTCATAACTAAATCTATAAGACTCCCACCTTCATCAAGTGCAAAGTCATACCATAGATTTTGGTTATAATCAACTTTGAAACTTGGAGTATATTCATTTCGGAATGGACTTTTATACATCCCGTAATAGCTATAATTCTTTGTTGGGTATATAGACATACGACCTAAGTAATCTTTAATTGATATTGCTTTAATTTCATCTATTGTCATACTTGTAACTTTTAAACCTATTACTTACTACAATGTAATTGTTTTGTAAGTCGCTGACAGTGAAAGAAAAACATGTAGTACTAACTATCTTTGTAGTAATTATTGCACATGTATATGGTAGGTTGGTAGTAATGAGGTAGTAATATCTTATATCATTATTTACTACGGTCTAACCTTTTTTCTTTCAATGCTTTATCTCTCTTTGTAGTAAAGTAGTATTAATAATTAGTATTGTAACTTTGAATAAAGGGATTGGGAACAATCTTGCGTATATGGTAGACATACATTGGATTGCCACCTATCCTTTTGGATTTCCGCAAGAAACCAGCCTTTTTCAAGGCTTCTCCCATTCTCCTTTCACTTAGGTTAAGCGTTGTATATCCACGCAAATAATTTAGGATTTCAGAAGTGGTCATATAACTTTCTTCGGTTACTGCTGGCTTTTCCATACCTTTAAGAAGCATTTCATACTCAACAGTCTGCACTTGAAACCCTTCGCTCTCTTGATGCAGTTCGGCTATTTCCTCTTCATTGAACCAGTAATGATAGTCAACTCTCCACAATTCAACAGCTTCGGAGTACACCTTGTTGATATTAACCTCTTTAGCAGCATCAATATCAATGTGCTCAACCTCAAAAGGTAGAAAGCGACGACTGCCTGTCGGATCTGTTAGAAAATCATTACCATTAACAGATGCCATAAAGCTTGCTAAGTGAGGATACTCCTCAATGTAAGTGTCGTATGGTCTACGATATTTTACTCTTGGTGTCGTTATCAGATTCTTCAATTCATTTTCATCTCTCTTATTGAGTGCCTTTAGCTGGTCGTCAATATTGATAAAAAGATATTCCGCAATCAGTGTTTGTACATCTTTTCCTTGTGGATCTATTTTTCCAGTGAAAAGATAACTCTTCAGTTCTTCTGGACAGAGTAAATCAAGGAAAGTTGTTTTGAATTTTCCTTGTTCACCTGTAAGAACTAAACATGTATGATTACGACACTGTAAATCATCCATGGCATTGGCTACGACAGCAACCAACCATTTTACAAAGTAGTGTTTCCACTTATCAGGATTTCTCACCACAACACAATTTGCCAACCTTATAATTTCAGATTCATCTTCACCTTTAGGTTTTGGAAGATTCAACAAATACTCACGAATTGGGTTAACTTTATTGCAAAAGTCGCTCTCCAATATTGCTCGAATATTATCTGCTGGAGTATATATTCCCAAAGTCCCATCTACTAGTCGCCGCATAGAATTAATATCATATTTAGTAAT
>NZ_JRNC01000092.1 GCF_000758925.1 Prevotella sp. S7-1-8
AGCAGGAAAGACCCTTATCATGTGTACAGCAGCCTATGAAATGAAGCGATTAGGGATAGCCAACAAGCCCATGATTATAGGACTCAAAGCCAATGTCTTTGATATTGCCGATACCTTTAGAAAGGCATACCCCAATGCGCGTATACTCTATCCAGGTAAAGATGATTTTACCAAACAAAATAGACAGCGCATCTTTGCCGACATCAAGAATAATGATTGGGATTGTATCATCTTGACCCACGAACAATTCGGAATGATTCCGCAGGCTTTAGAGGTGCAAGAAGCCATTTTCCAAAAGGAGAAGGACTCCATAGAGGAGAATTTAGAGGTTTTGCGTAACGAAGGCAAGGACATTTCCAAAGCGATGCTCAAAGGCTTGGAGAAACGCAAACAGACGCTCGAGGTAAAACTGCACGAGATACAAGACAGTATCGCCGAACGCAAGGATGATGCTGTGGATTTTAAGATGATGGGCATAGACCACCTCTTTGTAGACGAAAGTCACCAGTTCAAAAACCTCATGTTTAACACTCGCCACGACCGCGTGTCCGGCTTAGGAAATCCCGATGGTTCGCAACGCGCACTCAATATGCTCTTTGCCATTCGCACCATTCAAGAACGCTCCGGTAAGGATTTGGGGGCAACATTTCTCAGTGGAACGACAATCAGTAACTCACTAACGGAGCTCTATCTCCTCTTCAAATACTTGCGTCCACAAGCTCTCGAGAAGCAAGGCATCAACAGCTTTGACGCGTGGGCAGCTGTCTTTGCCAAGAAGAGTACAGACTACGAGTTTTCCATCACCAATGAAATCATTCAGAAGGAACGCTTCCGCACCTTCATTAAAGTGCCTGAACTTGCGAGTTTCTATGCGGAGATTTGCGATTTCCGTACCGCCAAAGACATTGGTATAGACAGACCCGAAAAGAATGAAATCTTGCACAACATACCGCCCACACCAGAACAAGAGGAATTCATCAAGAAGTTGATGGAATTTGCACGCTCGGGAGATGCAACCCTTTTGGACAGAGAACCCTTGAGTCAAAAAGAAGAAAAAGCAAAGATGCTTATCGCCACGGACTACGCCCGCAAAAGATTCAAGAAATCTGTATCTTTCAGATAACCAATAAAATAAGAATGAATAAAGGGTAAAAGGGTTACGAGTTGGAAACGAGCGAGTTTCTTTCCTGCTCTTTATTCTGCATTGCCTCAAAGAACACTTAACCTTATATAATGCAAAGATAATCGTTTTTCGATGAAATACAATTCTAAAACAAGAATTTTATACGGAAAAATCAATTACTTTTAAATATGGTTGGAGAAACAACCTTAAAAGTGTATCTTTGTACTTACCTACTCTGCAATATACAATGATAAATCAACAGAAAAAGGCGATAAATAGGATTAAAGCTGTTTTGGCAGAAAAACAATTGTCTGGCAAATGGCTGGCGAATGAAATAGGTCGTACAGAGAATACCGTTTCTCGGTGGTGCTCCAATAAAGTGCAGCCGTCCCTTGAGAACCTTCTTGAAATCGCCAAGGTGCTAAAGGTTGACGTGAGAGAATTACTTAGGTCAACCGAAGAATAACCTTATATGTTAAACAAATAATAACTAAAGAACAATAAATATGCCAGTACAAAGTGAAGCTGCTCTTGAGAATGGACTCATTGCTACTCTTCAGCAAATGAACTATGAATATGTACAGATTGAAGAAGAGAAAAATCTCCGGACAAATTTCAAAAGTCAACTTGAGAAACATAACAGGAAGAGACTGGAAGAGATTGGGCGTACCGAGTTTACCGAAGCCGAATTTGATAAAATCTTGATTTATCTTGAGGGTGGCACACGTTTTGAAAAGGCAAAGAAACTTCGTGACCTCTTTCCACTTGAACTGGATGATGGAGAACGCCTGTGGGTGGAATTCCTGAACCGCACCCACTGGTGTCAGAACGAGTTTCAGGTTTCCCATCAGATTACTGTTGAAGGAAGAAAGAAGTGTCGTTATGACGTGACAATACTTATAAATGGTTTACCTTTGGTTCAGATAGAGCTGAAGCGCAGAGGGGTAGAGCTGAAACAGGCTTACAACCAGATACAACGTTATCATAAGACCTCGTTCCATGGACTGTTTGACTATGTGCAGCTGTTTGTTATCTCCAACGGAGTAAACACGCGTTATTTTGCCAACAATCCGAATAGTGGCTACAAATTCACGTTCAATTGGACAGATGCAGCTAATGTACCTTTCAATGAATTGGAAAAGTTCGCCACCAGCTTCTTTGATAAATGCACGTTAGGCAAGATAATAGGCAAGTATATCGTACTGCACGAAGGAGATAAATGCCTAATGGTGTTGCGTCCTTACCAGTTCTATGCCGTTGAGAAGATACTTGACCGTGTAAAAAATTCCAATAACAATGGCTATATATGGCATACAACTGGTGCCGGAAAAACGCTGACTTCATTTAAGGCTGCCCAGCTTGTAGCCGAATTAAACGATGTGGACAAGGTTATGTTTGTTGTTGACAGGCACGACCTTGACACACAGACGCAGTCCGAATATGAGGCATTTGAGCCTGGTGCTGTTGACAGTACCGATAACACAGATGAACTTGTGAAGCGCCTTCATGGTAATTCCAAAATTATCATCACCACCATCCAGAAGCTTAATGCCGCTGTCAGTAAGCAGTGGTATAGCAGGCGGATTGAAGAAATCCGTCATTCTCGTATCGTGATGATTTTTGATGAGTGTCATCGCAGTCATTTCGGAGATTGCCATAAGAATATCGTCAGGTTTTTCGACAATACACAGATTTTCGGATTTACAGGTACACCTATCTTCGTTGAGAATGCTGTGGATGGTCATACAACAAAGGAAATCTTCGGCAATTGCCTCCACAAGTATCTGATAAAGGATGCTATTGCTGATGAAAATGTACTTGGTTTCCTCGTAGAATATTATCATGGCAATGCCGATGTAGATAATGCTAACCAAAACCGTATGACGGAAATTGCCAAATTTATCCTTAATAATTTCAATAAATCAACATTTGATGGCGAGTTTGATGCTTTGTTTGCCGTGCAGTCTGTGTCAACGCTTATTCGATATTATAAAATATTCAAGAGTCTTAATCCCAAAATAAGAATAGGAGCCGTGTTTACATACGCATCTAACAGCAGTCAGGACGACGCCCTTACAGGTATGAATACTGGTAGCTATGTGAGTGAAAGCACGGGCGAAGCAGATGAGTTACAGGCTATTATGGATGACTATAATGACATGTTCGGTACAAGTTTCACTACAGAAAACTTCCGTGCATATTATGATGACATCAATCTTCGTATGAAGAAAAAGAAAACAGACATGAAGCCACTTGACCTTTGTCTGGTAGTCGGCATGTTCTTGACAGGCTTTGACAGCAAGAAACTCAATACACTCTATGTGGATAAGAATATGGACTATCATGGATTATTACAAGCATTCAGTCGTACAAACCGTGTACTGAATGAAAAGAAACGTTTTGGCAAGATTGTTTGCTTCCGTGATTTGAAAAGCAATGTGGATGCTTCTATCAAGCTTTTCAGTAACAGCAATAATCTTGAAGATATTGTCCGTCCGCCTTTTAATGAAGTCAAGAAGAATTATCAGGAACTTACGACAAACTTCTTAGAACAATACCCAACTCCCAGCAGCATAGATTTGTTGCAGAGCGAGAAAGATAAAAAGCAGTTTATCCTTGCATTCCGTGATGTCATTAAGAAACATGCAGAGATTCAGGTTTACGATGAATTTGAAGAAGATACTGCAGATCTTGGTATGACAGAGCAGCAATTTATGGACTTCCGAAGCAAATACCTTGATATTTACGATACATTTGCCGGTGGCTGTAAGCCTTCAGAAGAAAATCAAACGCCTGACGAAGATACAGAGTCCACGGAAACTTCAACAGAGTCAGGTATAGATGATATTGATTTCTGTTTAGAATTGTTGCATAGTGATATTATCAATGTAACTTACATACTTGAACTGATCGCTGATCTTAATCCTTACAGCGCAGATTATAAGGAAAAACGTACGTATATTATTGATACGATGATTAAAGATGCTGAGTTACGTAACAAGGCAAAACTGATTGATGGCTTTATACAGCAGAACGTCGATGATGACCGAGATAACTTTATGGCACGCAAACAGAAGTTTGACGGTACAAGCGAGCTTGAAGAACGATTGAACAATTACATCACGACTGAGCGGAACAACGCAGTAGATAAACTTGCAAAAGAAGAGGGTTTGGATGTATCTGTTCTCAATCATTACTTGTCTGAATATGACTACTTGCAAAAGGAACAACCAGAAATTATACAAGAGGCATTGAAAGAAAAGCATTTAGGATTAATAAAAAAACGCAAAACATTGACAAGGATACTTGAACGCTTGAAGTCTATCATACGAACATTCAGTTGGGAATAATATATTCAACAATGATAAAGATAATAAGAGGTTTAGATATAACAGCTTTGGGAGTCTGTGTGTATAACCGTAAGTGGCAATCAGTCCATCTACAACAAGGAGATATGGATGGAGCTTGCGCCGTTTATTCAATGATGATGAATCTTATAGTACTAAAGGTCTTCACTCGTAATCAAGTTACAAACTTAAATACATCGTTTAAAGGCAACACTGCCAAGGGAAGGCTTTTCAAGGAGTTTTTTGTAAAGGAAGGGTTGTGTCGTGATGGCTTCTATTTCTCAGAAATCAAAGAAAAGTTGTCTCATTCTTTTGCAAAAGAGGTTATGTCGTCAGCTCGGCAATATACGATTTCTCAATCAGCCCAAGCTTCGTATGTAGAGGAACTTAAAAAAGGAATAGACGACAACTTACCTTTGATTACTGCAATTACATTTAAAGGTGGTGCTCATGCAATACTTGCCATTGGTTATGAAGAGCAAGAAGGTGTTATTAGGAAAATATTTTGTTTAGACCCAGGGCTTACAATAAGTCAAACCGTCTTATGGAATAGCGTTATAATTCTAAATGAGGGGAAAGGTATGTATTGCCATCAGTATATAACAGATAAAGAGGATGAAAACGTCTTTGTTAGTGAAACGTTAAAAATAGAAAGGAAATGACAATATGAGCGAAGAATTACAACAGAAACTCCGTGACCAGCTTTGGGAAGTCGCAAATAAATTGCGTGGCAATATGTCAGCAAGCGACTTTATGTATTTTACATTAGGCTTTATCTTTTATAAATATCTGTCAGAGAAGATTGAAAAACATGCCAATGACGCCTTAGTGGATGATGATGTTACCTTCAAAGAATTATGGGCAATGGAAAAAGATACCGATATAGAAGAGCTACAAGAGAGCGTAAAGACCGAATGTATCGAAAACATTGGCTATTTCATAGAACCTAACTTCTTGTTCTCATCTGTTATTGAGAGTATTAAAAAGAAAGAAAATATCCTGCCGATACTTGAGCGTTCTTTGAAGCGTATTGAAGATAGTACTCTGGGGCAAGACAGTGAAGAGGACTTTGGCGGTTTGTTTTCAGACATAGACCTCGCCTCTCCTAAATTGGGAAAGACATCCGACGATAAAAATACATTGGTCAGTAATGTACTTCTTGCCCTCGATGACATAGATTTTGGCGTAGAGGCTTCACAAGAGATTGATATTCTTGGCGATGCTTATGAGTATATGATTAGCCAGTTTGCTGCCGGTGCAGGAAAGAAAGCCGGTGAGTTTTACACTCCACAGGAAGTAAGCCGTATCTTGGCTGAAATTGTAACCCTCGGCCATGCACGCCTTCGCAATGTTTATGATCCAACCTGTGGTAGTGGCTCTTTGCTGCTCCGTGCAGCAGGTATAGGGCATGCTAATGAGATATTCGGACAGGAGAAGAATCCCACGACCTACAATCTTGCCCGCATGAATATGCTCCTTCATGGCATCAAATTCAGCAACTTCCGTATTGAGAATGGCGACACACTCGAAGCTGATGCTTTTGGTGACACTCAGTTTGATGCCGTTGTTGCCAACCCTCCGTTCTCAGCAGAGTGGAGTGCTGCTGATAAGTTCAACAATGATGACCGTTTCAGCAAGGCAGGGCGGCTTGCTCCACGCAAGACAGCTGATTATGCGTTCATCCTCCACATGCTTTATCACTTAAACGAGGGTGGGACAATGGCTTGTGTTGCTCCTCACGGTGTTCTCTTCCGCGGAAATGCTGAGGGGGTAATCCGCCGCTTCCTCATTGAGAAGAAAAACTATGTGAATGCTATCATCGGTCTGCCTGCCAACATCTTCTATGGAACAAGCATCCCTACCTGTATTCTGGTGTTTAAGAAATGCCGTAAGGAAGACGACAGTATTCTCTTCATTGATGCCAGCAAGGATTTTGAGAAGATAAAGACACAGAACAAGCTCCGCCCACAGCATATTCAGAAGATTGTTGACACCTACCGTGATCGCAAGGAGATTGAGAAATACAGCCACCTTGCCACCTTGGAGGAGATAGCCGAAAACAACTACAACCTCAATATTCCACGTTACGTTGATACTTTCGAGGAGGAAGAACCTATTGACATCCATGCCGTGATGAAGGAAATCAAGGATCTGGAAGCCAAGCGTGCCGACCTTGACAAGGAAATTGAAGGGTATCTGAAAGAGTTAGGATTGGTTGAATAAAAACGAAAGGAACTAAGTATGAAAGGCTATGCAAAACCGTTATATGAATTTATAGAAGGCAATAAAATCCAATTTGTAATTCCTGTCTATCAGCGCAATTACGATTGGTTGACAGACAATTGCGACCAGCTGTTTAACGACTTGGTAAAGCTAAGTCGCTTAAACAGACATTCTCATTTCTTTGGTTCTATCGTCACATCGTCTGCCGATAATAATAGCTACAATAGGTTGGTAATAGATGGCCAACAACGTTTGACCACCATTTCACTTCTTCTTTTGGCTGGAATAAAGGCAGTGAAAGATGACGCTATAAAAATAAGTGATAAGAAGAGAATTGAAGAAGCTTATGAGGTTTTCTTGAATGCTAAGTTCTGTAACGCCGAACGTAAAATTAAATTAGTCCCTATTGAGAATGACCGAATTGCCTACGACAAGATTTTTAATGATGAGGACTCTTTTAATGAAGACTCTAAGATTACTCGCAATTATCGTCATTTCTATGAGAAGTTAACGAGAAGACCACAATTATTGTCATTTGACCAATTGCTTGATGCCATCGAACGCTTGCAAATCATTTCAATAGAATTGGACCAAGATGATGATGCACAGCTCATTTTTGAAAGTCTTAACTCTACTGGATTGGCTCTTACAGAGGCAGACAAGATACGCAATTATCTTCTGATGTCCTTGACACCAGAAGAACAACTGGAGTGTTTCAAGAACTATTGGCAAAAGATAGAACTTGCAACAGAAAGCCAACCAACAAGATTTTTGCGCGATTATCTCACCATCAAGCAACAGCTACAACGCCCTGTTCGTTTGTCTAATATTTATTACGAATGGAAGAAGTACATGGAAGGGCATGACCGTAAAGAAGAATTGATTGAAATGTTGGACTATGCACATTACTATCAGCAAGTGGTGGAGGCAAAACTCTTCACCGCCAAACTTTCTGAGAAAATGCGTCATATCTGCAATATCGAAACAGACGTGGCCAATGTATTCTTCATTCAATTTTTGAAGTATGCCTCTACCTATGAACTTTCGGAAGAAGAAGTGTACAAAGTGATTGACTTGGTGGAAAACTATTTGGCAAGACGTATTGTATGCAATATGCCCGGCAATGCACTTACGCAAGTGTTCTGTGCTTTGCATAAGGATGTACTGAAAAGTCTTGAAGAATATGCTTCTGCTAATATTGAACTTGATTATTCTTATTCAGATATATTGACTTTTCACATTATGCGTCGTGATGGCAACTATCAGTTGCCAAGAGATGTACAGTTTGTGGAATCAATAAAGACCCGAGATGCCTATCACATGCTTAAGCCGTTCCAAATTTTCCTCTTTGAAAGGTTGGAGAATTCTGTGCATGGTGAATACAATGACGTAGCTATTGACATGAAAAAGAAGGATGCCACTATTGAACATATTATGCCGCAAACACTCAGTGGAGAGTGGAAAGCAATGCTTGGTGATAATTTTGAAGAGATACAAGAGAAATACCTTCACACATTTGCCAACCTGACATTGACAGGCATCAATAGCGAACTTAGCAACAAGCCTTTTGCTATAAAGCGTGATGGCAAGTCAATCGGAAATGAAATATATCCAGGTTACAGAAATTCCAAGTATCGCTTGACTAAAAATGTCACTTTGTGCGAGAAGTGGACTGAAACTGAGTTGCAAAATCGCAGCAATGAAATTGTGGCAATATTTTTGCGTCTCTATCCATTGCCACAAACCACATTCAAGCCATTGCCTAAGCCTGTTGATGAAGTGTCTCTGGAAGAGGAATCTTTCACTCCGACAAACAGGCAGCTAAAAGGCTTCCGTCTTTTTGGCAACGAATATACCGAGACAACATGGAAGGAAATGCTATTACGAGTGGTTAAGATGGTTGAACAACAATATACAGACATTGTAGATACACTCTATGATGCTGAAGGCTTCTTTTGGTCAGCCCAACAAGCTGATACAAGATATTGCACACAGATTGCTCCACAAAAATACTTGTGGACATCTATGGACAACAGAAGCAAGCTCCGCTGTTTACGATTCCTTTTTGAAAAGTGTGACATTGCCGAGTCAGAATTAGTAATGTTGCTTGAACCTATAAGAGAATAAAGTCATATGGAATATATAGATTTCAAGAAATTGATTGATGCTCTAACTGCCAAGCCAAAAGAAACAGAGTGGTTAGAGTTTAAGCACAATTTTCATTCTAAAGAAGAGATAGGGAAAAGAATCTCAGCCTTGTCGAATAGTTCCTATTTGTGTAATATGCCATTTGGCTATATTGTATTCGGTGTTGATGATAAAAGTCATGATGTTGTTGGCACCGACTTGTACGGCAAACAAATAATGGTTGGCAACGAAGAACTTGAATCTTGGCTATCAACTCGCTTGAATCCTCGTATAGACTTCGAGATTATTGACGATTTCAATTATGAGGATAAAGGTCATGTCTGTATCTTCAAAATTCCAGCAACAATCAATCGCCCTGTAAGTTTCCTACATGAAGCATACGTTAGAGTCGGCACAATAACACGCAAGTTGAAGGACTTCCCTGCAAAGGAGGCTAAGATTTGGAAAGGCGATCGTAAATCTTTGGAAAAGATTGTCTTGAAAAATGGATTATCTGGTCAAGACGTTTTCTCCTACCTTAGTGCAGAAACTTATTTTGACATGATGCACTTACCTCTTCCACAAGATACAAATGGTATTTTGGATAGGTTTTTAGCTGAAAATTTGATAACGAAAGATGAGATTGGCTACAGTATTACTGAACTTGGGGCCATTCTGTTTGCCAAGCACCTATCTGATTTCGATAGTCTGAAGCGAAAAATGGTTAGAGTCATTGTCTATAAAGGCAAAAATAAGATTGAGACCATTCGTGAACAGACTTTCGATAAAGGCTATGCCATAGGCTTTGAAGAAATGGTTGCATGGATAAACAGCCAGCTGCCTGCCAATGAGGAGATAGGCATGGCTTTAAGAAAGGATGCCCGTATGTACCCGGAAATATCCATTCGAGAATTGGTGGCAAACATGATTATTCATCAAGATTTTGCTGTACAGGGCTTTCCGATGATTGAAATCTATTCTGATCGTATTGAATTTTCCAACCCAGGGCAACCCCTTATCAGTGTGGAGCGTTTCATAGATGAATATCTGTCAAGAAACGATACTCTTGCAGACATCATGCGCAGAATGGGCATTTGTGAGGAAAAAGGTAGTGGTATGGATAAGACCATATTCTATGTGGAACTGTATCAGTTACCACCAGTACGTTTCCAGCTCTATGAAAGCCGAACCACTGCAACGGTATTCTCTTATCGGAAATTTGCAGATTTGGATAAGTCCGAGAGAGTGAGGGCTTGTTATCAACACGCCTGTCTAAAATATGTCTCCAATGAAAAGATGAACAATCAATCTCTTCGCACACGCCTGGGCATAGAGGATAAGAATTATCCAATGGCATCAAGGATAATCAAGGATGCTTTGGAAGCGAAACTGATAAAAGAGGAAAATGCAGAGGGAGGTAATAGGCATAACTATATCCCATATTGGGCATAGGCCATGTAACTACCATGTAACTGAAGGTTCAAATAAGTGCCAAATTTAGCCCCAAACCCTCATATAATGGGGTATGGAGCATATACCGACCATGTAACTGGCATGTAACTGAGATATGATTGGCAACTAAAATTAAGGATTAAAAATGACAACAACGATAGATAACGAACAAAAGACACTTAATGTCCCAAATCTGAGATTCCCTGAATTTGAGGGGGAGTGGGAGAAATGTAAGGTTTCGGAGTTATTGGACTTCTATTCAACAAACTCACTTAGTTGGGATAAATTAGAATATGGCACGAATGCTATTCAGAATCTACATTATGGTTTGATACATGTTGGATTGCCAACAATGGTTGACCTTGACAATGACAAATTACCTAACATTGTGAGTGGCAACACTCCCAAAAATTATGAGCTTTGTCAAGAAGGGGATATTGCTTTTGCTGATGCTTCGGAAGATACAAACGAAGTGGCTAAAGCTGTTGAGTTCTATAATCTTAACGGCAAGGATGTGATTTGTGGATTGCATACTATTCATGGAAGAGACAACCAGCATAAAACCATTGTCGGATATAAAGGGTATGCCTTTTCTTCTACAGCATTTCACAATCAAATTAGAAGAATAGCACAAGGAACAAAGATATATTCAATTAACAATAAGAACTTTTCAGAATGTTATATTGGTATTCCTTCAAAAGGAGAACAGAAGAAAATTGCCACGTTACTTCGGTTAATAGACGAGCGCATTTCTACTCAAAACAAAATCATTGAGGAATTAAAGAAACTAAAGGTCTGCGTTAGAAGGCTAATATTCAGAACCCTTAATTGTTCATGGTTTTTATTATCGGAACTTGAAGCAAGCGGCGACATATGTCTTAAACGAGGCAATATTATTCCCAAGCACGAGCATACAGATATATTTTGTTATCCAGTGTATTCTTCATCTGTACAAAACGGAGGTTTAATGGGATATAACAATACCTATATGTTCAATACCGAACTTGTAACTTGGTCTATAGACGGTGGCGGAAATTTCTTTTATCGGCACAAACATAAGTTCAATGTAACAAATGTCAGCGGTTATATGCAATTAAATGAAGCAAAATATAACTATCGCTTTGTCTCCGAGATATTGTTATGGCAACATTCGTTTATGGTATTTGACTATCAAACAAAAGCACATCCAAGTGTCATAAGATCCATATATAAGTTACCAGATGTATCTCTTGCTGAGCAAGAACTAATAGCAAACATATTTAGATTGCTTGATGTTAAACTTCAGAATGAAATGACAATTCTGAAACAATATCAACAACAAAAGCAATATCTTCTCCGCCAAATGTTCATATAAACATCTGGCGGAGCAAGTATTGCTTTTGTGAATTGTAAGTTTTTATAAGCAAATTAGCATTCTCTAATTGAGATTTCAATAAAGAGATAACATGACCTATTTCTTGTTGCTTATTAAGTGAGGGTATTTTGAATACTAACTGTTCAAAAGCTTCATAATTTAAATTTCTTCTAACAGTACTTGCCCCTTGTTCAGATACCAGCATGTAGTTGTATAAGGCATGATGCGTCTTTAGTAAAGCAGCAACATATTTTTTGTCAAAACCATCTGCTATCGAAAAGACCTTATAGGAGGGTGAAACAATTCCTATATCGAATTTGTCATTGAAATTGATATTTCCCATCCATAAATTTTGGGGGCTAAGTACTATATCATGGAGATGAATAATCTTGTACCCTACATTATTATCACTTGCTATATCTTTAGAGAAATAGTCTCGTTGTGAAAATATTCCATTCACAGTAGAACTTAAAATCTCATATTGATTATTTTTCTTTGTTCTTTCCGAGCGTTCTATTAACATCTCTCCAATCCGAATAGACATACTATTATCAGCATAGAGTAGTCTATTACTTATTCCCTTAATTAAGGTTTCTAATTTCTCAATGATTTTGTTTTGGGTAGAGATGCGTTTGTCAATAAGGGAGAAAAATAGATTCAATTTATCCTGCTCCTTGACATTTGGATAACTGATTTTGAATTTCTCTAATATGTCATAACTAAGATTTTGTTGTTTAGTTCCTTGAGCATATTTTACACCTATCACATGTCCATGTTTTTTGTACCATGAATAAAGAAATTCATTTGTAATTTCTCCTTTAGGGGTAAATGCCATGCACGCTTGACTTATGGTTGATGGCTCCTGTGTAATTGAGCCAGTACCTCTTACACCTTCTGCCTCCAAACCATAAATAGCGATGACAAAAGTGCCAACAGAAAGTAATTTCAGGTTATTTGCAGCCTCCTGTGATATTCTTTCTTTGGTTGAATATATATAATGTTCTTTCAACTCACCACTTGAAATCCAGTTTATTGTTCCATTGAAAAGTTCTTTATTTATTCGGCTAGGTGTATTACCTGAATACAACTCAAATTGTTTTTCAATGGTACTTTCCTCCCACTCCCCCTCAAACTCAGGGAATCTCAGATTTGGGACATTCGTTAATACGTTTCTCTAATTATTATGTATCTTTTCTATATTAAGGATTAAATATGAAAACAAAAACTATTAGAGAAATTGCGTTGGCTTGGAAAAGTGAAAAGCAACGCTACGTTAAGCAGTCCACCTATGCTGCTTATGTGTTGATTTTAGAGAACCATATACTGTCATCGTTTGGTGATTGTGAAGTTCTTAGTGAGAAACTTGTACAAGAGTTTGTGTTGCAAAAACTCAATGCCGGGCTCTGCATTAAAACAGTGAAAGACATGCTCATCGTATTGAGAATGGTGATGAAGTTTGGAGTGAAGAACGGTTGGATGAACTATTGCGAGTGGGACATCAAGTACCCAATCACAGGGGGCAACAGAGAAATAGAAGTACTGACGGTGGCACAACACAAAAAGATACTCGATTTCATCAGGCAGAACTTCACATTTCGCAACCTTGGCATCTACATCAGCCTGACCACTGGCTTACGGATTGGTGAGGTATGCGGTTTGATGTGGGACGACATCAACACAGACACAGGCACAATCACCGTAAACCGTACCATCGAGCGTATCTACATCGTAGAAGGTGAGCACAAACACACGGAGCTGGTTATAAACACACCAAAGACCAAGAACTCTTGCCGTGAGATACCAATGAACAAAGAACTTTTGGCTATGGTGAAACCACTGAAAAAAGTAGTAAATGTTAATTTCTATGTGCTGACCAACGAAGAAAAGCCTACTGAGCCACGAACCTATCGAAACTATTATCATCGGTTAATGAAGCATTTGAACATTCCTCGGCTGAAATATCACGGGCTACGCCACAGTTTCGCCACACGCTGCATCGAAAGTAACTGTGACTATAAGACGGTTAGCGTGTTGCTCGGGCATTCGAACATCACTACAACTCTCAACCTCTATGTCCATCCCAATATGGAACAGAAGAAGCGTTGTATTACGCAGATGCTTAAATACCTCAGGAAGTAATGCTGTTCTACTTTTTTTTGCGATAGTCAACTGTCAAACTCACCGTCTGCTCTTGCAAGACGGTGAGTTCTTTTGACAGCAGGATAAGTTCCTGTAACAACGCCTTTACGCTTTTCTCTGCCGTATAAAGGTGCATCAGACGTACTACTTGATTATAGTTTGTCCCAATCCTACGTACTTGGGCTGTGAGTTCGGAGAGCTTGCGATAATACTCCACGGCGGACTTATCTACTGTGATTACTTTGAAACTCTCCCCGAATATTCGGGCACGCACAAAATCGGACTTGCTCACTGCCCCCGACTTGTTGTACAGGTCAATGGCACGCAGTTGGTCTTTCACATCGGGCATACGGGTGTCCCATCTGTCCCAGTGTGGAACTTCTACAGTGTTTCGGTGTCCGTAACGTTTCTCATTGGCTATTTCTAATTTGGTCATAATTGTATTGTTTTGTTTGTTTCCTAATCACGACTTTGGAGTGATTTAATCCCCTTTCGGGGCAAGGGCTTTTTGTGGGACAAACGGTAGTTTGTGGTACAAAGACACACCTTGCCTGTATAAAGAAAGAGACAGTTTGTTATGTTCCATAAAGTAACCTTTCTGGGGTGCTTTTAATAGACGAGAGTTCAAAGTTCAAGAAGTAAATCAAGAGATAAGTTTAGACTAATTTCTTGACTTACTGACTTTATGAGCTGACATATTTTTGACTAAAGTTAATTTTGACTTAGGTCGAAACTAATTTCTTGACCAAAGTTATAACTGACCATTTGACTTAAGTCGCGACTGATGTCTTAACTTAACTCATAACTTACCTGTCTGCGGTATTGGATTATAATGCCTTTCAAGCATTGTCTGTATGTCGCTCTGCTTGTATAGTATCTTCCCTCCGATTTTGTAGAAAGGAAGCGTTCCTAAGTTTCTGTACTCTTGGAGCGTGCGTGTACTGAGCCGTAATTGGCTACAAACCTCCTCGCCAGTGAGGTAAACCTCTCCGCCCAGCATCGGACGGGCGGTAGCGCAATACCGCTCCAATTTCTTCAATATTCCTTCCATCAGTTGTGAAAACGACTGCATCTGAGGGTCTTGCTGTGTAATGATTTCTTTCTCCGACATAATTCATTCATTGTTTACGTTCAGTAACTCTGCGATGTCGCTCTCCTTATAATAGCATTTATGCCCAATGATGGAGAAGGC
>NZ_JRNC01000093.1 GCF_000758925.1 Prevotella sp. S7-1-8
ATTCGTGAAAGTATGGACTTATTCCATCACAAGCACGGGGGAATACACCTTGTGGTCATTGACGGTATAGCAGACCTGATACGCTCCGCCAACGACGAGACGGAGAGTATAGCCATCGTAGACGAACTCTATCGATTGGCAGGGATTTATAATACTTGCATTATTTGTGTCCTACATTTTGTACCTAACGGCATTAAACTCAGAGGACATATAGGCTCGGAGCTGCAACGTAAGGCAGCCGGCATTCTCTCCATTGAGAAGGATGACAATCCTGAATACTCAGTCGTCAAGGCTCTGAAAGTGCGTGACGGCAGTCCTCTAGATGTGCCGATGATGCTCTTTGGCTGGGATAAGAAAGCCGATATGCACATTTATCGTGGGGAAAAGTCGAAGGAGGATAAAGAGAGACGCAAGACCGATGAGCTGTTGGCTGTTGTAAAGTCTGCATTCCGTGCCAAACTAAAGTTATCATATCAAGAGTTATGCGACGTGTTGATGCGAGAAATGGAAATCAAGGACCGAACGGCAAAGAAGTACATTGCCTATATGAAGGAGCAGCGTATTTTGTCGCAAGACACAAGTGGTAACTATCAAAAAGGAGAATTATGTCATACATAGACCAAAGAACCGAAGAAACATGGCAGAAACGCTTGTTTGACAAGCTGATGACTGTTGAGAGTAAACTTGACCATCTGCTGGTTTTGCAAGAGCAATCTGTCGATACGACCATCCACCCTCCATTGAAACCCGAATACTTGGACATCATCGACGTTTCCAAGATACTCAAAGTGGAGCAGAAGACCATCTATAACTGGGTTTGGGCAGGAAAAATCCCTTATCTTAAAGCCAATGGACGGCTTCTTTTCCTGCGTGAAGAGATAGACGAGATGTTGCGCAAACGGGATAATTGGTAAGACCTTATCGTATGTTTTCACTCGGTATTTGCTGTTCAATGTTTTTTATTGTTCATTATTATTGAACGATCATGATTTATTGAACAGAAAATTTGGAACTATCATATTTGTTCATTATCTTTGCATTGTTCAATAGAATTGAACAGGTTTTGAATAATGAACAAATATGAGTGAATTACTTATTATTGAACAAGCAGTAAATGCTATGAAGTTACAATGGTTAGAAAGTAACGAAAGCATTACATACGATTTTATTCCACAAGAAAACCCTATGATTAAGGGACAAATAAAAATCTTGGGGATAAATTTTCTTTGCTTAATTGAAAACGAGGTGAACGGTGTTAATGTAACTCGTATCAAAGATACCATAAAAAACTGTCCTGATTTGCAGGCAATCCCTTTTTTGGTAGTAGCACGATATGTGCAACCCATGGTCTATGAAACTTTGAGAACGGCTGGCATCAACTTTGCCGATACCGCAGGAAACTATCAAATTCGGCATACAAAAGACAAGGGTATCATATTTCAACTCTCTCATACAGGCGAAAAAGCACCTACAACGCTTAACAAGAGTTATCCTATATTTCAAGAGGCAGGACTAAAGGTCATTTTCTTTTTGCTACAAGATGATAATAACATAAGTAAGACTTTTCGAGAAATTAAGGAACAATGTGCGGTTTCTTTGGGTACCGTAAAAAATGTACTTGATGAATTAGAGGTGCGTAAATTTGTTCTCACAACCAAGAAAAAACGCACTTTAAGGGATAAGCGTCGATTGCTTGACTTGTGGGTGGAGAATTACCATCAAGTACTTAAGCCTAAATTGCTGATTAAGCGTTTGGGGTTCAGAGACGTAAAGAGCAAAGAGCAATGGGATAAGATAACCTTGCCTGAGGGGATGTACTGGGGCGGAGAATGTGCAGCTTATCAAATTGATGGGTATTTAACACCACAGAAATTTGAGATTTACACAGATTTAGCTTTCGGCAACCTGATGAAAACTGGTGCCGTGCATACCATTGAGGGAGAAATAGAAATGTATCAAAAATTCTGGAAAGCCGGCAAGATGCCCGTAATCCTTATTTATGCGGACCTGTTAGGTGATGGAAACAGCCGTTCCATAGAAGCTGCAAACAAATTATTGAACGATGAACTTCCAGATTTCAAGTGATAAAATAGGCAATCCTCTTTTGATAGAATTGCTAAGCGTAGTCAATGAATGTTTCAAAGAAGTTGGACAAGACTTCTTTGTCATAGGTGCAACAGCCCGGGATATATTGATTCGACAGTTAGTAGGAATAAGTTCTGGTCGAAAGACAAGAGACTTGGATCTCGCTATTGCCATTCCTAACTGGAAAGCCTTTGACGATATTACGCAGACACTTTTATCGCATGGATTTACAAAAGAAGAGAAAATGTATCAGCGGTTTTATTATGGGGCTTACGAAATGGACGTTGTACCATACGGTGAAGTTACAAAGGAAGATGGCTACATTTACTGGCCACCGGAAGAAGACATTGCCATGTCGGTTAAAGGTTTTGAGGAAGTGCTGAAAGATGCCATAACCGTAAGCATTGATAATAAATTCGACATCAAGATAGCATCGCTACATGGACTCTTCATCCTCAAACTCAATGCTTGGCTGGATCGCAATATCCAAACAAGCAAAGATGCGGATGACATGGGCTTTATCATAGATAACTATTTCTTTGCCAACTTAAACCGGAATGTTTATCAAGAAGTATATGATTGGGAGGACTTTGACGAGTTTGTTGTTGGTGCATATTGGCTTGCCAATGATATTGTCAGCTTTTTATCCATAGAGCATTTAGCCTATTATGGGCAATGCTTACAGGGGGAAATAGAAAAAGAGGAGGATAGCCGACTCCTTCAACAAGTGCTTGACAGTAACTCTGCTTTTCAATATGAGCAAATTCTTCAAGCTTTCAAAAAAATGATAGAGGTGTTTAATAAGAATCTTCGATGAATATACAGATTGAGTTTCAAAGTATCGCTGTTGGCGAAAAGAATGGCGACTTTGTCCTATATGAAGAATTAGCTGGTGGAACATTAGTGGTACTTGCCGATGGCATGGGAGGATTGTCCTTTCCCGAACAAGCTGCCAAAACAGTTTGTGAGGCTGTACGCTATTATTTTGTGAACAATGAAGTGTCCAATCCGCTTAACTTGATTAGACGAAGCCTTGAGTATGCCGATAATGTTCTGGGTGAATTATGCTACCAAAAGAAATCCAAGATGGGAGCTGCACTTACTCTTATGTACATCACTAATATGCAACTATATTACACCTCATTGGGTGATGTCCGATTATATCATAAAAGCATTGATGGAACAATTACGCAACTTACGACGGATGATGTCGTGTGCATAGAGGATGAGTATTATCTTACAGTCTGTATTAACGGTAAAGGATTTAGGAATCCGATAGAAGTGCAAAATATACCCGTGAAAATTGGCGACGGCTTTCTTCTTTGCAGCGATGGCTTTTATAAATGCCATCATATAAATGCTTATCTGCAAAAGAAGGAATTGCCACCCTTGCAACATAGAAAAGATGATTGCTCCATAATAAAGGTGGATATTAGGTAAAGCAATTAGACTTGGCAATAAAGATTGTCAAGTCTAATTGCTTATACTTACACTTAAAGTCTCCATTTAGGGCGGATGCTTTGATAGTGATTGTCTTCTTCCTTTTCTTGTGTCTGAGTGGTACTACTCTTCATTGTCGTGGAATTTTCATTATTGGATATGTCCCTTTCCTCCTCCTTATCCTCTTTGTTATCCGTAATCGTCAAGGCAATCCTTCTGTCCAACTCTGCCGACTGCCCTTTGAGCGAGCGAAGCTCGTCCTCTTTCTTCCAAGAACTGTTGGCAATGTTGGTGTAAACGTCTTTGTTGGCTGCAACCTTTTCTTTCTCCTTCTCATGCGATTCTATCACCTTGGGGATACGCCCCAGCGCACCCAAGAAATTCTCACACGCAAGTTTCGGGTCTGTTGCCAACTTACCGTTATTATAGGTATAGTAAATGCTTTCCTGTCCTTTGACAAAGAAACGGTTCAGGGAGCAGTCAAACAAATCTTTTGAGGTACTCTCCGTCTTCACCATGATTGAAAAACCATAAATCTCACCGATTTTATTGTACTCGCCTTTGGTGCGTGCCTTGTCGTTAATTTCTTGCAGGCGTGCGGCAATGACCTTGATGTCCGTACTGTCCTCCACACCTTTAATGATAAGTTTATTGATAGGATTACCTTCTTTGTCACGCTCCACACGCTTCTCAAAGCACTCCAAGTCTGCCTTGGCTTCCTTGATCTTGTCTGAATGGAAAGACACGGAACTGTCAATCTCTGCCAACTTGCCGTTTGCGGCATCACGCTCACGGAGGAAGTTCTTACGCTCGGATTCCAACGTGGCAATCTTCTTGTCGAGTTTGGCTTTCTCTAACAAGTCTGTATTACCGGATAGCACAGCAACATACTCTGAAAAGTTCATACCGCTATCCTCGTCCATCGATCCCTCGTCAATGGTACGACTACCGAGCGTATTGGTCTTCAACTGATTGATAAAGAGTTGCTTGTTATGCAGAAGGTTGAACTTGTAGCTGTCAAGTGACCGCTCCACGGCATAGATAATCACATCGACCTTGTTGTCCGCAAATTCTTTGGCAACCATATTACCTTTACGAATTGCCCGACCATTGCGCTGTTCTAAATCTGAGGGTCGCCATGGTGTGTCAAGTTGATGCACCGCCACCGCACGCTGCTGGGCGTTGACACCCGTTCCAAGCATAGAAGTAGAACCGAAAATGATACGGATGTCTCCACGATTCATTGCTTCTACCATCGCTTTCTTGGCTTTCTCGTTCTTGCACTCCTGAATGAAGCGTATCTCGTAAGACGGGATATGATAATCTTCTACCAATTTACGCTTCACCTCCGAATAGATATTGAAGTCTCCACCGGGCTTATAAGTACCTAAATCAGAGAAAACGAACTGT
>NZ_JRNC01000094.1 GCF_000758925.1 Prevotella sp. S7-1-8
GTTTTCGTCTATCATGCGTAGATCCAAGCTCATCTTGCGGGCGTAATCAGTTGCAATCAGCATCTTTGCCTTTTCCTCACTCTCGCTCAACGGCGCACGCCCCAAAAGCGTGGCATCACCGTTTTTGGCAAACTCCATCAACTTGCCGATAAACTCCTCCTGTTCAGGTGTCGGCGGAATGTTATGGAGTATCTCGTTTTTTTCGGGACGATCGATGCCTATATCCTTTGCTGTGCGGAAATCGCAAATCTCCGCATAAAAGTAATAGAAGCGAATGTAATCGGCTGATTACAAAAGGAAAGCATAAATAAGAATAATAAAAGGTGAACGATTTGGAAACGAGCGAGTTTCTTTCTCCTTCTTTCTTTTGCAATGCCTCAAAGAACACTTTATTCTTGTTTGCAAAGATATAAATTTTTCACAAGAAGGTATACGGATTTCAAGAAATTCATAGAAAACTTCACTGTATGAAATTGGAAAAATTATGAAAATCAGAGAAAAAAGATGCTGAAAAATTTGTTGTAACCCTCAAATCCGCAACTAAGTCCTTGAACGTCCTTATTACGTTTACACGTCCTCTCATTACTGAATTTGCAGATAATTTGAACTTGAAGCACCCACTTCTGCCTACAATATCCCCTTACCCCACAATGTGACTTGAGGCAATACACAATATCATTCCCATAAGTTGTAGGCATTATCCAAAATCAGTTTGGAAAACATCTGCGTAAGCATTATTACAGGTATAGATATTCAGCACATACCGCCTTGATGTCCTGATCCAAAACGGCTCACCTGACCAACTTTTATTAGTACTTATTTTGTTGATCTTCATAAAGTTAGATTAAAATATGAGCCTATTATACCACACGAATATCAATAGCTAAATACCATACGATTATGGTAGCATTTTTAGAAAAGAACAGCTTTCACTGTGTTACTGGCGTGCTATAAAATAATGATATTTAGAATAAGAACCAAGACTTTTTAAATGTGCCGTGATAATATAGTTTAAATATTCTCTGAAAATTACTTTGTTTCAAAAAGTATTTATACCTTTGCACTCGGAATACAAAAAGAGGCAAATAATTGCAGTTTGCTTTTGTTTTGATGCAATTGTTCCAATAACCTTTGCGCAAGGTTGATACAGCCCCGTCTGGGTAAAAAGGCGTATACTTTCCAAGAAACGTTAGATTCCAGGATTTAAAACATTAGTAGTTTTTTTTAAGAAAGGAAACAGACAATGAAAAGAGATTTTAAGTTTGAAACCCTTAATGGTGAATCTATGTCCAATGTAAAAGGAGGAGGAGGCGAGCTAACAAATGACACCTATATGTCACAGTCAACGGATCATGCGTGTGGTAGTCATGGTTGCCAATTTTCATCAGGGCTGCTCATCAATAGAGGATAGTCTTATTGTCAAACAGAAATAGAATGAGAAAACAAATCCTTTAGGCATTAGATATGGAAGCATAAAATTTTCTCAAACCAATTCTGATTGACTATAGAAAAGTTGCGAATCAGATAGTATAACAACTTTCTAAAATGTATAATGGGTGTGCTACTAATTTGTAGCGCACCCTTAATATATAAACAAAAATGACAAGTGTTTGCAAAAATGATTTGAAAGAATTTGATTTAAATAATCAAATATACGTATTAGACCCACTAGATTTGGAATTGTATCATATATATTCTCCATTAGATATAGAGCGTTTATATGAAAGTGTCATTATGCCCAAAAGAAATAGTGTAAAAATATCTTCGAGTTATAACTTTGACAAATCAAGTAGAAAAATAGATGTTGTTAGTTTGGACATTTCTCACGGATGTACTTTGAAATGTTCTTATTGTTATTTGTCAGCAGGGTATCATAAAAAAGAGATGATGTCTAAAGAGCGCTTTTTAGAGATACTAAAATTTCTTGCTAAAAATAATTCTAGTAATGTTACATTTTATTTTGCAGGAGAGGGAGAGCCAACTTTAAATTTCAATTTATTAAGACAAATTCCAAAGCTATGCAAGGAATTCGGATTTGAAAATAGTCATTTTGAAATAACGACAAATGGCACATTGTTGTCTTCTTCTGTTATTAAATTTTTTGAAGAGGAAAAATTTACTGTAGCTATTAGTCTTGATGGAGATAAGGAAAATGATAGCAAACGAGTATTTCTAAATAACAAACCAAGTTTTCCTTTAGTCATCAAAAATATTCTTACCCTTAAGAAAACTAGAATAAAATTTGCGTGTAAGGCAACAATTATGCCAGAGAATAAGCATATTGTACAAATGTTCCATTTTTTCGAAGATAACGAAATTCCTTTCTATCATGGGTTCGCTACAAGAGCATTTAATGACAGTTATTTGCCTCAAATAGAAGATGTAAATAATAATCTTAAGCAACAATTTAGTCTTTTAGTTGATTATTATGTATCTAGGATAAAGAACAATAAGTATGTTTACGCTCGCAAACTTATAGAAGACATAAGAAGAATCCAATGTAAGACAACGAGCTATACTGGATGTAGTGCTGGGATCAATTCCTTTTATTTCAATCTAAAAGGGGATATTTATGTTTGTTCTAGCCATAATAGTTGTAAAGAATTATGTGTTGGAAATATTCATGATGGTATTGATTACGAGAAAATAGACAAACATAATTTTTACCCAAAAGAAGTTGGTAGGTATGAAAAATGTAAAGATTGTTGGTTAAGACATCTTTGCTCAGGTTCATGTATTGCTGCAAAATGGCTTGAATCTAAGGATACGACTATACCATCAGCATATCATTGTGCATTAAACAAAATGTATTGGGAAGCAATTATTAGAATTTTCATACAGATACAACCATATATTAAGAATAATGTAAACTTCGGAGGTTAGCTATGAATAAAATGTTATTTTTCATAATTACGATACTTTTTGCTAATTTGTCAATAGATGCGCAGTCTTACAAAATATATGGCCATGTGTATTTTCATGACAAATCGCAACCACTTTCGTATGCATCTGTCAAAAATTGTAATACTCAACAAGTCGTATTGTCAGATTCCGTTGGATATTTCGAAATCCAAGTGAACAAAAATGACAGCCTTACTTGCAGTTATATTGGGTATGCGGATAAAGTTGCATCCATCTCGGATGAAAAAACAATAGATTTTTGCCTAGATAACAATGTACAAAATCTTAATGAAGTTGAAGTAATTGGTAGAAGAAAGGCTATCCAAATGTCACATGGTGGTTTTATTATCAACATGGATGTGATTAATAAAAATGGGAAATTGTTTTCTGACATATTGCCACAAATACCCTTGATTAATATTAAAGGTGGTATTATATCTATGGTAGGTAAAAATGAAGTCCTTGTTTTCTTGAATAATCACCAACTTTATTTAAAAGGTGATGAATTAATAGCTTATTTGAATTCTTTAGGAGCAGAAAACATTCAAAAAATTCAAGTACTATCAACTCCACCAGCAAAATATGAAGCCAACGAGAATATTGGCATTTTAAAAATTGAAACACTGAAAAAAATAAACCCGGGATTACAAGCTAATTTACTGGGGAAAGGGAGTATTGCCCACTATTTATCTTATGGTACTTCCGCAAAAATTCTCTATTCAAGTAAAAAGTTTAGTGTAGAGACCGCGGTATTAGGTAGTTGCGAAAAACTATTCACGTATAGTCAATATAGTAATATGTTCAAAAATTATATAGTATCTACAAATTGTCCTAAAAAAAGCGAGGAATATTTTGCTGGAATATTAGCAAATTTAAATTTAATTTTAGGTCAACATGATAATATATCAACAATGTTACAGTTGCCGTTACTTAGTAAAATTAATAATCGAGACATTGCTAATGATACGAAATATTTTTCTATAAACAATATACAGGAAGATTCCATAATGTCATCTAAAGGATATGGAAAGTCAGCTAATTATCAAACGAATTTAGAAATAAATTATGCTCATTCTTTCAATGACAAATCTAATCTCAATATTACACTTGGCTACATTAACAGCTATGAAAGAAACCATAGGAATTGGCTTTCACTTACAAAAACGGCATTAACAACATTAGATGAAAATTTTTGTAGTGCAGGTCACCAAAAGAATGATATATATACTTTCAAAATGGATTTCGACAATTCGTTTAAGAATTGGAAATTTAGTGAAGGATATAAATTCTCTTATATCAACACAAAGTCATATAATGAAGAGGATGAAAAATTGGTTTATTCTACTTCACACAACTTGTTTGGATATAGAGAAGCTAACAATGCTTTATATGTAAATGCAGAGAGTTCAATAAAGTCAATTCAACTAAGTTTGGGCTTGAGAGCAGAATATACTTATACAAAAGGACTCTCTTATACTTTAAACACTATCAATAACAACCATTATTTAAGGGTATTTCCTGTTGTAGGTATAGAATACTTAATAAATAATAGTAATACTATAAGTATTGATTATTCTGGAAGAATTAAGAGACCAAATTTCCAACTATTAGACCCTTTTAGATGGTATACAAGTAAATATGATTACTCAGAGGGAAATCCATTCATGAAACCGTCTTATATACATAATGTAAGCTTGTCTTATATGTGCAACAATTCATTTTATACAAAAATGTATTTTACTAAGACCAACAAAGATTTTGGGAAAATGGTATTTTTGGATTCAGAAAATATTCAAAATCAAGTAGAACGAGCAGGAAACTTCTTTGACATATCTACTTTTGGGATTAATGTCGAATATAATTTTCAGTTGGGTTCTTGGTTAGAAACTAATTTGACTGGAGATATTACATATTCAAGCTATATTTCAAATCAGACATCCTTTAAGAATGTAAAAGGTTGGGGAAGTGATCTTTCGTTGAACAATTCATTTTTTTTAAGTAAAAGATTGACTGGCTTTTTGTACATTGAAGATGACATACCTGGATATTATAATTATAGAAAGGCAAAAAATGCCTTTCTTTTAAACTTAGGGCTGTCGTATACAAACAAAAATAAGACTATGATTGTTAGCATTAAAGCTGAAGATTTATTCAAAACATCGAATCCAAAATATTCTTATTATTCCAATGGGATTAAACAGGAGTTTAACAACTATTATGATAGTCAACATTTGGAAATAACTTTAATTAAAAAAATTGGAAATGTTTTTAACAAAGCAAAGCCAACTTTTCAGTCATCAAATTCTGAAGAAAGAAATCGCTTATAAACTCTTAGACAAAAATAGTGCGGTAATGTAGATTTCAAAGTAACAAATGAAGAATCATTTTCCTATAGAATATCAGTATGATAGCATGCAATGTGGTATAGCTAGTTTGCAAATGGTATGTAAATATTTCGGCAGAGAATACTCTTTGGATTCTCTGTCGAAACTTTGTTTTGCTACTGCGGAAGGAGTCTCTCTGTTAGGTATCAATGAGGCAGCAAACACACTTGGCTTGCATACTACATGCGCTAGAGCAACAACTATGGTGCTAGGTGAAGTCCCTTTGCCTTGTATCCTTCATTGGAACCAAAATCACTTTGTTGTCTTGTATAAGGTAAAGAAAGGGAAGAAGTTCTATGTTGCAGACCCTGGAAAGGGATTGGTCACTTATGGCTTAGAAGAGTTCAAACAGCATTGGATAAGCACGAACTCCAATGGTGAGGACAAGGGCATTGCTATGTTCTTGGAAACTACTCCTGCGTTCTTTACTTATAAGATGCAAGGTGAAGAGAACATCAAAGAGAAGCGGTCTTTCCGCTTTCTCTTTGGGTATGTGAAGAAATACCGCAAGTATTTCGGACAAATCATCTTGGGTCTGATAGTCGGGAGCCTCCTGCAGCTTGTTCTGCCATTCCTTACCCAATCCATCGTGGATGTCGGCATCAAGAATCAAGATATTGGCTTTGTTTGGCTTATTCTGTTGGGACAGTTGATGCTTACAATCAGCCGAACGGCAATAGACTTTATCCGCAGATGGTTGTTGCTTCACATTTCCTTACGTATCAACATATCATTGGTAAGTGACTTCTTCATCAAGCTATTGAAACTGCCTATGTCTTTCTTTGATACGAAACTCATGGGCGACTTGATGCAGAGAATGAACGACCATAGCCGTGTGAACAACTTCCTTACTCAGCAGACGCTCAACATCGCTTTTGCCATGCTTACTTTCGTGGTATTTTCGGTGGTGCTGTTTTTCTATAACAAATTGGTGTTTGTCATTTTCTTGTTGGGAAGCATTCTCTATGGTGTATGGATGACCTTATTCTTGAAGCGAAGAAAGGTACTTGATTACGAACTGTTTGAACAGCAAGCTATCAACAACAACAAAACTTATGAGTTTATCACCTCTATGCAAGAAATCAAGTTGCAGGATTGTGAGCAGCGCAGAAGATGGGAATGGGAGGACACGCAAGCAGACCTATTCGGGGTACAGATGAAATCACTCAAACTCCAACAGACACAGGAGGCTGGAAGTATCTTCATCAATGAGGTGAAGAATATCATCATTACGGTAGTTGCAGCTACCGCCGTGATTCATGGGCAAATGACACTCGGTATGATGCTTGCCGTGCAATACATCATCGGACAGCTCAACTCACCAGTGGAGCAACTGATGAACTTCTTCTATTCTCTGCAAGATGTGAAAATTAGCTTGGAGCGAATCAACGAGATTCACCAGATGGATGATGAGAATGGAAAGGAAGGCTTGCTAACTTCTATTGAAGATAAGAATGAGGGCATTGACATCAAGAGCATCATGTTCAAGTACGACCAACATGCTTTGCGCAAAACCATAGATGATGTGAGCATTCACATTCCGCAAGGTAAGGTAACAGCCATCGTTGGCGCATCTGGCAGTGGAAAGACCACCCTCATCCGTTTGATGCTTGGTTATTATTCTGTCTTGGAGGGAAAAATCAACATTGGAAATACTGACATCAACAAACTCAACAAAAAGTGGTGGCGCAGACAATGTGGTGTTGTCATGCAGGATGGTGTTATCTTCTCGGAGAGTATCGCAAGAAATATTGCTGTTGATGATGGCGATATAGACAAGGAAAGGTTGTTGAAAGCTGCCGAGATAGCTTGCATCAAGGATTACGTGATGGCTTTGCCTCTGAAGTTCAATACTAAGATTGGGCGTGATGGCGTGAGACTGAGCCAAGGACAGAAACAGCGTATCTTGATAGCAAGGGCGGTGTATAAGAATCCCGACTACATCTTCCTTGACGAGGCGACCAACTCGCTCGATGCCAACAATGAGAGAAGCATCGTAGAGAACTTGGATAAGTTCTACAAAGGAAAGACGGTTGTGATAGTGGCTCATCGCCTAAGTACGGTGAAGAATGCCGACCAAATCGTTGTCATCGACCATGGCAAAGTGGTTGAGGAAGGCAACCATGAGTCTTTGACCGCCAAGCGAGGGGCATACTATAACCTTGTGAAGAATCAGTTGGAATTGGGAAACTAAAATGCTTTTGATATGGAACAGAAAGAAAGAGAATCAGAAAATATCGAGTTGAGAAGCGAGAAGGTGAGGAACGTGATAGGCAAGGTTCCTACTCGCCTCGTCAGCTTGGGAACGGTTGTCATTACGATAATAGTCCTCGCCCTCGTAGTTGCTTTCTACAAGATACCTTATCCTATATCCATAGATGCTAATGGTGAGGTCATCAATCAAAGAATAGTGCAAGTGTTCGTGCCATATAAGTATTTGTACCTTTTCGATGAGCCAAGGACGGCTCATGTATCTTTCGAGGGCAACGATAATGCATCTTATAACTGCGACATCATAAGCCATAATGCAAAACTCATACATAGGGAAGATGGCAACTATTTTATGGCAATAGCCACAGTGAGTACACAGGGACAAAATACCCCAATGTTGCAACAGTACATGAAAGCCTATGGCAGAATCATCGTCAGTAATAAAACGTTATGGCAGCAGGTATTCGGATAAATTATATCCGAATAC
>NZ_JRNC01000095.1 GCF_000758925.1 Prevotella sp. S7-1-8
GCAGGTATTCGGATAAATTATATCCGAATACCTGCTGCCATAACGTTTTATTACCGTCTACAACATACAAATCCTATTTTCCTAACATTGATAACTGACCAAAGATGGATTGGGCAATCACAGCACGATACTAACGTTGGGCATTATGATTTATCAGCATTCATTCTTGTTTACTCTCAAGGGATTTTGTCAGTTGCACTGCTTGCTGTTGCAGTCTGATAAGAAGTTGGGAATAAGTTTCAAGTTTACTGAGCAATCGTTGAGCAGTGGCAACAGAATGATAAGTCTTGAGGGCTTTCACGGCTTCATTGTATAGCACGCCTATCTTATGTGTCAAGGCTACGATTTCTGATAGTTTCTCCAAGTAAGGCTCTTTTGCAGGGTCTTGGGTGATGACCTTAAAGGCTTCACCTAAAAGTCTTGCTCGGACAAAGTCGCTCTTTGTCTTTGCTCCCGATTTGCGGTAGAGTCTGATAAGCTTCTGCTGGTCTTCAGAATTAGGTATCCTGATGTGCCATCTGTCCCATCGTGGGCAGGTGGCACATCTGCCGTCTGGCATCTTTTGTTTCTGCTTTTTCATTGTTTTCTAATCACGACTTTGGAGTGATTTAATCCCCTTTCGGGGCAAGGGGCTTTGTGGTACAAACGGCAGTTTGTGGTACAAAGACACACCTTGCTGATGTAGAAAATGGGATTATAAGCCCATGCCGTGTTACTGCATTCATTGAATACAGTAACTCGGCGTAGGCTTGCATTCGAGGAATGCAGTACTTCAGAGTTTCCGCCATCTTTCCACATCATCTTTGTATTGGTCGAGATGTTCTCGAAGCACCTGCTCCACATATCCTGAAACGCTTGCTCCCTGCTCACCGATTTTCCTCACCACGAAGTCCAACTTTCGTTGAGTTTCCTCTGATACATACACGGCTTTGCGGTGGCTGACACGAAAGGGCTGGAGATATTTCCCCTGAAACTCGGATAATTGCTTCCTGTCCCTTGTTTTTCCCATTCGTTGATGATTCTCTTCGGTAGAAGTAGCCCTTTCCGTTGGTGACAACTCTGTTTCTTGATAGGACGGTTGAGAATAGTCCTTGTGACTCTCCTTGTCATTTTGTTCCTCAACTTTAACAGGCTCAAATCTTTTCTTTTCCTCTTCATAATCTACGGGCTGGTCAAAATCGGGCAACTCTTCGGGCTTGCGGAGCTTAACGCCATAATTGCCCATATCTCGAAGGGCTTGTTCCAGACGCTGTTTCCTTTGTTCATCTATTCTTGCCATAATTTCTTGGGTATTGCGTTATAATGTCTTTCAAGCATTGTTTGTATGTCGCTCTGTTTGTAAAGTATCTTCCCTCCGATTTTGTAGAATGGAAGTATTCCTGCATTTCTGTACTCTTGGAGCGTACGTGTGCTGAGCCGTAATTGGCTGCAAACCTCCTCGCCTGTCAGGTAAACCTCTCCGCCCAACATCGGACGGGCTGTAGAACAATAACGCTCCAGTTTCTTCAAAGTACCCTCCATCAACTGTGCAAACATCTGCATTTGAGGGCCTTGCTGTGTAATGATTTCATTCTCTTCCATAGTTCATTCATTGTTTGAGTTCATTCATTGTTTGCATTCAGTAACTCTGCGATGTCGCTCTCCTTGTAATAGCATTTATGCCCAATAATGGAGAAGGG
>NZ_JRNC01000096.1 GCF_000758925.1 Prevotella sp. S7-1-8
ATAATGGTGAAGAAGAGTGTTAACATAAAATTTGCCATACCTTTTCGGTCACTTGTAAATGGTTGATTTTTTGGATTTTAACAAAACTGCTATTTTAGCTCATTTTAAGCCTAATGTATGCGTGTTTTGTCATTTTCTTTAAGATTTTAACGACTTGTCAATTATTTTGGTACACAATTATTAAGTCGTAATAGTGACATTCTTAAATGGTCTGTGTGTGCCATTTTCTCAAGGATGTATAGCGTGAGCGCATTTTAAACATTCGTCCAAGTGGCGCGATCGGCTCGCAACGCATGCGAGCGCCATAAATTTACCCAAGATTAAGACTTGTTTTTTAACATGATTTTTCACGTAAGAAAAAAGACTTTTCTCGTTTATTTTTAGTATTTTTGCAACAATATGGACAAAAAAAACATCTATATAGTTATGAGGAATTTAGTGTGTTGCGTGCTGTTTGCCCTTGCATGCATATTTGCAGGATGCTCTAATAGCGCGAAAAAAGAGTTTAACGCGTTGCTGATAGAGTTGGCCGAGCAGGACAAAACCATTGACAGCGGAGACTGGGCACAGATAGTGACTTTTCTTGATAACAACAAAGCCAATTTCAAGGAATTTTACAAGGATGGGCAGATGGATGTGCAAGAGGTGCAAGAATATATCTCCGATTTCTTCGAGCACCGCAGGCCACCCTTTGAGGTGACCATTATCGGCCAAGGTCATGACAAGCTCACGTTCCGCTTGTTCATAGAGCGCAGTGGGAGCATGACGCCTTACGATAGCAAAGATGGCGACGGATCGTTTCGCTCTACCATCATGTCGCTCCAAAACAGCTTGCCCGGAGATGTGAAAATGGACAGCATTGGGGAAAAAGGATACACTGATTTCAGAAAGATATTTGACAAGGTGCTCAACAAGACTAACAAGGATGAGGTGAGCATTTTGGTAACAGACATGATCTATTCCGTGCGTGACATGGCAAACGTTAATCCCCAAAAAGTGTTCAACGAGGCTGAGGAGATGATAAGTGCCGTGTTCAAGGACGAGGTGAAAAACAAGTCGATGGTTGCCATACGGATGATAGGCTCATACAATGGGCCGTATTACGCGTATGACAACAGTGCGCATCAGTTTGCGGGAAAGCGTCCTTATTACATTCTTGTCGTGGGTTCTAACGAGAATATCAAACGATTGACGCAAGACCCTTCATTGCGTTTTTTCTCAGAGATACAAGGCATGAGAGGGTATGACAACATGTGCCTTTTCACGGCAGAGGATCTTTACGAGCCTTACCACTCGTTTTTGTTGACCAACCATGACGTACGAGGCCGATTTAAGCCAGCACATGGACAAGGTTACCAAATAAAGAGTTTGGAAGATGTCAAGCCCGACAAAAACTCGGGTGACGTACAGTTGGTGTTGGCCGTAGACTTGAGTGACATGCTCATAGATCAGCGATACTTGTGCGACAAGGGCAACTATATGGTGGAGGCCGACGACGATATCAAACTTAAGGCTATCAGAAAAATAGAGAAAGCGGACATGACACCGGCACAAAAACAATATATTGGCACGGCTACACACATATTTATCCTGTCGGCAAACCGTATTAATCACGAACAGGATGTGGAGATAAAATTGCTTAATCGTATGCCTGAATGGATTGAGAATTGTACTACGGAGAACGATTTGACGCCCGACTCGAGGTCTACATTCGCGCTTAAATATATTCTCGGTGGTATATGGAACAGTTATAAGCGATACACTGATCGTAGGCCGTGCTTTTTTGAGCTTGAATTAAAACTTGACAAATGAAAAATTCAATTTTATTGATTGGGGGAGCCGTGCTAACGGCGCTCTTCATGATTTTCCCGTCCTTGGTGTTTGAGATGGCGGACAGCCAGAGCGAATTTGCCAACGAGATGTACAATGAAAACCATTATTTCGTGGTAGCGGTTATTAGCTCCGTGATGGCATGGGGCGTCGCCGCGTTGTTCTATTACGTGATCAATAGCGTGAGCTTCAGTCGTTGGTACCATTGGCTTATAAGTCTGCTTGCGGTATCTATAGTGGCTTCTGTGGTCAACTATATATATTTGGACGGTGCGCTGTCAATAGACTATTCGGGCCAATTGCTAAATTTCTCCATCATCGATTTTGTGGTAACGGCGGTGCTTTTCACCATCGCCTCGTTTGCTATCAGGTGGTGGAGTGGCAATTGTAGACACACGCCAATACCTGAATGAAATGAAAAAATGAGTTTGGGAGAGAATGACCATGGGCCTTTAGCCATTAAAAAGCGGTCGCAAGCCTATCGCAAGACAGAGCGTTAACAACCCAAACGCAATACCTAAATAATGCAATGAGACTATTCTTATTTTTAGTTGGTGGAACCGGATCGCGCGTGATGCGCCCATTGATCATGCAATTTGCGTCGGGCGTACACCCCATGGATGAGCAGGGGAATCCCATTTCGGCAGAGGTGATACCCATTATCGTGGACCCACACAAGGCTAACGAAGACTTGAAACGTACAGAAAACCTGTTACGCTGGTACCGCGATATACGTCGCGCGCTTTATGGCGAGGCGGTGGATGTGCCTAAAGGCTTCTTCTCCGTGAAAATATCCACACTCAGTGACATACTTCCCGGAGGCTCAAATCTTAGTGACACGTTCCTGTTTAATCTTGGGGCGGTAGAATCCAAGAAGTTTCAGGATTTTATTTTCTATAACACGCTCGACACGGCTAACCAAGCGTTGTGCTCCATGCTGTTTTCCGACGACCAGTTGCAAACCAAGATGGACATAGGATTTGTGGGTTCTCCCAACATAGGTTCGGTGGCATTAAATCAGTTTAAAGACTCAGAGGAGTTCAGACAGTTTTCTAATGTATTTGGCAAGGACGATTATATTTTTGTCGTCTCCAGTATCTTCGGGGGTACCGGAGCCGCAGGCTATCCCATCATTGTGAAGAATATACGCAATGCTGGCAACAACGCGGCAATCAACAACCGTGGCGATTTGCGCGACGCAAGGATTGGGGCGTTGACAGTACTGCCTTATTTCAATGTGCAACAAGACGAGAAAAGTCCGATAAGCAGGGCAGATTTCATCTCGAAAACAAAATCGGCGCTATTCTATTATCATGACAACTTGACGGGACTCACTCAGGGTGGAGTGGATTTGGGCTTGTCAAAAATAAACGCTTGTTATTATTTGGGCGACGAGGTGCCGTCAAATCCATACTATAACGACCCCGGGGGCAATGGTCAGCGCAATGAAGCGCACGTGGTGGAATACGTGGGTGCGCTGGCCGTCATCGACTTTATGGGTATTCCTAAAGACCAAATGGTGACCAAGAATGGCAACGCAAGCAATCCCATTTACAAGGAATATGGATTGAGCAACGACAGAATGTCGCTCACACTCAAAGACTTTGGGCTTTGCACTCGAGTTTTGGTAAATAGGCCTATGGCTAAATTTTACTTAGCTTACCAATATCTCACGCATCAATTTAGAGATGATATAGGCAGGGGCTACACGCAGGACAAACCCGAGATACAAAATAGTTTTTTGGCCACAAGTTTCTTTTCTACGCTCACCAACGACTTTTTCGTGGGATATCGCACGTGGCTCAAAGAGCTGGCTGGCAACCAGAGAGCTTTTGTACCGTTCAACCTCAACACCACTCAACTCTCCGATGCCGTGAACGGAGTGGCTCCAAAGAAAAGCTTTTTCGGTGGCGAGATTAATTACAAGACCATTCTGGGAGCTATGAACAAAGCGTCGCAAACGGCCGTGAAGAATGGCAGGTTTGCATCTGGCGAAGTGCCATTACGGCTGATGGCGCTGCTTGACGAGACTCTCGACAAGCTGATCGATGAGAAATACAATGGTTTGATTTAAACGTGAAAGGTTAATAACATAATGTCCAAGATATTATCATATAACAACAAAACTACAGGCGAGGGATGGATACCCTTGACAAGCCAATACGGCGCTGACGAGATAAACATGATCAGCGACCCTAACGGCGGACTGTCGGCGGTGCCGCGCACAGCCATTCCATCTCCATTTGCGCAAATGGACTTGGTGAAAAACGCCTTTAGAAGGTTGGCGGCGAACGCCAATCTCAATGGAGAGCTGATGGATGAGAGGTTGGTGGGCAACGCATTGGACGTGGCACAACTCTTCTTCAACTTGCCGGAGCTGCAATCAAAATTACACGTAGTGGAGTGGAACAAGGCTGGAGCGCTACAGCAATTGAAAGCCGACACGCAGCACAAACTATTGGGCGACACCATGGAGATGTTTTTGGACCAAGACAAAGAGGCTTTCAATTTTGACCACATGGATCGCCTTTATTTTCTCGTACACGGCAACAAGGTCATTGGATGCACGTCGCCCGTGACGCTATTCATGGCCACTCCCAATGCTCGGCCAAACCTTTATGCCATTCCCGTGGAGCAAAACGTGAACGTGTTTGACCTCACGCGACCGCTGCACATGCGCGAGCCAAAATTCGTGAAGTGTATTTACGCGCTCTTCACGGCCTATCCAGAACTGAAAAAAATGTGCGCCGAAGTGAACGCCTACCTCATTACGAGTTTCGGTTTGCTCGCGCCACAGCTCAGGCAAGAGATTTTGACAAACATTGGCAACCCGGAAACTTTAGACTATGAAAGTAGCGAACGGGCGCTGCAATATCTCAAAGTGAGCTACGATTTGACCGAGCAGGGAATACAAGCGTTGGGCATTCCGTTCTATTGCGCTCGCAAATCGGATATCCAAGAAGCCATACAAAAAAGCGATTTTCGTATTGAGCCATCCATCGTACCCCACGGCGAGCGATTGCCATTGGTGCTTCAAAACCACTTGAACGCGCCACGAACGTCGCCTTTCAGATATGTCACCAGCGATTGGGACGACCTGACCGTGATCACGCCCGAAGACTATGCGATGGAACCCGACAAACGGATCTTGCCAGCCACGTCGCACCAATATCCTTGGCTTACTGACGACGATTTCTTCCTTCCGTCACTTATCAAGCTTGACTATACAATGGATAGGGACTGCTTTTTCAATGGCAACATGACACAAGGAAGCAGGGAAACGGACAACAATGATTTCTTGTTGCCTCTTAGCAAAACTTATTTCAAATACTTCACGGTAAGTGATTTGTGGGGCACCATAGCCGGACGACCGCGCTTTGAGATGATACACACGCAGACAGGACGGCAGGAAACCATCAAGGTTATACTGCGTATACCAGTGCAAAAGCAAGGCGCCTTTGTCACGTTGGAGCGCATTTACGTACAAGCCGTGGGCGTGGACATGCGCTATGACAGGGAGAACAACCGAGGTTACTTCCTCACGGTGCCTTTCGCTCTTGGCGTTTTCCCATTTATCAAGTCAGCAAACCTCAAGCAATACACCGTCCAGCTCATTGACAGAGCTTTGGGATTGTTGGAGAATTGCCGTTTAAATCTTGAGTTTTTCGCATCTAATGACAATGGCGACTTGGAAGTGTTGCCAACGGTGAAGCGTTCAAAAAGCCTGAAAAACGAGAAACGCGTGGGGTCTGATTATTATCGATTGGCAGGAGCTTTCGATTTTGCTAACGTGCAAATTTTTGACGAGCGGGGCAACCTCATGTCTGAGGGAGTGGTATGCCCAAGATGGGCGAGCGACGCCAATGGACACGAGGCATTTACCTTCGCTGTGGATTTTGGCACGACAAACACACATGTTGAGAGCATGCGCCAAGGACAAATGCCTGAACCTCTGACACTAAGCTCTGACGCAAAAGAACGGCTTTTAGCTACCTTGTATAACGGAGAGCACATTTTGTACGATGTCATCATGAAGCAAGAGTTTTTGCCACGCAATATCGGCCATGATTATAGATTTCCACAGCGCACGGTTCTTTCCGAGTCAGAACGGCTTGACGTTGAGAATATTGATGAGATAGTGGCTCTCGGCGACGCGAACATCCCTTTCATTTACGAAAAGGAATCCGTGGGATATGGCAATCGCATTGTGGCTAACCTGAAATGGTCCACAGAGATAGAGACGGCTAAGCGCGTGCGCGCTTACCTCACGGAGCTGGCCCTTTTGATGCGCGCCAAGGTTTTATTGGAAAATGGAGACTTGAGCAAGACACGGCTCATCTGGTTCTACCCATTGGCCATGAAAGTGGGAAACATTCGGAAATTGGGCGAGATGTGGGCAAAAACGTTCAAGCATGTCTTTGGTTTCGAAGCCGACGAACGTCAGTTAATACAGATGCCCGAGTCTGTGGCGCCCTACTATTTCTATCGAGGGTCAAGCCAATTTCGCGGTTCCGCCTCATCGGTGGCATCCATAGATATTGGTGGTGGGTCGAGCGACGTGGTGGTATTCGAGCCTAATGCCCAGCAACCCACTATCTTGACATCGTTTCGTTTCGCCGCCAACGCCGTTTTGGGCGATGGCTTCTCGGAGGTCCCTCATGGTGACAGCAACCCAATGTTAGCCAAATACGTGGCATATTTTCGTAAACTATTTGACGCTGACGACGACCGCTACGGAGAACTGAACGGCATTCTTGACGACATCATGTCCAAGCGAAAGAGTGAGGACATTAACGCGTTCCTCTTTTCGGTCATACAAAATAAAGTGGTGGCAGGAAACGATGTGTTCTCCTATAACCAAAGGCTGAACGAAGATGGGCGTTTCAAAATAGTGTTCATTTATTTCTATTCCACGCTCCTCTACTATGTGGCGTCGATGATGAGACACCGTGGATTGGACAAGCCTCGGTCGGCCATGTTCTCTGGAACGGGATCTAAAATTCTTGATATTGTGGGCAGCCAACGCGAGCTTGACTTGTTGTCCCAAGCGATATTCGAGCGGGTCTACGGTGAAAAGTATGGTGAAGATGGGTTCTCTGTGGTCATGGAGCGTAAAGAACCAAAGCAGATTACATGCCGTGGAGCATTGATGCAAGTGCGCGACTCGAGTGGATGCGCTAATGTGGAACAACTTAATCAAATGTTGGATGGTTTTGAATCTAACTTGAAATACAACTATTCCACCATTGACCAAGAGCGTCTTACTTACGCCGATATGGACAAAACAGAGGTACGATCGGCCATCGTGGCGTCAGTAAAACAGTTTAACGACTTCTTCTGCACACTCTGCGACGACATCCATGTCGTTGATCGCTTCCTTGTAGACAATCTTTCCCTTGCCCGTTTCAAGGAGTTGGTAAACAAGGATTTGGAGCATCACCTGCTCAATGGATGGAACTATATGAACAAGAATGAGCCTGAGCGAAATGCCAATGACACCATAGAGGACGCCGTATTCTTCTATCCAATCATTGGGTGCATACGTGACAATCTCATTGAAAACTTGTAAAAGGCATTATCGATGTTTAACAAAAACAAAAACAACAACGTGTCATACGATGATGTCTCCAATATGATAGAGCCAATCGTCGCAAGGATAGACAAGCTCGAGACCGCGCTAAAAAAACAAGCTAAACAGATTGTCGAGTTGCAAAACCTCCTTAAAGGCACTGGCGCCATACGTCAAGGAGATGGGGAGAAAGGTTCCGAAACCTTTAATTTGGCATCGGAGACACAGCTTCAAATCCATGAAGAATGCGTGGATAGAAACCGAACGTCTTCGGAGAAAGCTCTGACGACTAACAACATGGTATCAAAGGACAACGTATCAAGTCGTTCCGTGGAGACCTTGTACCTGCCGGCACCAACCCCGGATGGCCTGTTCATGGAGTATAGCCCCACGGAACAAGTGGGTAAAAGTGTCTATCAGTTACGCACGGAAGACGGAATTAATGGACAGTTTATCATGATAGACACCTCTGATGCCATTGCCACGGCAATGATCAGTATTAGCCAGATAGTCAAGCCAGTGTGCAGAATAGAGGGCAACACCAAACAATATCCTCGTCGAATTAAAACGATCGAGGAAGGTGTGGCCCAGCGAGACGGCGCAATATGGCGAGTTACCAAGAAAGCCAAACTGTCGTTTGAATGACATTGTGACTTTAGACGTTATAAACCAAGAACGCTTACAACAATTAAGAAAACAAGAAAGGAACACCGGTAACGATGAAAGTGAAATGTCCTAAATGTAGATACAGATTTGATTTGGCGGATGCGCCGGGCATGCAGGAATTGCAATGTAACTGTCCGCGTTGTGGAATGCCTTTCACGTTTGCCGTGGATGACGAGAGCGTTGGCAAGCAAATGAACGCCGAAACATTGGAGTCTGCAGACCGTGCGGATACAAACGACAGCACGTACAAGAAGCAAGACCACGCTGAGGTATATTCTAATTCACCGACTCAAACTGACGATTGCAAGGCGAGTAGCGTGCCACCGCCAATTTATCCCAATTTTAACAACATCCAGAAAACATCCAACCCTCTTAACGCTCATCCTTTCAATACAGATATTCATGGTGAAAACATGATATTTGCAAAGTACAAATCTAAGGGGTACATTAAGAAAAATCTTGTGCTCGCGGTTGTTTTTGTAGTGGCTATGACCTTTGTTGTTCGTCAATGCGGCACATCGACAAGCTACACGGCCGATGATGTAGGCCTATCTGACACGAGCGAAAACTATACAGATGACCAGTCAGACGCAGGTTCCGCACCATCGTTTAACAGCAATGCCGCCCCTGAGAAAGCGCCCGGGTGGATACAGGGCAACTGGTATATAGAGACAGACTATGGCGGCATCTCCTTGAAAATACATGGTGATCAAATAGCCGAGACCTGCGGCGGAAAGACCACTTATGGCACTTATAAATATCAGGCTCATCGTTTGTATTGTGATTTTGGAGATAACAACGAGTTTGTTTATACATTGGTTGAAGAGTCGAGACAAATCGACGCGGGCAATGGCATGCTGATGAGAAAGGTAGATTAGATGGTGGCCAAGCGGCCTATTTCATACGGACTTTTTCCAACCATTGCTTGAACTCATTGCTGTAACCATTGAAAATATTGATGTCTACATCTCCATGAATGCCCAAAACCCTTCCATCGGGAGCCAACTGCCATATCCATAGTTTAACGTCGGGTTTGTACTCGCCATATCTTGCTATCCATACCGGATAGCCGCTTTTGATATCTGGAGCCTCGTCAAGATACTTGTTTACAAACATTTGGCTGACATACAGGATGGGACGCATGCCCGTCTTGCGCTCAACGGCATAGAGCCAAGCCCTTACCCTTTGCCACATGGCATGCGCTCCCCCCATCTTTTTGACATGAGAGGGAAGGGGCTCGAGATCCAAAACAGGAGGCAAATCGCCTTTCTTGAAGTATGAATGCCGCAAGAATGTTGCCGCTTGCGCGCTTCCAGAGGTATGGTAAGAGAAAAAATGATAGGAGCCCACCGGGTAACCATGCGCTCGGGCAGCAGCATAATCCGCTTTGTAAAACTTGTTCACAACACTCGTCCCCTCTGTAGACTTGATAAAAATAAATGATATTTTATAGTCCACCACATCGTTTACGCATTTATTTGACAGCGTTCCCAAATGCGTAACGCGTAGTTTGTCCCAAAATATTTTACAATGTTTTTTCTTTTTTACATGCTGGTGTTTGGATATGTCGATACCATAAATACGGTCTGACGAATAGCTCAAACGCTCGCCTTTATACACGTTGTTTTTCCATTCGCCCACCCTGAATAGTGAGCGTTGCGACGAGAACCCAAATCCGTTGCGTTTGTCATGTTTCCAAACGCCCTCGAAAATTCCTCCCTCCGCGTCGCGATACGTGCCATGTCCGTGTGCCATCAACCGGTGATCAAACTGCCCGCGGTACACTCCCAAGGAGTCATGTCGAGTTCCTGTCACGATGGTATCATGGTCCCAGATGGCGTCAACCCTCCTGCCCAAGCTATCGATGGCCCATCCTTTGCCATGCCTCATGTTGTTGTGCCACGCTCCCGAATAGACCAAAGAGTCACCTGCGTAGAGCGCGCCCAGGCCTTCACGCTTGCCGTTTACCGTCTCACCCCGATAGGTCATGTTGCCATAGGTCACCACTGTAGTGTCGCTTTGGTTTATGGTGCATGCGCATGGCAACATGATTGCCGTTAAAAAGGCAAGAAACATCCATGCCTTATACCCTGTATCGTGTGTTTTACCGTTCATTTCTTGATCCTCGCTATCCTGTTTTTGTAGACCAAACCGAGAAACTCGCCATAAGCGTTAAACACGGGGCTGCCATCTTGAGCGAACAATTCCGGCACGTCGCGCAGCCGTCCGTCCACACTTCTTCCAGGCACCAAGACGGCTTCGCGTTTCATGACGGCATTTGGCGCAACTGGCGTAACAGTGATGACGTTCGTCTTTCGGCACACGCGCCACGGAATGTTTCGCACGGCATACACGCCACGTGGTTTTGTTTTTTGGCAAGTTTGTACGACAAACGGTTCCCCTGCGCAAGCCACATCGGTTATCGCTTCCTTACATTTCTCGGTTTGCAATTTGCCATCCCGGTCGCGCCACGATACCCACAGCAGGTATCTTCGCTTCAAGGTATCGCCGTGACGAGGCTTGTATTTTTTAAGTATTAGAAAGGTTCTCTTTAGCGAGTCTGTTTCTTTCTTTTGTCGTTCAGCGTGTTGGGCTATTTTCATATAGCCCTCATCTTGCACTCCATGACTACGGAAATAATAATTTATCTCTTTTTGTTCGATTTCATTTCGAGCTATAATCCGCTTAATAGAGTCGGTCACGATGTTTATTTTTTGCTCTATATTGTCAACGTTTCGCCGATCGGCCTCACACGTTGATGGCTCGCCCTGCGCGACAGTAAGCACTCGTCCGCGACAACTTGGCCACCACCAATGTTTGTCAGCCCACACGCCGACCTGACTGATAGAGTCTTGCCGCACCACTACCGTGTCTCGACCATTCGTCACGCACAACTGCGAGTACCCATCCACATGGCATACACATCTCCCGAGATCGTCTTTGCTGGCAGGGAATAGCCTGGTGATCATAGTTATGGCAACAGCCACAATGATTACTGTCGCTATGACGCGAACTCTGAAAAGCGCGTCATGTCTGTATTCTTTCGTTTTGAAATATCTCATGTTCCCATAACATCATTGCGCGCCATGCAGTCTCATGTACATACGCATGGGTCTCATACGCCTCGAAATGTATATTTTCACACATGCAAAGTTAATCATTTTCTTTGTCGATAACATCTCGTTCCATGGCTTTTTATCCATTTATTATATTTATCAGACGGTAGTCGCCGTTTATATTTTTTACGTGAATTTCCCTACGTTCGCATATCCCATTCCATCATTTTTAATTACCTTTGTAAAAGAAACCAGAGCGATGCAACAGACAGACAATGACATTTTGCGGTTGGCCGTGCCATCTATCATAAGCAACATTACCGTTCCCTTGCTTGGCTTGGCCGATTTGTCCATTGTCGGGCACATGGGCTCCGAGCAATACATTGCCGCTGTCGCGGTTGGCACCATGATGTTCAATGTGATCTATTGGCTGTTTGGCTTTCTCCGTATGGGTACCAGTGGCATGACATCGCAGGCCCTTGGCCGTGAGGACCATTCGTCCGTTAAACTACTGTTGCGCCGTTCCATGTACATATCCGGGGCCATAGCCCTGTGTTTTCTGGCGCTGCAGGCGCCACTTTGTCAACTCACGCTCCACCTCATCGGGCCATCCATTCAGATTAGACCGATGGTCACCACCTATTTCAGCATAGTGATTTGGGGAGCGCCCGCGATGCTTGGGCTGTACGCATTGAACGGATGGTTCATCGGATTGCAAAACACCAAGATACCCATGACTGTCGCCATCTTGCAAAATATTGTCAACGTGGTGGCGTCGCTCACTTTAGTGTTTGGTTTAGGCATGCACATATCGGGTGTAGCGTTGGGCACACTCATAGCCCAATGGTGCGGTTTCCTATTTGCCCTTTGGCACGCATACCGTCTGCTGCGTTTATATACCCATCCGCGACGCACTGACAAGGCTGTCAATTCTGGCATGGTGACATGGGGGGCTTTTTTCACCGTAAACCGCGATATATTTCTCAGAACGATCTGCCTTGTTGTCGTCAATCTTTTCTTTACCTCCGCTGGCGCGCGCCAAGGCGACATGCAGCTGGCCGTGAACACGTTGCTCATGACGTTTTTCACGTTGTTCAGCTACATCATGGACGGCTTCGCTTTTGCAGGCGAGGCATTGGCAGGCTTGCTCTATGGCGCCCAAGATGGGGTCCGGCTGCATGCCACCGTTCGTAGGCTTTTTGGCTGGGGAGCGCTCATGGTCATAGGCTTCACGTTGGTGTATGTTTTGGGTGGCAACGCGTTTTTGGGCTTGCTCACCAGCGAGCATGCTGTCATCGCGGCTGCCGACGAGTATTTTTATTGGGCTTGTCTCATTCCGTTGGCAGGTGTGGCAGCCTTTGTCTATGACGGCATCTTTATTGGCATCACGGCCACGAGAGCCATGTTGGTATCCAGCGTGGCGTCCACCGTGGTGTTTTTTGTTCTTTTCTTTTCGGGCAAGGCATGCTTGCCTACCAACCATGCGTTGTGGATGTCTTTCATAGCGTATCTTGCCATGCGCGGTTTGGCGCAACATATCATGATGAAAAAACAGATAAAATTTTGAGAGGACATGGAGTTAGCTTTTATTTTAGCGGGTATTGTTGTTGGATTTGTTATCGCGTACTTGGTATTGCAGGGACAGAAGAAAACTGCGCAAACAGCTTTAGTGTTGGCCAACAAGCAGGCGGACATGGAGGCGGAGACCATCAAAGGCTTGCAGGCCAAGATAGATACATCCAACGATGAACTGCAAAATTTACGCCAACAACTCACCGATGCCAAAGTATCGCTTGGCGCCGCGCAAGTCCAATTGACAGCCGAACGACAGCAAAACGCAGAGAAAGAGCGGAGAAAACAGGAGCAAGACCAAAAGCTTGAGGTACAGCGGCAACAACAATTTGCGGCGCAATTAGAGACGGTGCGCACGCAATTTGAGAACTTGGCGGTCAAACTGCTCGACCAGTCGGCCGACAAGTTGAAATCGAGAAACACCGAGACAATGTCCGCGCTGACCGCTCCGCTGAAAGAAAACATTGACAAACTGCACGAGGCCATCTACAACACCAACCAAGAGACGGCTAAAAGCGCGGCTTCGCTGTCACAACAATTGAGGGAGATGGCCGAGCGAACGCAAAAAATAGACAGCGCGGCCACCCGACTGGCCAACGTGATGCGGGGCGGCAACAAGATACAAGGCAATTGGGGGGAGCTGATATTGACAGACATTTTGGAGCAAAACGGTTTCAAACAAGGAGTGAACTACGATGTACAACAAGTTATCACGGATCACAAAGGAAACGCGGTGCTCAATGCCGAGAGCGGCAAGCGCATGGTGCCCGACGTGATATTGCACTATCCTAAAAACGAGGATGTGATCATAGACTCTAAGATGTCGATAGAGGCTTATGAGCTATACGTAAACACGGACAATGACGATCTCAAGAGAAAATACGCCAATGACTTGGCGCGAAACGTTCGCACCCAATTCACAAGCTTGGCCAAAAAAGATTATAGCAGCTACATCAGGCCACCCAGGCGCGCCATAGACTTCGTGATAATGTTTGTCCCCAACGAGGGCGCGCTGCAATTGGCGATGGCCACTGACAAACGCTTGTGGAACGATGCCTTTGCCAAGCATGTCTTTATCACTTCGCAACAAAACCTGATGGCCATCTTGAAGATGATAGAGATAGCGTGGCGTCAATACGCCCAAACAGAAAATCAAATTAAAATATACGGTATAGCCGAAGAACTGCTTAAGCGAGTAGGCGAGTTTGTCAAACGTTTTGACAAGGTGAAAAAAGACATCGACACGTTGGGCAAGGATTATGACGACGCTTACAACAAGGTTTACACAGGTAGGCAGAGCGTTGTACGCAAGGCCAATGAGATGAAACAACTGGGCGTGAAAGAAGCAGCGAACTATCCCATACCTTCATCCGAGAACGAGCTTGGCGATTTGTAACCTTCGTGGATGCCATGTCGCTACATTGCAGGCTCGTGGGCAAATGTTCTTGAAATGGTGACACGACGTCAAGCCAACAACTCTGTTTGAGCATGGTGTCAAGGAGTGGTTGTTGAAAAAAAATTATTG
>NZ_JRNC01000097.1 GCF_000758925.1 Prevotella sp. S7-1-8
GCGCAGACGAAAGGAAAATAGTAACAAATAAGGAGGTAAGGGGCTACGCACCGCTTTACCCACTACCGACAATCATCGCCCTTTCCTTTCAACTTGACTGCGTAGAAGCCCACCTGTTCAGAAGGCATGTGTGCAGTGAGTTGATGCGTCCAAGGAACCCTGTGATTCCTATCATCATAATTGACAGGGGTGTCAATAGCTGAATATGTACCAATCCTTTTTCTTTCATTGTTTTCTTACTACATTACTACAATATGAGATAAACCGATGAAAGAAAAAGGATTACGTTGTTGTCAGTAGTTGCTTATGTGTGTTACTACGATATGACTACATACTACCAACCCATGAACGGAATGAATACGTTTTGTTTGCCGAGGAATGGAGTCACAGACGGAAATGGATCTTGCTATAAAACCTTAAACATCAAAATTAATCTCTAAATACAGACGATCAGAAATTTTGTCATACGAAATGCAACAACATTGTTTCATAGATGATTAGAATTCCGATATATTCTTGTAAAAAGTGAGGTCAAACTATGCAAGAATGAGTAAATACAGATTTTCTGATATATCACAAATTGAAATTTTATAAAATCGATTTTGAACCAAAAGTAAATTAAGAGATAGCCCTTTTTTGCTAACTTTGAAATAAAAGTTATCAAAAAAAACATCAAGCAAACGCTATCTTTTCAAGGTCTAAAGTGTGAAGTTTATACTATGTGATTTACGACAACGAACGCTTTTGTATTTTTTAACTGTTTATTTTTGTAATTTACAAAAATAATATAGAAATTTACCATTAAGAATTAAACAGTAACTATTAACTAAATTATAACAGTAACTATTAACTAAATTATAAATCTTATGTTCAAAAATAATTTTGATATTCTCAAGGTTTCCGAGAGATGCTATCAGTTGCATTGCGCTGGAAAAATGTTCAAAATCGAGTTCGATGAGAATGACAACAAACAGAGTATGTTCGACTACTTGTTAAATTCGTCAGAAGGTTATTCTAAAATAGTGATGCAATTTAAAAAGAAATATCCATTTAATGAAATCTTAGATTTCTTCTTTTTATTAAAACAAAACGGTTTTCTCTATTATAATGACGAGGACTCGCTTTCTGAGGGGAAATTATACGATAGTAAATTTAATTCCGATGAGGATTTCAAGCAAAAAAGGATTGGCGTGGTTATCACGAAGAATAATAAAATAGCTTATGATATTATTAATGCCTCAGAGTTGGTCAAATCGAAATTGTCAATTCTGAGATATGACAAGGATACAAAACGTAGCGAAATTGTTGATTTTGTGGCAAAAAATGATTTCGTAATAGTGGATAAGACAAGCTATAATCCTATTTTTATGAGAAGATATAACGACATAGCTATGAGTCAAAACAAGCCTTGGCTCTTGATATCATGTTTTAGAGCTGTGAGAGGTTATGTCGGCCCATTGTTTTGGGGCGAGAAAACTGGTTGCTACTCTTGTTTTGAGAAGAGGGTTAAGTCGAACTTCCTAAATTTCAAAGAGTTGTCTCTATATGAGGATTGGCTTGGGGAGTCTAAAAATAACAGTCACATCGGAAATATTAGCACTAGTGACTATACATTGATTTACAATATTGCCATCATTGAGTGTAAAAAGTTTCTTATGGATTATGGATTTCCTCATACTTACAAGCAGTTGTATGAGATTAATTTTGATGATTTAACATCAAAATGGCATCATTTCTATAAAGTTCCTTTCTGTCCACAGTGCAGCACGAAGATGGATAATGCTTGTGCACCTTGGCTTGATCCTATAACGTTAGAAATATTGTAAGATGATGAAAATTGATAATTCTCATATTCAAGTGGAGAGGGCTCTGAATCTAGTATCAGAGGCTGTAGGTATCCTGAGTCACATAGGTAATGTTGCTGTATTCAATTCTGATCCCAAAATCAAGGCTGTGTCGGCTTATAATTGCGAAACACAGTTGCTGAATGGTGAATTCTATGCAGGCAAGAGTGGCGGTTGCGGATTTGATTTGAAAAAGGCGCTTCTTTCTGCTATCGGTGAAGGCGTGGAGCGGTATTGTCCTACTTTCTACAATCTAAGTAGTATGGTGGAGACGTCGTATGCGGATTTGATAGCACGTGGATATGAAGCAATTAAACCATCTGCTTTTTCGCTGTTTCATGAAAGTCAGTATCAGAGGGATACATTCCCTTTCAAGCGTTTCACGAATGATACAATCCTTTATTGGGACAGCGTTTATGATGTATTTGGACAGAAAACCGTACTTTGCCCATCAACATTTATATACATGCCATTCTCAAAGGGTAAAGTGCAGATTTCCGAGCAGATTTCAACTGGTTTTGCAGCACATACGAATTATTACGATGCTTTTCTGAATGGCATATACGAAGTGATTGAAAGAGATGCATTTATGATTAGCTGGATGGGGCAATTGGGAATACCTAAAATCAAGATAGATGGGAAGCTGAAAGAGTTTGTTGAAAGTATTGTGCCATCGCATATGAATGTACACCTGTTTGATATGACAACAGATATTAAAGTGCCATCTGTAGTAGGTATTCTAGAAGGAGTACATGATTATGGACAATTTGTAGCTTTCTCAGCTGCAACCAGAATGACTTACACTGCCGCCATTAACAAAACAGTGTTAGAATTATGTCAGTCCATACCCTATTATCGTTATTTGTTAGAGGATAATAAGAAAAAAATGGATAATTTGTCGGAACTTAAATCGTTTGAGGATCATAGTATTTACTATACCAGACATCCTGAGAAACAAGGCATTTTCAAGAAATGGCTTGAAAGACCACAGACAAAGGATATTGCATATGACGAAGAGCCGGAACTAGATGCTAAAAGCAAAATAAAAGCTATACTCAGAATCTTTAGAGAGAATAATATAGATGTTTACTGTAAGGATATTACGACAGAGGATGTAGCTGAAGAGAACTTTAAGGTGGTACGTGTGATATGCCCTCAGCTGATACCTCTTAATGGTGCTTATGGAGGTTATTATTTGGGCGGAAAAAGGCTATATGAAGTACCAGAAAAAATGGGGTTCAAGAAACTTAAATTTGAAGATTTAACGACCATGCCCCATCCTTTCCCTTAAGGACTGAATGATAAGGATTTTTTTAATCACATAATGAAAAAAAAATGGATAAGGAAACTTTAACAAATAGAGAATTTGATGTTATCCGCAAGAAAGATTCGTCAATTTATAATACCATCAAATATGAGTCTTCGTTATGCATGCAATATATGCTTGCTTCGAAGTATGACTTGCTTGATGTACAAAAGCTATCAAGACTAACATTTGGCTTCTATCACCCATTTGTATTGCAACGTGCTGCTCAGCCCTTCAAGAGATATGAAGGACACGAAAAGTATAGTTTAAACAATTACGAAGATAGTTCTATGAATGTGAACATCTTCGACGTGTTGAAGTCTAGAAAGAGTACAAAGAAGTATGAGCCGTATAATATCTCATTAAAAGAATTGTATTATCTGCTGAGATATTCGTATGGTATAAATCGTAAGGAGTCTATTAATAATGGTGTGACATGGAAGTTCAGGCCAGTTCCTTCGGGTGGTGGTTTGTTTGCCTCGGAACTATATGTTGTTACCATTAATTCGCAGATTCCTAAAGGTTTGTATCATTATAGTCCAGACGACAACTCACTTGAGGTTGTAAAATATGGAGACTTCCTTAGTGTGATGCAGGCACATTCTGGAGCCGACCCTTATATTAATTCAGAGAATGTGAGCTGCATTATCTTCACCACAACTTTTATTGATCGCATGTACATAAAATATGGTGAACGTGCTTATAGGTTTATTTTACTTGAAGTGGGCTTCTTGGGACAAACCATCAGCTTGCTAGCAGAGGCTTTGAATCTCGGAAGCTGTATGTTAGGTGGCTATCATGATAGTAATATTGAAGATTTCCTCGGGATAGATGGTCAACTGGAATCTATTCAGAATTCAATTGTTATAGGTAAACGCAAAGATGGATAAAAAAGAATTTATAATAAAAGGGCTTTCTTATCGCCTACATTCTACGAATCTTTTGGACGACATGTCGTTCTCGGTACAAGAGGATGAGAAATTAGCTATACTGGGTATTAATGGATCTGGTAAAAGTCTTTTACTGGATGGCATACTAGGTAACATCGAATGTACTTGTGAGGCTAACAGCTTTCTCGACGATAGGCAGAAATATGGTCCATATGGAGTACTATATGATACTTTCTCCTCTTTTCCGCTCTTGAAAGTACGTGAGATAGTGTCTTTATTGTCGATTATATTCAACCATCGTGTTGACCAATCGCTATTGAAAAAGTTTGGTGTAACTGACTTGTTGGACAAACAGTTCAAGGTGCTTTCAAAGGGTGAAAACAAGAAGCTAGGCATTTATGCAGCACTCTTTTTTGAACCCAAGATTGTTTTTATGGACGAACCGTTGGATGGGTTGGATCCAAACTCAAGAAATAGATTTTGGGAAACTATATCAGGTATATCATGCACAATGATATTTACGACGCATGTTTGGGAAGAGGTTCGTTTGTACGCAAACAAAATCATGTTTGTTAAGGATGGTAAGACGCTAAATCAACCTGCATCTTCGGATGAGTTGCTAACCAAATATTGTCCTTATAAGGGTAAGATAGTTATCTCTAGAGAAAATGGTCAGTTCTCCTGTCTGACTTCGCCAGATATTGGCAAAGAGAAGCAGAGCTACGAATATGCATATTACTATAAGAGCCAAGAGGAGAAAGAAGAGTTGCTTAGAAAGTTTAATAATAACCGGATAACCAATTTATCGATACTGCCCATCACTTTAAGGGATGTTTATAATTATATTATAAAACAATAGCTTGATGAAAAAGTTTTTTGCATTATTTTATTATCAGTTCTTGCTGTCTTGCAGAGTGCCTGAATCAATATTCTTCACAATATTGCTGTCGCCAATACTCTTTATTATTTTCGGCTTCGCATTTCATATTGATACAGAGTATGCTGAATTTTTTTTACCAGGTATTATTGGTAGCATGGTGTGTAGTGATGCCCTTTATGCCGTAGGTCCTGTGATAAAGAAATATTATTCGCTCAATATTGTAAAATATTTCTATAATTACCCTGTAAAATTGCCCTATTTGTTCATGGGCTTTATAGCAGCAAGAATCATATTTATACTATTCTCGATGCTATTGTTAATAGCTGTTTCCTACTTTATATTTGGCTTCAGCCCGAACATTGGCACGTTATGCAGATATATTCTCGGTATATTCCTGATTTTTACCATCTACTCATTTGTCGGTTTGTCTATTTCGCTTTGGGGATTGCACGACAATAAGGATCAGGGGGTCATCGGACTATATTATATGCTGACCATTTTTCTGTCAGATTGTTTCTTTGTACTAACGAAAGCAAATGTTGTTTTCGATATCATCGGCTATTTCTTCCCGTTAAGATGTGTGCTTGACTTTATACGTGGTAGTAATATTAGCCTATGGTATTGCATAGCCTGGGTTATTGCGTTATTCGTAGGTTTTGCCTATATCATAAAAAGGATAAGTTTTAAACGTTGAATTATGAAAAAAAATATTTTATCATTATTGTTACTTGGGATTTTCAGCTGTACCGTGAGTGCCAAAAAGGATGTAGTTTTGAATAAAATTCAAAATAAAATTGACACTTGCTTTGTCCTTTCTTTTAAGAACCCCAAGGCTTACGACGACTTAGAAAAGGACTTGACGGCTGGATATAAGACAGCAAAATCGGAAAATATGAAGTCGTATTATTTATATTGGCTTTCATATATGACCTATTACAAGGCGGTATCTGCTTTTAAGGAGGCTGATTTGGAAAAATCCCAGAAATTTGCGGAGCAGGCAATGGGATATCTGGAAAAGATGAAGAAAAAGGATTCTGAATACTATAGCCTGATGGCTTATGAACAAGTTTTCTACTTTCAGTTTATCAAGCGTCAGGATATGTTTATTTTCATGGAGAAATTAAATAAGAATCTGAAACTATCGATGGATATGGGAGCTACGAACCCTAGGGCCTATTTTGTGAATGGCTACTACGACTATTATACTCCGAAAGAATATGGTGGGAAGAAGAAAACAGAAAAACTGCTTCTCAAGGCAATCAAGATGAAGAATTCTGATGCCCCCTTCTCGCCTACATGGGGCATAGTAGATTCATATTCAATACTTATTCAGTATTATATTGAAAATGGTAATAAAGCAAAAGCGAAAGCCATGTACCAACAAGCTATTAAACGATTCCCGACTTCAAGAGACATTTTAAGGCTAAAAAATAAATTATGATTATTTGATGAATAATCCTCTTTACATATCGCTATTGACTCTGCTAATAATAGCTCATGGGCAGTCCTTTTCGTCGGATGTCCATGGTACTATTATTAGCAACAAAGAACCGCTGGCTGGTGTGCTTGTGTATGTTGTAAACAACAAAGACAACTTTTATGTAAGTGATAGTCTGGGTACATATACCATTAGAGATGTAGAGGATAATGATTCTATCGTTTTTTCATTTCTCGGTTTTAAGGAACTAATAATACCTGTTCTGGATTTGAAACAAAACGGAAAGGTTATAATGACCGAGGATACTAAAAGTCTAGACGAAGTGTTCATTTTTAGGAATAAGGAGTTTAGTAGTGATTTCCCTATGAAATCATATAGTCAACTAGAGATTTACGCGTCACCAACGTCACAAGCTGATCCCTTAAATGCTATACTGTCTACAGCAGTATCAACCAATATTAACGAAAGTGCAAAACCCTCACTCAGGGGAAGTTCAATGGGATTTACAATGGTATATCTAAACGAAGTGCCTATTTTTTATCCGACCAAGGGTAATTTAGTTAACAATTCGATTGCTAGCACGTCGTCAATGAATACGTCTTTCATTGGGACGGAATCCATCTATGCGTCAAACTCACCCATCGAATTCGAGAATTCGGCTTCGGGGAGTGTCGATATGCAACTTAACAAAGAGATAAGCGATAAAAAAACATTGTTTTTGTCAACAGTAGGTACGAATGCTTCGATTTCCAAGAACTTTAAAAGCAGTTTTCTGGAAACTTATCTATCATACACAGATTTGTATCCATTTGTAAAAATGAATAATATCAAAGATATCAATCATTATAGAAGTTACGATACAGGCATTCATTTTAATAGGACGCTCAAAAATTCAAAATATTCATTATATGCTTCGTATATGTGTGAGAATGGTGACTACCCCATGCTCTTTTATAAGAATAATTCTAGTTATCTCAATATGACATCTTTTGTGAATAGTATCGCTAATTATGAATATTATCATGAAGGGATTAAGCTGAAAGCAGACTTCTCGTTTTCGCATCTGAAATCGAAAGTGAAGCACAATAATGTTAACATGGATGAACTTTGCAACTATCTATATGGAGCCATTTCATATTCTCAACTTGTCAATGAGAATATCCAGTATAGATTCGGATTGAACAGTATCTTTTCAACTTTCAAGACGACTTCGGACTATGCCAATAGCTGGAATAGCGCTGATAAAGGCACTATGAGCCAAATAACTCCATATACCTCAATTAAGTTACTTTTAATGAATTACAGTGCTTTGCTTGGAGTAAAATGTTGCTTTGCTAGAAACTGCAAACCTGTATTTAATACGAATCTTAGTCTTAAATATACAAATTCCAACCATAAGGTTCTCCTATCAGCAGCAAGTCTTAATATGTATAATTATTATGAGAGTACTTTTCTGCGATTTTCCAAGATGTCGTGTAGACAATTGTGCTTAGAATATGATTATAACAAGTCTTGGCTGAAAGGACATTGTGCTATATATCTAAAAGACGAAAAGGGAATCAAAAGGATGGCGCCTATGATAGGTAGTTATAAGAAATATATATATGGAATTGAAACCTCGTTTGATATCCAGCTAACAAGGAATCTTTCTTGGACAATCTCTAATTTCTACCTGAATACGAATTATTCTTTTCGTGGGAAGACTTTTAAGGGAGAGGATTATCTGAAGTATTTCATAAAAACTGTTTTAAATTACGAAAATCTTAAATTATGGAATATGTCATTATCACTTTGGAATAGACCAGGCACTTATTATACTCCTGTAGATAAAGCTATTTATAATGCTGAATACGATTATTATACACCAATTTATGCAGATGATATAAATTCTGCTCAATTCAATAAATATCTGAATGTCTGCATGAATATTTCGAAAGCAGTAGACTTCAGTTTTGGTAAAACAATGTTTTTCCTAAATATTACTAATCTATTTAATTGTAATAATAACAGCGCAATCTATTATAATACCGATTACTCAAAAAGCTATAAAATGAATTATATGAGCAGGTCGATATTTCTTGGGGTTATTGTACATTTCAAATAGAGATGTCTTAGCCCTTATTTTATTAATTTTTAATTTATTATTCTTATGCTAATTACAAATTTAGATGCACAAACAGTGGTAGCTCAAGCAGAGTCATCAGTATGTACAAGCACGTCTACATCGTGTAAATGTACCAGTAGTTCAACAAGTTGTTGTTAATTACAGTCCTAGTAATGGAGGGTGTGTCAGAATCGACATACCCTCTAATCGTATCACTTTATCTACAGGTATAAGAACTGTGCATATTTTTCGCTTTAGGCAGCTTTTTTATACTGGGCTGTAAGTCTCAGGAGTATCTTCTCCCCTCCCCCCCAAAAAATCCTCTAACTCTGTTTTCGTTTGCTTAAAATTGATATAGTTGTAGCAAAGAAATATAATTTCAAATCAGAAAAAGTCATATTTTAGTATAGAATTTTCGTAAGAAAAAATTGCCTAAAAACATTCTAAGGTAAAGTTTCCTATTGTATTTCACATCAAAACACTTGTTGCTCTGTTCATGCATTATCTTTGTAAACAGAATAACAAGCGTTTTTGATTTATCGAATACTCGCTTTTTCGCGGGTGGGTAATGAACTCATTCTAAGGTCTATTTTAGATATTCATAGGAACTACAGAGATTATAATGTAAGTTATTCTTTTGTTGCATAAAATACTATTTCGGATTGAATAACAGGTATAAAAATATTAATAAAAAACATATAAGCAGTTGTTCGCAAAGCAAGAACTGCTTTCATTCTCAACTAGACTATACCCTGTATTTCTCTTCCAGCAGCCTTTCCAAGTCCGAAGCCTTGTAGAGAATCTTCCCTGCGAATTGCGTGTAGGGAATGATTTTCCTGTCCCGATAGTCCTGCAAAGTGCGAGGGCTGATATACAGCCGCTCACACACCTCCTTACCTGTGAGAAAATGCTCGCCACCAAACAGTGGTTTGTGCGTTTCTCCCACTTCCTTTATTCTCCTGCCCACGTCATGCAGCGCAGTAATCACCATCTGCATCTCGTCTGAGCCAAAATTCAAATTTTTTGCCGTTTCCATAACTTGATTATTTTTTAGGTTTGTCAGTTTTTGTAAGGAGCAACCTTTCCACATCCTCACGTTTATAATAACACTTGTGCCCGATCTGTGAGAAGGGCAGCACGCCTGTATCACGATAATGCTGCAAAGTGCGCTTGCTGATGTTAAGCAACCTGCACACATCACCATTGTGCAGCCAATCTGTGTGCTTACACTTCTCTCCAAATGCCTTGTGGCAGCAGTCGGCAAGACTTAATATCTCATCCCTTAGTTTCTGCCAGTTCTGGTCTGTAATTATCAAATATCCCATACTTCTATTGTTTTGTTTGTTGTTACTTTTTGCTTGTGTTGCAGCCTTTTGCGCTCCAACTTGGTGCAAAAGTAGAGATAGTTTCCTTATGCTCAAAGCACTAAGGAACAGCAGGGAAAACAAAGGAAACACGATGAAAATTTCTTCCTCGTTTCCTGTCGTTATCAACACTGAAACACCCACTTTCCTTCTTTCACTGCCAATAGAATATAAAGATACAATCAACCATTTGGCATAAGCCTTCTATCTTGTTCTAAGATTTCTGAGAACATAGAGATAAGCTCTTAATTTTTGCTTACATCTTTTTGTGGATTGCTTTTTGTTTAAATAGGTAGTTATTTTCGCCTTATCCGTTCTTTGTTATTCCTTTATTTATAGCCTACTACCCAAATGTGCAGAATACCGCATTTGAATGTGGTTTGTTACAAAGTCAATCAATTATTGGTATTTGTATCATTTCCTTTTATCCTTTTATTTCTCCATTTAATCCACTAAAAACTAAGATGTTTGATGATTTCCCACAAGGAATTTTATAGCAGGTTTAAGCAACATTATGCAAGCACACCGAGGATGCTTGGCTATCAGAATTATCCTCCTTAACTTCACTTTCAGAAATCATTTTAGGACGATTATGAAGAAATGCGCAGACAATAGCAATATACGCACAGAAGATAAGCCGAAGCATAGTAGGCAAACTTCCAAAAACAAGGAGATAGAAAGCTACCTCTCCACCCATTATGACTTCAGGTTCAACACTGTACTTGGCAGAACAGAGTTTTCTCCCAAGTGTGCCAATGTGTTTAGCAAGGTCAGCCGTTATGACATCAATACCTTTCGCAGGGAACTTGATAGCGAGGACGGTATTATTACTTCCGCTGATAATCTCTATTCCATCATTGAAAGCAGCTTTTCGCCACGCATCAATCCCATACAGGACTACTTCAAGGCTTTGCCAACGGTTGATGCTTCAGAAGTGCTGTACAAGATAGAGATAAACCAATGCGTCATCGCCAATCTTGCATCGTGCGTTATCGTCCGTAACTCAGAGAAGTGGCTGCCGTACCTTACCAAATGGCTTGTTGCAGTGGTTGCCAACGCCATGGACGACCGTGAATGCCGTAACCATACCTGCCTCGTGCTGACAGGAGAACAAGGCAAGTTCAAGACCACCTTTCTCGATTTGCTTTGTCCGCCTGTGCTTAAAGGCTACAGCTACACTGGAAAAATATATCCGCAGGAGAAAGACACGCTTACCTATATCGGTCAGAACCTTATCGTAAACATCGACGACCAGCTCAAAGCCCTCAATAAGCGTGACGAGAACGAACTGAAGAACCTCATCACCTGCCCGATGGTCAAATACCGTATGCCTTACGACAAGTATGTGGAGGAACACCCACACTTGGCAAGTTTTGTAGCCTCAGTGAACGGCAATGACTTCTTGACTGACCCCACAGGAAGCAGACGATTCCTTCCGTTTGAGGTGCTATCCATTGATATTGAACGAGCTAAAGCTATCTCTATGGATGCCGTCTATACCGAAGCCAAAGCCTTGTTAAACGCAGGCTTTCGATATTGGTTTAACGATGAAGAAATCACGGAACTCTACAAGGAGAGTGAGGACTTCCAAGTACAGACCGCAGAAATGGAACTACTATTACGCTGTTTTGAAAAGCCAACAGAGGACAATCCTCATTGTGCTTACATGACCACTACCGAAATACTCGCTTATTTAGGTGTTTATACGCATCAACCTTTGACACTCAAACGTATGGGCGAAGCACTCAAAAGAGCTGGCTTTGAAAAGGTAAGCAAGAGGCGTGAGGGTTGTAATCCTGTCTATGTGTATAAGATTAGGAAAATCCACCCCTGCCCACTGGTAAATAGCTGTAGTAGTTTGATGTAGTAGAGTGTGTAGTATAGTTGCTTACTACAACTCATACCTGAATATCAATCACTTACAATCAAAATATATGTAGTAAGAAGAAAGTGAAAAAAGTTTTTAGGGGAAAAACTTTAGGAAGCAAAAAAGCATCAATGAAGTTTGCCCTATCATTATAATCAAAATATAATCCGATATAAAAATCAGAATGGAAAAATGTTCAACCAATAATTATAATGACAATGAAAGAAGAAGATTTATCACGCATCAAGCGATACTCTATTGTGGAGTACCTTGAAAGGAAAGGTATCAAATCTGTGCGTAGGACACCAGCTTATGCCCTCTACCGTTCACCGTTTCGTGAAGACACACATCCAAGTTTCAAGGTGGACACAGAAAAGAACCTTTGGATAGACTATGCCGAAGGCAGGGGCGGAAGTATTATCGACCTTTGTATGCGGTTAGAGGGCTGCACGCTGTCGGAAGCCATCCGCCTATTGGGGCGGAACGCTCCCGATTATACTGCTTGCAGTTCTCAAAAGGCAGACAGGGCAATGAAAAGAAGTAGCATACCTATGGCATCCGCAAGTGGAGTAAGGAGACTGATAGAAGTATCAGACAACTTACCTCCACACTTACTAAAGTATCTTCAGGAAGACCGCTGCATCAACATAGAAAAGGCGATGCCCTTTCTGCGTTGTATCAGCTATGAGGTAAGAGGGCTGCACTATCAAGCCATCGGTTTCGCCAACCAATCGGGCGGTTATGAACTTCGGGATAACGGCTCTTTCAAGGGAACGATTGCTCCGAAGGATATTACCCCCGTGTTCACGGATAAGATAACAGATAGAATGAAACCGGTCTGCGTGTTCGAAGGTTTTATGGACTTTCTATCCTTTCTTTCAATGAAAGAAGATATCATCAGCCATTGCCTTGTGATGAACTCCGTGAGTAATGTGGCAAGGAGCATTCGCTATCTCAATGACAGGCAAGTATCCTCCATTCGTACCTTCCTTGACAATGACGAAGCTGGACGGAGAACTACGGAGGATTTCATGGAGGCTGGTTTCAAGGTAGATGATATGTCCGTGCATTACAGGAACTTCAAAGACCTCAACGAATATCACATCCACAGGGTGCGTGAACAGCAGAAAAGCCTATCATTGACGATGTCACAAACACAAACCAATCCCATAAAGGTAAAACAAGTTAAACATAAAATGAGATAGAGAAATGGAAAAGAATATGAACACTACAGAAGCGGACAAGAGCCTCGAATGGTATCTGAACGGAGGAGATGACGAAGACGGCAGTGTGCCGACAACGCAAAATGAATTCGCATTAAAGGGGAGTACCGCTCCCATGAAAGAGCCGATAGAGGATGCACGGCAGCAGGAAAAACGTACGGCAAAAATCCAATCGGAGTGTTCCACGGAGCAATCAGAGCAATCCAGGATGGCACGGCATATCGGGCAATCGCAGAATGCCAAGCGACCGCAGAATGACGAGCGTCCGCAGCACTCCGAGAGCGTTCCTGTTCAGAAACGCATCAGTGCCAAAATGAGAAAGGAAACGCTTGAAGCCTACAAGCAAGCCTATCTTTTACCTGCCAAACTCAGTAATAGGAAGGCTGTCTATCTGAGCAAAGAGACACAGGAACGTGCCGACTTCATTGTGCGAAGATTGGGCGACAGGGGCAGCAACCTTTCAAGTTTCGTGGAGAACCTCGTGCGCAGTCATTTGGAGGAATACCACGAGGATATAGAGAAGTGGAGAAAGCTATAAGCACGAAAAAAGGAGCGAGGGCTTTTCTTGGAAAGGTCGTCCCTTTTCTCTAAACCCCTCGGCCCTTTTCCAAAAGAAGCGAAGACTATGTTGTTGTCTAAAAGAAAGAAAGGAGGGAATGCCACGAACGCAGTTAGACACGGAATGCCGTGCATTCACTTTCGGCGGTGGAAACGCCCCAAGGCGTTATCGGCATCTCAGCTGATATTGCAAGACGTCAGTTTGTACCCACAAACTGCTTTTGCTCCCCTCGTTCGATTGTCGGGGAGATAAGACCGTAATCACTCCGTTCTCATCGGTCAGCGTTCAGAAATTAAGCAGCAACGAATCATCCATAATGATTAACTTTCAGAGAAACTTATATGAAGAAATACAGAAGAAAAGCTACCCAATGGCAGCAGCAGGACAATGAAGAAAAACAGATGAACAAGACGGAGTTCATCAAGGTTAGGTGTACTTTGGAGGAGAAGCAGCGCATCAAGGCAAAGGCAGAAAGCACAGGGCGGAAGTTCTCCGAGTACTGCCGTGAGATTCTTTTGAATGGTGAAGTGGTAGCCGTTCCCAAGATGACCGACAATGAAAAGGAAGCCATTGCCGTACTCCACCGAACGGGAATGTACTACGCACAGGTTTCCAACCTCATCAGGATAAAGGACGAGTCATGGGCGCCGATAACCAAGAACCTTTCA
>NZ_JRNC01000098.1 GCF_000758925.1 Prevotella sp. S7-1-8
GTGCGCCCAGAATGGTCGCTTGATAAATACTTCTTTAGCAAGAAGTTAGGATTGGGTTCAATATAATCCTATCGTCAATCAGCTTATCCGAATGGGAAACCTAACGGGGAGTGTAGCATGCTGATTAAAGCCCTAAGTCTACTAATAGCCGAGTAGCTACTGAAGGGCAAGACGAAACGACATATATGAGGATGAAACCTTGATTGGTTGAACGATAGTTCGGTGGTACCACATCTTGCAATAGCGGAAGGCTTTTATATACGCTATTTCATAGTACTCTGCCTATTGTGTGCGTTAGTGCAGAGCATTGAGAACCGACTATGACACAGCCGCGATAAGCGGACAAGAACGAAAGTCGCATCCGACAATATGTCACGCTAATAGTTATCAAGTGAAACTAACTGGGGATTGCCTAAGTCAGAACGCCTCAAAGGCTATGAGAGTTGGTCTCTGAATATCTGATATGGCAACGGAGTTCCCGTAGTAGTCTGAGCAAGTTAACGGCTTGTACATGGCGAAGGGGAACAGTCCATAACTTTAGTACAAACAACGGAAAACGTGAGAGACGTATGAGAAATCCCGAGCACGTATTAAACATTTTAGCTGAACACAGCAACGAGTCAAGTTACAAATACGAAAGACTCTATCGTATCCTGTTCAATGAGCAGATGTTCTTAGTAGCATATCAGCGCATCCATGCAAAACCAGGCAATATGACACCTGGTACTGATAGACAAACGGAGGACGGCATGAGCATTGACAAGGTACACGCATTAATAGACAGCCTCAAAAGCGAAGTCTATAGCCCTAAACCAGCAAGGAGGGTTTATATACCGAAGAAGAGCGGAAAGTTACGTCCGCTCGGTATCCCTACGTTTGCAGATAAATTAGTGCAAGAGGTAGTGAGAATGGTACTGGAAGCCATATATGAAGGATATTTTGAATGGACCTCACATGGTTTCAGACCACACAAAAGCTGCCACACGGCACTGAAAAGTCTACAGAATAATTTCAACGGAACAAAGTGGTTCATAGAGGGAGACATAAAAAGTTTCTTTGACAACATCAACCATGACGTGATGATAGAAATTCTAAGAGAACGCATATCTGACGAGCGTTTTCTTCGGTTAATACGTAAATTTCTCAACGCTGGATATTTGGAAGAATGGCATTTCAATAAAACTTATTCGGGCACGCCTCAAGGTGGAATTATCAGCCCAATACTGGCTAATATCTATCTGGACAAGTTCGACAAGTATATGGAGAAGTATGCACAAGATTTCCATAAGGGCAAAGTTAGACATCGCAACAAGGACATCGGCAAACTGAACAACCGTGTTTATTATCTAAAGAAGAGAATCAAGGAAGTGACGGATGTTGATATATTGGAAGCAATGCGAGAGGAACTTCGTTGTAAGCAACAGCAAATACTGACCATGCCGAGTGGTAACGATATGGATGAGAATTTCCGTAGATTGAAATATGTACGCTACGCTGATGATTTCCTTATAGGGGTCATTGGAAATAAAGCAGAGTGCGAGAAAATCAAGGCTGATGTTACACAATTTATGCAAGAGAAGCTAAAGTTGGAGATGTCGCAAGAAAAGACCTTGATAACCAACGCACAAGATTGTGCAAAATTTCTCGGCTATGAAATATCAGTCCGTAAAGATTACACAACGCAGAAAAATGCAAGACGAGAAACTCGTAGACATCGTAATGGTAATGTGATACTACACGTATCACGAGAAGTGATAAAGAAGAAGTTACTGAGTCTTGAAGCCATGAATGTGAAAACACGAAATGGCAAAGAGGTGTGGATGTCTAAAGGTAGAACATACCTGATAGACAATGAGCCACAAGATATAGTAGCACGTTTCAACACAGAAATCAGAGGATTCTACAACTACTACTCCATTGCAAACAATGCATCGGCTCTTGGGCGTTCTTTTGGATGTATCATGAAGTTCAGTATGCTAAAGACATTTGCGCAAAAACTTAACAGCTCCGTTAGAACCATAGCAAACAAGTATCGTGAAGACGATAAATTTGTGGTGTGGTACACGGACAAGAAAGGCGAACGCAAACCAAGAGTATTCTACAATGAGGGCTTCAAGCGTATTACCGACTTGGGAACTCAAAAATGTGACAACTTACCCTACTTGTTCAACACTCCAACCATGAGTCTAATCGAAAGACTGACTGCAAATAAGTGTGAGTTATGCGGAAAAGAAGGAAATGTTGTCTCACACCATGTCAGAAAACTCTCGGCTTTGAGAGGTAAAACCGAATGGGAACGAAAAATGCTCAAAATGCATAGAAAGTCTTTAATTGTTTGCGTTGAATGTCATAATATGATTCATGCGAAGAATAGCTGAAATGCCGTTATGGGCGGAGAGCCGTATACATGGAGACGTGTAAGTACGGTTCGGAGGCAGGCTGTCGGAAACCTACCACCGAAAGGTGGAACGGCGCCGACTGCCGAGCCTA
>NZ_JRNC01000099.1 GCF_000758925.1 Prevotella sp. S7-1-8
CAGATAACCAAAGAGAAGCTCAATCAGGACATGGAGAACCTTGCCGCAAGATTGAACGGCGTCGAGGAATTTGCAGGTTGCACCATCTAAAAAGAAAAGCCATGAAACGTGACACAATCATCATCGAGGACAAGGCAGTCAGCGTAACCGGTAACGACGTGTGGATGACCGCCACCGAAATAGCCGGATTGTTCCATACGACCGTCCCGGCAGTGAACGCCGCCATCAGAGCCGTCCGCAAGTCGGACGTGCTGAACGACTACGAGGTGTGCCGCTACATGCAGCTTGAAAACGGGCTGCACGCGGACGTGTACGCCCTTGAAATCATCATCCCGGTCGCTTTCAGGGTGAATACCTACAACACCCACCTGTTCCGCACATGGCTGGTGGGAAAGGCACTCTCACAAGAGAAACGGCAGACATACGTGATGTTCATACAGAACGGAAAAGCCGGGTATTGCTGATTGCACATACCCCATAAGACAAGTAAACGGGTAGCACCACAAAAGGTGTCACCCGTTTACTTTTTCATGAAACCGCCTCACTCCAGCGGCTTGCGGTAGTTCGCTTCCAGTACCCCGCGCAGCCCCGTTTCCGGGTAAAGCACCTTCCCTCCCAAAAGTATGAAGGGCAACACGCGGTTGTTGCGGTATTCCTGCAAGGTGCGCCGGCTCACACGGAGCAGTTCCGACACCTCGCCGTCCGTCAGGTAACGTTCCCCGTCCAGCGGAGGACGGTAGCTTTCCAGAAATGCGGACAGCCATTTCGAGCCTTTGCGCATATCCTGCACCACAGAGGCTATCGGCTCGTCTTCCATCGTAAAAACATCGTTGTTCTCGTTCATCATAACTTCGGATTCAGTGGGTGAATAAATCAAATCATCTGCCGTGCGGATAGAGCGTGCCGACAAGCGGTATCAGCCGCTTCACCTCCTCTGGCTTGTAATAGAACCTGCGGTTTATCTGCGAGTAGCCGATAAGCCGCCTGTCACGCAGCGTCTGCAACGTGCGCGGGCTTATTCTCAACTGCCCGCAGACCTCCTCGCCCGTGAGCCATCTTTCCATGCGCCCCGTGTCGCTTTTGCGCCTCAGGGCGGCGACCTTCTCCGAGAGTGCGCCGAATGCCGCCACCATCATCTCGAAAGTCTTTTTCTCGATAGATACTATTTCCATATTCATGTCATTTAGAGTTTGCCGCAAAGGTAACGAAACGGCATACAAGACGTATCGTTTTCCGCTGAAAGGCTGCCTGTTGCGCCGTTTGACCGGGTTACGGAGCCATCTTCCGCAAAAATCTTACGTGAGTCACGTAGTGAGTTGTTAAAGCCCCTTTTGTTTATTGCCGAATTTTGTCGCAGAAACAAAAAGAAAGGACTGAACATGAAAGTGATAACAATGGAAAGTTCCGCCTACAAGGAGATGATGGCGCAGATTGCGAACATCGCAGGGTACATCCGCGAGGCAAGGGACGAGAAGAAACGGAAGCGGGAAACCGAAGACAAGCTGCTTGACACGGCACAGGCGGCGAAGATGCTCAACGTGAGCAAGCGCACCATGCAGCGTATGCGCACCGACCACCGTATCGAGTATGTGGTGGTACGCGGAAGCTGCCGCTACCGCCTTTCCGAGATACTGCGGCTATTGGAGGACAACACAGTAAGGAACGAGGAAGGGACAATAGACACCCTGTTCCACAACCACACGCTGCGCACGGGCGGCAAACCAAAAGGAAGGAGGACATAGGTCATGGAACTGCTCACACGAAACAACTTCGAGGGCTGGATGCAGAAGCTGATGGAACGGCTCGACCGTCAGGACGAACTGCTGCTGGCGATGAAGGCTGAGGGGAAACAGCCCACTATCACGGAAAGCATCCGCCTTTTCGACAATCAGGATTTGTGCATGTTGCTCCAGATAAGCAAACGCACCCTCCAACGCTACCGCAGCGTAGGCGCATTGCCCTACAAGACGCTGGGCAAGAAGACCTATTACAGCGAGGAGGACGTGCTGACATTCCTTTCCAACCATATCAAGGACTTCAAAAAGGAAGATATAGCCTTCTACAAGGCTCGTATCCATAATTTCTTTCATAAATAACCCATTAAAACATTTTTCAGATGGCAAAGAAAAAAGACGAAAAGGACGTGCTGGTAGTCCGTGACGAGAAGACAGGCGAGATCAGCGTGGTAGCCGGGCTGAACGCGGACGGCACACCCAAGCGCACCCCCGCAAAAGCGGAGAACGCGCAGAGTTTCCTGCAATTCGACCGACATGGCGACGTGCTGGACAACTTCTTCAAGAACTTCTTCCGGCAGTGCAAGGAACCCAGCCGCTTCGGTTTCTACCGCATTGCGGCAGACCAAGCTGAAAATCTCTTAGAGGTGATGAAGCAACTGCTGAAAGACCCCGAAGCGAACAAGGAGCTGCTCGCCCCTCACAAGGTGGACACCTCCGACTATGAGAAGAAGGTGCAGGAAGAGATGGCAGCACAACAGACAGAGAAACAAGAACCTCAAAAACAGGAGAACATGGAACAACGGAAAGAACAGCAACAGGACAAATCCGAACAGATGCAGGGCAAACGTGGCTACCAGCCCATCGACGAGAGTAAAATCAACTGGCAGGAGCTGGAGGACAGATGGGGCGTAAAGCGGGACAACCTTGAAAAGTCCGGCGACCTTACGAAGATGCTCAACTATGGCAAGTCCGACTTGGTAAAGGTCAAACCGACCTTCGGCGGCGAATCATTCGAGCTGGACGCCCGCCTCTCCTTCAAGAAGGACGGTGAGGGAAACATCAGCCTCGTGCCGCACTTCATCCGCAAGGAGCAGAAGCTGGATGAGTACAAGGAACACAAATTCTCCGACAATGACCGGAAGAACCTCCGCGAAACGGGCAATCTCGGTAGGGTCATGGACATTGTGGACAGGGAAACGGGCGAGATCATCCCCTCCTACATCAGCATCGACCGCAAGACGAATGAAATCACGGACATTCCGGCAAGCAGGGTGCGCATCCCGGAGCGCATCGGCAAGACGGAAATCACCACGCAGGAGCGGGACATGCTCCGCGCCGGACTGCCCGTACGCGACAAGCTCATCGAGCGCAACGACGGCAGAAAGTTCGTCACCACCCTGCAAGTGAACGTGGAGCAGCGCGGCGTGGAGTTCGTGCCGGGAACCGGCAAGTCGCCCCGTACCGCACAGACACAGGAAACCAAAGGCGACACATCGAAAAGTCAGGCGCAGGGCGGGGAAAATGCCGCACAGACCAAGAAGGAGCAACGCCGCAACACGTGGACGAACGAGGACGGCAGCATCCGCCCCATCAGCAAATGGAGCGGCGTGAGCTTCACCGACCAGCAGAAAGCCGACTATGTGGCGGGTAAAGCCGTGAAGCTGGAGAACGTGACCGACAAGCAGGGCTTCCATGCCACGATGTATATCAAGTTCAACCCGGAGAAGGGACGCCCGTACCGCTACGACACGAACCCTGACAATGCACAGCAGGTTGCTCCGTCCAACGAGAGCCGCACGCAGGTGGCGGTGAACAACGATGGCAAGACCAACGAGGCTACAAAGAATCTGAGAGAGCCGTTGCAGAAAGGTCAGACCAACCCGAAGGACGCCCGCCAGCAACAGCAGCAGGAGAAGCCGCAGAAGAAAACGGGCAAGGGCATGAAAATGTAATCCCGTGTCCGCCACTGAATCCAAAATAAAATCCAAAGTATCAACAAAAAAGAAGAAGACATGAAGACAATCATTGCAGAAAAGCCCTCCGTGGCACGTGAAATCGCCCGCATCGTGGGCGCGACAAAGAGAGAGGAAGGATATTTCGAGGGAGGCGGTTATGCCGTGACATGGGCATTCGGACACCTCGTTCAGCTTGCCATGCCCGACGGCTACGGCGTGCGCGGATTTGTCCGTGACAACCTCCCGATTATTCCCGACACATTCACGCTCGTCCCCCGTCAGGTCAGGACGGAGAAAGGTTACAAGCCCGACAGCGGCGTGGTGTCGCAGATAAAAGTCATCAAAAGACTGTTCGACACAAGCGAACATATCATCGTGGCGACCGATGCCGGACGCGAGGGAGAGCTTATCTTCCGCTACCTCTACCACTATACGGGTTGCACCACTCCTTTCGTGCGCCTGTGGATCAGCTCTCTCACCGACAAAGCTATCCGCGAGGGACTGCGGAAACTCGAAGACGGCAGCAAATACGACAACCTCTACCTCGCCGCCAAAGCGCGGAGCGAATCCGACTGGCTCGTGGGCATCAACGGCACACAGGCGTTATCCATCGCCGCCGGACACGGCACGTATTCCGTGGGGCGGGTGCAGACACCAACGTTGGCTATGGTATGTGAACGCTACTGGGAGAACCGCCGCTTTACGTCCGAAGCATTCTGGCAGCTCCATATCGCAACGGACGGTTGCGACGGCGAAGTCGTGAAATTCTCATCCTCCGAGAAATGGAAAGAGAAAGAACCGGCGATGGAACTATATAATAAGGTAAAGGCGGCAGGTTGCGCCACTGTCACGAAAGCCGAGCGCAAGGAGAAGACGGAGGAAACTCCCTTGCTCTACGACCTGACCACGCTCCAGAAAGAAGCCAACGCCAAGCACGGCTTCACGGCGGAACAGACGCTTGAAATCGCGCAGAAACTCTACGAAAAGAAGTTGATAACCTATCCGAGAACGGGAAGCCGCTACATCCCCGAAGACGTGTTTGCCGAAATTCCCAAACTGCTCGCTTTCATCGGCACACAGCCCGAATGGAAAGACAAGGTGCGGGCAAAAGCCGCCCCGACACGCCGCAGCGTGGACGACGGCAAGGTGACAGACCACCATGCCCTGCTCGTCACGGGTGAGAAACCGCTCTTCCTCTCCAAAGAGGACAATACCATCTATCAGATGATTGCCGGGCGCATGGTCGAGGCATTCTCTGAGAAATGCGTCAAGGATGTGACCACTGTCACGGCGGAATGTGCCGGAGTGGAGTTTACCGTAAAAGGCAGCGTCGTGAAGCAAACCGGATGGCGTGCCGTCTATGGCGAGGAAAAAGAGGAAATTACCATCCCCGGCTGGCAGGAAGGCGACACGCTGACACCGAAAGGCTCGTCCATTACCGAAGGAAAGACCAAACCCAAGCCGCTGCATACCGAAGCCACCCTGCTCTCGGCAATGGAAACGGCGGGCAAGGAAATTGAGGACGACGCACTGCGGCAGGCGATGAAGGACTGTGGCATCGGTACTCCCGCCACACGCGCCTCCATCATCGAAACGCTTTTCAAGCGCGGTTACATGGAACGCTGCAAGAAGTCGCTTGTTCCCACCGAAAAAGGACTTGCCCTCAATTCCGTCGTCAAGACGATGCGCATCGCCGATGTTGCCATGACGGGCGAATGGGAAAAGGAGCTGGCGCGTATCGAGCGCGGGGAACTGTCCGACGACACCTTCCGCAAGGAGATAGAGGCGTACACACGTGAGATAACCTCCGAACTGATCTCGTGCGACAAGCTCTTCGGCAGCCGTGACTCCGGCTGCGCGTGTCCCAAGTGTGGCACGGGCAGGATGCGGTTCTACGGCAAGGTGGTACGCTGCGACAACACGGAGTGCGGACTGCCCGTGTTCCGGCTGAAAGCGGGACGCACCCTGTCCGACGATGAAATCAAAGACCTGCTCACCGAAGGGCATACCAAGCTGCTCAAAGGGTTCAAGAGCAAACAGGGCAAGAGTTTCGATGCTGTTGTCGCCTTTGACGGGGAATATAACACGACTTTTGTGTTCCCGGAGGCTAAAAAGGACAAGAAATTTTCAGGACGGAAGAAATAGTATTAACTTTGCCACTTGTTCAGAGTAATGAATTGTTCTTCGATACCGGATTACACTCATACTTTGGATTTAGTGGTGGCACTCGGAGGGATACCGAGTGCCTTTTTCTTCCTTTTTCCAACCGATTATCCCGTTAATTATCAATCCGCTAAATCCAAAGTAATGAACAACAAGAAGAAAAACGAGGGTCAGACCGACTTTTCCTATTACGGTCTGTACCTGCTGGACTATCTCCGCACGAACAAGTTTGAACAGGCTGACGACACCGCTTTCATACGGGAACGGGCCGACCGTGCCGCCGAAACGTATGAGAGGGCACGGCTTGAAGGCTATCCCGCCGATGGTGCGCAGGAACTGGCGATGGACACGCTGCTGCGCGGGCTGCATTATTCCCGTTACGCCATCCTCCGCGAAGTCGTGGAAAACGAGTTTGCCGATGAAGTGCCGGAAGAGAAGCGTGAAGCCTTTGTCCTGAAACTGCTGCCGCTTGTCGGCAACGTGTTCTCCGTCTATGACCTCTCGGATGACAATTTCGCCCTGTCTTCCGATTACGACCTGCTCTACACGGAGCTGACGGGAGCAACCGTCCTTTACTTAGACGAATATGGCGTTTAACCGCAAACAGAAACTGCGGGACAACATCGAGGCGATACGGACGGCATTCATCCTTGACAGGGAAAATAGGACAGCGACAACCGAAGAGCGTGCCATACTTCAAAGGTACTGCGGTTTCGGCGGTCTGAAATGTATCCTCAACCCTGCAAAGGAACTGACGGATGCCGTCCGGTGGGCGAAATCCGACCTCGAACTGTTCGCCCCGACGGTGGAGCTGCACAGGCTTATCCGTGAGAACAGCAAGGACGAAACAGAGTACAAGCGGTTTGTGGATTCGCTGAAAGCGTCCGTGCTGACCGCTTTCTACACCCCCAAAGAGATAACCGACACCATCGCGGACGTGCTGGCAGATTACAGCGTCCGCCCCGCCCGTATGCTCGAACCGTCGGCAGGTGTCGGCGTGTTCGTGGATTCCATGCTGCGGCACAGCCCCAATGCGGATGTGATGGCTTTCGAGAAGGATCTGCTCACGGGTACAATCTTGAGGCATCTCTATCCCGACCAGAAAATGCGCACCTGCGGTTTTGAGAAAATCGAAAGACCGTTCAACAATTATTTCGACTTGGCGGTGTCCAACATTCCGTTCGGTGACATTGCCGTGTTCGACGCGGAGTTTCAGCGGAGCGACTCTTTCGGCAGACGCTCCGCCCAGAAAACCATCCACAACTATTTCTTTCTCAAAGGACTGGATGCCGTGCGTGACGGCGGTATCGTGGCGTTCATCACCTCGCAAGGGGTATTGAATAGCACCAAGACCTCCGTGCGTAACGAGCTGTTCAGTCAGGCCAATCTGGTATCCGCGATACGCCTGCCCAACAACCTGTTCACGGACAACGCGGGCACGGAGGTGGGCAGTGACCTGATTGTCCTGCAAAAGAACCTCAGCAAGAAGGAAATGTCGCAGGACGAGCGGCTGATGACCGTGATACAGACGGACACGAAAACCGCCCTGACCGACAACGCCTATTTCATCCACCACCCGGAACGCATCGTGCATACGATGGCGAAACTTGACACAGACCCCTACGGGAAGCCCGCTATGGTTTATCTGCACGAGGGCAAGGCAGCAGGCATCGCCGGGGATTTGCGCCGTATGCTCGACGAGGATTTCCATTACAGGCTTGCCATGCGCTTGTATTCGGGTTCAATCCGGCAGGCAGGAACGGAAGAAAAAGTTGCCGTTCAAAATAAAGTAGAGCGTCCTGCCATAAAATTGGAAACAGTATCCTCGGCGCAGACGGTGGAAACTCCGACAGAAAAGCCGCAACCCGCAGATGAAAAGCCGGAGATAGAACCGCGCCCGCAATATTCCGCAGGCGTGCAGCTCACCCTGCTTGACCTCTGGGGGATGACGGAAGAGGTCAGCCAACCGAAAACCTCCAAAAAGAAAAAGACGGTGAAAAAGGCAGTTACGGCAAAGTCCACTCCGCCCAAACCGAAAGTCACGGTTACACCGACAGCTCCAACTGCAAAACCCGCAATGGAGAATAAGGAGGTGAAAGCGGAGAACACCGCCAAGCCTGCCGACCCGGACGACATCTATGCCACACTGGACTGGGATACCAATCCTCCCATCAACGGTTTCTATGAAATGATGATGGGTTTGACGCCGGAGCGTAGGAAAGAACTTCGGGAACTGGCAAGGCAGCATAACGAGAAACAAGTGGCGGAAAAGACGGAAGTGAAAGCCGTGCCGGAAACTTCCCGTGAGCAGCCACGACAGGAGGAAACACAGCCGGAGGCAGTCGCCGCACCTGCCGTTACAGATACCCCATCGGAAGCGGTGGGGACTTTCCTTTTCCCCGACATCGAAGCGGAAAAGCCGAAGGAGGAAGTCGTGGACCTTTCTCCGCGTGCCTACCACCGCACGCCGGAGATGCACCTGCGCGAAGGGTCGCTGGTGGCTGACCGGGGGCGTCATAACATCGGCTACCTGAAAGACATCACGCCATACGGGGCGACATTCCAGCCGCTCGACCTGAAAGGATACCAGAAGGAAAAGGCGTTGTTGTATGTGTCGCTGCGTGACGCCTACGAGCGTCTGTACCGTTATGAATCGCTCCGGCGCGAGGCAAATGTTCCGTGGCGAGAGCATCTGAATACCTGTTACGATGAGTTTGTCATGCGCTACGGCAACCTCAACGCCAAGCAGAACGTGAAGTTAGTGATGATGGATGCGGGCGGGCGCGACATCCTTTCGCTGGAACGGATGGAAAACGGAAAGTTCGTCAAGGCGGACATCTTCGAGCATCCTGTTTCCTTCGCGGTGGAGAGCCATGCCAACGTAGGCTCTCCCGAAGAAGCCCTGTCTGCGTCGCTCAACAAATATGGTACGGTCAATCTCGACTATATGCGGGAGATAACCGACAGCACGGCGGAGGATTTGCTCACTGCCCTGCAAGGGCGCATCTACTACAATCCGCTCGTGACCGGTTACGAAATCAAAGACCGTTTCATCGCCGGAAATGTCATAGAGAAAGCGGAACGCATAGAGGCATGGATGGGTGACAATCCCGAAAATGAGCGTATGCCGGAGGTGAAGCAGGCGTTGGAGGCTCTGAAAGATGCCGAGCCGCAGCGCATCGCCTTCGAGGATCTGGACTTCAATTTCGGGGAACGCTGGATTCCGACGGGTGTCTATGCCGCCTACATGAGCCGGCTGTTCGACACGGAGGTGAAAATCGCCTATTCCGCAAGCATGGACGAGTTTTCGGTGGTGTGCGGCTACCGCACCATGAAAATCACGGACGAGTTTCTGGTGAAGGGGTATTACCGGAACTATGACGGTATGCACCTCCTAAAACACGCCCTGCACAACACCTGCCCTGACATGATGAAGTCCATCGGCAAGGACGAGCATGGCAACGACATCAAGATGCGCGACAGCGAGGGAATACAACTCGCCAACGCCAAGATTGACGAGATACGAAACGGCTTCTCCGAATGGCTCGAAGAGCAGTCGCCGCAGTTCAAGGAGCGGCTTGTGACGATGTATAACCGCAAGTTCAACTGTTTCGTGCGCCCGCGCTACGACGGCTCCCATCAGACCTTTCCCGACCTCAACCTGAAAGGGCTGGCAAGCCGGGGTATCAAGAGCGTCTATCCCTCACAGATGGATTGCGTCTGGATGTTGAAACAGAACGGCGGCGGAATTTGCGACCACGAGGTG
>NZ_JRNC01000100.1 GCF_000758925.1 Prevotella sp. S7-1-8
CTTTGCAAAGGAAAATGAAAAACCAGACGGTCTTCTATAGAATAGCAGAAAACTAATCATGATTAGATTTTTGAAATAAAATCATTCAAAATATCGTATATAGTAACTATTTTGTAATTTTAGAGTAATTATCAACCAGTAAAGTATGACAAAAGTAATCCATGTTCACCTGATTCAGAGACATAAAAGCTATTATTTCGGATCGATCCCTGCCATTTACAGTACACTGACGGCTGACGACATTGGTATTAGGCAATCTTCGCTGGAGCGTGTGGGGCTTAGTAAAGGTGGTGTAGTGCTCAATAAGAAGGCTATCATAAGTGCTGGAGAACTGATACGTTCAAAAATTAAACAACATAAGGGAAGGTAAGAAAATAGAGATGCGAAACGGCATTCAGAGAACACAAATGAAACGATTGATAACAAAGGTTAAAATCCACCTTTTTGAGAAAATGCGTAAAACTCTGATATTCAGAAAGAAAAAATATACTGAATTATCTTTACACAAATTAAAAATCATTTCATGTTAAAAAGTGTTCGGAGTAAAAGTGGGTCAAAAAGTGGGCCAAAAAGTGGGTCAAGAAATAAACAAGGGGAAA
>NZ_JRNC01000101.1 GCF_000758925.1 Prevotella sp. S7-1-8
CAAAAAAAATCCCTAAGTTATTGTAACTTAGGGATTTGCGCTTAATGCGATTGCGGAGAGAGAGGTTTGTGAACCAAACTCTGCTAACTCGTTGTAATTAAATGTCCTATCAATTTTGACAAATCGGTAGTGTAGCATTTTTGTAGCAGTATTTTGACTGCTTAGTGACTACTATTCTGACTACCTTTTGAAAGCACAACAGCTCTCTTTTCTTGGGTACAAAGGTATATAAAATTGTACTGACCTCCAAATCTTTGTACCATAAATATTTAGAGATTTTACTGCTACACATTCCAGTGCAAGGTGCAAGCCCTTATATATAAAGGGACTTGCACCTTGCACTGGAGGACTTGTGTGTGACTGCCTGATATTGGTGACCTTTTATAGCTTTATCACTAATAAAAGGTGAATTATGTTATTATTTATTTCTATATAAGTTTACTATATTTATCTTATGCTTGATATAGAAACCCTTTGCATCCGCCACCAAACAAAAAATTGCATCTGGTGCATGACGACTTGCAGAGGGTGCATAAACTTGCGTGTGACGGGTTGCTCGTGCCAAGATGTTTCTATAACTTTATGTTTATGAAAGAGTTACTGGAATTTCTTCGAAATGAGAGATTGAACAAACATCTAAAACAGGCGTATATAGCTGAGAAATTGGGAGTTGATGAAAGCACAATATCCCGATGGGAGTCTGGTCAGATTACAATGGACTTTCTCCAAATAGTAAACTATGCGACTGTTTTGGAGATAAATGTTTATGAGATGTTTGCATATCTCGCAAGTAATGGACAAGATCTTCCCATACCTATTGCAGAAGTACACGTTGAGGTGTATACAAAAGAAGCCTACAACTCTCTTATGCAATACCTTGCGAATTCTGGGATGGATATAACAATTAAAAGCACCAAGTTGAAAAGATGGAAATAATCGCAGTAGAAAGCCAAGCCTATCAGGAACTGATAGACAGGCTCAACCGAATAGAGCAGTATGTTGAGCGTACTTCTCATCTTATCCAAGATATAGATGACGAGCTGGAGATGACAACCAAAGACCTTATCGGGACTCTGAATGTTTCAGAGTCCACCCTTTACCGCTGGCGCAAGAAGCAGTTGGTACGGTATCGCTACACGGAGGGTGGCGATGTACGCTACTTCTTCAAGTCTATCGTGATAGCCACGAAGTGTAACCGACTCCGCATATCAGGTATGAGAAACGATGAGGTTCTTGGGCGGCTCAACCGTTTCAAGGACAATCTCATCATGAGTTCATGTCTTAATCCTAAAAACCGACAATTATGATAGAAAAGGAACAGATTCTTTTACTTACACAAGGAGGTTTGAATGTGTTTTCACATTTCCTTGGCTTTGAGGTAAACCTTCATCGCAACTTCCGAAGTCCTTTCTATGATGACAGGCGGGCTTCCTGCCATATCTACTACGACAGGAAAACTTCTTCTTACAAATTCTATGATCATGGAGATACCACCTATTCTGGGGATTGCTTCTGGTTTGTGGCAACCCTCCGTAATTTGAACCTGAAAACAAGTTTTCCCGAAGTATTGGAAACGATAGTACAAGAACTTGGATTGTATTCTTTATGTGATGGTGAAAAGCATAGCAGCCATATCACGTCAGCATATAAAAAAACTATTGTTCCCACTCCTAAGGCTGATATGAACAAGTGTACGGAAGAACGTCCATATTGTTTTGAGATACAGCCATTTGACGATAGTCTGCTGAACTATTGGGCACATTATGGCATCCATGAGGATACACTCCGTCGCTTTCGTGTACGGAGTCTTAAACGCTATGAAAGTGTATCTGCTGAAGGCAAGAAGTTTGAACTTTATAGCTCACCTACGGAACCTATGTTTGCCTATATCGGAAACGGCTATGTAAAGATATACCGACCTCACAGTCCAAAAATCCGCTTTCTTTATGGTGGACGGATGCCTGCCACGTATTGCTTCGGAATGGAGCAGATTCCTGCCAAAGGAGATATGCTTTTCATTACAGGTGGTGAAAAGGATGTACTCTCATTGTATGCACACGGCTTCAATGCGATTTGCTTCAACAGTGAAACGGCACAGATACCGACAAGTATCATTGAGAGCCTTCAGCTTCGTTTTAGGCATATCATACTCTTGTATGATGCGGATGAAACAGGTGTACGGGAGGCACATAAACAGTCTGAACATCTGGCGGAATACAAGGTCTTGAACCTTTCACTTCCGCTCTGTGGCACGAAGTCCGAAAAAGACATTTCAGATTTCTTTGCCTTAGGCAACGGGGCAAAGGAACTGAAAGAGCTGCTTGCCAAGATGTTCTCAGATCTATATAGCCAAACCATGATGATGTTACGTTCCTGTGAGATTGATTATGAGAATCCACCGGACATTTCCAAATCAGTAGTAGCAGTAAACGGTGTGCCACTCGGCACACAGGATAACCTGTTCTGCATTACTGGAGGTGAGGGGACAGGCAAGAGCAACTATGTGGGTGCCATCCTTGCCGGAGCGTTGGGAGAAAAACGATTGCCGATAGAGAAGACCTTGGGATTAGAGATTACCCCCAATCCCAAAGGCTTGGCGGTCCTACACTATGACACGGAGCAGTCCGAGGCACAGTTGCACAAGAACTTGGGTAAGACACTGCGTAGGGCTTCTTTGACGGCAGTACCGGAGTTTTGCCATTCTCTGTACCTTGCCTCTCTGTCTCGTAAGGACAGACTGAACCTTATCCGTGAGAGTATGGACTTGTTCCATCACAGGCATGGAGGCATCCACCTCGTGGTGATTAACGGAATAGCCGACTTGATACGTTCTGCCAACGATGAAACGGAAAGTATTGCCATTGTGGACGAGCTTTATCGCTTGGCTGGGATTTATAATACCTGTATCATCTGCGTGCTACACTTCGTACCGAATGGAATCAAACTCCGTGGGCATATCGGCTCGGAACTTCAACGAAAGGCAGCAGGGATACTCTCCATAGAGAAAGATGATAATCCCGAATACTCGGTCGTAAAAGCATTGAAAGTCCGTGACGGAAGTCCGTTGGACGTACCGATGATGCTTTTCGGCTGGGATAAGGCTGTGGACATGCACGTCTATCGTGGCGAGAAATCTAAAGAGGACAAGGAAAAGCGCAAGACTGATGAACTCATTGCCGTTGTCAAAGAAGCCTTCCGAAATTCTTTCAAGCTCACTTACCAAGAACTTTGTGAGGTTCTGATGCGCGAAATGGAAATCAAGGACAGAACTGCAAAGAAATACATCGCCTATATGAAAGAACAACGTATCTTGGCACAAGATACCAATGGTAACTATCAAAAAGGAGAACTATGCCGTACATAGATTATAAAACCGAAGACACTTGGCAAAAACGCCTGTTCGACAAGCTGATAAGCGTCGAGGATAAACTCGACCGCCTGCTTGTCCTGCAGGATCAATCTGTTGACACAACCGTCCATCCTCCCCTGAAACCGGAATATCTGGATATCATAGATGTATCCAAGATACTCAAAGTAGAACAAAAGACCATCTATAATTGGGTGTGGGCAGGAAAAATTCCCTATCTCAAGGCTAATGGTCGATTGCTTTTCCTTCGGGAAGAGATAGATGAAATGGTACGGAAGCGAGAAGGTTGGTAGAAGTCAGTTCTATACAAGTATGCTGGAAATGTTAATGTTTTATTTCATCCTCTTTTTTCTCACTATGGTTGAAATATTATCCTGCAAGTCAACTATTAGTTTACTTTCGGGAAAATAATTCAACCGGTTAACTGTAATTAGCAAAGTCTTTTGTACCTTTGCGGTTGGTTTTAATTACAGCAAGTAAACTATGAGTATACTAAAAGGAAAAAAAATAAACCAAATGCTTCAATCCGGGCAAAAGAACGGATTGTTGTTTGCGACATGGCTCGTAGAGCATGGCTATTCCAGGCAGTTGTTGAGCAGATATCGTTCTTCCGGTTGGTTATCCTCTCTATGTAAGGGAGTTATGTACCGCACAGGCGACACGCTGTCCGCTTTTGGTGCTTTGCAGTCCTTCAACGAACAGGTAGGAAAGAGTTTTCGTGTTGCAGCGCATTCTGCTTTGGAGCTTTGGGGCTTCAACCATTATGTTCCTATGGGCAAACCCCTGTTAATGGTATCAACGGCAAGTGATAAAATGCCACAATGGATGAAGCATGACATTTTCGACCGTGAATTTAAGTTTTTCAAGACAGAGGTGTTTATCAGTGCACAGATAACAACTTTAACATACTTGGACTGGAGGCTGCTTATATCCTCCCCTGAGCAGGCTTTTATGGAATGTCTGCTGCTAACACCACGCCAATATAACTATATGGATCTATTTTATATAATGGAACAGTTGACCACTCTGCGTCCGAATGTCATCCAATCGTTATTGGAAACCACAAAACATTACAAAATGAAGAGGCTGTTTCTATATATGGCTGAGAAAGCGGGGCATTATTGGTATGAAGACTTAGACCTTACAAAAATAGATTTGGGGACACATAAACTCCAACTCGTCAAATCTGGTATATATATCAGCAAGTATAAGATGATTATCCCAAAAGAATTAAACGATTATGAATGATCAACAATATAAAAAGCAGGTGTCATTGTTACTACGCATTATGCCTTTGGTTTACAAGATAACGGACTTTGCAGTTCATGGAGGTACGGCTATTAACTTGTTCCACCAGAATATGCCGCGTTACTCGGTTGATATTGACCTTACCTATATTCCGATAGAGCCACGTACAGCAAGTTTAGAAAAGATAAATCAACATCTTGGAGAACTGAAAACAAGTATAGAACGTGCCATTCCCGGAATACATGTGGTACATAAATCCGAAATATGGAAATTGCAGTGCACGCATGATGGTGCTACGGTGAAAATAGAGGTAAATGGTACAAAGCGGGGCATACTTGGAGAGGTTGAAATTATGGAACTCTGTCCGAAAGCGAAGGAAGAGTTTCAAGCCAGCTGTAAGGCACGTATAGTTCCTTATGCTCAACTTTATGGGGGAAGATTGCAGCCGCCCTCAGCCGGCAGCATCCACGTGACATGTTTGACTGCAAATACATGAAAGACCAAACGCTTGAAAGCGTAAAAGACGGGCTCATCTTATGTTTATTGGGAAGCGACAAGCCTATCGTGGAATCCTTGTCTCCTAATAACATAAACCAAGAGGAGGCACTTGAAAACCAATTCAAGGGAATGTCAGATATTCCATTTACATATACAGACTATGAGCAAGCTCGTGAATCCATTATTAAAAAGGTAAATGACTGCCTTACAAATACAGACAAGGAATTCCTCGTTTCTTTTGAGGAGGGAACACCACAGTGGGAGAAATGTTGCGCAGGTGATTTAAGCCAATATCCATCTGTACAATGGAAATTACTGAATATAGGTAAACTTAAGAAACAGACTCTCGATAAGCACAAAGAGGGAATAGATAAGCTAAAAGGTTATTTGCAGGTATAATGATAAAAGTCAGACATTCAATACGGATGTCTGACTTTTAGCCTCTCGGCATGTGTTTAGTGCCTCCATTTGGGTCTGAAACTCTGTAAACGGCTATTATCTTCTCTGTCTTGGACAAGATAGCTTTCGTTCTTTACTCCGCCAGAATGATAATGGTTGGATAAAACCTCTCCTTGCTCCATTTCTTCTGTTTCCTCTTTTTCCTCCTCTGGCGGTGCAAGGGTAAGAGCAATCTTTCTATCCAACTCAGTAGCTTCACTTTTAAGTGAGCGAAGTTCTTCTTCTTTCTTCCAAGAACTGTTAGCAATGTTGGTGTAAACGTCTTTGTTGACCATAACTTTTGCCATTTCCTTCTCATGTGACTCTATTACCTTTGGAATACGCTCCAAGGCGTTAATGAAGTTTTGACAGGCGAGTTTCTGGTCTGTTGCTAACTTGCCGTTATTATAAGTATAGTAAATACTCTCCTGCCCTTTCACAAAGAAGCGGTTCACCGAACAGTCGAACAAGTCCTTGGAAGTACTCTCTGTCTTGACCATAATGGAGAAACCATAGATTTCGCCAATTTTGTTGTACTCTCCTTTGGTGCGAGCTTTTTCGTCTATTTCCTGTAAACGTGCAGCAATAGTCTTGATGTCAGTACAGTCTTCCACACCTTTGATTGTCAGTTTATTTATAGGTATACCTTCATCATCACGCTCCACACGCTTCTCAAAGAGAGCTAAATCAGACTGTGCCTCCTTGATTTTATCCGTATGGAAGGACACGGAGCTGTCAATCTCTGCCAACTTGCCCGTTGCGGCATCACGCTCACGGAGAAAGTTCTTACGTTCTGATTCCAAGGTGGTAATCTTCTTATCCAATCTTGCTTTCTCCAAAAGGTCGGTATTGCCTGAAAGCACTGCTACGTATTCGGAGAAGTTCATGCCGCTGTCCTCATCCATCGAACCCTCATCGATGGTGCGACTGCCAAGCGTGTTTGTCTTGAGTTGATTGATGAAAAGCTGCTTGTTATGTAGCAGGTTGAACTTGTAGCTATCCAAGGAACGTTCCACGGCATAGATAATCACATCAACTTTGTTATCCGCAAATTCCTTGGCGACAAGATTTCCCTTGCGCACGGCTCGTCCGTTGCGTTGCTCTAAGTCTGATGGTCGCCAGGGCGTGTCCAAATGATGAACCGCAACGGCACGCTGCTGGGCATTTACACCAGTACCCAACATAGAGGTAGAACCGAAGATAATGCGGATATCCCCACGGTTCATAGCATCTACCATCGCCTTCTTTGCCTTCTCGTTCTTGCACTCCTGAATGAAGTGTATCTCGTAGGACGGGATATGATAGTCTTCTACCAGCTTACGCTTGATTTCCGAATAGACATTGAAATCTCCACCGGGCTTATAAGTACCTAAATCAGAGAAAACGAACTGCGTCCCTTTCTGTGCATCGTACTTTTGGTAATAGTCATTGAGCATCTTGGCACAATGGCTTGCCTTGTTGTCGATATGATCTGAGTAAGCATTTTCATCTATCATGCGTAAATCAAGGCTCATCTTGCGGGCATAATCAGTCATTAAGAATTAAGGGAAATAGGGGGAAACGCAAGGAATGTAACTATTTGAAATATCATCATTTAGCATTTTTATGCTATTATCGAGTTAGGCGAAAGGAAGCATCAAACGGCAGGAGTTCCGTTACCAAATCGTAACCCACCCGTGAAAAAGCAAAAAGGGGTTACGAATTGAAGGTAAACAACTGTGTCATAGGTTTTTATTCTTCATCTTTCATTTTTCTGCATCGCTCAAGAATACTTGTTCATCTGTACCTTTGCAAGCAAAGGAAATTTAGAAAAAACGACAGAAAAATGAAAGAAAACAAACTCAAAGTATCGTTCTTCGTTCAGGCGAAACGAACCGACAAGAAAGGACTTGTGCCTGTCATTGGGCGCATCTCCGTTGGCAGAACCCATTCGGGTTTCTCCACCAAGTGTAAGACTCCGTTCGCTCTTTGGGACAGCCGTAAGCAACGGCTCATTGGAAAGAGTGCAATGGCGGTGTCCGTCAATCAGAAACTCGGTGAATGCACCGCACTCATCCACGCACGCTTTCACGAACTCAGTGAAAGGGAAGAAACTTTCACAGCCACAGACGTGAGGGATGCCTATCAGGGACAAATCCACCGCCAAGCCCTGCTCTTGGAGAGTTTCGGGGAGTATCTTACACAGACTAAGGAGCGCATAGGCATCGACCGAGCCTTGAAGACGTTCAAACTCCGTACCTACCAACTCTCCCTGCTCCGTGAGTTTGTGCAGAAAAAGCATAAAGTAAGCGATATACCCCTTTCACAGTTGGATAAAGCATTTATCGAGGGATTCGAGTATTATCTCACCATCGAACGCAGACTGAAACGCAGCAGCATATCGAGTACCTTGTCTACTTTGCAGACCATTGTCCGCATAGCGGTAAAGAAAGGTGTGCTGGACTTCTATCCGTTCTTGGGCTACAGTTACGAGCGACCAAAAGGCGAACCGAGAAGCATTACGCAGGAAGAACTTGAGCACATCATCGACTTGGAGATTGAGTGGGAGAACTACCGCATTGTCCGTGATCTCTTTGTCTTTTCCTGCTTCACAGGTCTGGCAATCTCAGATGTCCGCAATCTTCGGGAGGAGAATATCGTCACTGAAGAAGGCAAACTCTGCATCAAGGGCAGGCGCATGAAGACCAAGACCCCGTATCGTGTACAGGTGCTTCCCCCTGCGCTGACTATCATGAATCGTTATAGAGGGATAAGGGCAGGCTTTGTCTTTGACGTGCCGACCACCGACATTGTCCTCAATGGTATGCACTACATACAACGAAACATCGGCATGGAAACTTCACTAACCTTCCACATGGCTCGCCATACCTTTGCGTCGCTTATCACGCTCTCGGCAGGTGTGCCTATTGAAACGGTAAGCCGTATGCTCGGACACACCAACCTGAGAACGACACAGGTATATGCAGCGGTTTCCTCCGAAAGAATCCATCGGGATATGCAAGCGATACAGCAGCGAATACAAGATACATTCACCTTAAAACTTTGACATTATGGCACGAAGTACATTCAAGACACTCTTTTATATCAACCGCTCCAAAGAGAAAAAGAACGGCAAATGCCCGATTATGGGACGCATCACCATAGACGGTGAGCAGGTGCAATACAGCACGGGAAAGGAAATCGCTCCCGAACTCTGGGACAGTCGTAAGGGACGGTGCAAAGGAACAGGTGAAGAGATAAAGGGAATTAACCGCTATTTGCAAACCAAAGAGGAACAAGTCAAAGCGAAGTATCAAGAATTAGTCTGGCAACGTGGCTATATTACCGCTGAGTTGCTGAAGCGTGAACTCATGGAAGAAGACAAGCCCAAAGGTTTTCTTATGGAGGAAGCACGACTTTTCATAGAGGAAAAGCGTCCTTGCGTAGGAATAACGGTAGCCAAGCCGACCTTTGCCAACTACATCTATGCCACACAACTCATTGAGGCTTATTTGCGTGAACGCTTAGGGCTGGAGGATATTCGCTACTCATCGCTTGACTATGGTTTTATCGAAGGGCTGGACTTCTACCTCAAATCAGAGCGCAACCTTTCTCTTGCCACTATTCAGGTAGCGGTCATCTTCCTTAGAAAACTCATCGGCATAGGTCAGCAGAAGAAGTATATCCGTATCGATCCGTTTGCGGACTACAAGGCAGAACTGCCACATCGCACACGCAGGTATCTCACTACGGAGGAATTGCAGAGGGTCCTGCAAACACCCATCATTGACAAGCAGTTCGAACGGGCAAGGAAACTCTTTCTTTTCTGCGCCTTTACTGGTCTGGCTCGTGTGGATATGCAACGGCTCAGGCTAAAGTATATCATCCGTAACGCAGACGGCACGGAGGAAATCCGAATCAAAAGGCAGAAAACCAATGTGGAAGCGATTATCCCACTTCTGCCCATTGCCAAACAAATCCTTTCGCTCTATATAAAGGACAAGAAAGCGGACGACTTGATATTCCCCAATCTTACAATAAGGAAAGCATCCTTTGCATGTGTGAACATCGGGCAGATATGCCAGATAGAGAAGGGCTTGACCTTTCACATGGCTCGGCACACATTCTCAACCACGATTTGCCTTTCCAATGGTATTTCGATGGAAACGCTCAGCAAGATGCTCGGACACAGCAATATCGGTACGACACAAATCTACGGAAAGATAACCGACCATAAGATACAGGAGGATATGACTGCACTCACAGACAGGGAGCATACTGTATTTGAAGGTTATTGTGAGTCGATAGCACGGCAGAACGTGCCATTGCAACACGCATAAAAAGGAAGTAATTACCAAACATTTATTATTCACGATTGAAAACCAAACGATTATGAAAGAGAACAAAAAGCTGGAACTTTCCTATTTTCGATTGAAATTAAGAAGTTATATGAGTGAGCATCACCCCGAGAGATTGAAAGACAAGGAGTTTATCACTGCACGGGCAGATATGGCTCTCACAGTTTACTGCGATGCCGTGGCGCAAGGTTTCACTCACCCCGAAGCGGAGAGCATGGCAAACGAGGTTTTGTATTATGGCTTACATTTTTCCAAGTATGACACGCTTGTATCTGTATTGGAAAACGAGTTTGAAAGGGAACTGCCTACACCGCTCCCAGAGAAACTCGTACCTATACTGTTGTCGAACAAGGCTATTCAAGCCACATTCGACAAGTTCGGTTTGACGGACACATTTGCTTCTGACGAGCAATACGACCGTCTTTACACTGAACTCACAGGCACGATAGTGCTGCTCATCGAGAGCAA
>NZ_JRNC01000102.1 GCF_000758925.1 Prevotella sp. S7-1-8
GAGGTATATCTCACAGAGTATGGGGCATGCAATCGACAAGACCATTTCAAAAAGATACATCGCCCAATATCCGTTGGAAAACATGTTCGAGTACAACAACAAGTTGTTAGACTTACAGCCAAAGGTGACCGAGGAAGATGTCAAGAATATGACAGAGGAACAGAAGACAGAGATGCTTCTCAAACTATTGGCAAATAAGTAACATGTTATCGTATTATTCACAATCATACTTTTCACTTGAGACCCTTTGAAGATTTTCAAAAGCATGCCATGAGAGAGGCAATGGATAGTGTGTATTCATGGGAACAGGAGCATCCAGAAGAATACTCTCGTTTCTCATTGGATATGATGAAAGTTGAGCGCAATAATTTCAGCAGTCTTGAGCGTATCTTCAAGATGACGGCAGGTTTTGTGCCGACATCCGTTCTTGTCGAATGCAACAAATTACTTGCACGAGATTCTAAAGGAGTGCAGTCTGCTGTTGAAAGTGCTACCGCCGCCAGCCGAGTCGTTGACGAGCTGATGGGACTGAAGGGCTATCTGAGATTTGGTGTGTACACAGAAACTGTAGGGGAGAAAGAAACCCCTAGCCAATCGGAGCGGTTCCTGATAAGGGAATCTAACTTATCGGACGAGGCCCTTAGTGAGGAAGATGACGAACACATCTATGTACCACGTGACTGCCTAGGAGTTTTGGGAATCGCTGCCGTCCTTCGTTCAGATGGCAGTATTCACTTTCGGGAAGGGGCACTCTGCTGATGAACTTGCAACTCTATCAAAGAGAATTATGCTATCTGCCATACACGCATTGCCGGAGATTTTCGTTAAACTCCGTGACCAAATTCATGCTGGGAGTAATCCCCTTCTGATGTGTACATTGTATTATATCTGCTATGACCACGGATTGCCAAGAAGCGCAATGGCATTGAGCAAGGTCAGCCTGGGTGCTAAACAAATCTCCTACATACGTGAGAGTGCCAAGACTGTAATCGAGAAACTTATGGAGACAAGCGTAACGAATGTACTTGACAAGAAGGCGGAATGGACTAAACAGATCAGGGACATTGAAGAGGCAGAATTGAAGCAAGCCATGAAGAATACCCTCGGCAACACGAAGGGTAAACACGGATGCAGAACCTTTCAGCAAGAAGAGCTAAGCATTGATAACATTCTTATTGCCGATGACAAACAAGCATTGAAGGAGGCGTTTCTGATGGCTCTCAATGATATGGAACACGAATACGAAACCGCATATATCAAGGCTGCACTCATCCGTTCTCATCATCTTGAACCGCACATTTCTTTTTCCGTATTTATCCGTGCTATATGCACTTTCTCTGGAAGAGAATACAAATATGATACAGCCCAAAGGGTTGACTCCTTCATATATCATGAACAGAAACGTTTCAAGACCTCCAAAAGTTCCAAGTGGCAGCATGGAAGAAGAATCGTGTCGTATCTGATAGAGACTTTCGATGAGATACAATAGTCGATTGTCCGTGGCCCAGGTTCAAACCACTTTCGTGTTTTACGAGGGGGCGGGATAACACTCCCCCAATTAATCATATTCATGATTTCAAATCGGCAAAATCCATAAAAATCCTCATTATTTTGCAGATAAAGACGATAACATGCAGAGAAAATGAAGATATTTCATTAATTTTGTGGCATTAAAAACGTATATATGGAAGATATAAATCGTATTAAGGTTGTTTTAGTTGAGAAGAAGCGCACTAACAAGTGGCTGGCAGAACAATTGGGGGTGAACCCAACAACTGTTTCCAAATGGTGTACAAATTCATCACAGCCAGACCTCGGCAACCTCCTTAAGATTGCGGACTTGCTGGGAGTTGACATAAAAGAACTACTTGTGAGAGAGTACAAACAATATCTGCTTTCACAGAAATAAAAGGCTTCTGCACGAACATTGTGTTCGCAATTAGTGCCTACCTTTGCAAAAAAATAAGATATGCCTACAAATAAAAATGCTTTAACGCGATATAAGTATCTTGATGAATTGTTGTCCGACAGACATCACTTCTTCGACATTCATGACCTTACTGATAGGGTCAATGAGAAACTTATTACATCAGGCTTGCCAGAAGTTACACAGCGTTGCATCGAGAAGGACATCAACTATCTGGAATACGCCCCTTTCTTTGCAGAGATAGAACGTTTTCGTGTTAGCGGCAGAAGGTGTGTTCAATATGCTGACCCTTCGTTTTCCATATTCAAGAAGGAATTGTCAGAAGAGGAAAGTAACCTTATTCTTGAAGTGCTAAACACCATCGGTCAGTTTGATGGGTTAACACATTTTGAATGGTTGGAACGATTCAAAATCGGACTTGGACTTAAAGAGCGGACCAAGGTTATATGTTTTAGCAATAATCCATATCTACAAAATTCAAATCTGTTGGGGGTGCTATTCGACAACACATCTAATGAAGTGGTTGTTGAACTAGAATATCATACGTTCTCTGACACGGGAAAGAAGACGATAGTATTCCATCCATATATGCTGAAGCAGTATAATAATCGATGGTATATTATAGGAGCTGCCAATAGTGATAGGAAAATCTTGAATTTTGCTTTAGACAGAATAGATAAGGTGACTCCTCTGCCTGAAGTTAAATTTGTCCCCTGTGAGGAAGATCTTGCAGAACGCTTTGAAGATATTGTAGGTGTTACATTATATGAAGATAGGGAAGTGGAACATATCATATTTTGGGTAAGTGATTACTCAAAAGACTACATCATAACAAAACCCATTCATGAATCGCAAAAGTCTCTGAGAAATAATGCCATAAACACTCTTTTGAAAAAGTATCCCAATATAGGAAGTGGAAGAATCTTTTCAATAGACTGTATACCTAATTACGAGTTAATAAGGGAGCTATGTTCCTTTGGAAAAGAACTCATCGTTCTTGAACCATCTTCCATAAAGGACGAGATTTTCAAGCGTATCTCGCTCATGGTAGAAGAATATTCTTGTGTACGAACATAGAGTTTGTGATCCGTTGTTAACTTTGCAGCGTTAAAACAAAATATTATGCGTTTAGAAAAGTGGTTTATATCAAATCTTGATGATTCCCAGAGGAACATCATCGTTCAAAACATTGACAAGAGCATTGCTGTCCGTGGTGCTGCAGGTAGTGGCAAGACAAATCTTGCCATACACCGTGCATTACAGGCGAAGAACAAGGGATCGTATGCAATCCTTATCTTTACAATTGCACTCAAACGTATGATAGCATACGGTATGGAAGCTCTTGGGCTTGACAAAGAGCGTATTGCATACGAATGGGCATGGACGCACCGTGGGTTTGACCTGACCGGTGATGCCTATTGTCAAAAGAACCCCAAAGCTGGCATTATAATGAGAAATGTGCTCTTCCTCGTGAATGATATGGATGTTCGTAAATTTATACGAGTAGACAGAACAGCTGATACTTATGGCGTTGACTTTGCAGATTGGGTAGACAGCAAGTTCTACCATGCTTTCGGTAGAAGAACGAGCTGGTTTGAAGAGGTGACTATGGACACAGACTTCAGCGTTACCGATACGGACAACTACGAACTAATTCCGAGCGGAATCATGTATAAACAGACTAAGGAGAAGATTGATTACCTCATTGTTGACGAGGCACAGGACTTCAATATAACTGATTATCAGAGTAAAATTAAGCCAAAGGTAGGCAAGAGCCTTTCTCTTTTTGGTGATTCTGCCCAACAGATGAACAAAAATGGTAGCAAGATAGAGGACATTGCTATCGCACTTGACTATGACAGACTGTCTCTCGATTACAACTACCGTCTTCCAAAATCAATAGCTAAGGTGGCTCAGCAGATTCAGTCATCTAATGTTGATCTTATGAGCAACAATCGGAAAGATGGTGGCAATAGTGACTATCCCAACTATCCGAAACCTATTATAGCCAAGTTTGGTAGTCGTCAGGAAGAACTCCAAGGCATTCTTAATAGAATTCAGATGGAGGATTTGGATGATGTTGCTATCCTTGTCCCCACCGAGGCTGACGTAATGGAGGTGAACAAATTTCTCAATGATAATGGTGTGCAGACACAGGTACACTACAGGACTGGTAATGTAGTACCTTTCCGTACCATAAACACCCTTGATTTTTCCAACAATGATCTTCCTTGCATACTGACATATTATGCAGCAAAAGGTTCGGAGTTTGACAATGTTTTTGTTCCTTTTGCAAACGCTGCCAACCCGAAAGACCGCAATTCATTCTATGTTGCATGTACGAGATCTTCCCGAAACCTTGTTATCTCTTATTCAGGTAAACGTACACCTTACCTGAATGATGTAAGTAAGGAGTTTATTACAGAACTTGATTATACAGCAAAGCGATGAAATACTATATAAGCATAAATTCATGGAATTTACTTGAGTCTTTTGTAACAGAAAGCCTCTCTCCATTCGCTTTCTACAACAAGCGAAATTTTGGTAATAACCTCAGTCGTTTCATAAACAATTCCAATGACAAGATAAAATTCATAGTCCTTTCTACTGTTGATAATGGTGGTGATTATTCAATTATTGTCAATGACACTATCTTGGACACCTCATCAATCAAGCCTGTCAAAGGCTTAAAAACAATGTTCGTGTACAGTAAAACCTTATATTATAAGAAGGGGACTGTAAGTTTTCGTTTTGGCAGTCAGGCTTTACTGGATGCGTTTGTCGCTGAATCCCAAATCCTTTTTGAGGTAAAATGCATAGACAAATACAAGGATGATTTCTTTATCAAGGAAGTAAAAGAAAAAAAAGCTTCGTCAACCTTACGGAGACTTAGAGAAAGTTTTTCATTTGAGCAACAGACTTTAGTCAAAAATGACAACCAATTCAATATTATTAAGGGAGCTATTGTCGGATATGCCCGCGGCGCCTTAACAACCTCTGATTCAAGTGACCTTAGATTGGTGTCTATGATTAAGGACATAAAAAATTCTTTTGCTGGACTGAACACACAAATCATGGTCAACGATTCTGAGGTAGAGCGTCCAGAAGCATACATTATCAAACTCAAAGAATGTAAGAAATCGTTTAACGAAGTCCTTCACGAAAAGACGAACTATTTCGATATTCTTACACAGCTTTTCCTTGAAGTCAGAAATCTGGCCTCACTACGCTGTGCAGAACTTAGCAGATACAAGGTAGATAACAAGGAACGACTTATAGATCAAAAGCAGGACGTCGAATACGAAATCTGCGAGATAGAAAGAACAAGCAATATCTCAATTCTTAAAGCGGAACTGAAGCAGATTAAAGATGAAGAAAAGCGATTGGGCGAGAGAAGTGGAAAAACCAGAATATATTTCAAAAAAGACACTCCTAAGTATAATCGCAAACAAGAGCTGAAGGCTATTTTAAAGGAGTTTGAGGAAAGCAATGAAGATTATAAGGCATTGCTTCGAAAGCTTGATGAAATAAACACGTCAATACAAAACGCAAATAGCGGTAAGTCTCAATACGATGCTACGCTTAGTGCCCTCTTTGTTAGAATAAGTGACATTACCAACAATCTTCAAAAAAAGTTTGACCAAGGAAAATCTTTAAATGCTGTCGACTTTTCTTGTATTGAATATACTCAGGAATATGGGCTGGAGCTAAGGGAGGCTTCTGAAGATAACGATGAATTAGAATATTTCAATGTACTGATAAAGACCATTGTCAGCAGAGAGACTCTTGAAACCATTTCGGAGCAGTTCATTCTGTCTTTGATAGAAAAGTCGGCTATAGCATTTAAGTCGTGTCCATCCTATGAGTCAGAAAAGGGCAAGTTGATAATGGAGTGTCTAAGGAACTACTGGAGGTATAAGCATAACCAATGCACGGGATTTGTCATTCCAGGCGATATGCCTGTGCTACAATCTGTAATGTCATTCTTCCTAAAACCGTTCGGGTTTGACCAAATTGAGCGCTATATGATGAACAAGAAATTTACAAAGAAGAAGTATGCTATGATGCTGTGGGCTGCATGTAATGGCTATGCAGCTCTTCCCAAAACATTCACTTCTGTACTATACCAAGACGAAGAAAATTATATGGCTATGGATAACTTGCTTGAAGATATAATGCATCAATTGGAATGAAATCTATGGTTTTATAAGGTCTACGAATATTGGCTTCGCAAATAGTTCGTACCTTTGCATCAGAAAATTAAAACAAGGCGGTCTTTGACAAGTTTGGTAACTGAAACGGTATTTTGAAATTCGTCCGGCGTATTTGACCGGATGTCTCCTTGTTCCTCGGAATCTTGGAGATAAACAATGTTAGTACGTTAACGTGTTGCACTGTAGTACGTTGTACTTTTACTATTATTGTTATATGTAGTTTTTCTATGTTATATGTTCTATATTACATAAAGAAAAGATGTTTCGGTACCAGACCTCAGAGTCCGCCTCTAATTATAAAAATAGTGATAAATGGATAAAACGCAAATTACACAAATAGCTTCACAGATGTCAACAAGGGAAGATTTATTGGCATTGCTCAACCGTATCAAGCAAGACGAGATACGTGAATTGGGTTATGATACTGATAAGTTTTATCCGTTTACAATGAAGCATCTTTTGTACTATTGCAATCCCAATCATGTATTCCACCGTTATCATCAGTTTAAGATTAAGAAGAAATCAGGCGGTTTCCGTCAAATTACAGCACCACGCAATCAGAGTTTCATGATGCTGTTACAGACCGTGAATGAAATCCTGAAAGCAATGTATTCTCCATCCGACTATGCTATGGGATTTACAGAGGAACGCTCTGTGGTGACAAATGCTTCTGTACATAAAGGGCAGAACTACGTTTTCAATATTGACCTGAAAGATTTCTTTCCAAGTGTAGAACAGCGTAGAGTATTAAAGCGTTTCGGTGCGAAGCCTTTCTACTTTAACCCAGAGATTGCGCTTCTGCTTTCGGGATTATGTTCCATGAGGGTTAAAAGAGAACAAGCAGACGAAACCCAGACACATGATTTAGATAAGGAATTCGTTTATGTATTGCCACAAGGTGCACCAACATCACCAATTATCACCAACATGATTTGTGATACCCTTGACCGTAGATTGGCAGGGCTAGCAAGGCGTTTTGGTCTTCGTTATAGCCGTTATGCAGATGACATTACGTTCAGCTCAATGCACTATGTGTATGCTGAAAAGGGTGAGTTTAGGAAAGAATTAGCTCGAATAATCGGAAGTCAAGGCTTTACTATCAATGATACAAAAACGAGATTGCAGAAAAGAGGGAGTCGTCAAGAAGTGACAGGCATTATTGTCAGCGACAAACTGAATGTAACTAAAAAGTATGTTCGAGAAATTAGGAGTCTGCTATATATCTGGGAGAAATATGGCTATTCTGCTACAATGGCAAAGTTCCTGCCGAAGTACAAGGCAGAGAAAGGTCATGTCAAGAAAGGAAATCCTGACTTGACCAATGTACTTGATGGCAAACTCATGTATTTAAAAATGGTAAAGGGAGAGTCGGACATCGTATATGCAAGGCTTTTCGAAAAGTTTCAGCAACTTGTTGCCAAAGATTCTGGGGGCGACAAGAAGAATCCGTATGGTATCACCTATATGGAAACGGTGCCGCTTCTTAAATTTGAGCAAGATAAAAATACAGAAGTTGCAATCTTTCATAAGGAAGAAGGTAAGCGGTATGCAACCTTTGAGTTTAATGGAGTAAAACAGGTTGTATCAATAAACAAAGATGTCTCTCAAAATGACGAAATGCAAAAGGAGAAACTGGCCATCTCCAATTGTCGAAATCCAAAGGGAGAACAATTCTGGCTTATACATTTAGTCAATAAAGTGACGGTTTATAACCTAAAGCCTGTTGATATTGACGAACTAAATAACGATTTAGACTCATTATTAAGTACATAGTATGGATGAGAAGTTAATAGCTACTGTCAATAAGATAAAGCTACTGGCAGAACAAAATCCAGAGTTTAATCAAACTATGCAGAAACTGTTCGGAAATACGGTTTCTGCATCAGTCGTAAATATAAATTCTACTATTACAGAAGATATATCAGCAATTAGATCTGCTCTGGAAATAAGGGCAAAAGAAAGTCTTAAATATAGTTTTGTTAGAAAACAGAGGCTGCGTGACCAACTTATAATAGACAACCTTAGAATGGAAAATGCTGCCTTGAATCTAAAAGAACCAGAGGCAGATCGTTTTTATGTTTTCTGTGTAAATGCTTTTTACCAAGTTGAAAATATCCTAAATTACTTTTATTATACAAGCTTCCCAGAAATAGATGCCTTATTAAAAGAAATAGAGGATGGCACCCAAAATGAAAAAAATGACTTCAAATTTAGAAGAACAGGGAAGGAACAAAATGTTGGCAGCATTCCTGTTGCCCATAAACTTAATGCTTTTTTCAATACCTACTTGCCAGAAGAAGGTTCTTTGAAATGGTCTATTGGTACTCTTAGACAAGTTAGAAATGAGGGGGAACATAGATGTGATATTATCAGACAAGAAAAAGATGACAATAATAATTTGTATAAATTTTTCAAGTCAAAAACGTTCAATTATGTAAGGATTGACCTCATTAAGTTTGTAAATGCTATCAAGCATAAACTTGAAAATCCAGATAAGAAAGAAATGTTGGAATCTATAATTAAGTCAAAGTTACCTAGTGTTTGCTATGTATTGTTGAGAGGTAATATCGTATCGCTTCCCAACAAACTATTTGCAAAGGTTAGACATCTAAATAACAATGATGAAATTATTCTAACAGTTTCTGGTAATACAATAATTGATGTTGCTGCTAAATAGATTTTATATTATTAGGAGTCTCACTCTATCTAACATCCAATGTAGAACAGAGCAAATGAGGCTGTAAAGCAACAGATAATACGTTATAAGTAATATGAATATAGACGATATACGAGCTTTGCTCAACGACATTGAGAGCGACAGGGTGGAACGAACGATTTCCACTACCAATACGGATAAGTTTGGACAGGCTATCTGTGCTTTTGCCAACGACTTGCCCGACCACAAACAAACCAGCTATCTATTCTTGGGCGTTAAAGACGATGGCGAAGTACAGGGGCTTGACGTGACAGACGAACTGCTAAAGAATGTGGCCGCTATTCGTACTGACGGAAATATCCAGCCCCAGCCATCGATGACGGTAGAGAAGGTGGCGATGCCAGAAGGTGACATTGTGATGATACGGGTGGAGCCATCGGTTTTTCCTCCCGTCAAATATAAAGGCCGTATCTGGATAAGGATTGGGCCTCGCAAGGGTGTGGCCAACGAGGAAGATGAGCGTATCTTGCTGGAGAAACGTCGGGCAAACGTTACGGCATTTGATGCATCGCCCTGCCTGAATGCGACCATCGATGGTATGGACTTGCAGAAGTTCAAGCATTACTTCTTGCCGAAGGCGATGACGGATGCTGTATCTTTCTTCCATAATAAAATAATGATTTTAGGCAAAAATAGATGTAATAAAGCGTATATATTCTACACAAAAGTGTAATAATTGCTCGCCTTGCTGATTATTTTAGATTTTATAACACTTCTTTTTGCGATATGCTGCTATCACTTATAATTCTCCTCTAACAGCCTTTCCAAATCCGACACCTTATAGAGTATCTTTCCTGCAAACTGCGTATAGGGAATAATCCTCCTGTCCCGATAGTCCTGCAAGGTACGAGGGCTGACATACAGCCGTTCGCATACTTCCTTGCCTGTCAGGAAATGCTCACCGCCAAACAGCGGTTTGTGTGTA
>NZ_JRNC01000103.1 GCF_000758925.1 Prevotella sp. S7-1-8
CTGCGGCTTCGTGCAGGCATCTCGTTTCCCTTTACCACGCATACGGCAAGACACACCTTTGCCACGCTCATCACGCTTGAACAGGGAGTGCCAATAGAGACCGTGAGTAAGATGCTGGGGCATTCCAACGTGAGCATGACCGAGCGTTATGCAAAGGTAACCCCACAGAAACTCTTTGAGGAGTTTGACCGTTTCCTTTCTTTCACCGAAGAGATGCAGTTGGCTATCTAATCCTTATCAAATCATTTGATTTCTTATCTATTCATTTAAAATTTCAAACCACCAAGACAATGAGAAGTACATTTAAGATACTGTTTTACATCAACAGACATAAGACAAAGGCAGACGGCAATACCGCCATTCTCTGCCGTATCACCATCGACGGAAAGAACGCAGCTATTACCACAGGTGAAGAGTGCCAGCTCTCTGAGTGGAACGCCAAGCAGGGGTTGACAACCAACAGGAAGACCAATCAAAGAATCAATGAGTTCAGGGAATTAGTAGAGAAAACCTATCGGGACATACTGACGAGGGACGGAGTGGTAAGCGTGGAACTTATCAAGAACCGCTTGCAAGGTATTGCCACCAATCCGACCACGCTCCTTGCCATGAGCAGGGCCGAACTGCAAACAGTCAAGGAAAGTGTTGGCAGATCAAGGGCAGAGGGAACTTATCTGAACCTGTTCTATTCTGACAGAAATCTCCGTGAATTTGTAGAAAACAAAGGAGTGCAGGATATACCCATCGGAGCCATTACAGAGGACTTGTTCGAGGAATACCGTTTCTTTCTGAAAAAGCGTGGACTGAAAGCATCCACCATCAACAGCAACCTCTGCTGGCTGAGCCGACTGATGTTCCGTGCGGTCAGCAAGAGGATTATCCGCTGCAATCCGTTTGAGAATGCCAAGTATGAGAAAGAGGAAAAGAAGATACGCTTTCTGCAAAAGAGCGATGTAATGAAACTTATGTCAATGAGGATGAATGACAAGGAAACAGAGTTAGCAAGACAGATGTTCATCTTTTCCTGCTTCACAGGACTGGCTATCTCAGATATGGAGAATTTGGAATACAAGCATATCCAAACGACAGCAGACGGACAGATGTATATAAGAAAGGAGCGTCAGAAGACCAAGGTTGAGTTCATCGTGCCATTACATCCCATAGCGGAAGCTATCATCAACTATTGTCGGAAAGAGCAAGAAAGAAGCGAGGAACAGCAGACGGTGAAAGAAAAAGGCGACCACCTTGTTTTTCATCGTGATTGCAGCCGCAGTGTCATGGATGCCAAACTGAGTATTGTGGGAAAGGCTTGCGGTATCTGCCAAAGACTTTCCTACCACATGGCAAGACATACATTCGGCACAATGAGCCTAAGCGCAGGAATACCTATTGAAAGCATCGCCAAGATGATGGGACATGCCTCCATATCAAGCACTCAAGTCTATGCGCAGGTAACGGACAGGAAGATATCAGAGGATATGGACAGGCTCATTGCCAAGCAATCGGCAAAAGAAAAGGAAACTTCGGAGAGAGAGGTTTGTGAATCTTCGGATATTGTAACCTATAAAATGGAGGAAACGGCATGAAGACAAACAACAACCTAAAAATAAGAACAAACACTGCCAATCATCGCAGCTATTTTGATTGGGGCAGCAATATGCAGGTCATTCGCAAGGGAAACGGAGAGATAGCCATGACAGAGAGTGAACTTGTGAGGTACTTCGGGGTAACATGGAAGAAACTCAACCATAGGCTGAAAACGATTATGAAATCCTCCAACCTGCATCCCGAAGAAAGAGTTGCTGACGAGGAAGAAGTCGTTATCAATGGACCGCTCAAAGGCTATACACCGCTCTATCCGCTTTCTATCATCATCGCTCTGTCCTTTCTGTTAGACAACACGGAAGTGCATTTGTTCAGAAAGTACATCTGTCAGAAGCTGCAGAAACCAGCATCCATAATAACACCGATATTCCTGATAGGCAACATGGATAACTGATGGTAATACGCTTTTTTCTTTCACTGATTATATCTTACTACATAACTACAATAGGGTATAATACGGTGAAAGAAAAAATCTTGTAGCGTAGTTAGTAAGAGAAGCATCCAGTTACTACTTAAAAACTACATACTACTTCTATTGGTAATCTTCCAGTAAGAACACACACTGCTTGCCATTATATTCGTATCACTTGCAAAATGATATTCTGAAATGGAATGGAAATGATCAACCCAAATAAAAATAACTTCAAAGAATTTGGGTGTTTGGAAAATACTCGGTATTTTTGCAAAAATAACCGACTTAATATATGTTAATAAACAAAGAAGAAAAGAAGGTTGTTGATATTCTTAGGAACTGTATTGAAAAAGCAAACACCGGTACTCTGTTTTTTAATAATAGTTTCCCAGAATACGACGACGAGTATGTTGGCAAAATTTTGTCAGATTTTGTCCGGCAGGGATTGTTATTAAGGCTATCTCGTGGTATATACCTAAAAACAAAGGAAACCAAATTCGGTGTTGTTTATCCAACTACCGAGGATATTGCTCGTGCTATTGCAGAAAGAGATAATGCAGAGATTCTTCCTACTGGTAGCACCGCGCTGAATACGCTCGGATTGTCCGAACAAGTTACCATGACCCCTGTTTTTCTCACCAGTGGGTCTGCAAGAAAAATCAAGTGTGGCAATAAAACCATCACGTTCAAAAGAGGAGTGCCCAAGAATTTCGCATTGAAGGGAAAGGTCACACGTCTGTTAGTACAAGCCATGAAAGCTATCGGTGAACGAAACTATAATGACGAGTGGGAAAGTGCAATCAATGTGATATTGAGTAAATATCCAGAGGACGATACCATGTCGAAAGACTTAAAAGTCATGCCTGCATGGATAAGAAGAAAAATAATAAACATCCTAAACAATAAGAATCATGAGCAGTTGGCAGAATCATAGCATTGATGAGAGGATCTCAATGATACAATCAGTCGCACAAGATCATAATATCGAAGATAATGCGGTAGAGAAGGATTGGTGGGTGACAGTAGTCCTCAAAGCCCTGTTTAACACATCTTGTGGGAAATGGCTTCTTTTCAAGGGCGGAACTTCTTTGAGTAAAGGATGGAATCTTATTAACCGTTTCAGTGAAGATATCGACATCTCCATTGACAGAACTTTTTTTGAAAAAATCCTTAACCTGCCATTTGCCAAGTGTGAGAACAACAACCAGGTAAAGAAGTTAAGAAAAGCGTCGCGAGATTATATTCATGGGACACTTTCAGCAGAACTGGATGTGGAACTTAAGAAAATGGGAATTGAAGGATATACTGTAAAGAATGAAACGATGGCGGGGGAACCTCCCAAGCCTATAGATCATGACAGTGACCCAACGGTAATATTCGTCAATTATGAAAGTATCTTCCCGTCCAGCATGAGACTTATTGATGCGAGGATTAAAATAGAAATCAGTTGTCTATCTATGTCTGAGCCTAATGAGAAATGCGACATTCGCTCTCTTGTCTTTGATAAGTTCCCTGAAGAGGATGATGAAATGACAGCATCTATCAAGACTGTAACGCCATCAAGAACATTTTTGGAGAAGGCACTGCTTCTTAGTGAGGAGCTTCAAAAGGAAGAACCAAGAACATTGCGTATGTCCCTGCATCTCTATGATTTAGATAGATTGATGGACACAGAGTTTGGCCAGAAGTCACTGAACGATGGCAACCTTTATAAGGCTATCGTAGAACATCGTCGTCGTTTCTATCATTTGGGATATGTGGACTATGACAAAGATTATCCGACAAGTATTGATTTTATCCCCCGAAATGAGGTTCTGAAAGCCTATCGTCTGGACTATGAGACAAATATGGTAGATGGATATATATATGGCGAAGCCAAGCCCTTTAAGGAATTGATGAAAAGAATGGAGAAATTACTTCATGACTTCAGACAAATTATAATTCCTTAGATTAGATGTGCCATTGACCATCGTTTGTTACAGGTATCAAAATACACAATCCAATGTTTCCTTTATGACGGGAGGTGAAATTTGCAATAGTGCTCTTGTTGTTGATTATTCGCCCTTAAAAATAGGCCACTAGTCATAAATTTGAGCCTTTTTTCAAGTTTTTCAAAAAAAAGTTTCAAAATTCGTGCAGTCTTTTAGTCACAATCTGCTCCTTTTAATAAAAAGGAAAAGTATATCTATGAAAGTAGATGTTGATATAAACGCATGTAAACAGGGAGAACGGAAAGCTCTCGGAAATTTATACAAGGCATATTCCGACAGATTATTGCGGATATGCCAGCATTATGTGACAGACGAAAGCACGGCAAAAGATATTTTGCATGATGCGTTCATCATCATCTTCACCTCCATCAAATCGCTGAAAGACAACTCAAAATTGGAGGGATGGATGATCACCATTGTAAGGAACCTTTCTCTAAGGTACCTGCAAAGCACAGTGAAGGATGACATTCCTCTGTCTAGTCTGGGCACAGATTTTTTGAGCGAAGAAGACGAGGAAGAAAAGAATATAGAACTTGAACTATTGTTGTCGGCAATAGAGTCGTTACCGGAGGGGAACAGGGAGATATTCAAACTCTCGGTTCTGGATGGTCTTTCTCATAAGGAAATTGGAGAACTGCTTGGTATCAATCCTCACAGTTCATCTTCTCAGTTGGTTCGGGCAAAGAAAATGTTGCGGACTATACTGATGAACTATTGGTTGCTCTTCTTGCTTCCAATTCTGATATCTGTCTATATCTATTTCGTAACGAAGGACAAAACTGTTGGAACTTCTGAACACAAGCAAACAGCAGTAACCACTCATAAGGAGCTGCCAGGACGGGTTCAAAAAGAATCTACCTCTCAAAAGATAGTGCAACCAAGATATTCCATCCCATCAAGTATAAGTACCAGTAATAATGATGAACGTGCCTTGGCAGAAATGGCTACCTCTACTGAAAAGATTTCTTCACGGATGATAACAGATAGTGTAGAATCCGAGCAGCAGACTGTAGTTTTCCATGTGGATTCTATACAGAAACAATTGGTTATAAAGGGTATCAGCACCATAGACTCCGTGCTTCGTATTCCACAAATTACCGAAGAAAAAATGATGGCATTGAATGAAAGTATGTCGCCTAGTGTCAGCAATAAGAAGAAATACCCATGGACATTTAAATTCGGCTATTCATCTAATGCCGGAGCAAATGGAGCCATGTCCAATTTGAACTACCTATCAGTAGTAGATTACGCTAACGGTGGGGCTTCGGCCAAATTATATACATGGGATGATTATGTAAATTATTTGGTTCGGAACAATGCACTGATGGATTCTGTCGAGAGGGCAAAAATGTCATGGATAGCACTGAATAATGCAACAGAAGGCAACGCATCCTTAGGTGAGAAGGCGCACCACTACCGCCCCAAAACCTTTAGTTTGTCGCTCAACAAGCAACTAAGTTCCCATTGGACTTTTGGCACGGGATTGACTTACACAAGAATGAAGTCTGATTTTGAGAGTGAGTTTCATGGTGCGACCTTGTTGAAGACCCAGAAGATTGATTATGTGGGCATACCATTGCAATTGACCTATCGTATATGGAGCAAGGGACGATTCAATGCCTATACGACTGGTGGAGTGACATTCGAGATGCCAGTTCACAGTTCACTTGATAAGAAGTATATCATAACGTCTGACTCGTCCTACACGTTAAAGGGTGACATCAAGCCACGTTATCAGTGGTCTGTGAACTTAGGTATCGGTGTTCAGTATAGGCTATTCAAGCCTTTCAGTCTGTATTTAGAACCTAACATGTTCTATTACTTCTGGAATGGCAGTGACCTTGAAACCTACCGCACAGAGCATCCGTTCATCATAACAGTACCATTTGGATTGCGGCTTACTTGGTAAATGAAATAAATAGATAAAAAAAGTCATAAATATTGTGCAGTCTTTTCGTGGTTTTCTGCTCTTAACAATAAAAGACAAAACTCAAAAGAAAGAATGTACAGTATTTATGACTACATCCACAACGGAATAGTATTTGCCAACAATGTAATACGCAGACGGCATAAGGTACTTACTTCCTTGATGATATATTCCACTACCAACTGCCAGTCACGTTGCAAGCACTGTTCCATTTGGAAGAAACCTACGGAAAATTTAAGATTAGACGACATCATCAAGATAATGAACAGCAAATGTATAACGAAACGCACGACGGTCGGCTTGGAGGGAGGTGAGTTTATCCTTCATCCCGAAGCAGACAAGATATTGGGATGGTTTGACACTCATCATCCTAACTATACGCTGCTGTCTAATTGTCTTGCGGTAAACAAGGTAATATCTGCTGTAAAAAATCATCACCCCAAGCATCTGTATATTTCACTTGACGGCACCAGAGAAACCTATCTCTATATGCGTGGCAGGGATGGATATGATAAGGTTATCGAAGTTATAGAGGCGTGTAGGGATATTGTTCCTATTTCCTTGATG
>NZ_JRNC01000104.1 GCF_000758925.1 Prevotella sp. S7-1-8
TTTTGATTTTGTGACCCTATATGACGAATGGAAGAATAACAGGCTGAAACTGAGGTGCCATAGCATTTTCAGTGAGTTGGTCATCCATTCCAATGGTGATGTCCCGTTGTGCCAGAATTTGGACGTGGTCTTGGGCAACACTCATGAGAACACGCTTGACGAGATATTCAATTCAAAGGAAACCTGTAAGATTCAGTGTCAACACTCCAAAACGTGTAATCAATGCTGGATCAACTATCACCGGAAGTATGATATTATCCTGTTAAGGAATCTGGAGAAAATGTTTCCCAAGCGACTGATAGAATTGTTTTACGGGAAATATCAATGGAGCAGCAACACGCAAATCACCTATAAGGAACATTTCAAGCAAATAACAGCATAAACTATGGGACATATAGACGAAATCATCGGCAGATACAAGAGTGTGCGGAGCATAAGGGAACTGAACCATATCTACACCCAACGGTATGCTCTTGTAGGTCTTGGCAATCATTGTGTCAGTAACCTGTTGCCTGTGATACAATATCTTCAGTTGCCATTGAAATACATCTGCTGCACCTCGGAGAAGAAAGCCGGGCTGATTTCTCAAAAGTACAAGGGAGTAAAAGGTACGACTTCTTTACAAGACATCTTGAATGATGATACGGTTTCGGGAGTCTTTGTGGCTGCTAATCCACATTCGCACTTTCATATAGCAAACGAAGTCATTAAAGCAGGGAAGTCCTTATTCATAGAGAAACCACCGTGTGAGAACGAGAGGGAACTAAAGTCTTTGACCGATACCGTCAAACTATATGGCTCAAAACATGTCGTCGTCGGACTGCAAAGACGTTTTGCCCCTGCCACTCAAATTCTGCAAAAGCGATTGAAAGGTGATGGCAAACGACATTATCATTATCGCTATCTTACGGGGCTATACCCAGAGGGTGATGCTCTGCTTGACCTGTTCATCCATCCTCTTGACTATGCAACATTCCTTTTCGGAGAGGCAAAGATAAAGAGTTGGGATATTATTCGCAGTAGAGATGGTGGACAGACCTTATTTCTTGTATTAGAGCACCAAGATATAACAGGTATGCTGGAACTTTCAACAGATTACTCGTGGCAAAAGGCAGAGGAATTGTTGAGCATCAGTACAGACAAAGGGGTTTATGTATTGGACAGAATGGAGCAACTCGATTTCACACCGAGACGCTCTGCAGTGTTTGGGGTTCCATTAGAGAAAATATTCCAAAACAATACAACCGTAGTCAATCTCTACGGAAGAAATGGCTTTGTTCCAACGATTGGGAATAACCAAATTGTGTCACAAGGGTTCTTCTCGGAGATTCAAGCGTTTGCCGATATGGTTGAAAACAGATGCGAGGATAATCATGCCTTTTGCTTGGAAAGTGTCAAGCAAGTTTATTCCATAATGGCAGAAATAAAGAAGTATATGAACATAATTGACGACCACATATTATAATAACTAATTAAATCCAACAAATTATGAAAAGGTATTTTTGTGTATTACAGGCGTTCATCTTCTCGTTGCTGTTTATTGGTTGCAGCAATGAAGATGAGTCTGCTTCAACTCCCACAGTGCAAGCATCGAAAACGGAATTGTTTGCTATAGGGACAGCCCGAATGACAAGAGCCGCTTCAAGCCCCTATCTCTTTACACTTGACAACATCAAGTCTTTCAACGCGCAGACCCGTGAGATTATTTTTCAAGATTTTGAGCCGACAAGTCAGCTCTTTCCCATTTATCGTAACATAGAAATACATTCGTATGGTAAGGTTCTACTCCATATCTCAACGTTTGTGTCATCTTTCAATAGTCAAATCTTCACAGACTTATCATTAGTTTCAGAATCTGGCAAGTTTTATCTGAGTGACTGTTACCCACGCAATATTGAGGACAATAGTCAATATGTTAAAGAGAACAAGGCCATTCAAAAAGCAAAAGAAAAAAGAGCGGCAGAATGGGGAGAGTTTCTCTCAATACTCAAAAAACACGGGAAGTTGATTGAATAGTAAACAGAAATACGTAATAATATAAGCAAGAAATAACTTGTAATTATGTTTATATAAATATCAACATATAAAATCCTTGTAATTATGAAAAAAGTATTTTACAGCCTAATCCTTTTCTGTGGATTATCTGCATGTTCCTCAGAGAAGGTAGCTCTTGAGCCATTAAGAATTTATGATGTTGCAAATTCTAATTGTAAATTAAGCATCTCTCCGACAGATACACGTCCTGATTTTTACTTGGAGAATGACGCGGTACGGACAACCTTAAGCATAGAATTGGGTAAAGACGGTATAGCTCAATGTGTGCTGGAAGACGTGAAAGCCAACTGTGCCGTAAGAAATATCTATGTGAACATTGTTAATCAAGATGATCAGATTACCCTTGTTGTGTATCATAATGTCCTTGACGCGCTTGCCGATTGCATTTGCAAATACGATGTTAATTTTAAGATGAGCAAATTGCCGGCTGGTAATTATAAACTTAAGGTTTACTATGCCAGACCGAATATGAAATATGAAGAGTCTGATATAGCTTTCAATGGGCTGATCAATCTAACTCTGAATAAAAAGGAAAGAGTAGTGCTTAAGTCTGAATTGAGGTCACCAGAGATTTGAAAAACTGATTGAATAGTAAAAGACAAAAACATAACATTCTATAAAGTGTGTCTTTATCGTGATTTCAGCCCTTTTTGATAATCGCATCAAAGAAGGCTATAAACATTCAAGATAGAAGTGCAATTCCTTTAGGTAGTTTGAGTTCACATTCTTCAAAAATAGGCCCACTTTGGTTATTGGTTCAAAGTAGGCTTATTTTTATAAATGGGAAGCTATATTCTAATACTTAGAGAAAGTTCTTATGGCTATCCTCTAATAATCTCTCCAAGTCCGACACCTTATAGAGTATCTTCCCTGCGAATTGCGTGTAGGGAATAATCCTCCTGTCCCGATAGTCCTGCAAGGTACGAGGGCTGATATATAGCCGCTCGCATACTTCCTTGCTCGTTAGGAAATGCTCACCTCTAAACAGCGGTTTGTGTGTC
>NZ_JRNC01000105.1 GCF_000758925.1 Prevotella sp. S7-1-8
GCCTTTTGTTTATTTCCAAAAGTTGCATTTCTTAATTGAACTTACGGTCATGTTTGTTTATTGCCACAATTTCCATTGGCTTGAGTTGAAAGCTTCGAAAAAAAATAAACGGACTATTGATTGTTATAAAATACCTATTTTTTGGTATTGTATCATTTCCTTACCTTTTTTATCTTTGCACCAAATAGACTTCATACCAATGATAAGAAACAAATACGACATATCACAGGGATATGGCTTCCCGTTAAGCCAAGCGCACCGTCCAAAAGAAAGACGGTGCGCTTTTTTTATGAACATAACGAAACTTTGTTCATTATTAACAAACAATTACCTTCCCAATACCACTCACAGTTCTTATTATACATTATGCAGACGCTAAAAGAAAATATAAAGCAACGCATTTTAAACATTGCACGAGAGGAGTTTCTTGCACATGGCGTAAGAGACACTTCCATTCGCACGGTGGCCCGAAAGGCAGGTATTGCCGTTGGCAACATATATAACTACTTTCGTAGTAAAGACAAATTGTTTTGTGAGGTGCTTTCTCCTCTTATCAAAGTGCTTAACAAACATATACTATCACATAATGATGAAAAATTTCTCTCAATAGACGTTTTCAGTATGAGACAACGACAAATAGACTATATCTTAGACATGTTATCCATTATAAAAGATTTTCGTCCAGAGCTGCGCCTACTTCTATTCAAATCGGAAGGAACGTCATTACAAGGATACAAAGACAAAATGATAGATAGACAAATGCAAGTGGGTATAGAATACATACGCTTAATGAAGGAACGCTATCCACATTTTAACAACAACATATCACCGCTACTACTTCACATCACATGTTCCACGTGGATAACTGTTTTCTGCGAGATTGTAGAACATGAAGATTACAGCGACGAGGACATTAAAGTCGCCATGGAGCAGTACATGGACTTTAGCATGGCCGGATGGAAAGCGTTGATGAAACCATAAAGATTAATTTTAAGAAGACGATTACATATGATTAAGACTCTCAAACGTTTAGGAGCTTACATGGGAGGGCGCAAATACTTGCTGCCATGCTCCGTAGCACTGTCAGCAGTAAACGGACTGCTGTCGCTTGTCCCATTCATACTTTTGTGGCTCGTGGTGCGGACACTACTAATCGCCAAGGGCAACCTCTCAAATACACCTCTTATAGACTATGCCCTATGGGCTTTTGTCATATCGGTGGCAAACGTGTTGCTCTACTTTTTGGCACTGATGCTCTCTCATCTTGCGGCATTCCGAATAGAAACCAACATGAGACGCAAAGCGATGCAACGGCTGATGCGTGCGCCATTGGGCTACCTCGATGAACAAAACACGGGGCGTATGCGCAAAATCATTGATGAGGATTCGGGACAGACACATACTTTCGTGGCGCACCTGCTACCCGATGTGGCAAGCTGTGTCGTTGCTCCGATAGGTGTTATCGTACTGTTATTCGCTGTGGATTGGCAGTTGGGTACGGCTGCGATGATACCTCTCGTTGGCGCGATAGGCATTATGGGATATATGATGAACCCGAAGAACAACCAATTTCAAAGGCTCTACCTTGATGCGCAGGAGAAGATGGGGGCAGAGGCAGTGGAATATGTCAGAGGTATTCCCGTGGTCAAGGTGTTCCAACAAACGGTATTCTCGTTCAAACGCTTCTACGATAGCATTATCAGCTACCGCGACCTTGTCATCAAGTGTACGCTTGTGTGGCGCACGCCAATGTCATTTTACATACTTGCTATCAATGCCTTTGCCTTCATCCTCGTTCCTACTGCTATTATCCTGATAGGACACGGTGGAGATACCACCACAATTATTGCCAACGTGATACTTTATGTGGTGATTGCACCGCTCATCGCTTCCAACGTGATGAAAGCCATGTATCTCAGTCAGGACCTGTTCATGGCAAATGAGGCTGTGGAACGATTAGAGCAGCTCACTGATATTGCACCGCTCTCGCAGCACGACGAGCCAAAACGGGCAGAAGCGTACGACATTCGTTTCAACGATGTTTCGTTCCGATATGAGGGAGCGGAAAAAGATGCAGTGAGTCATATCAACCTTACCATTCCCGAAGGAAAGACGGTTGCACTTGTAGGAGCGTCGGGCAGCGGAAAGACCACGATAGCAAGATTGATACCCCGTTTTTGGGACGTACGCCATGGCAGCGTTACCATTGGAGGTGTAGACGTGAGGGATATGCGCAAGGACGAGCTGATGCGCAACGTGTCGTTCGTCTTCCAAAACACCCGTCTGTTCAAGACTTCGCTCATCGAAAACCTACGTTACGGCAATCCTGATGCAACGACCGAGCAGATTAACCGTGCCATCGATCTCTCACAAAGTCGTGAGATTATCGACCGGCTGCCACAGGGATTGGATACCGTTATCGGTGCCGAAGGTACTTATCTTTCGGGAGGTGAGCAGCAGCGAATTGTTCTTGCCCGTGCCATTCTGAAAGATGCCCCTATCGTCGTGCTCGATGAGGCGACCGCCTTTGCCGACCCCGAAAACGAACAGCTTATCCGTAAAGCACTGGCACATCTCACCCAAGGAAAGACCGTGCTGATGATAGCTCATAGACTTACCACTGTGCAGGATGCTGACAGCATCGTAGTTGTGGACAACGGCGAGATAGTCGAACAGGGAACGCACAAGGAACTATTGAGTAAGGAAAAGTATTACCACCGTATGTGGAATGAATATCAACAATCTGTTTCGTGGAAACTATAATCTATTAAAAGTCATAAAGTCATGATTAAATATTTTCAAAACCGTTTCGCTCTTACGGAAAAAGGGGCAAAAGACTTGCGCCAAGGCATCGTCTTCTCGACACTGCTCAACCTTGTGCTGATGCTGCCTCCCACTTATTTGTTTTTCTTCCTGATGGAGTATCTCGATAACATGCCAATGAATGCCCCTCATACGTTGTGGTTTTATCTCCTCGTGGCAGCAGGGCTTATGGTCGTGATGCTCGTCGTGATTCGTCGGCAATACGACAGCACCTATACCACCGTATATAATGAGAGTGCGCAACGCCGTATCTCTTTAGCCGAGAAACTGCGCCGTTTGCCTCTCGCCTTCTTTGGTGAGCGCAATCTCTCCGACCTCACTGCCACTATTATGGAAGACTGCACACTATTGGAAACAACGTTCTCGCACGCCATTCCCCAACTGTTTGCTTCTGTGGTGAGCATTGTCATTATCGCAGCGGGAATGTTCTGTTACGACTGGCGATTAGCCATCGCTGTGTTTTGGGTAGTGCCATTTGCTTTGGTAGTGCTGTTGGTTTCACGAAATCGAATGAACAAGGCTTTTACACATGTCTACCACATCAAACGAGGAGTGAGCGAACAGATACAGGAAGGACTGGAGTGTGTGCAGGAAATCAAATCGTACAATGGCGAGGACGAATATAACCAGCGGTTCGACCAGCGATTAAAAACATTGGAAAAAGAACTTGTTGCCGGTGAACTCTTGACAGGTGCGTTTGTCAACATCTCCGCTGTACTGCTTAAACTGGGCATGCCTACCGTCATCGTTGTAGGCGCATGGATGCTACAGCGTGGCGACGTGTCGGTGTTCGTCTATTTGGCGTTCCTCCTTGTTTCGGCAATGGTTTACAACCCTATCCTTGAAGTATGCAGCAACCTCGCTATTCTTACTTTTCTCGATGTGCGTATCAAGCGAATGAAAGAGATGGAGGCAATGCCCATACAGACGGGCGACACCGAGGTGGAAGTTTCGAACTATGACATTGAGTTCCACAACGTCAGCTTTTCCTACGAAACAGACAAGCAGGTGCTTCACAATGTTTCATTCACTGCCCGACAGGGCGAGATAACGGCACTCGTTGGTCCCTCAGGTGGTGGCAAGAGTACCGCTGCCAAGCTCGCCGCACGTTTTTGGGACATCAATAATGGTAAGATAACGCTGGGCGGACACGAGATCTCCGACATAGAACCAGAGACATTACTCAAAAACTACGCCGTAGTGTTCCAAGACGTGATGCTCTTCAATGCCTCCGTTGCCGACAACATACGCATAGGAAAGCGCGACGCCACCGATGAGGAAATAAGGCATGTGGCACGGTTGGCACAGTGCGATGACTTCATCAATCGTATGCCACAAGGCTACGACACGGTGATAGGCGAAAATGGGGAAAACCTTTCGGGTGGGGAGCGGCAACGTATCTCCATAGCCCGCGCGCTCTTAAAAGATGCTCCTGTCATCCTGTTGGACGAAGCAACCGCCAGCCTCGATGCCGAGAATGAGACAAAGGTTCAGGCTGGTATCTCCGAACTGGTACGCAACAAGACCGTCATCATCATCGCGCACCGCATGCGCACCGTATTAGGAGCCGACCACATCGTTGTACTCTCGGGCGGAACAGTCGTGGAACGGGGCACACCAGGCGAGCTGTTGGCGCACAATGGGACTTTTGCGCAAATGGTAAGACTGCAACAAGATACTCCTTCGGCAAATATCTCATCAAAAATAAAAACAGAAACCAAATAAAAAGTAGAAATCATGAAAATCGAAAAAATCAACAATCTTTTCAGGCTGTTGGCGAGTTGGATTTTGCGCCATAGGCTTGTTGTGGGTGCGCTGTTTGCGGTGGTCATCGCCTTTTCGCTCGTTGGAGCCAAGCGCATTGTGATAAGAACTTCGTTCGATGACTATTTCCTAAGCGACGACCCTATGCTGCTCAAGACCAACGAGTTCAAGTCTATCTTTGGTAATGACTACTATGTGGCAGTGCTGGTAAAGAATAAGGACATCTTCTCCAACCGCAGTCTCACGCTCATTCGTGAGCTGAGCAACGAATTAAAGGATAGCCTGTCGTACGCCGACAAGGTAACATCGCTCACCGATCTTGAGTTTGCCTCTGGTACGGAAGAAGGTATGACCATAGAGCAGATTGTACCAGAGCAAATTCCATCGGATGCCGCTGGACTGAAAGAAATCAAGCGCAAGGCTTACAGCAAGCCCTATCTGGCGAAGAAAATGGTATCAACCGATGGAACGATGACATGGATCATGGTAAAGCTGCGCCCCTTCCCTGCCGACAGTGTGTGGAAGAAGACAAGCGACATGGCTCCCGACATGATTACTGGCAGGGAAGCTGGACATATCATAGGCAAGGAAAAATATGCAGAACTGTCGCCCGCTGCTGCAGGAATGCCTTATCTGAGCTATGAGAAGGTGGTCTATCTCAAGGGCGAAATGGGACGATTGTTCCTCTTCGCATTTATCATCTCTATTGTGGTAATGCTCATCGTAACTCGTTCGCTACGTGGAGTAATAGCGCCATTGCTCACCTCTGTCTTAGGACTGCTCATCAGCTTTGGCATCATCGGCTGGACAGGCATCTATATCGACATGACAACCATGATGATAGCCGTCATTCTCACCTTCGCTTGCTCCATTGCCTACAACATCCATCTGTACAACTTCTTCAAGACTCGCTTCGTAGAGACAGGTAGGCGCAGGCAATCCATCATCGAAGCGATGGGCGAGACAGGTTGGGGCGTATCGCTCTCGGCACTCACCACCGTAGCCGCCATGATGACTTTCCTTTCCATGAACATCGTACCCATGCAGGCTATTGGCCTCAATACATCAATCTGTCTGCTCGCTGTATTAATTACCTGCCTCTTCATCACTCCCATTCTGCTATCGTTTGGCAAGGATAGAAGACCAGCCGCCAACATGTCGAAAAGCTTTGAGGGCTATATTGGCAATCGGTTTGAGCAATTTGGAAGTTTTGTGCTACGCAATCATCGTGGCATTGTCGCGCTGTCGGTGGTGCTGACTATTTTCTGTGGTATCGGACTCTTCTTCATCGAACCTGCGTTCGACATTGAGAAGACAATGGGTAGAAAAGTGCCTTACGTCAACAAATTCCTCAACCTTTGCGAAACGGAACTCGGCTCCATGTATGCCTACGATTTGATGATTACGCTGCCGCACGACAACGATGCCAAGAAGCCAGGAAATTTACAGAAGCTCGACCAATTGTCAAAAATTGCTGATGGCTACAAGCTAACGAAACGCCACAACTCCATCACTGACATTGTGAAAGACATGAATTGCACACTCAACGGAAACAAGCAGCAATTTTACGCCATTCCAGACAATGCTGATATGGTGGCACAGTTGCTGTTGCTGTACGAAAACGCCGGAGGAACGGAGTCGGAATACTGGATGGACTACAACTATAAACGGCTAAGGCTACAAATAGAACTGAAAGACTACAACTCCAACGAAGCAGAAAAGGAAATGAACAACCTTCAGGCGGAGGCACACCGTCTCTTTCCCGATGCACATGTTTCGGTGGTGGGAAATGTTCCGCAATTCACCGTCATGCAGCAGTATGTGGAGCGAGGACAGATGTGGTCGATGATGCTATCGGTACTGGTTATTGGCATTATCCTCGTTCTAATTTTTGGAAACTGGAAAGTGGGACTCGTAGGTATGATACCCAACATAGCCCCTGCCATTATCGTAGGTGGAATGATGGGCTGGCTCGGCTACCCACTCGACATGATGACCGCCTCGCTCATCCCGATGGTCTTGGGTATCGCTGTCGATGACACCATTCATTTCATTAACCACAGTCATGTGGCATACGACAAATATGGCAACTACAAAATAGCCATCAACCGCACCTTCCGCACCGAAGGACTTGCCATTGTGATGTCCACGGTCGTCATCTCGGCTACATTCATGGGCTTCGTCTTCTCCGATGCCACACAGATGAGCAACTGGGGCATACTGGCAGTAGCTGGCATGGTATCGGCTTTGCTGGCTGACCTCTTCCTCACCCCTATCCTCATAGACTATCTCCACATATTCAAACAAAAAAAGGCAAACATCAACAACATTCAAAATAATAATTAAACCCAAAAGTATGAAAACAAGAAATTTTACATTGCTGCTCATCGCCCTGTTGGCAATTGGTAGCGCACAGGCAGCAGGACTGTCTGGTAGGGATATTATGCAAAAAGTAAAAAACAGACCTGATGGCGACACACGCTACGCTAACGTAGAAATGACACTCATTCAGCGAAGTGGACACAAGCGCATCAGAAAACTCGAATCATGGGCAATGGACATAGGCAAGGACACTAAGAAAATTATGTTTTTCACTTATCCCGGAGATGTGAAGGGAACAGGATTCCTCACATGGGAGTACGACAATCCTCGTAAGGTGGACGACAAGTGGCTCTATCTGCCTGCCATGAAAAAGACAAGACGCATCAGCGGTAAGTCGTCGAAGACCGACTACTTCATGGGTAGCGACTTTACCTACAACGACATGAGTATGCGCAGTGTGGACGAGGAACGACACCAGCTCCTGCGAGAGGAAAACTTAGGCGGACACCGATGCTGGGTGGTGCAGTCGATTCCCAACGACAAGGACGAAATATATGCACGTCGAGTAACGTGGATAAGACAGGACTGCTTGATGGCTGTTAAGGCGGAATACTACGATAAGCTGAACAAGTTGCACCGCCGTCTTACCATTTCCAACATCGATAAAGTACAGGGATTCTGGACGATGCACCTCATGCAAATGGAAAATGTGCAGACGGGTCACAAGACTGTCATTCGCATGGACAACCAACGATTCAACATCAAGGTGGCGCCCAACCTCTTCACCGTTTCCAAATTGGAGAAAGGACTCTAATATGAACCTGATACAACTATCTACTCTCTTGCTTGTGCCGATGTTCTCGGCACAAGCATCAGCCCAAGTAGAAACGCCAACAGCAGCTATTGACAGTCTTGAAACAGTACCCGAAGAGACTCTTCAGGAGACGTATGACAAAGACAGCGATGACGCTTTACAAGTTCGGGTGAAGGGATTTCTTGACACCTATCACGCACTCCGAACAACGGGGAATGCTGACTGGATGGCGTCAAGAACTCGGGCAAGGGGCGAAGTGAGACTCGAAAAAGGAGCGACAGCTCTCTTTGTTTCGCTGAACGCAATTTACAACGGAATACTGAAAGAACGCACAGGCATAGAACTGCGTGAAGCGTATCTGTCATATACCAAAGGAAACCTTGACCTGCGTGTGGGACGGCAAATCGTTATATGGGGAGTGGCTGACGCACTGCGACTTACCGACTGCGTGTCGTCCATCGACTACACCGAATTTCTTGCTCAAGACTATGACGACATACGTATGCCTGTGAATGGTTTACGTGCCAAATATACCTTGGGAGCCATTACGGCAGAAGCGGTGTGCAACCCTGTGACTAACTTTGCTTTGATACCTACTGACCTGCGCAATCCATGGGCAATGCGTTTGCCATACACCTCACTCCCTTATTCCATAGACTTGGAAAGCGGAAAACCAGAAAAGCGGTTGAAGAATATGGAATACGGCGGACGCATCACCGTCAACCTCAGCGGTGTGGATTTCTCCGTGAGTGCCTTGCGGACATGGAACAAACTGCCAGCCCTTCGCATGGGAATGACAACCGACGGAAAGTCACTACACATCGATGGACGCTATCGCCGCATGACGATGTTAGGAGCCGACTGTTCGTTGCCCATCGGGCAATTCGTTATTCGAGCAGAGGTAGCCAAATACATCGACGAGGCGCAAAATGCTGCAATGGGATGCGAAGTGGAATGCCGCAATGCACTCTACACGCTCATCGGCATTGATTGGTACCCTGGCAACGACTGGAATGCAAGTCTGCAGTATTGCCACAAATACACATCGGGCAATCTTGACGGACTGCCTATCTATCGCCATGCAGGAATAGCCACGGCACGACTCGCCAAAGAACTACTGCAAAACACGCTAAAACTTTCTACCTTTGCCTACGTTGATGTAACAAACGGTGGCATCTTCAATCGTTTCTCGGCTTCCTATGCCCTTAACGACCAAATCGAACTCACCGCTGGCTACGACTATTTCCATGCCGACAAAGGCAAGTTCCAAATGTATGCGAAGAATTCGGAGGTGTGGGTAAAAATGAAATATAGTTTTTAAAAGTTATTAGAACATTATATTTCATTCTTTTATAAGATGACAAAGAGAAGGAGTATTTTTATCCTTTTTATTTCTCCTTCAATCAGAACAATAATATATTACTGTCCG
>NZ_JRNC01000106.1 GCF_000758925.1 Prevotella sp. S7-1-8
TTGCGTAAATCTGCGTCGTCTTTATGCTCTTGTGTCCGAGCATGGAGCTGACCGTTTCGATGGGAACACCGTTGGAGAGGAATATCGTCGTGGCTGCCGTGTGGCGGCTCTGATGCCACGTGATATGCTTGGTGATGCCGCAACGCTTGGCGACGGCACGGATACCGGCAAGGCACGTGTTATAATGCGGAACGGGAAATATCCTGCCGTCCCCGCACAGTCCCCGGTATTTGCCGATTATGCGGTTGGCGATGTCGAGCAGGCGGATGTTGGACACCACGCCCGTTTTCTGGCGGTTGATGTTTATCCACTCGTGTTCGTCGAAGTAGGTGCGGATATTCTCTTCCGTAAGGTTGCGCATATCCGCGAACGACAGCCCCGTGAAGGCGCAGAACAGGTAGAGGTCGCGGTACAATTCCTGTTTGGCGTTTTTCAGTTTCCCCTCCATCAGCAGGCGGATCTCATCTTTGGTCAGGAAACTGCGTGTTGTTTCCTCCTTCTTGATTTCATACTCGCGGAACGGGTCGTGCGTCAGCCACTCGTTGTTGATGGCGATGAATACCATCGTCCGTAACGGGCAGACGTACAGCCACACGGTATTGGTGCAGCAGTGCTTGTCCGTGCGCAGGAACATCTCGAAGTCGGAGATGAAAGCCGGGGTAAGCTCTTTTAGGGCGATGTCCTTCACATGGTAGCGGATGTCGAGGAACTCTTGCATGTGCTTGTAAACGGTGCGGTACTTCAGCAGCGTGCCTTTGGCTTTCATGCCTGCCTCCACCTGCTTCTCGTAGTCCTCGTTGTGCTGGCGGAACACCTGCATCAGCGTGTGGTAGCGGTGTTCCAGTCCGAGAAAGGCGTTCTTCACCTTCTCCGCCGTGACGAAGTTGTCACGCTCCATGATTTCCTGATAATGCCTGTTGATGCGTACCCGCATCTTGTCAAGCATACGGTTCGTTTCGAGTGCCGCCGTGCTTCTGCCCGTGACACGTCCACCTTTGGTGTCCCACAGTTTCGGATCGACAGTCAGTTTGCAGCTGAACTGTGTCTGGCTGCCGTCCACCGTGATGCGTCCCATGACGGGAACTGTCCCGTCCTTTTTCACTACCTGACGCTTGAGGTAGTAGATTACTGAAAATGTACTCTTCATTGTCCTTAATTTTTGGGTTTCAAAATTAGTTGGTGAAGAGTCCGGTGTTGGTACGCAAAACGGGGAGGAACGGCGCAATCTTTTTCCGTAACCTGATTTTTCGCATGAGTTATGGATAACTCACTATTCCTTAGAGCCTTGTTTCGCTATTCGTACCCGTTTGTCGCATTTTCGGGCATGGTTACGAACAAGTAACGTAGCGGCGTCAGGATTTGGCTTCGGCAGGGATTGTAATGGCTTCACGGATTATCGCCACTTCAACCAAAACCCTTGTAACTCAATTCTATCACTATATCTTTCCGCATTTCACTTTTTTGTAGTAACTTTGCAAGGTAAACATACACCTTATTAAAATACATAAAGATTATGATCCATTTCTTTAAGACGCTCAAGGAGAGTATCATCGCCGTTGAGGCAGACCATAAGCTCAATGGGCAAGAAGAGCGGAAGCTGTGTTGGCTGTTTGGCGACGCGGAACGTATGCGGGCCGAAAGCGCGGAGGGCTTCTTTATAGGGCCACGCCGCGAGATGATAACCCCATGGAGCACGAATGCCGTTGAGATTGCACAGAACATGAATCTCACCGGCATTTCGCGTATAGAGGAATATTTTCAGGTGGAGCGAGAGGAAGCCGACCACGACCCGATGTTGCAGCGCATGTACCACGGTTTGGACCAAACGGTGTTCACCGTGAGCCACGAGCCGGACCCCATTAAGCATGTGGACGACCTTGAGAAATTCAACGAGGAGGAGGGATTGGCGCTCAGCGCGGAGGAAATGGAATATCTACACAAGATAGAAAAGCAAAATGGCAGGCCACTTACCGACTCGGAGATATTCGGCTTCGCACAGATAAACTCGGAGCATTGTCGTCATAAAATTTTTGGAGGAACGTTTGTCATTGATGGCAAGGAGCGCGAATCGAGCTTGTTCGCGCTCATCAAGAAGACTACGAAAGAAAACCCTGGCAAGATACTCTCGGCCTATAAGGACAACGTGGCGTTCGCGCGGGGACCTATGATAGAACAGTTTGCGCCGGCCGACCAAACCACGAGCGACTACTTCAGGGTTGAACCCGTGGAGAGTGTCATCTCATTGAAGGCTGAGACCCATAACTTTCCCACCACGGTGGAGCCTTTCAATGGTGCTGCCACGGGTACGGGCGGTGAGATACGGGACCGTATGGGCGGAGGCATAGGCAGTTGGCCGATAGCTGGCACGGCTGTATACATGACGTCATACCCTCGCTTGGCCGGTTCGGATGAAGAGCGCGGGTGGGAGAAAAGCATAGAACCGCGCAAGTGGCTATACCAAACTCCTGAGCAGATTCTCATCAAGGCATCGAATGGCGCCAGTGATTTCGGCAACAAATTTGGACAACCTCTCATCGCCGGTTCGGTGCTGACATTTGAGTACCAGACATCGTCCGCGGACACGTCGACCGATGTTGACGCCAAGAAAGAGGGTGGACAGGTGTATGGATACGATAAGGTAATCATGTTGGCAGGTGGCGTGGGCTATGGCAAAAAACGCGACTGTCTTAAGAAGGAACCTCGAAAAGGCAACAAAATAGTGGTGGTTGGAGGCGACAACTACCGCATTGGGTTGGGCGGTGGCTCTGTGTCGTCGGTGGACACGGGACGTTACAGCAGTGGCATTGAATTGAACGCCGTGCAGCGCGCCAACCCCGAGATGCAAAAACGCGCCTACAATTTGATACGCGCCTTGGTCGAAGACGACAACAATCCGGTGGTATCGGTGCACGACCACGGCTCGGCTGGCCATCTCAACTGTTTGTCTGAATTAGTCGAGGAGTGTGGTGGAGAAATAGACATGACCAAACTTCCCATAGGCGACAAGACGTTGAGCGCCAAGGAAATCATAGCCAATGAGTCGCAGGAGCGCATGGGACTGCTCATAGATGAGAAATATCTCGACCGCGTGCAGAAAATAGCCACGCGCGAACGTGCGCCAATCTATGTGGTGGGCGAGACCACTGGCGATGCCCATTTTAGTTTTGTGCAAGGTGATGGCGTGAGGCCTTTCGACCTCGATGTGGCTCAAATGTTCGGCCATTCGCCCAAGACGGTGATGAAAGACGAGACGGTGGAGCGTCGCTATGAGGACGTGACTTACTCTGTGGATAAGATAGACGAGTACCTGAATGATGTGCTCCGTCTTGAGGCCGTGGCCTGCAAAGACTGGCTCACAAACAAGGTGGACCGCTCTGTGACGGGCAAGGTGGCGCGCCAACAAACGGTGGGAGCGTTGCAACTGCCATTGAGCGACTGTGGAGTGGTGGCTCTCGACTATCGAGGCAAGAAGGGTATAGCCACGGCTTTGGGGCACGCGCCGCAGGTTGCCATGGCCAACGCCGCGGCCGGCAGTGTGCTGAGCGTGGCCGAAAGCCTTACCAATATTGTTTGGGCACCTATCGCCACTGACAACACTCATCCATCGGCCGTGCGCAACTTAAATCTTTCGGCCAACTGGATGTGGCCCTGTCGCAGCCAAAAAGGTGAGGACGCGCGACTCTACGAGGCTGTGCGCGCGCTGTCCGACTTCTGTTGTGAGCTTGGCTTGAACGTGCCCACGGGCAAGGACTCGCTCTCTTTGAGCCAGCAATATCCTGACGGCAGCAAGATAATCGCGCCGGGAACGGTCATCGTGACGGCCGGAGGCGAGGTGGGCGACGTGCGCAAGGTGGTTAGCCCGGTAATGGTGAACGACAAGAACTCGTCATTCTATTACATCGATTTCTCTTTTGACAAACAGCGATTAGGCGGCTCCGCCTTTGCGCAGGCACTTGGGAAAATTGGCAGTGACGTGCCAACGGTGAAGAACGCGGAGTATTTCGCCGATTGTTTTAACGCCGTGCAGGCACTCATTAATAAGGGATGGATAATGGCCGGGCATGACGTTTCGGCTGGTGGGCTTATTACCACGCTGTTGGAAATGGCCTTTGCCAATACCAAGGGCGGCATGCATGTGAACCTGCACGATATGCAATCAGAGAATGGTGACATTGTCAAAATGCTCTTCGCCGAGAACCCTGGCGTGGTAATTCAGGTGTCGGACAATTACAAGAGAGAGCTTCGGGAGTATTTGGAAGATAATGGAATAGGCTATGCCAAGATTGCGTACGCCACGCCTGACGTGCGTAAGATCGTGGTTAAGAAAGACGATTTTGAGCATGAATTTGATATTGACGCGCTGCGTGACGTATGGTATAGCACTTCGCGTCTGCTTGACAGAAGCCAAAGCATGAATGGCACCGCCGATAAACGATATGCCAACTACAAGTCGCAACCCATTGGCTTGAGATTTCACGACGGTTTTAAGGGCACGCTAAGTTCGCTCGGTCTTGACGCTGACAGGTGGAAAACACAGACCGATGATAATCGGCCTAATGCCCCGAAGGCCGCCATCATACGCGAGAAAGGTACAAACGGCGACAGGGAGATGGCTTATGCCTTGTGGTTGGCAGGCTTTGAGGTGAAAGACGTGATGATGACAGACCTTGTCACTGGGCGTGAGACGCTCGAGGACGTCAGCATGGTCGTATTCTGTGGAGGTTTCTCCAACTCGGACGTTTTGGGCTCGGCCAAGGGATGGGCGGGCGCTTTTCTCTACAATCCCAAGGCCAAGGAGGCGCTGGATAAGTTTTATGCCCGAGAGGATACGTTGAGCCTTGGCATCTGCAATGGTTGTCAACTGATGGTGGAACTCAACCTGATCAATCCTGATCACGAGCGCAGGGCACGGTTGTCGCACAACGAGAGCCAAAAGTTTGAGAGCCGTTTCCTCGGTCTTGACATTACAAAAAACAACAGCGTGATGCTTGGAAGTCTGTCGGGTGACAAACTCGGCGTGTGGGTGGCGCATGGCGAGGGCCGGTTCAAACTGCCCGAGTCGGAAGAGCGATACAACGTGGTGGCCAAATACAGCTATGATGAATACCCAGGCAATCCTAACGGAAGCGACTATAACGTGGCTGGCATTTGTTCGGCTGATGGTCGCCATTTGGCCATGATGCCACACCCGGAGCGCTCCATCTTCCCTTGGCAGAACGCTTACTATCCTTCTGATCGCCCTGCCGATGAGGTGACGCCATGGATGGAAGCGTTTGTCAACGCTCGTCGTTGGGTGGAGCAGCATCAATAAAGATAGCCCTGTTTTGTGAAAAAAAATGATGCCGCTGGTGCCCAAGCGACGGTTCGCCATTGTGGATACACAATGTTAAGGGCTGCCAATGGCATTATTTTTTACAAACCGTTCAAACGTCAACTTATGTATGTAACGCTTTTCAAAACCTTTTTTAAGGTAGGAGCTTTCACCATTGGTGGAGGCTATGCCATGATACCTATTATCCAAAGCGAGGTGGTGGACAAACACAAATGGATAGAAAAAAACGAGTTTCTTGACCTCATAGCTGTCGCACAAAGTTGCCCGGGGGTGTTTGCCATCAATATTTCTACGTTCATAGGTTATAAGTTGAGAGGCAGATGGGGGGCCCTATGTACCACGGTTGGCACGGCATTGCCGTCATTTCTTGTCATACTGCTCATCGCCATGTTTTTTCATCAGTTTATGAATGTGAGCTGGATAGCCGCTATGTTTCGGGGCATCAGGCCTGCCGTGGTGGCTCTTATCGCTGTGCCAACGTTTAATTTGGCTAAGAGCGCACATATCAATTTAGCCAATTGTTGGATACCAATAGCCTCCGCGTTGCTCATTTGGCTGTTGCATGTAAATCCGATTTGGATTATCATTGCGGCTGGTGTGGGTGGTTATGCCTATGGCAAGGTGCTGAAATGAGATAGAACAAAGACCGTAGCCCTTGGCTTGAGGATATTAATTTTGATATTTGAATTACCAATATGATATTTCTTCAACTCTTCGTCACTTTTTTTCAAATAGGCCTTTTCGGGTTCGGCGGCGGATATGGCATGCTGTCACTCATCCAAACGGAGACCGTGGCACGCCACCATTGGCTTACCTCCGCGGAGTTTACCAATATCGTGGCCATCTCTCAAATGACTCCCGGCCCTATCGGGATAAACTCCGCCACCTATTGCGGATATACAGCTATACACAATGCTGGCTATGGCATGCCTATGGCTATGCTTGGCTCTGCCACGGCAACTTTCTCGTTGGTGTTGCCCTCATTCATCTTGATGATATTGATATCGAAGATGTTTATGAAATATATGAGGACGGATGTTGTGCAGAATGTGTTTGAGGGTTTGCGTCCGGCGGTGGTCGGGTTACTGGCGGCGGCCACGCTGATGCTTTGCAACGGAGAGAACTTTAACACGCCCATCGTAAACCCTTGGCGCTTTTACATTAGTTTGGCACTGTTCGCGGCCACTTTCGTGGGTACCATGTGGTTTAGGATTAACCCCATTCGCATGATATGTTTTGCGGCTTTCGCTGGGTTGATATTGTTGTATTGACAATGCGGATGGTTACGGAGAAACTTCACAAAGACTCTGCGTTCAGGCATTGAATAACAAATGGCCATTAATATGTTTGGTGCTAATACAAGGACCAATTGTTGGTGTGAAAGACGGCAAATATAGGTATGATTACGATGTTCGCGATGCCATTTGTGCCCCGGTTGGGGGGGCGTGGCATTTTACAAGAACTTTTTTTTGTTTATTTTAATTTTGAGAGTATGGTCGCGTGGTTTTCTGTCGCGTGCGAAAAACTCAAATGCTTCGTTTACTTGTGGGGGACAGGGTGGCTCGCTCGCAAATAAACGAGGCTTTTCAGAGCGTTTGTCAAATATTATCCTAATGTTTCTTCCAAAGAAAAATTAGTGCCAAAATTTTTCCATCGCTTTTTTGATGCCATCCTCATCCACGTGAGTGGTTACATAGTCGGCATTTTGTTTCACGTTTTCCGCAGCGTTGCCCATGGCCACGCCAACACCGGCTTGACGCAAAATGGGAATGTCGTTGCCGCCGTCGCCAAACGCTATGGTATCTTTGATGTTAATGCCGAGATGATCGGCCAAAGCCTTTAACCCTTTGCCTTTGTCGGCGTTTATATGCGTAATGTCTGTGAACGCATCGGTCCACCTGCCCGACGTGCACGCCTTGAGTTTGCTCATTAGCTCAGCCTCCTGCGCGGCATTGATAAAGGGCGTTAGTTGTAGGATGGGCTCTTGCAAGACGCGATTGAGGGATGCAAACTTAAAGCCTTCCAATCCCAATCCCATCAAAAGTATTTCGTCCACAATTTGACTGTGGCAAAGCACGGCGATATGTTCGCAGCCCACCACAATGCACGGAGCGTCGAGTGCGCGGCATGTTGCCAATATGGTGTCTACATCTTCTGGCAAAAGAGCGTGACGGCAAATGGTACGACCATTCACAATGCACAGTGCGCCATTGGTGGTGATATAACCGTCTATCAAGTCTTCGATTTGTTTCAAGTTTATGATAAAAGGCATGGGCCTGCCTGTGGATATGAATATTTTGCCACCGTGTCTCTTGGCCTTGCGTAAAGCATCCACTGCCGATTGCGGAATGACGTGGGTCTTGAAGCTGACAAGGGTGCCGTCTATGTCGAAAAATAAAGCTTTGACGTTCATGGTCTTGATTTTTTTTTGTGTGTGTTCTTGAACTGGGTGCTCGCTTTTTAGCCTATTAGGCTATGCCATGCGTAATTAATGGGCGAGTTGACCATATATTTGCAAATTGTTTTAGGGAGCTTGTTAAATAAACGCTCTCATGTGGCCTTTGAGGCTGCGATCTTTTTTTTGTGTCTACATGTCGCGCTTGGACATCCGATGCATGGACAAAAGTACGCAATATTAAACAGACTGGCGGATAAATGCACATGTTTGTCACAGATACTTAAGATATATTAACCGTGGTCAATAGGGGTGAAATCAACAGAATGGCGTGAATTTCTCCGATATTTACAACTTTTTTTTCTTGGCATGTTGTTGCTTTCATGC
>NZ_JRNC01000107.1 GCF_000758925.1 Prevotella sp. S7-1-8
ACGCAGACGAAAGGAAAATAGTCACGGATAAGGAGGTAAGGGGCTACGCACCGCTCTACCCATTACCTACAATTATCGCCCTTTCCTTCTTGCTTGACAGCGTAGAAGCCCACCTGTTCAGAAAGCATGTGTGCAGTGAGTTGATGCATCCAAGGAGTTCTGTCATTCCTATCATCATATATGACAGGGGTGTCAATAGCTGAATATGTACCAATCCTTTTTCTTTCACTGTTATCTTACTACATTACTACAAAACAAGGTAACACAGTGAAAGAGAAGGTATTACATTGTAGTTGGTAGATGACTATATGTGCAACTACGGTATGACTACATACTACCAATCCATGAACGGAAAGGATATGTTTTTTAGCCGTGGAATGCGGTCAGAGAGGCTTGTGAATCTTCGGATATTGTAACCTGTAAAATGGAAGAAATGGCATGAAGACAAACAACAATCCAAAAATAAGAACAAACACTTCCAATCAGCGTAGTTATTTTGATTGGGTCAGCAAAATGCAAGTCATTCGCAAAGGAAACGGAGAGATAGCCATGACAGAGAGTGAACTTGTGAGGTTCTTCGGGGTAACATGGAGAAAACTCCACCACAGGTTGCAAACGATAATAAAATCCTCCAACCTACATCTCGATGAGAGGGTTGCAGGTGAGGAAGATATTTATGCAAACGAACAACTAAAAGGTTATGCTCCGCTCTATCCGCTTCCTGTCATCATTGCCATGTCTTTTCATCTGGACAGCACGGAAGCGTATTTATTCAGAAAATATGTCTGTCAGAGATTGCAGAAGGTTGCATCCGTGATAACACCGATATTTCTGCTCGGTGGCACGGATAACTGATGAATATATTTCCTTTTTCTTTCACCGATTATATCTTACTACATAACTACATTAAGAGATAATGTATTGAAAAAAAGGTTTACATTGTAGTTAGTTGGAAGTCCTTACTATTACTACCATAGAACTACAGGCTACAATATAATTGTTGCTTTAAACATATTATTTTAATCTGGAATTTGTGGGGTTGGAATAAATTATGTATTTTTGCTGTCATATAGTACACAATTACGTTATGCAATAAAACACCTATGAAATATAGATACAAAATAATACTCATATTTTTAGCTGCCGTGTTTAAACTAAGCTCTATTTGTGGGCAAACAGACACGGCTACGCTAAAAATTAGTTATAAAGCAGCATTTAAGTCTTGTGTAGAACGTCCGCAGCTGTTCGATGATATGATATTATTGGTTGGAAAGCACAGCAGCAGTTTCTATTCTGCCACTAACATAACACAACAGCAGACATTAGACAGTGTGGTACAAACCACGGGTGGAAATCTTTCTCAGGTTCTAGCAGCAAGTTCCAAGATGAGAGCAAGTTCTAAATTAGGACAACACTATGTAGTATTGAAGAACTATCCCATAGCAAACAAACTTACTTATACCACAGAACTTGTGGGGAATACAGCCTTTAAGTATGAGGAGGCTATGCCAACGTTAGACTGGGAACTTTTAGATGGCGACAGCATCATTGCCGAATATAGTTGCAACAAGGCAAGAACGGCTTTTCGTGGCAGAGTATGGACAGTATGGTATACACCCGACCTTACCATAAGTGAAGGACCTTGGAAACTATGTGGATTACCGGGACTGATACTGAAAGCAGTTTCTGACAATGCCGAATATACTTTTGAATGCACAGGCATACAAAAAGGACATGGAGAAAAGATTGCTATTGCTAAGAAAAACTTTATAAATACAAATGCAGCCGACTTACAGAAACTCGAAGTTCTTACTGCTACCGACCCACAGGAAGCTATCATCAGACTCAAAGGTGTGCGTGGCAGCGGTAACATAAAGAAAAGAAAGTTGACTCCTTTGTTGATAGAAGATTTGAACAAGAAATGAAGCAAGCATTTCTCATATGGTTAATTCTCTTGTTTGCCATAACGGCAAAAGGTCAAATACTTACAGGGCAGATTGTATCTACACAAAATACATCTGTTGACCGTGCTGCCGTGTATTTGAAAAACGGGAAACAAACCATAGCTTATACTTTTTCAAGCCCTAACGGTAGCTTTTCCATTGATGCTAAAGGAAAAGAGTTTCGCATAATAGAGGTAAGAAAGCTGGGCTACGAAACAACATCTTTGTTCATATCTGATTTCAAGAATGGGCAACATATTGTATTGCAAGAGAAAACAAACGAACTGAAAGAGGTGGTAGTGAAGTCGCAGAAGGTACGCCAAGAAGGCGATACGCTTAACTACCTTGTCAATTCTTTTAAAACTAAGCAAGACAGAACCATAGCCGATGTATTAAAAAAAATGCCAGGAATAGCCATTAACGAAGATGGATCCATAGAATATCAAGGAAAGAAAATCAATAAGTTCTATATTGAGGGAATGGATTTACTTGGTGGAAAATATACACAAGCATCAGAAAACATTGATGTGGACAAAGTAAAGAAAATACAAGTCTTCGAGCGTCATCAACCAATCAAGGCATTGAAAAACACCAGTTTCAGTGAGCAAGCTGCACTGAATATCGTTTTGGGAGATGGCGCAAAGAACGTATGGACACATACCATAGACCTTGCTGTTGGTATGGCAATGGACAGGAAGTCTGACTTCCTCTATAACAATAGGCTTTTTTCTATGTTCTTCTCGCGAAAAGTGCAAAGTATCAGCATGTATAAAAACAACAACACAGGTAAGAGTATTGGACAGGAAGTGTCGCCAATGGCTGCCTATTTAGACGACTCTGCTCCCACAGACGGCGGAATTCTCTCCAATATTTCATTGCCAGCACCCGATATAGAAACTGCTAGAAGCCGATTTAACCAAACACACCTGTTTGCTACAAATTGGCTTTTCAAGACAAAAGGCAACAACGACTTGCGAATACAGTTGGATGCAATGGTAGACAAAACTATACAAAGGCGAACAACTTCAACCATCTATACAATGGCAGGTAGCAAGGCAATCATGGAAGACGTGTCGGCACAAAGCCATCACAACGCACTCAATGCAGAGGTGCTGTACAAGCAAAATACGGATAAGCAATACCTTACCAATGATTTGCGAGGATATATAGACTTCGACCAAAGCGATGGTACATCGCTATTGAATGGTAGAAATACTCGCCAATATGTAAAGCCACGTCAACGCTATCTCACCGACAAACTTTCCTTCATCCGAAATCTTAACGGTAAACATTCTATTTCAGCGAATGCCTATCTCTCATTAAATTATGCACCAGATTTGCTGTTGCTGTCAAATGAAACTACCGAACGATTGGAAAAACATAGCATGTTGGGCGGATTTAATACTTATTGGGGACATAAAGTGGGCAAATTTCATCTGAACTACGATTTTGGAACAGATGCAAAATTACAACGAATGAACATCGAATATGATAGCATAAGTGCGAAACGAAGATATAGGGAATGGAGGAGTTTCGTTCGTCCTACATTCAGTTACAAGTCGAACAATATTCATCTCACAGCCAGTACACCGCTTTATTGGACAGAGCGATATTACGGAAGTCAGCATAAAAGCACGCTTACCATAGAACCACATTTATATATATCTGCCATGCCTACACCATCGTTAACTCTTATGGGTATCTATAACTATGCATGGCGACCTAATGAGTTTTCCTCAACGATAGACATTCCTTTGTTTACAGACTATATAACGATGCGACAAGGTTACGGGAAACTAGACTATACGCTGTCGCATTTTCTTAGAACCTCTGTAGAATATAAAGACGTGTTGAAGGGCTTCTTTGTCAATATAGGCTATAGCTTTACCAATATGCGAAACCAACGTATGTATTCGCAACGTGTTATAAACAACTCTTATCAGACGTTTGCAACAGATTTTACAGCAAATAGTACCACACATGGTATAGATGGACGAATGAGTGAAAGTTGGAACATTGCACATTTGACAACTATCCTTGGCTATTCCTACAATTGGAGCAACTATAAGATGCTTATTGGAAATAGCTTTGTACCTTTCCAAACGCAATCTGCTAATATCTCTCTTTCCTTTTCGTTGCAACCTATTGAGTGGTTCTCCATAGAGGAGAAGAGTGTTTATCGTTATATAAGGCAACTATCAAAGGGTAATGCAGCATTCAATATTAACCCCTTGCGTTCTTTCAGTCATCAGTTGAAGTGCTTTCTTATGCCTGGTAATTTCCAAATAGAGTGGAATAATGAGTTGTACCATAGCAACGACCATTCAGTCTCGTTCACATACTTTGCCGACATATCCGTATATTATCGTCGTAAACGTTACGAAATAGGACTTGTCTGCAATAATCTTCTAGGCAAGAATAAATACATCCGACAGCAAATAACCGACACTCAACAGATATATACAGCTACGCAATTAAGAAGTAGAGATATTTTGCTGAAAATAATGCTATCATTGTAAAGATAAACAGGGCATCCTGTTATTATTTATAAATAATTTAAAATCAAAAAGAAATGAAGAAATTTTTATTTTCGTTGGCACTAGCTCTTAGTTTAGGAGTTGTTGCACCACAAACAGTTGCTGCTAAAAGTAGCTCCAAGATTGAAGTAACAGAAATCAAGCACCATGATGGTTATGATGAGGTTACCTTTAGTGACGGAAGCTATGGCTTTTTCTTTGAAGATGGTACATATACCATTTATATAAGGAAAGAAGGTGGTAAATAATCTTAGCAGTATTTCTTGATATTTGTAAACAATAGAATATCGAGAATTTATGCGTTACATTTAAGGTATGCCAAGAGTTTATTATGGCATACCTTTTATGTCTATGTACAATAGGGTAACTATATTTTAGTTTATCTTAAATTTATCATTAAATCAGACACGTCGTAGTCTTATCTGCAAAGTTCTAGCTGGTAGTATTTATAATATCCTTTTTTAATGATGGGAATTAGAAAAGTCATTAAAACTGCGTCTTAGATCTTAATGGGTCGATAGGGGCTTATAATTATCCTCTAACAGCTTTTCCAAATCCGACTCCTTATAAAGTATCTTTCCTGCAAAGTGTGTGTAGGGGATAGTCCTCCTGTCCCTATAGTCCTGCAAGGTACGAGGGCTGATATACAGCCGCTCACATACTTCCTTGCTCGTTAGGAAATGCTCACCGCCAAACAGCGGTTTATGTGTCTGTGCCACTTCCTTTATCCGTCTGTTGACTCCTTCAAGTGCGGACAGCACCCCCTGCATATCATCCGCTTCCATGTTCAAGTCCTTTACTGATTCCATAATATCCTTCTCTTATTTGTTATTCTTTATTCTGTCTATTTTCGATTTCTCCGATTTGCTTTGGAGCAATAGCTCCACATCCTCACGCCTGTAATAGCACTTATGCCCGATTTGCGAGAAAGGCAGCACGCCTGTATCCCGATAGTGCTGCAATGTACGCTTGCTGATGTTAAGCAACTTGCACACATCACCGTTGTGCAGCCAATCGGTATGCTTGCTTTGTTCTCCAAATGCCTTATGGCAGGTATCAGCAAGGCTAAGTATCTCATTTCTGAGCCTTGTCCAATTTGAATCCGTAATGATAAAATATCCCATAATTCTATTGTTGTTTTGTTTGTAATTCTGTCTTATTGGTATTGACAATACCTTTGCCTGTTTTGCGTATCATCGCACGTTTATGTCTGCAAAAGTATGATGAGTTTATCATACTTCAAAGCAGCAGGGAACAGCAGGGAAATATCGGGAACTTCAAGGAAAAAGACAATGCATTTTATCAGCAGCCGTTTGCACCTTCTTACCCTATTTTTTTTCTTTCACCGTCCGTTGGGTACAAAGATATGGTGCTGTATCTCCTATTCAATCGTTATTCGCCCAAGTGGCAGCTTGTGACACTCTTGGTGTGGACAAACGCTACCATATTTCTGTGCTGATTCTATCGTTTGTAATATCGGTGTAGAATACTGCAAACGTGTGCAAAGAGCACACTTCTACCTCTGCCTTTTCTTGTTATTTTATCCCCCGTCTTGACTTAGTTCAGGCTTAAATAAGTTTTTTCTTTCCCCATCTCCATAAAAATTCGTGCGAACTTTATTGCCAATGAGCGCAACATTATGCAAGCACTCTTTGAATGCTTGGAACTTTCCCATTCTCTTCCTAACTTCACTCTCGGAAACCAAACCAAGCATATAATGAAAACAAGTGCAGATAAAGGCAAATTGGAAGGCGAGAACAATACGTCTAAGCAAAGGAAGACTTCCTCCAAAAACGGTGAGATAGAAACTTATCTCTCCTCTTATTATGGGTTCAGGTATAACACGGTATTAGGTAGAACCGAATACAGGGGCAAGAAC
>NZ_JRNC01000108.1 GCF_000758925.1 Prevotella sp. S7-1-8
GTAGCTTCTCTCCACGTATCAATCCCATACAGGAGTATTTCAAGGGATTGCCCTTGGTGGATATTGATAATAGCAGTGGTAATAACAGTGGCAATAGCGATAGTTATGCTTATGGCAGTAAGAGTAATGGTAATAATGAAAACAATAGCTGTTGTGATATTTCTTCCCTTTCATTGAAAGCCATTCCCGAATTGGCAAGTTGCGTAGTTGTGCGCAACTCTGACAAGTGGCTGCCATACCTTACCAAATGGCTCGTGGCAGTGGTCGCCAACGCCATGGACGACCGTGAATGCCGTAACCATACCTGTCTTGTACTGACAGGCGAGCAGGGCAAGTTCAAGACAACTTTCCTTGACTTGCTCTGCCCACCTGCCCTGCATGGTTACAGCTACACGGGAAAGATATATCCGCAAGAGAAGGACACGCTTACCTATATAGGGCAAAACCTCATCGTAAACATTGACGACCAGCTCAAAGCCCTCAACAAGCGTGACGAGAACGAACTGAAAAACCTCATCACCTGCCCGATGGTCAAGTACCGTATGCCTTACGACAAGTATGTGGAGGAACATCCACATTTGGCGAGTTTCGTTGCATCGGTAAATGGTAACGATTTCCTTACCGACCCCACAGGCAGCAGACGGTTTCTGCCCTTTGAAGTGCTTTCCATAGATATTGAGAGAGCAAAGGCTGTTTCTATGGATGATGTCTATGCGGAAGCGAAAGCCTTGCTGAGCATAGGTTTCCGCTATTGGTTTGACGATGAAGAGATAACGGAACTATACAGAGAGAGTGAGGATTTCCAAGTACAGACTGCAGAGATGGAGCTTTTGTTGCGTTGTTTTGAAAAGCCAACGGAGGATGAAAGTTATTCGTTAATGACCACTACGGAGATACTCACTTATTTGGGTATTTATACCCACCAACCACTTGTTGCCAAGCGGATGGGC
>NZ_JRNC01000109.1 GCF_000758925.1 Prevotella sp. S7-1-8
TCATCAAGCGATACCCCATCGTGGAGTATCTTGAAAGGAAAGGCATCAAGCCTGTACGTAGGACACCTTCCTATGCGCTGTACCGCTCACCACTCAGAGAGGAAACGCATCCGAGTTTTAAGGTGGACACACAGAAGAACCTCTGGATAGACTATGCCGAAGGTAGGGGCGGAAGTATCATTGACCTCTGTATGCGTTTGGAGAGCTGCACGCTATCGGAAGCCATCCGCTGTTTGGAACAAAACGCTTCCGATAATATAACATATAGTTCTCGTAAAGACTTCGTGCCAAATAATTCCCAGCCTGTGATGGCAGTAAATGGAGCAAGGAGACTGATAGAAATATCAGACACTCTGCCGCCACATTTGCAGGAGTATCTTGCGAGGGAACGCTGCATTGACTTGGAAAAGGCAATGCCATTTCTTAAATGTATCACTTATGAGGTAAGGGGCAGATGTTACCAAGCCATCGGCTTTGCCAATCTCTCTGGCGGCTATGAGCTTCGGGACAATAAAACGTTCAAGGGAACGATAGCTCCGAAAGACATC
>NZ_JRNC01000110.1 GCF_000758925.1 Prevotella sp. S7-1-8
CGGACAGTAATATATGTTTTAATGTTGTTATAGCCTATGGTGGTAACTCATAAAAATCATCACCGCATGTAGATTTACTGTTCGCTTTAATAAGTTTGCTTTTTTAGAGCAAAAATATGAGTGATATATGAGTGGGAAAAAGACAGAACAACTATTCGTTATGTTCTATATTAATGTCATTTAGTACCACTTTTATTGTATCGTCTATTAATAGCCATTGTGGATTATTCTTAAAATACTCTATTGGGTTTTGTATAATTAGAGGTTCATAGTCAGCTGTATTTATTTTGCTATAGTCAACCATATATATATAATAATGGTTTGCTAAAAGAGCTGCTTGTTTACGTTCATTACTTGACCAATAAAAGCGGGGCGTTCCTTCAAAAGTCTTTACTTCTATCATTCGGTCAAGATTGTCTGAATCTTGATTATCAAATGATACAATATCAAATCCTGCACAAACATCAATTTGTGATATTTGTTTTATGTCTTTTATTCTCGGATGCCCTTTTAATCTGCTTTTTTCATAATTGAGCACATATTTTTCTCCTTTTTCGCCTTGTTCCTGTTGCTTATCCAAATTCTTTAAGAGTTTCTGTAGACTCATTTTATGAGAAATCTCTTTTCCTTTATCAAGAAAAAGATTGATGTATTTGTCAATATAGAATTGTCCATCAGCTCTTGCTTTTGATAATATACCCAATGATATAAGCAGATTTCTCAGGCAGGCAAATTTGAATGAAATAGCAGAACGTGAAAATACGTATTTATCAGATTCTCTGTCATAAGATATTTTAGTAAAATCGATAAATTCATTTTTGAAAAGAAATTGAATGAATGATTTACTAAACCAGTCTACAAAAATATCCTTACTACAATTTTTAAATGAAATATAATTATCATTTATACTATAATAAAAATCTTTTGAAGATATAATAGACATCTCTTTAAAGAGAGTTATTGCTGCAAGTGGGTTGATATTGATATAAGACTTTGAATGCTGGCAAAGTATAGATATAGATGATATGGTGGAATTGTCTACAGAAAGACAATCCCACATAAAATATATACCATCGAGGTTTCCTATTTGCGAATATTTACTAAGACTTACGTTTTGCATAAGCTTCAATTATAGCTTTAATATCAGCATCACCACCATCTCCCAGATTATCAAATAGAGGAATCGGCATAGATTCGATCAATTGCGTCATTCTTTCCTCTTTTAGAATAAGTCTATTATTTATGACTTCATCAATAGAATTTCTTGAAAGAATATAGTAGTAGTTGGTTTCAGTACCAGGCTTAAGACCATATCGATGAATACGGTCTTTAGATTGCATGAAGTGTGCACAATTGAATGAGCGTTCCAAGTAAATTGCATTATGGCACACCTTATGGAGAGAAATAGATTCTGCTACTGCAAATGGATTAGCTATGATGACTTTGAATGGACTATCCTCTCTATGGAATGTCTTTATTATTCCTTCACGCGTTTCTTCATATCCTTCATCTTCAATGCTCATGCCATCTGTTGCAACAGGGGTTGCTCCATAAAGTGCTTTTGATTCAATATGGTGTGAAGCCAGATATGACTGCAACATTTCAATAGACTTTATAAAGATTGCCCATATAACTACTTTTCCTCCGTTCGAAATTATTTTTTCAACTAAATCAGCACATACTTTGAATTTTGATGGGACATCAGTAACATCATTGAATTTAAGGACGTTTCTCATGATGTCAGAATCATCATAATTGTCTAACGGTTTACCTTCGTCGTCTAGAAATTCAGATAATGGTTGACGCAAGAGAGCAGGATTGGATGCTGCCTGTTGTAAGCGTATCATCTTGGCTTTTACAAGAGCGGAATGTATATTTCCATTAACACTTTCAACTTCTTCAACAAATTGTTCCTCAATGTAGTCATATATACGCCTCTGACTATCGGACATGTCGACGACCAGAGGAGGGTTTTCTATCGGAGGCTGTAATCCCAAATTACTTTTTTTTATTCTGATAAAGTATGGATCAAGATTTTTCATCAAGGCTGGAACTCTTGTGTCGCCCTGTGTTCTTGACATTTCCTTTAGTTGGGCTATAGTGTATTTGACTACATCATTTTTAGGCCATATAAAATGAAAAAGATTATATAAATCTTCATATCCGTTGGGAGCAGGGGTACCAGTAAGAACGACTCTGGAATTACACAAAGATGCTAATTCCATTATAGATTGTGCGGTAATTCCTCCATTGGTGTTTTTAATCTTATGAGCCTCGTCTAACACGACCATAACACGATGGCTTCTTAGGAAATAAGATACATTATCCTTAACAGAGACTAAAGAAGCATAACTTATTAGAGTTAATTCACATGGATCATCTTCATAGAAGTATGACTGTTTGGCTTTTTGATTTAGTGTTCCATTAATTCGTTTACATGAGGGCTCTGTTCCAAAGCATTCCTTGTATTCTGATTGCCAAGGACCAAAAGAACTTAGAGGGCCAATAATTAAAAGCTTATCTACTTTCTTCTCATTATTATTCTTTAAGTTCTTTAAATATGTGTATGCTCCATAAACAATGGACGTTTTTCCAGCTCCAGGAACAGAAAAATTACATCCATTTTGTGAAAAAGCAAGATGATAAGATGCCAATAACTGTAAAGGATAAAGAGTTCGATTAAGCATGTTCTTTTTTAATGAATCAGTGAATTCGTCAAAATCAGAAATCACACAATTATTTTCTTTTATATCTTTTGCTTTAAGACTCCATTCCTCAAATTCATTCATTCTTTGATTGTATTCAGAAATATCTGAAGATACAGAGCCATCAAAAGATACATCTGCTTTGATGTATTTAGCAGAAAGCTTTACGATATTTGCTATACGGTCAATAGATTCCTCCGAAAAAATAGATACATCACCATTTTGCGCAACCTCGTATTTGAGGTTGCGCAATGCTATCTTAGAGCGTCTATTTGAAAGGAGTGCTTTAGTGTCTCCTTTCAAAAGATATTTGTTTCGCTCATATGATGTTAATATTAACTGCATAGTTTGAACTAATCAATGAAAGTCTTAGCTGTAAGATCTGAAATAGAAGCTGCAATTTCCTGCAAAGTTTTTATCAAAGTATCTTTGTTGGGTGCATTGAAAAGTGAAATTTTATCAATGGCTTCGATACTGTTTTTCGCTTTGTTGATAAGAACGGCAGGCTTGTTTACTTCTTTCTTACTCTCGACAATATCGTTACATTCTTTGAAAGCATCCATCAACGACTCCCGTACATTATTTCTCCATTTGGTGTCACGGTTGTCTAAAAGATGCTTTGAGTCCTTATCTGACTTCGCTTTTGAAAGAACGTCATCAACAGACTCTTCCTCCTTTATGTCTTCTTGGGCATCATTGTACTTCTCAACAAATTTGTCCCATGTGTCTTGGTGTTGAAGAATGTTTCCACTTGCTGTATATGCTATAGCTCGGAAATCAAAGTCACCTTTCTCATCAAGTCGTATATAGTCAAAACTAATTGCCTTCAAATCAGTTATGACTTCTTCTATACGGTCTTGAGGAATCCAACCGAATTTATTGCCTCCCTTTTCTATTTGCTTGATAGTTTGGTTGAGTTTCAACAAGTCATCCTCAAAGCCTTTAGGCATTCTTGTGTAGATACCATCATATCCAAAATTCTCAAGGTACTCATCAATAAGCCCCATTATTTCCAAAGCATTATTAACTTCGGATTGAGATTTAAAGCCCATGTATTCCATGATTTGTTGAGTTGAGAAACCATGTTCTTTCATATCCTTAGCATGAAGATACTTTTCTATAGGGTTATAATCAACCTTACTATCAGCAGCCATCTGATAGGTGGTCTCCAAACGTAGGATTTCTTTAGGATCAGCATCCTCTGGTAGAATTCGTGTATTAAAATAAGCACACTTATCCCTAACGTTTTGATCTGGGTGGCTGAGATAGATTGCACGGAGCAATGAAGCACGCCTATTACCATCTACAATAACTCCATCTGCAGTTATAATTCCAGGCTCTATTTGTCCATTCGCGATAAGATCATCTTTGGTTTTCTTATTACGTTCTTCGCTTGAAGAGAATAGAAATTCTTCTATCTTTTTAGCATCATTATCATTAGATGGATCTAATTGACTATGCTCTTTTGTGTATGATTTTACAAGGCTGCTAATTCTACCGTTTTCCACATTGTAAACTAAGCATTCAAGTGGAATACGGTAGACATCGAACTTTTGCGTTGTACCTTGATATTTTAGTATGGTACCTGTCGCAATTGGCGTGCCTTTTTTTATGTCGCTAATTTTCTTCTTTCTTTCTTCTCCTGTCATATTGCTATTTGATTAAGAAATCATCTATAATATCTTTAAGTTCACTAATAGTTTTAAGCGTCAAGAAATAATCGCAGTCATTATAAACTTTAATATAATCTGCAGATCTTCCTATCCATCCAGCTCCATCCAATATATTAACCATTTTTATATTGTTCATACCCTGTATAGAAGAGCGCATAGCTGTTATATTATCAGCGTATTTAGTCTGGGTAGAGCTTGTGGTCAAGTAGAAATTTGAATTGACAATTATGTATTTATTATTATATTCGATTAATGAAACTTCTTTGATGTTGGTGTCTGGTACATTAGCCTGTTTTTTGAATATAACATTCTTCTCTGTTGAAATATTATTTATTTCACGGTAGAGGAGATTGTAATACAAAGAACAATATTCACCATTATAAGAATTAGTAAGCTTGGCTTTAACTAATTTTCTTAAATAATCATCACTTTCAAGTCTTTCTAATGTTGATTTGTCAAATCTAAAGTAGTTCAATATAAATTGAGGGACAATAGATGTAAATGTTTGGCTATTATATCCATTGGTAATAAGCTCATATATTAATTCCAAATAGTCTCTTCTTTCAAGAATATGATTTCTCATAGCACTGAAATCCCATTCGGAATCAAAAGTATATCCTTTAGATAATCGAATCCATGAAATAACACGTTTGAACTTTTCTGAACTTATACCAAGCAAAGTTACTATTTGCTCAATTGCTTTTCTGTTGCTTTTGAGCAAATTCTCAAATGCTGTAATATTTTCTAAGCCAGACAACTGAGCTTTCATTTCTTTTATAGAAGCTCGTATGGTTGCCTCGTATTTATCTTCGATATCAGCATCGGTAAGGAACATTGTCGTTTCTTTCCTTGCATTCCTCAAATCAGTTTTTTTCATACTTCTTTTTTAAATTTGAGAGTAATACTTTTGCTACAGCTTTAATAACTGGTACACAAACAGAGTTTCCTAATAAGTCATATCCTAACTTTATAGTTCTTGGTGATTTGTTAAATTCTTCAAGACTATACCATGATGGATAGCCAAATAAACGTAGACCCTCTTTGAGAGTAAGATGTCTTATTCCAGAATTATCTATGACACCTAATGTATTCATATCCATAGCTACTATGGTAGGTGCAATACCTTTTGAAGGGAGAATGTGGCTTATAGGAAAGGATAACTTTCCTGTCACGATGTTATATCCTTTTGGTAATGTCTCATCTGGAACTCTTTCTGTATAAGAACTGCCGTTTTCATTATGGTAAATTTTTTTCTTAGGATATTCAAGAACAAGGTAGTTCTTACAGACAAGATCATCTAACATTGACTGTAGATTTTCATCATTGAAGAATGTAGAAATCTGCTTAGTTGTCAATGGCATTCCGTCCATCCATTCAATACCAATTGCTTCTGCCCAAGAATGACGACGTCTTTGTTTGAAGAGTAGGTTAAGCAATTCTTTTTGTTTGGCAGATACTTTACCTTTATATTCAAAATCCCAGCTGTGAATATTTGACGCTCCACCACGTTTGTCTTTTAAGAATTTACCTTCTAACTCTTTAACGTTGTAATGTTCTAAAAGAAGTTTGGTAAAGTCCGTTTGTGGGCAAGCCATACCATAGTCAATACATTCTCCAACAGTCTTTTGAGGAATGTTTGAGAAAGCAAATTTTATTGACCCATATTTCTTTTTACATCCAACAATATATACACGTTTCCTTGCCTGTGCTACACCAAAATCAGAAGCATTTAAGAGAATAAATTCTGTATTGAACTTTAGCTTTTCTCTTAAAACAGTAAGTATGACTTTTAGCGTTCTGCCGTATGGGTCACTTTTAAATTCTTTTTGGTGTTCAATGAGGCCTTCAACGTTTTCCAAAAGGAAACCATCAACATTCTTTAGATGATGTCTAAGAATTCTTTCAATTTCAAAGAATAAAGTTCCTCTTGTATCAGCAAATCCCTTCTGAGAACCTGCAAAACTAAAAGCTTGACAAGGAAATCCTCCTAAAAGTATATTAAACTCAGGTATTTCTCCAGCATCAACTTTAGTTATGTCTCGTTTGGGAATGTCTTCATTGAAGTTAAATTGGTATGCTTTCAGAGCACTGTCTTTAATCTCAGACGTAAATACACATTTTGTATTTATTCCAAGTTCTGCAGCTGCTTCTTCAAATCCAATTCTAATTCCTCCAAGTCCAGCAAACAGGTCTATAAATTTTATTGTATAATTGTGCATATCTAAATATAAAGACGCCCAATGCAGTACCTCGTTGGCCGACCAAAGCCAGTTCGTGACCGCAAAGGGAATCTATATATTGTTTTTATTTATTTTGGTCTATTTCGAGGTAATGTATTATAAATACATCGCTCTGCAAAAATAATTATTATTTAAGAAAGAAACAAATAAACTCG
>NZ_JRNC01000111.1 GCF_000758925.1 Prevotella sp. S7-1-8
TTGCCAACCGCATCAGCCTATACGAAGAAGTTTATGATACCACCTTTGTAAGCAACAAGGCTGCAAGAATAACAGAGGAAATCAGCAGGGAGAAAGTCTTAACCATTGCAAAGGAAGTCAAGACTGAAAGGAAGCATAAGAAAGCGAAAGCCAATCCAACAAGGGAACAGACCAAGCAGCAGGTTCAGAAGATTTGCTATGCCCTACTTGAAAAATACAAAGGCACAGGTATCACGGGACACTCCATATTCCTCTACGAGCTGAACAGGCATGGAATAACCATAGAGCGCATGAAGAACAAGCAGGGCAAGGTCTATGGCTTGAAATTCTCATACACAGGACAATCTTTCAAGGCATCGGAAATCGGCAGGGAATTCGGCTACCACTCCTTGCAAAGAAACTTTGAACCAACAAACAAAGAAGAATTAAAGAAACCACACCACACAATACAAGAACCGACAGAAAAGAACGAACAGCCTGATACAGGCTATCAACTCGTACCCAAAAGCCGTTCCTCTATCTCACGAGACAATGACACACCACAAGTGCAGAATTCTATTAGTACAGTGGCAGACACCATTGTTAGTGCAGCCGATGAAGTTGTGGAAGGGTTAGGCGATTTGATTACACCATCCGCACAGGGCGATGATTATGCCGAAGCAGCATGGCAGCGCAAGCTCAGATACCAAGCGAACAGAAAGAAACGAGGGAGAAAACTATAAGCCATACGAGTTTACAAAAAAACGCAAAACAAAGAATTTCTTAGCATAAACGCTTGTTATTCGGTAACAAAGTATTATCTTTGCAGACAGAATAACAAGCGTTCTTTGTTAGGCAGAAAACAGCAAAGCCAAGTAGCTCGCTCGTTTCCAAATCGTTACCTATTCAGTTATACCAACAAGGTAACTTCTTTATTTTCAATAAGTTGTATTTTAGATATTATCTTGTTGTCCGATTGAGCCCCATTCAGGTCACGATTAAACCTTAATTGTCACGCCATTGAGGCCTAATGGCAAGGCGCAACGTAAACAATCAAGACGAAAAAATTATATAAAATTCCATAACATGGCTTCTGTCAGGCATTTGGCTAAAATCCTCATTTTTCGCGTATTTGCGGCCAGTGGGGGCCTGGCTTGCGAATATACGATAAATAAATCATGTTTTGTCGTGTTTTTTCATCATATTTATTCTCCTTTTGTTGGTCTTCAAAATTTATAGTCGCGATCGTCGCTCGTGTCGCGACCAATGAGCGGATGGCCATTTCGCGCCCTGCCCCGATGGCATGACAAAATAAAAATTAGCGGATAATGGCCGTGTATCTTTATTTTTTTCTAATTTTGCATACATCATGAACAAGAGGTTGTCATTGGTGGTATTGGTGGTTGCCTTGTTGGCGTCGTGTAGCTGTCAATCCCCGAAAAAAGGCCAAAAACGTCACAGAGAGTTCGTCAACGAGGTGACGGTTAAAACAACCCCCGTGAAAAATCAGGGGCAAAGCCCTCTGTGCTGGGCCTATGCCATGGCGGCGACCATTGAGTCTGAGCGACTGATGATGGGCGACTCCGTGGAACTTTCCGTCGACTTTTTCGCGAGAAAACTGATTGAGGACGAGGCGCGCGATTATTTTTTCGCTCACAAGGTGGGCGGGATTAGCCTGCGGGGCATGTCGTCCATGCTGCTCAACCTGCTACACGAACACGGCGCGGAGACCTTCGAGGCCTATCACAACGACAGGCCCATCAATTATAACCCGATAGTGAGACGAGCCAAAAACATAGCGCGCACGTCAATATCCCTATCGGCGATGGATGACAGGCTAAACTACATGCTCGACGAAAACATAGGTTTCATGCCAAAACACGTGTTTATGTTGGGCATGGAGTACACGATGGGACAATTTGGCGAGAGCGTTTGCCTGCCTGGCGAATATGTTAGTTTGACAAGTTTCACGCATCATCCGTTTGGTAAAAAATTCATTTTGGAAATGCCTGACAACCAAATGCGCGACAGCTTTATGAACGTTCCTATCGACACACTGATGTTTCGGGTGGAACGCGCCATACGCCGTGGCCATCCCGTTTGTTGGGAGGGAGATATCAGTGAGCCCGGATTCGATTTCCAAAAAGGCGTGGCTCGTCTTTACAACGAGGGGCACAAGCCCACACAGAGAGAGCGGCAACGAGCGTTTGAAAGCCTCAGAACCACCGATGACCACTGTATGACACTATGCGGACTGGCCCGGGACGGCAACAACGCCTTGTACTTCTTGGCTAAAAACTCATGGGGAACGGGCAATCCATACGGCGGTTTCATGTACCTGAGCTATAACTATGTCAGACTCAAAACCATAGCTTTCTACATGAGCAAGATAGCGTGGAGAAATTGACAAAGTGGGGGCGAGGCGCACATAAAATGCCATAAAGACGCTCTTTTTTGCTTGGAAAGGCCTATCTTTGCATTGGAATAACAAAAATACAATTATGGGAAAAATAATATTGACTGGCGACAGACCCACCGGAAAATTGCATTTGGGTCACTATGTGGGCAGCCTGCGCCGCCGCGTGCAGCTCCAAGAAGAGGGAGACTACGACCACATGTACGTGTTCATGGCCGACGTGCAGGCCTTGACCGACAATGCCAGCAACCCCGAGAAAATACGGCAAAATATCATAGAGGTAGCCTTGGACTACCTATCGGCTGGGCTCAACCCAGACAAATGCACGCTCTACATACAGAGTTGCATACCAGAATTGGCCGAGCTGACCACTTACCTGATGAACATTGTAAGCGTGAGCCGCGTGCAACGTAACCCCACCGTCAAGACCGAGGTTAAGATGAGAGGCTTTGAGAGCGGCTCCGTGCCATTGGGATTTTTCTGCTATCCCGTTTCGCAAGCCGCCGACATCGCCGCCTTCAAGGCCACGACCGTGCCAGCCGGCGAGGACCAAGAACCGATGATAGAAATCACCCGCGAATTAGTGAGCCGCTTCAACCAGACCTACGCGCCCGTGCTCGTGGAGCCCACCATCATGCTGCCCGAGAACGCCACGGCTCGACGGCTGCCGGGAACAGACGGCAAGGAGAAGATGAGCAAGAGCCTTGGCAACTGCATCTATCTGTCTGACGACGCGGACACCGTATGGACAAAAGTTAAGAGCATGTACACCGACCCTACGCATCTCAACGTGTCAGACCCCGGACATGTGGAGGGAAATGCCGTGTTCACCTATTTGGACGCTTTCGCCAACGACCAAGACTTCGCTGATTTTTGGCCCGACTTCGCCAATCTTGACGAGCTGAAAGCCGCCTATACGGCTGGTGGCATAGGCGACATGAAATGCAAAAAAATGCTCAACAAGGTTATTAACCGCATGCTCGACCCCATACGCGCCCGTCGACACGAGTACGAGCAAGACATACCCGAAATTTTCAACATACTGAAAAAAGGCTCCGAGCAGGCGCGCCAAGTGGCCGCCAATACCATGGACGAGGTTCGGGCGGCCATGCGTATCAACTATTTTGACGACGCGCAGCTCATCAAGGAGCAAGCCGACAAATACAAAAGCAAAAAATAAAAGGTTCCACGCCAACCTATAAAAATAACAAAATAAAAATCGTCAAGGCAGGTAACGATGCTTATCCGCCTTGACGACCTGTCAAAAAGCGCATCGCAGGAGCGATGGAAAAAACAATTTTCGTTTATTTTTCGCGTTTCATTGTCTTATCCATAAAAAAATATTTACCTTTGCATAAGCAATAGTTAACATCAGCTCTGATAGTTCAATGGATAGAACGGAGGTTTCCTAAACCTTTGATCCGGGTTCGATTCCCGGTCGGAGTACAAAATATGTGTCACTCTATCCGGGTGACACATTTCGTGTGATTGTCAATTGAATACCATCAAATGAAGAGCATAAAACAATAGACTGGGTATTTTTACGTTTTAACAGTAACCCATAATTGTATTATGAATCAAAATAAAATATTCCGCGTATCGAGTTTTCTCGGATGGAGAAAACTTTGTTTATCGTTATTGTTAATAGCTGGCACGGCACATGCACAAGATGGACTTTGGAAGTCGTACCTAAGTTATTACGAGCCAACAGAAATAGAACAGGCCGGCAATAACATGCTATATGTGTTGGCGTCAAATGGTTTGTACGCTTATAACAAAACTGACAAAAGCGTACAGATCTACGATAAGATAAACGCGCTAACCGATTGCGGCATCGCTCATATAGCTTGGTGCCAAGCCGCCAAAAGATTAGTCATAGTATACCAAAACAATAACATAGACTTGATGGCTCCAAACGGCAATGTGGTGAACATAGCCGATTATATGAACAAAAGCATGCCAACGGACAAAACAGTGAACGCCGTGGATGTGTGGGGAAAATACGCTTATCTCTCAACTGGTTTTGGAATAGTGAAGATAAACGTGGGTAATGGAACTATTAGCGATACCTATCAACTTGGTTTCAAGGTGGAATACTCATACGTGAAAGATGGTTTCCTGTACGCTGCCAGTAAATCACATGGATTATATAGGATTTCTGTGAAGGATAATATGCTGGACAAAAAAAAATGGAAACATGTGGGTGAATATGTGGATAGACAAAAAAAATTGAATAACGAACAACTTTCCTTATTGAAAAACATCGCTCCAGATAGTCCAAAATACAATAATTTTGGATTTCTACGGTTACATAACGGACAATTATTTACAGTTGGTGGTGGATATAATGTAGTGAGCGACCTAAACAGGCCAGGGTGTATACAAGTTCTTTCCAATAATAAATGGACTATATATCAAGACAATATAAAAAAAATAACCGGTGTATCGTTTATAGATTTAAATAGCATAACCATTGACCCTAATGATGAAAAACGGGTATTTTGCAGTGGACGAACTGGACTTTACGAATATAGAAATGGCAAATTTTATAAATTATATTCCTATGATAATAGTCCATTAATCCCCACTTTTGCTAATAATAAAGAGTACACCGTGGTTCAAGATGTATTATTTGATAGCAAAGGCAACTTATGGTGCATCAATAGTTTGAACAACTTGCAAAACATATTAGAACTAACAGCAGATGGAAAATGGGTGTCTCATCGCTCTGACGCATTGTATATCAATGGTCAAGGACTCGTGAACATGAAGCATATGTTTTTTGACAGTCGTAATCTCATGTGGTTTGTAAATGATAGTTACGTTTGTCCATCATTTTACGCATATGACCGTTCCAATGGTCATATGAACAGCTATAAAACATTTGTAAACGAGGACGGCATAAGTTTAAAACCAAGATATATACATGCAATAGCGGAGGATCTATACCAAAACATATGGATCGGCACTGATATAGGTCCGTTAATGCTTGACAAAAAACAAATTATGGTTGACAATCCAGTCCTCACTCAAATAAAAGTACCAAGAAACGATGGAACAAACAGTGCCGACTACCTGCTCTCTGGAATTAATATCAACTGTATTGTGATAGATAAAGCCAACCGTAAATGGTTTGGAACAGATAAAAATGGCATTTTCGTTATCAGTCCAGACAATCTTTATCAAATATATCATTTCACTCAAAATAACAGTAAATTATTATCCAATAACATCGAGTCAATGGCAATTAATAGTACTACAGGAGAACTATTTATTGGTACTGATAGAGGGTTGTGTTCGTATATGACTAATGACCAAATAGCAGCCAATGGCATGATAATAGAGAATGTATATGCATATCCTAATCCTGTACGTCCCGATTACAAAGGAGCTATAACCATTACAGGATTGGAAGAAAACTCGGATGTCAAGATAGTTACCGTTAATGGTACATTGGTCAATGAAGGACACGCTACCAATGGACAATACAAATGGTATGGATTAGATATGGGTGGATATAGAGTTGCTTCGGGTGTTTATATGGTAGAAGTGGCCACATCAGATGGAAACAAGGGTGTGGTGTGCAAAATAGCTATCGTGAACTAATAGAAATGCCCATTACCAAATAGGGCAACGCCATATTAAAATAAGTAATGTCATAAGTTGATGAAAATATTAAGTAATTACCTGATAACACCATGTTATGCATAAAAGTCACCATAATTAGAACAATTAAAAAATAAGAAATATTTTTCATCAGCTTTAAATAGCATATTTTGATACTTTCATGATGCCTCCATGAATAAGCCAAATAAATAAAAAGTGGTATAAAAAGTATAAAATCAGCTGATTGAATTTGACGTGATTGTAACATAAATGGATTATATTTGAAGAAAAATAAATCATCTATATCCCATAGAACAAATGGCAAGAACGTTAGAAGAAATATTCCGATTACAACTATCGGAAACAATAATTTACGCATTAGAGGCAATTTATACCATTCATAAAAATAGTACATAGATAACGGTATAACAGCTGTAAACCTTGTACTAAGAAGAAGTCCACTGGTTGCGGCTATCATCCAAAAATGAGATGATAACCGTATTTTCTTTATATAAAAAAAAATAAGAATAGAAGCTACCAATAAAAAATTGGTCACCAAATCACTGCGTACCACTATTTCATAGACAAAAGCCGGGGAAATTACCAAT
>NZ_JRNC01000112.1 GCF_000758925.1 Prevotella sp. S7-1-8
TGCAGGTAAGACGCTTATCATGTGTACGGCAGCCTATGAGATGAAACGGTTGGGATTAGCCAACAAGCCGATGATTATCGGACTGAAGGCAAACGTCTTCGATATTGCCGATACTTTTAGGAAAGCTTATCCTAATGCTAAGGTACTCTATCCAGGTAAGAACGATTTTAATAAGCAGAACCGCCAGCGCATCTTCAATGACATCAAGAACAACGATTGGGATTGCATTATCCTTACGCATGAGCAGTTTGGCATGATACCGCAGGCTTTGGAGATACAAGAAGCGATTTTGCAGAAAGAAAAAGATTCTGTGGAGGAAAACCTTGAAGTACTCCGTATGCAAGGAGCAGACATCTCTCGTGCCATGCTCAAAGGTTTGGAGAAACGAAAACAGACCTTGGAAGCCAAGTTGCAGGGCATTCAAGACAGCATTGCCGAGCGCAAGGACGATGCCGTGGATTTCAAGATGATGGGCATTGACCACCTTTTTGTAGATGAAAGCCACCAATTCAAGAACTTGATGTTTAACACCCGCCACGACAGAGTGTCGGGCTTGGGCAATCCGGACGGCTCGCAGCGTGCGCTCAATATGCTCTTTGCCATTCGCACCATACAGGAGCGGTCTGGCAAGGACTTGGGCGCAACCTTCCTTTCGGGAACGACCATTTCCAATAGTTTGACCGAACTTTATCTTTTATTCAAATACTTGCGCCCGCAAGCCTTGGAGAAGCAGGGAATCAACAGTTTTGACGCATGGGCTGCAGTCTTTGCCAAGAAGAGTACCGACTACGAGTTTTCCATCACCAATGAGATTATTCAGAAGGAACGTTTCAGAACCTTCATCAAGGTACCCGAACTTGCCTCGTTCTATGCGGAGATATGTGATTTCCGTACTGCCAAAGATATTGGTATCGACAGACCCGAAAAGAATGAAATCTTACACAATATACCACCGACACCCGATCAGGAAGTTTTTATCGACAAGCTGATGGAGTTTGCCAAGAGTGGCGATGCAACACTTTTGGATAGAGAACCCTTGAGTCAAAAAGAAGAAAAGGCAAAGATGCTTATCGCCACGAACTATGCCCGCAAGATGAGCTTGGATCTACGCATGATAGACGAAAAT
>NZ_JRNC01000113.1 GCF_000758925.1 Prevotella sp. S7-1-8
GCAATTTGTATTCTCCGATTTGGGTACGTATAAGCCCGGTGGAGACTTCAATATCTATTCGGAGGTTAAGCGTAAATTGGTAGAAGATTATCATATCCCGTCCTACGAGATACGCTTCATTCAGGAGTGCAAGAACGAGAAAGCCAAGAAAGCGATGGTCGAAGCAATGAATCGTGGAGACATCCGTATTATCTTCGGTTCTACTTCCATGCTCGGCACGGGTGTCAATGCCCAGCAGCGTGCGGTGGCGGTGCATCAACTTGACACACCCTGGCGACCCTCAGATTTAGAACAGCGAAATGGTCGGGCAATTCGTAAAGGTAATATGGTTGCCAAAGAATTTGCAGACAATAAAGTCGATGTGATTATCTATGCCGTGGAGCGGTCGTTGGACAGTTACAAGTTCAACTTGCTTCATAACAAGCAATTGTTTATCAATCAGTTGAAGACCAATACGCTCGGTAGTCGTACCATTGACGAGGGCTCGATGGACGAGGATAGCGGTATGAACTTCTCAGAATATGTAGCAGTACTTTCAGGCAACACCGACCTTTTGGAGAAAGCCAAACTCGACAAGAAGATTGCGACTTTGGAATCCGAGCGCAAGAACTTCCTCCGTGAGCGTGATGCCGCAACGGGAAAGTTGGCAGAGATTGACAGCTCTGTATCTTTTCATTCAGACAAGATCAAGGAAGCCAAGGCAGACTTGGCATGCTTTGAGAAGCGTGTGGAGCGGGACAAGGAGGGACTGGCCGTCAATAAACTGACAATCAAAGGTGTGGAGGACAGCACCGACATCAAGGTCATCGCCGCCCGTCTGCATGAGATAGAGGAAAAGGCTCGTACCAAGAGCGAGTACAACAAGATTGGCGAGGTTTACGGCTTTTCCATCATGGTCAAGACGGAGAGCAGCTCAAAGGATCTGTTTGATTGCTCGATAAACCGCTTCTTTGTCAAGGGACAGGAGAGCATCTACTATACTTATAATAACGGTAAGTTAGCGGCAGACCCGAAACTTGCCTGCGAGAACTTCGTAAATGCCTTGGAGCGTATCCCTAAGGTGATAGAGTCGCATGAGAAGGAGAAAGAGAAGGTGGCAGCCAATAAGGAAATCTATACTGCTATTGCTAATGGGACGTGGAAGAAAGAGGACGAGCTTCGCTCGCTCAAAGGGCAGTCGGCAGAGTTGGACAGAAAGATTGCCCTTACACTTGCACCATCGGAAGAGGAAAAGGAAGAAACGGAGGGCATGAAACAAGAAGAGGCTTTATCTGGCAATAGTCATTCTGTCAAGGTAAGCAATGAGCCGTCTCCTGTTCAAGATAAAGAAGAGGACAGTCATTCACAGAGTTTCAGACCCAAATGGAGACACTAAATATAGAACTATAAGTGTTAACGATTAGATTTCGGCAATAATACCATTTTATTGCCGAAATCTTGTTCTATTCCAAAACCGTAAGCATTATTTATGACAATCTTCTCCTCTAAACATCTCCTGAAGTTTTGACATCCCCTTTAATAATTCATCAAATGTTGGCTTTTCCCCGTAAATCATAGATTCTTTCATCGACTCATAGTCAGAACTCCATGTGTCAATAATATCTTTTCTGGGGATAAGCTGGAGACGTTTGCGTACATCAGGCGTATAGTCCACACCTCGCACAGAGGTGTAAATTTCCCGATGATGGCGTATGGATTCCCATAAAATACCATCAGTAACTGCATCCCTTGCAAAATCTTTATTCATCATGACGTAAAGGTCATAAAGGTGTCGGCTTTTGCGTTCAGCCACCATTCCATGCCCGGGAACAGAGAATAACTCATGGAGCAAGAACACCTTTTCAAGAAATGTCTTTGCAGGAATGGCAGTATTTATGACACTATCGTTCAATGGCATAACAGGGAGGTTCTCACCAAGGATACTTTTGATTTGTATTGGCTCTGTCGGTTCAATCAATGAACGCGCACTGACTTCCAATACTACATCAGGACGAAGATATGTGAGTGCCTTATCAAAGACAGACTTGTAATGAAGATAAATCTGACGTGGTTCGGGATACGTGTTATCACCTTCGCCGTTGGGTTGTGCTTCGACTGTAATAAACGACTGTAATCCTTGCCGTTCAAGTTCTTCGCAAATCATGGGAGCCAGCTTCGCTAAAACGAAAAGCGACGATGTCTTACGCAATTTCTTGATTTGTTTTTTCGTAAGGTCTCCTTCCTGCGCGCCAAGGAATACGGGATCAACAGCAAGGTCTATATCCTCCGAAAATCGTTCTATGAGTTTCCAGCCTTTGCTCAGACTTGTACCACCCTTGAAAACTATATGCCCGGCAACAGGCAGTGCAAAGATCACCTGTAGGATTGCGGTTACCCAGAAATCTTTCTCAACGACTTGGGCTGGCAGTACCACCTTATGCGCAATTGATTCATAGACGGTTTTTCGCTGTGAATCTGATAATTTCAAAAACTTATTCATACAAGCTAATTATAAATTCCCTTACCTTTGAGGTCATTAGTTTTAGATCTGTCGCCTGAAAGCGGGGATTTGCGTTTACCTGTGCTTTAATGAGGGCGATCTGTTCCTCCGTCAAATTTTCCACTTTCCAATCTTTAAGTGCCATTGTCAAAAGAAGAGCTAACTGGCTGCGAATGGCAAAGTATCTGGGTGAGGCACGCTTGAATTTTATGTTTTTTCCCTCGCCAAGATCTATTGTGCGAGACACTCCGTCAGTTAAATAAACAACATTCATCGGCACCTGTTGAGTAAGTCCCAGTTGGTATTGGGCAAAAAGCCCTGTTGGGACAATTCTTGCCCCGTCTCTTTTTGCCATTGCCTTGGCGATGTCTTCAAGCGATGGAGGGACTGCACCAAGTCCATACACCTTTTCTATTTTAGGATAGCAGTAAATACCACGTGCGACTCTAAGCAACAGTCCCTTCGCCGTGAGGCGCTCCAATGCTTTATTAACTGAATTTCGACTACCATACGAAATAAAATCACCAATAAAGAATACAGAACTACGTCCGCACTTCTTTACCTTTGCAAGTATTTTATTTTCAATATTTTCATTCATATTTACATATAATTTTTGTCGCGAAACAATACATTATTCACGACAGCAAAGATACATATTAAAATCCATAGTCAGCTCAAAAATCTACGAAAAAATATATATTTGCTAAAAGAAATAGCCTTTCCTTTGAAGATAGCCATTCACAGAGTTTCAGACCCAAATGGAGACACTAAATATGTATTGGTTATCCAAATGAAAGTCAAGCACTTGTTCTTGTGCTTGACTTTCGATTTTTGAAAAATTTTTATCTTGGTATTCTTATATTGTGTATGATAATTGGTTGAATTATCTCCATAAATTCATTATTGCCAGATAGGTTCTTTATTCCAATGGTTAGGGAAGCCAATCTTGTAAATTGGAATATCCGGACATTCTTCTATCAATGAGATAATTTTCTTTTTGTATGTGTCCCCGGCATTGATAGCATTGCACAGGTATAGCATAGAGGTAATTATCAGATATGGCTTTTTCTTGGCAAACTCAGAAAGAGGCTTTTTCAGCCAAATACCTTTGGGATTGTTGATGTCCATAGGTCGTTTTACCATATTCCGACTCCAAACTCTGGAATGATGGGCTACAATATTCCTCAGATAAGATATAGCTTCGAGCCAGCTTGAGAGTTCTGTGTGTATGTTAAGTCCGAAGTCATTGGCAATTCTCGCCTTTTCCGATAACTGATGACAGAGATTCTTGTATATCTTTGAAAGAGTACCGAAAGTTGCCACCTCAAAAATCACCCACGCATCAGGCTGCTGGGTAAATGATGTACATTTCCCGTCTTTCCACACTCCGTATTTGCGTTTGTATTCTTTTATAAAGACTTCACCACTGCGCATAAATTCGCTCATCAAATCCTCTATATGTTGTTGGTGGAGAGATTCATTTACAAAGAGTTTTTTGTCGGTATAGAATAGCCCGCCAAAAGATTGTGAGAGATGATAAATCATTTTTGTTCGTAGTGCTATCTCTATCGCTTCAATGGCATCAAACAGTATCAGGCGTAATTCCTTATCGAAGAAATAACGTGAGATAACATCCTCAAATCTGGATTCCTCCATAAATATATGATGGTCTCTGTCCTTTTGCATATCCCACCAGTACCCCTTTAATCGGTAGTAGCTGATATGGTTCAAGTGAAGACGGGCAAAATCCTCGTCTTCAATAATCATGCCTCTATGCTTCAGTAAATCGATTTGTTCCTGAATGGAACGTGATTTTTTATTTGCCATAGTATATATAAAAAAATGACTCGCCGGCAGATCTTACGGTATGCCAAGCGAGTACTGTTATCTTCATGTGCGGTAAAACCGCAACCAACTTTCTGCTTGCAAAGGTAAGTATTATTTTTTGTTCCGGCAAAATAATTGCGGATAAAAAATATAAGCAACAATAATTACCATCCCTCTCGCTTTCGGAACATCTCATCTATCTCTTCTCTGAGGAAGAGTAAACGCCCATTGGCTTTCAGGTATGGTATTTTTCCTGCCCAAACCCAGTTATAGATGGTTTTCTGCTCTACTTTAAGTATCTTGGAAACATCAATGATGTCCAAATATTCGGGTTTCAATGGAGGGTGAATGGTCGTATCGACAGATTGCTCTTGCAAAACCAGCAGATGGTCAAGTTTACTCTCGACAGTCATCAGCTTGTCAAACAAGCGTTTCTGCCATGTATCTTCGGTTCTTTGGTCTATGTATAACATAATTCTCCTTTTTGATAGTTACCACTTGTGTCTTGCGACAAGATACGCTGCTCCTTCATATAGGCAATGTACTTCTTTGCCGTTCGGTCCTTGATTTCCATTTCACGCATCAATACATCACATAACTCTTGGTATGAAAGTCTTAGCTTGATACGGAATGCAGACTTTACAACAGACAACAGCTCATCGGTCTTGCGTTTTTCCTTATCCTCTTTCGACTTTTCTCCACGATAAACGTGCATATCGGCTTCCTTGTCCCATCCAAAGAGCATCATCGGCACATCCAGCGGGCTTCCATCACGCACTTTCAATGCCTTGACGACCGAGTATTCGGGATTGTCATCTTTCTCGATGGAGAGAATGCCCGCAGCCTTGCGTTGCAGTTCCGACCCGATGTGTCCCCTTAGTTTGATACCATTAGGTACAAAATGGAGTACACAAATGATACAAGTATTGTAAATGCCTGCCAAGCGGTAGAGTTCATCCACAATGGCTATACTCTCCGTTTCGTCGTTGGCGGAGCGTATCAAGTCTGCTATACCGTCAATGACCACAAGGTGTATTCCCCCGTGCTTGTGATGAAACAAGTCCATACTTTCACGAATT
>NZ_JRNC01000114.1 GCF_000758925.1 Prevotella sp. S7-1-8
TTTTCTCCCCGATGCGGGCAGTTGGTATCACATTGTCTTCTTCCTCATCGGTATCGTGGGCTACTTCTGTGTGCCTACGGTAGCAGGCTGGATTATTGAGGCTGGTGGTGGCATCGGCTCTTACGGTCGCAACGTCAACCAGACGGCTCAGCGTGGAGCGCAGGGCGCATACACCGGAGGCAAGTATTTGGCAGGTGGAGCCGGAGCCGTTGCAGGCAATGCCATCGGACGTATCAAGGGTGCATTACTCAAAGGTAAATAACAAAAAACGTAAAAAACAATGGAATTCAAATCACTCACCAATATCGAGACCTCATTCCGTCAGATCAGGCTCTATGCCTTTGTCTTTGCCATCGTCTGCGTGGCGGTCAGCGGCTATGCCGTCTATGCCTCGTATGGCTTTGCCAAAGAGCAGAGGGAGAAAATCTATGTGCTTGACCAAGGAAAGTCTTTGATGCTCGCACTGAGTCAGGATGCAAGCAAGAACCGACCTGTGGAAGCGAGGGAACACGTCCGTCGTTTCCATGAACTGTTCTTCACCATCGCGCCCGATAAGGATGCCATCGAGAAGAACATGGAGCGTGCCTTTGTGCTGTGTGACAAGTCGGCTTTCAATTATTACAAGGACTTGGCGGAAAAGGGTTATTACAACCGTGCCATTTCGGGCAATGTCAATCAGCGTATCGAGGTGGACTCTATCCGCTGCAACTTTGAGGTCTATCCCTACGAGGTAACGACCTACGCCCGTCAGTTCATCGTGCGACCGAGTAACATCACGGAGCGTAACCTGATTACGACCTGCACCTTGCAGAACTCCGTCCGCTCGGACAACAATCCGCAGGGCTTCCTCATGGAGCAGTTTATGGTGCGACAGAATCAAGACCTCCAAACCTATAAACGATAGCACGATGAAAAGAACAAGGGGATTTTCATTCGCACGGCACTATTTGAGGGCGCACTTGTGGCTTCGCCATCGGTGCGACAGGCTCACGGCAAAGCAGCGCAAGCTGATTGTATTCGGATTAAGTTTTGTCTATCTCGTCTGTTCTTTAGTGATGATAGCGCAGTTTTTCCTGTCGCACGATAAGGAGGAAAGACTACCTATCCCCAAGGGAACGATAATAGACAGCGACATCCATACAGATAGCGTATTTATACGACTTTATCAACAATATTCAACTAATAGTAATGAAAATGGATAATAAACAGAAAGAATATCTCAAGAAAGGACTGGTCTTCGGTGGGCTGGGATTGCTTTTCGCCCTCTCGATGTGGTTCATA
>NZ_JRNC01000115.1 GCF_000758925.1 Prevotella sp. S7-1-8
TTTGCCCCGTCGGGCAAGGAGAAGAGTGCGGCGCAGCAGGGACTGAACGACAGCATACCGCAGGCGACCACCGAACAGCTGACGGGCAACAAACTCAAAGCCTACGAATTGGGCGACAAGAGCCGTCAGGACGAACAGACACGCGAGGAGATGGGCAGGCTTTCGGATTACTTTGATAGTAATACCGCCCCCTCGGAAAGCGAGCGTGCGGAAACAGCCGCTTCGACGGCAAAGATTGAAAGCTCAATGCACCGCTATGAGGAGAACAACCGCCTGTTGAACTCTTTTTATGCACCCGATCCGCACGAGCAGGAGCGTGAGGCACTGCGCTCGGAGTTGGACAACCTCAAAAAGGAATTGGCATCAAAGAATGAGAATGAGGATGCGGAGGAGAAGCGACAGCTCGCTCTGATGGAAAAGAGTTACCAAATGGCGGCGAAGTATCTGCCACAATCTTCTTCAACTACCAATGCTGCCAACACTTTTACACCCGCAAAGGAAAAGGGAGTTTTGGAAACATCGGCAACAAAACAAGTATCGGTAGCCGGTTCTCTTCCTGCAATGGAGGTATTGGCAGAACGTAAGCAGGTGGTGTCTTCGCTCGACCAGCCGATGACAGATGCCGACTTTGTTCAGCAATACGGCACGAAGCCACGCAATATGGGCTTTCATTCGCTCACGAGTGCGGTTGCTGCCGTGTCCCGCAACACGCTCAGCGTGGTGGTGGACAGGACAGCGACACTCAAGGAGGGCGATAATGTGGCGTTGCGCATGCTCGAAACTGCCCAAGTGCAGGGCTTGCGCATTCCCCGCCAAAGCCGACTCATTGCGAGGGCTAAGATTGAGGGCAACCGTCTGCACCTGCTCGTTAAGAGCATTGAAGTAAAGGGACGGATTATTGCCGTGAAGCTCTCGGCATACGACACCGACGGACAGGAGGGTGTGTTCATTCCGGGTTCGGAGGACATCAACGCCCTTAAAGAGGTGGGTGCGAACATCGGCGGTTCGATGGGAACCTCCTTCACCTTTGCTTCCTCCGCCAAAGACCAGATTATCTCGGAGGCAGCTCGTGGGGTGATGCAGGGCGCAAGCCAGCTGCTCCAAAAGAAACTCCGCACCGTCAAGGTAACACTTAAAGGCGGCTACCGCCTGTTCTTGGTTCAGTCAAAATAAGCATATCAATCAATAAAAATCACAATAACAAAATAACAACAACAATGAAAAAATGGATTTTTTCGGCTGTCCTGCTTGCCACGATGGGAGCGTCAGCCACTGCACAAACAACGACTTTAACGCTCACGCCCGACCGTCCGCTCTCATCGGGAGAACTCTTTCAAGGTATGAGCAAGGCAATTCCTAACGGACGCATCGTCCTGCCATACGGCTTGGAGGTTACTTTTGAAAAGACGGTGCATCTGATTTTTCCTGCGCCTGTCCGCTATGTGGATTTGGGTTCACAGAACATCATTGCCGGCAAGGCGGAGGATGCGGAGAACGTACTGCGTGTAAAGGCTGCCGTCAAGGACTTTGAGACGGAAACCAACATGAGCGTGATTTGCGAGGACGGCTCTTTCTATGCTTTTAACGTGAAGTATGCCGATGAGCCAGAGAAGTTAAACGTTGAGATGAAGGACTTTCTGTCGCCCGTCGAAGGACGTTTGCCGAGCAACCGTGCGGACATCTACTTCAAGGAACTGGGTAACGAGTCGCCCATACTCGTCAAGCTGATGATGAAGACTATTTATCAAAATGATAAACGTGTATTCAAGCATATCGGCACCCAAATGTTCGGTATGAAATTCCTGCTTAGGGGATTGTATGCGCACAATGGCTTGCTATATTTTCATACCCGAATAGACAATATGACCAATATGCCGTACTCGGTGGACTTCGTTACGTTCAAGGTGGTGGATAAAAAGGTAGCGAAGCGCACCGCCATTCAGGAACAGGTGCTGCAACCACTCCGTGCCTATCATCAGGTGAATTACATCAAGGGAAGGCACACAGAAAGTTCGGTGTTCGCCTTGGAGCAGTTCTCGCTTTCAGAAGATAAGCAGCTTGAAGTGACGCTTTATGAGCATAATGGTGGACGAACGCTTACCTTCTATGTCGAGCCGCAAGATTTACTTTTGGCTCAGAAGATTGATAACCTCAAACTTAAATGGTAATGAAGAAGTATCTCTTTTTATTGGCTTGTGCGGTGGCAACGATGCTGCCGGCACAAGCGCAAAGACTGATTCCGAAGCAGAAAGGAATAGAAGTCATAGGCAGTCTGCCGATTATCAAGGGAGAAAAACTTTTTGCCAAGGGTAACTTCGGTCTGGGCTTGTCACTCACCCGTTACTTGAAGCGTGAGAACTATGCCTTTATGGGGATGGACTATGAGCAACAGAATATGCCGTAT
>NZ_JRNC01000116.1 GCF_000758925.1 Prevotella sp. S7-1-8
TGTAGGGAACAATGAAAAAGAAAATTTTTAATAGTATATGGGTAATGGGAGTACTAACCCTTGCCGTGTTTTGTTTATCTGCTTGTGATAGGGAGTTGGATGTTCAGCAGTGTTATCCGTTCACTGTCGAGACGATGCCTGTCCAGAAGGACATCGTCAAGGGACAGACGGCAGAGATACGCTGCACCCTCAAACGAGGGGGCGAATTTGCCGACACACGCTACACCATCCGATACTTCCAGCCCGACGGGAAAGGAACGCTAAGAATGGACAATGGGACGGTATTCAAGCCTAACGACCGCTATCCGCTCACCAAGGATGTTTTCCGACTTTACTACACCTCTGCTTCCACAGACCGACAAACCATTGATGTGTATGTGGAGGACAACTTCGGGCAAATCGCCAAACTGTCGTTCAACTTCAACAATGAAAAGGCGGAGGAAAAGGGAAAGACCAACTCAGCAGTAACCAAAGCCTTGAACGATGCGAACTGCTAAACGCTTTGCTTTATTCTGTATAATGTGCTTGCTCTGCCAGCCGACCCTTGCCCAGCGCAGGGTGCGGCTGGCGAACTTGCCACCTTTTGAACGTGCGGTAGTTGTTGTGAAATATTTTGAGGGACTGCACGGTTGGAAGAATTATCCGTATGTTGGGTATGGGCATCAGCTGCAACGGGGAGAGCGTTTCACAGCGAATATGATAGAGCGGCAGGCGGACTCCCTACTCCGTGCCGACCTTTGGAAATGCTTTGAACACTTCAAAGGCTATGGCAAGGATGCGCTGCTGCTGACCTTGCTTGCCTATAATGTGGGTGTAGGGCGATTGCTTGGTTATGGTAAGCACCAAAAGAGTAAGCTACTGCGAAAGATTGAAGCTGGAGACAGGAGCTTCTATCGAGAGTATGTTTCGTTCTGCCGATATAAGGGAAAAGTTTTGAGTGGATTAGTTAAACGCAGACAGGTGGAGTTTGTGCTGTTCTATATACCTTGATACATCTATTCTTATTTTGCAAAAGTACAACTTCTACCTCGTCTCTTCAATTGCCAATAATAATGATTTTAGTTTTTTATAATACGCTTTATAGTTTACATTGACGTGATATCATATCATATAGGTGTGGAGCCGTGTATTGGCTTATGAAGATTCCCAATCCCACTACTACGCAAGATAGAAGATAATGGAAGAAATCTCTACAAGGAGTATCTAAAATCTTGTAGATGTAAGGTAAAGGTGTGTGCAAGTTTATCGAATCATAAGCGGTAGTTTCTTGTTGATTTATTTGTCTTTCTAATTATGAATGAGTAATTTTGTTGAAATAAAAACTTTGATTTATGGATTTTTTCAGATTTAATAAAATTTACGTCGTAGAATCTCTACAAGATGAGCGTCAAACTGGTAAAGAATTGTACGATGATATTATCAAGAGACGAAGTTACTGTCATAGTGATTTAGCTACAGAGTATGTACAGGTTCTTTCATTAGAAGATTGGGTCAATATTATCAAAAGAATAAAACAAGAGACCAAAGATAACCATGTAATTCCTATTCTTCATTTTGAATTACATGGAAGTAGCAACCATGATGGTCTTGTACTGGCTAACAAAGATTTGATACCTTGGAGCAACTTCGTATCAGATATGCGGTGCATAAATATCGAAACTCAGAACAATTTATTGATAACCATGGGGATTTGTTTCGGTATGGACATCTTGTATTACACCTTATTGGAAGAACCATCACCTTTCTTTGGGATAATAGGCTCTTTATATGCCTTACAAAATGATGATATATACATAAGCTACAGTGAATTCTACGATGAGTTTTTACAATCATTCGATATTACGAAATCTTTGCAGTGCCTTTTTAGAGCAAATCCAGATAGGCCCCAGGAATACTCTTTTGTAAATGCACCAGAACTCTTTAGAAGAATTTATAAAAATTATCTTGAAACTCAGTTTACGCCTGATGCTATAAAAAAAAGGATCAGCGATACCATTATGGAGGGAGAAGCTAAGCGTGGTTTTATATATTCATCGAAAGAAAAGAAAGTTTTTGCGAATAAATTTAAGAAAGAACTAAAAAAAACTAAGAACCCATTCTATTTAAGTCATTTCAACAACTTTCTTATGTGTAACAAATTCAAAACCTGCAAAAAACGGTTCGCTATTCCACGGACAACTAAAGAATTCTTAGCGACTAATTGGAGTGATATTATGCCAAACGTCATCAACTAAAAGGTACTTTTCTGCGACTTTCTTTTGCTTCTTTTCTTTGGTCGCCTGCTCGTTCAAAGAGAAAGAAAAGAAGCCACGCAATTTTTAAGGTTGCGTGGCTCATTGTGTTAGGGATTTTCGGTTGTTTCAATTATCCGCTCTTCGGGGTGGGTATTAAAAGCCCAGTTGATG
>NZ_JRNC01000117.1 GCF_000758925.1 Prevotella sp. S7-1-8
TTTTTCTTCCCGCCTTCTTATATAATATAATAATGAGAACGTTCTGCTTTCAGTCGCATTTTGTAATGATTTCGGAAAAAGTGCCGCGTGTTTCGATATTTTTCCATCAAAAGTTTGGAGACTAACCTTTGATTGCTTACCTTTGCACTCGCTTTCCGAAATTATTTCGGTTGGCACGACAAAAGAAGCGTTCTTTGAGAATATTTACATAGACAGAGAAGTAGTACGAGAAGCGAGACGTGTCGGTCTTTGGGTTTTAGTTGCCTTAATACCGTTTGCGTCTTGGGTAAATGAACGAGCCGTCCAATTCTCATTTGGACAAATCAGGTTTAATTGCTTTATGCTTCAATAAATGATAGGCGTCCTGTTGACAGAGACAGACTCGCCTTTCGGTTGTCCTTTTTTGGGGGCATGCCGTCAGGCGCGATAGATATTTTACAATGGAGAGTTTGATCCTGGCTCAGGATGAACGCTAGCTACAGGCTTAACACATGCAAGTCGAGGGGAAACGGCATCAAGCGCTTGCGCCTGATGGACGTCGACCGGCGCACGGGTGAGTAACGCGTATCCAACCTGCCCCACACTAAGGGACAACCCGCAGAAATGTGGGCTAATACCTTATATTTTCCACCAAGGGCATCGTTGATGGAACAAAGATTTATCGGTATGGGATGGGGATGCGTCCGATTAGGTTGTTGGCGGGGTAACGGCCCACCAAGCCATCGATCGGTAGGGGTTCTGAGAGGAAGGTCCCCCACATAGGAACTGAGACACGGTCCTAACTCCTACGGGAGGCAGCAGTGAGGAATATTGGTCAATGGGCGGGAGCCTGAACCAGCCAAGTAGCGTGCAGGAAGACGGCCCTATGGGTTGTAAACTGCTTTTATGCGGGGATAAAGGAGTCCACGTGTGGGCTTTTGCAGGTACCGCATGAATAAGGACCGGCTAATTCCGTGCCAGCAGCCGCGGTAATACGGAAGGTCCGGGCGTTATCCGGATTTATTGGGTTTAAAGGGAGCGTAGGCCGCGTTTTAAGCGTGTTGTGAAATGTAGGCGCCCAACGTCTGCATCGCAGCGCGAACTGGAACGCTTGAGTACGCGCAACGTTGGCGGAATTCGTCGTGTAGCGGTGAAATGCTTAGATATGACGAAGAACTCCGATTGCGAAGGCAGCTGACGGGAGCGGCACTGACGCTTAAGCTCGAAGGTGCGGGTATCAAACAGGATTAGATACCCTGGTAGTCCGCACGGTAAACGATGGATGCTCGCTGTGTGCCTTTTATGGTACGCGGCTAAGCGAAAGCGTTAAGCATCCCACCTGGGGAGTACGCCGGCAACGGTGAAACTCAAAGGAATTGACGGGGGCCCGCACAAGCGGAGGAACATGTGGTTTAATTCGATGATACGCGAGGAACCTTACCCGGGCTTGAACTGCCGGCGAACGATCCAGAGATGGTGAGGCCCCTCGGGGCGCCGGTGGAGGTGCTGCATGGTTGTCGTCAGCTCGTGCCGTGAGGTGTCGGCTTAAGTGCCATAACGAGCGCAACCCCTCTCCGTAGTTGCCATCAGGTAGTGCTGGGCACTCTGCGGACACTGCCACCGCAAGGTGCGAGGAAGGTGGGGATGACGTCAAATCAGCACGGCCCTTACGTCCGGGGCTACACACGTGTTACAATGGGGGGCACAGCGAGTCGGCCGCGCGCAAGCTCGGTCCAATCAAGAAATCCCCCCTCAGTTCGGACTGGGGTCTGCAACCCGACCCCACGAAGCTGGATTCGCTAGTAATCGCGCATCAGCCATGGCGCGGTGAATACGTTCCCGGGCCTTGTACACACCGCCCGTCAAGCCATGAAAGCTGGGGGTGCCTGAAGTCCGTAACCGTCAAGGAGCGGCCTAGGGCAAAACCGGTGATTGGGGCTAAGTCGTAACAAGGTAGCCGTACCGGAAGGTGCGGCTGGAACACCTCCTTTCTGGAGCTGTACGCCTTTCAAGAAAGATGAAGTCTTTTTTTCGCTTGTGGCCAAAAAGGACGTTCGTTTTCAGGAGCGTGGCATGGCTTCTGGCCTTGCCGCAAGAGGCACTTTTACCTCGCTCGTTGTTTATACCATTTTCTCGTGCTTCTTTCGCTGTTTATTTTATATATTGCTGTATAGATCAAGAGAAAGCGGAAGCTGGGCGACATTGTTCGTCCTGGGTCTTGGACAGGCACCACTCGGACACAGTCCTATAGCTCAGTTGGTTAGAGCGCCACACTGATAATGTGGAGGTCGGCAGTTCAAGTCTGCCTGGGACTACTTCCCGT
>NZ_JRNC01000118.1 GCF_000758925.1 Prevotella sp. S7-1-8
TTTTTCCAAGTTTACTATTCTTGGTTATATTATTGCCGCATCGATCTTTGACATATTGACACAAGCGAAACTGTAAAGAGAACAAATCTCAACAGACCGTGGTTTATTCCACGGTTTAAAACAACACAGCTGAAAGTATGGGCGGCCGTCCCTTATCTTGCCTATTTCGTTTTATAACCTTTAGGCATTCATCAAGATCAGGATGGCCAATCAATAAGAAAGTAACTAAGGGCGCATGGCGGATGCCTTGGCTCACTCAGGCGATGAAGGACGCGATAAGCTGCGATAATCCGCGGGTAGGTGCAAATAACCATTGATCCGCGGGTTTCCGAATGGGACAACCCGTATGTCTTGACGACATTCATCCACTTTTAATGGTGGAGGCCAACGGAGGGAACTGAAACATCTTAGTACCTCCAGGAAAAGAAAATAAATTAATGATTCCCCCAGTAGTGGCGAGCGACCGGGGAACAGCCCAAACCGTCCGGGTCTCAGGCCCGGTCGGGGTAGTAGGACCGCGTCGTTGCACTTTAATTTTGAGTGGAACCGGCTGGAAAGCCGGGCCATAGCGGGTGAAAGCCCCTTACACGAAGAGATTAAAGGCATAGCGGTATCCTGAGTAACGCGGAGCACGAGGAATTCTGCGCGAATCCGCCGGGACCATCCGGCAAGGCTAAATACTCGAGTGAGACCGATAGTGTACCAGTACCGTGAGGGAAAGGTGAAAAGCACTTCTACAAGAAGAGTGAAATAGTTCCTGAAACCATGCGCCTACAAGCGGTCGGAGCGTGTGTTTACACGTGACGGCGTGCCTTTTGCATAATGAACCTACGAGTTACCATCACCGGCGAGGCTAAGTCTCATGAGAGACGCATCCGCAGTGAAAGCGAGCCTGAACAGGGCGAAATACAGTCGGTGGGGGTAGACGCGAAACCAAGTGATCTACACATGTCCAGGTTGAAGTCCCGGTAACACGGGATGGAGGACCGCACCAATAAGCGTTGAAAAGCTTCTGGATGAGGTGTGTGTAGGAGTGAAAGGCCAATCAAACTTGGAGATAGCTCGTACTCCCCGAAAGGCATTTAGGTGCCGCGTGCGACGATCCGCGTGAGAGGTAGAGCGACCGATAGGTCGAGAGGGCTTCACCGCCTGTCAAGACCTGACGAACTCCGAATGCTCACGCGCCGCAGTTGCGCAGTAAGGGGGCGGGTGCTAAGGTCCGTCCCCGAGAGGAGAAGAATCCAGACCGTCGTCTAAGGTCCCGGAATTCTGCCTGAGTTAGTCTAACGAAGTCTGGTCCCCGTGACAGCCAGGATGTTGGCTTGGAAGCAGCCATTCATTCAAAGAGTGCGTAACAGCTCACTGGTCGAGGGTCCGGGCATGGATAATAATCGGGTATAAGGCAGATACCGAAGGCGCGGGATAGCAAATCATAAAAGTATCGGTAGGGGAGCATTCCATCGGCGTCGAATGCGGGGGTTGACCCCCGCTGGAGCTTATGGAAACGCAAATGTAGGTATAAGTAACGACAAGGAGGGCGAGAACCCCTCCCGCCGTAAGTCCAAGGTTTCCCGGGCAATGCCAGTCATCCCGGGGTCAGTCGGGTCCTAAGCCTCAGCCTACTGGCGAGGGCGATGGCCTAAACGGTTAATATTCCGTTACTTCCCTTTGGAGCGATGTGGTGACGGAGCAGTGACACGGCCGCGGGGCGACGGAAGTCCCCGTTGAAGAGTGTAGGCGTTGACATGGGCAGGCAAATCCACCCATGGAGTCGACCTTGACAGTATGGATTTCCCTTCGGGGCGATCCAATAGCGCCGGTAATCATACTCCCAAGAAAACCCGCTAAGCATATCCATAGGGAACCCGTACCGCAAACCGACACAGGTAGACGGGTAGAACATACTAAGGCGTTGAGAGATTCATGGTTAAGGAACTAGGCAAACTGACCCTGTAACTTCGGGATAAAGGGTCCTCGTGATTTTACGAGGCGCAGAGAATAGGTCCAGGCAACTGTTTAACAAAAACACAGGGCTGTGCTAACACGAAAGTGGATGTATACAGCCTGACACCTGCCCGGTGCCGGAAGGTTAAGAGGAGAGGTCATCCCTTTAGGGTGCCGCCTTGAATTGAAGCCCCGGTAAACGGCGGCCGTAACTATAACGGTCCTAAGGTAGCGAAATTCCTTGTCGGGTAAGTTCCGACCTGCACGAATGGTGTAATGATCCGGACGCTGTCTCGACCATGATCTCAGTGAAATTGTAGTATCGGTGAAGATGCCGATTACCCGCGATGGGACGAAAAGACCCCGTGAACCTTTACTATAGCTTAGCATTGACCTTGGTCATCCGATGTGTAGGATAGGCCGGAGGCATCGACGCGGTCGCGCCAGCGGTCGTTGAGCCATCCTTGAAATACGGCCCTTTGGCTGTCTGAGGTCTAACGCGCTAATTGCGCGGACACTGCTTGGTGGGTAGTTTGACTGGGGTGGTCGCCTCCAAAAGCGTAACGGAGGCTTCCAAAGGTGCCCTCCGGCCGATTGGTAACCGGCCTTATAGAGTGCAATGGCATAAGGGCGCTTGACTGGGAGGCAGACATGCCGAGCAGGCAGGAAACTGGGGCATAGTGATCCGGTGCAAGTGTATGGAAACTGCATCGCTCAAAGGATAAAAGGTACTCCGGGGATAACAGGCTGATCCCCCCCAAGAGCTCATATCGACGGGGTGGTTTGGCACCTCGATGTCGGCTCGTCACATCCTGGGGCTGGAGAAGGTCCCAAGGGTTGGGCTGTTCGCCCATTAAAGTGGCACGCGAGCTGGGTTCAGAACGTCGTGAGACAGTTCGGTCTCTATCTATCGTGGGCGCAGGAGTTTTGCGTGGTGCCGTCACTAGTACGAGAGGACCGTGATGGACAGACCTCCGGTTTGCCGGTTGTGCCGCCAGGCGCACCGCCGGGTATCTGAGTCTGGTATGGATAAGCGCTGAAAGCATCTAAGCGCGAAGCCTTCCGCAAGATGAGAACTCCATAGAGGGTCGTCGCAGACGACGACGTTGATAGGGCGCAGGTGTAAAGACAGCGATGTCAAAGCCGAGCGCTACTAATTGCCCGAACGCTTTCTTGGCCTAGACCATGCCGTGTCTTGCGTGTGTGGATTAAAGGCTACTGGGGCTCATGTTTTCAGTTGTGGCTTTGTTAGCCACGGTTTCAGCTTGTGTGAATACGTCACCCATACGCGGGTGGTCATGACTCGGGTTGTCGCTTTTGTGGCGAGTTCCTTGCTTGTCATGCGGCCGGCGAAGAGATATCAGGTGGTTATTGCGGCGGGGTCCCACCTCTTCCCATTCCGAACAGAGAAGTTAAGCCCGCTTGCGCCGATGGTACTGCAATGCAATGCGGGAGAGTAGGTAGCCGCCTTTTTTCAACGAAGCCCTCAGGATTTTATGTCTTGAGGGCTTTTTTG
>NZ_JRNC01000119.1 GCF_000758925.1 Prevotella sp. S7-1-8
ATCGTCAGCATCGCCCACTGCTGTGTCAGATATGCCAGAAACAGGAGGTGTTGGGTCTTGTGATGAAGGCATTGCTGGTTGAGCACTCTGATCTTCCTTTTCTTCCGCCTTACGGATTTTCTCCAATAGCGAGGCTTGTTCACCCAGCATCTTGGCGATGTTTTCTTTGTACTTATCCAATAGGTCAGAGTCTTGAAGCTGCCGAACTGTCTCTTTGACTTCTTCCTCATCAGCCTCCTCACTGTTCTTTGCCCACTTTTGCAGGCGGACTAAGTCACGTGCGAGGACGGATTGCTCCGACATTTCGGCTTCGCCCGATGTGGGCTCGATGGATAGGTTTAATTCCTCACGGACAATCTCATCTTCGTCCACTCTCTCCATCTCGAAATCAATGTCCATTTCGTTGTCCTCTTTCATTTCTTCCTCCTTTTCGGAGTTCTGCGGTGCAAAATTATTATTATTCTGCTCCGAATTTTCAGATGATGAAACAGAGGGAATTTGTGGGATAATCGGGGAAGTGGAACGGCTTTTTCCAATCAGTACAAACTCGGCTTGCTCTATTGTTCCTTTTCCTTTCTGTCCGTCTTTTTTCTTCGTTGCTTCTTTCTTCTTGCTATCTTCATCGCTCTTTCCGTTTTTCTTGATAATGAAGTCATACGGAGATACATACCGCATATAGAAATACAAGATACCAAGCATCATCCAAATGATGATGAGTACCAGTATAAAACTGAAAAGTATTGTTTCCATCATAGTGTTATTGTTGTCTTACGTCTTTGCTTTGCTGCTGCATTATTGAGAAGTTCCTGATGTTCCCGCAGATGCTCCCGGAGGATATTATCAATATAGGAAGCAATAGATACCCTTTCTCCTAAGTCTTGTAGCACATTGCGCAGGTTCTGTAATGTCTCCAAATTGATGGAGAAAGCCGTCCGCATTTGCGAACGCACGGGATGAAAGTATAGGGAACGGTATTCCTCTATGGAAAGGGACGACCTGCCAGACTTTTCCATTCTTGGCTTCCTTTCTCTTTTCGGCTCAGTGTTTCCGGTTGTCCCACCTTCTGTTTCATCTGTCGGTTTTTCGTTTGTTGGTTTCGTTTCTTCCGGACTTTCGTCTTCCTCTTGTAATGTTGCAGGGGAAGGTTCTGTGTCCTCAGAAGGGTCGAAGGGGTTGGGGACCGTGACAGGTTTCACCACTACATTGTCCTCTGCCATTTTCTTCAGCTTCTTTTCCAGTTGCTGCTTTCTTTCCTCAATCGTTGCCATTTTCTGTTTTCGTTTTTAGTTTGAGACGTTGAATTATCTCGGAGACGAGTTCATCCAGCCCCGTACCCGTTCGCAGTCCCTTTGCAGGAGGCTGATAGGTGGAACGGAACACACCACGCAGCCCGTATGTGGAAAGTTCGTGAGAGAAGCGGTGCGTGGCATATACATAGCTGGGCAGGAGTGTGAGTTCGTGTCCTTGGATAAGCTTTGTGTATTCGTCAATGATGACGTTCCTCACCCTTCTGTCCACCTTGTTCCAGAACAGGATAATGTCCTTTATCCGTGAGTCGGACATAGAAACACCAATATCCGTGATGGTCTTGGCGTATGCCATGCAGGAGACGAGTGACTGTATGTCGGCTTCAAGTGGAGACAGGATATAGTCCATCTGAAGGGACAGTTCCATCAACTCCGTTGTTCCTGCATGACCGGGAAAGTCGAACACAACCAACTGGTACTTCTCATTGCTGATAGCGTCAATCTTACTTTGTGCTGTCTTGACGGCTTCCTTGGGGCTGGACTTATAAATTCTGTATGCCTTTTTGCCGAGGTGCTGAAAGAATGCCTGCATGGACTTGGAAAGCTCCTCGCTTCCCTGAATGACACTCTTCTCACGTTCTCTCAGCTTGTAAAAGGAATCCTGAGACAGGTCGCAGTCCACCACGAAGAGGTTGATACCCTGTTCGTAGTACAATATGCTGCTTACGATTTCGGCAAGCGTGCTTTTTCCGACTCCTCCCTTTTGCGAGGAGAACCCCAGAAAGATGGGGCGTTGTTGTTTGTTCTCCATAATGATAATTTCTTAGTTCATATTACTTGTCTATTTGATGTTTGGATGTTCTCTCATTTTTGAGAAGTATCAGCAGACAGTTTGTTCTGGCTGCGTATGGTTCGTGCGATAGTCTGAAAGGACGATTTATAGTTCTTACAATCTGTTGTACTGACAATAGTTTGTCATGACAACAAATTGTTATGAATATGTTTCGTTCGTTCTTGTCATCTTTGGTGTAAGCCAACGGTAATACGATGTATCTTTTACTTGTATCATCATGCCATTGTTCGCTCGTTCTGACTGCAAAATAAATGATATTTTGGCTGATTATATGACACCGATGAAGTGCAGGGAAATGCGAGGAAAAAGAGTGAATATCATTGATAATGAGT
>NZ_JRNC01000120.1 GCF_000758925.1 Prevotella sp. S7-1-8
CAATCGTATCATTTCTTGATATTGGCAAGGTGTGTCTTTGTAACACAAACTTACAGTTGTACCACAAAGACCCTTGCCCCGAAGGGGATTAAATCACTCCAAAGTCGTGATTAAAGAAAAGTAAAGCTATGGATAAGGAAGAGAAATCTCGTTCAGAGAGAAAAAAGGCGGAAAAGCCACGTTGGGACAACTGGCATGTACGTCTTCCCAATCTCAAAGACCAGCAAAAAGCGATTGACTTGTTTCAGCGTTCAGGAGCAGAAACGAAGTCGGATTTTGTGCGTGGGCGTATTCTTGGAGATAGTTTCAAGGTGATTACGGTGGATAAATCTGCCGTAGAATACTACCGAAAACTTTCTGAATTGACGGCACAAATCCATAAGATTGGTGTGCTGTACAACCAAACTGTGCGTGCCATCAACAGCTATCACTCGGTCAGGACTGCACAGATTTTACTTGAAAAATTGGAGAAACTCTCGGCTCAGATTATTGCCTTGCAGGAGCAGACTATCGGTTTGACCATTGATTATAGGAAGAAAAGTGTTGAAAATTTAGTCCAAAAATGATAGCAAAGATTTCAAGTACGGAGAACCTTGGAGGAGCACTCGGTTATAACTTCAAAAAGGTGGAAAAAGAGGAAGCAAGCATTCTTCTTGCCCAAGGCTTGTATCAAAACAAAGAGGAAACATATACGATGGAAGAGGTGTTTGCTGATATGGAGGCTCTGATACCTAAGAAATGCCGAACGAAGAAAACGGTGTTCCATTGCTCGCTCAATCCGCATCCGGACGAGAAACTCACCGATGAGGAACTCACACAGATTGCGAAGGAGTATATGGAGGCACTTGGTTATGGCAAGCAACCCTACATCGTCTTTAAGCATAATGACATTGCCCGTGAGCATATCCACATCGTTTCGCTTCGAGTGGATAGTCAAGGTAGAAAAATCAATGACAGGTATGAGGGCAGGCGAAGCAAAAAGATTACTGATGCTCTGGAAAAGAAATATAACCTTATTCCAAGTTCAAAGGTCAGTGAGAAAACAACAACAGAAACACCAAAGGTCAATGTTGTGCAAGGGAATATCAAGGAACAGGTGGCAAACACCGTCCGTTCAGCGATGAAGCATTATACCTTCTGCTCCTTAGGTGAACTAAATGCTGTTCTGCGTAAATACAACCTTGCGGTAGAGGAGGTTAAAACGGAATATCGAGGAAAACGATATGACGGGCTGGTCTATGTGCCTACCGATGACAAGGGCAATAAGGTGAGCACGCCCATTCACGCCTCGGACATAGGTAGAGGTGTGGGCTATGCTGCCGTTCAAAACAAGATGCTAAAATCGAAGCTGGAGATTAAGCCATTGATACCAACCATCAGAGGAAAGGTATTACAAACAATGCGTACCTCTCCCCAGACGGAGGAAGAACTTCGGCAAAGATTGGAGGAACAAGGCTTGCGAGTGGTAATCCGAAAGAATGATAATGGACGCATCTATGGTATTACGTTCATTGATGACAAAGAAGGCATTGCGCTCAATGGCTCCCGATTAGGTAAAGGATATGCTGCCAATAAGTTTAACGAGTACTTCTCTAACCCGAAGAATAATCCATTCTTGGATGAATCGCTTTATGGTAAAATTGATACCACCTTACAGCAGCAGATGCAGACAATACAGTCTGATGAGCAGGAAAGCGACAATCTTGTCGATGAACTTATCGACGATATGGTGGGAGAATCTTTCTCTTCTTCGGGCAACGATGATTGGAAGGAAGCAGCATGGCAGCGTAAGCTCCGAAGACAAAGTAAGGTAAAACTTAGACGAAGAAAACATTAAATAAACTCATTCAACAAACAAGATCTTTACAACTCCCCTCCCTTCGGAGGGGACGGGGGAGGCTACAAAAACATTGCATTATGGCACAAGAAGATGATTTAAGGGCATTGGGTAAAGTTATGGACTTTATGCGAGGTATATCGGTGATATTCCTCCTCGTTAACTGTTATTGGTTCTGTTACGAGGCATTCCATACATGGGGCTTTACGCTCGGCATTGTGGATAAGATACTGATGAACTTCCAGCGTACCACAGGATTGTTTTCGTCCATCCTCTGGACAAAACTCTTTTGCGTGGTATTCCTTGCCCTTTCCTGTTTGGGGACGAAAGGCGTGAAGGAGGAGAAAATCACATGGCCGAAGATTTGGACGGTGCTTTTCGTCGGTTTTGTGTTCTTTTTCCTCAACTGGTGGCTACTGGTATTGCCCATCGGTAAGGTCGGGGCAGCTTCCCTCTATATATTTACACTTTCCGTTGGCTATATCTGTCTGCTGATGGGTGGTGTATGGATGAGCCGACTGCTCAAAAATAACTTGATGGACGATGTGTTTAACACAGAAAATGAAAGCTTCATGCAGGAAACAAGGTTGATGGAGAATGAATACTCT
>NZ_JRNC01000121.1 GCF_000758925.1 Prevotella sp. S7-1-8
GGAATACTCATTCTCCATCAACCGAGTTTCCTGCATAAAACTCTCGTTCTCTGTATTGAAAACATCGTCCATCAGGTTGTTTTTGAGTAGTCGGCTCATCCATACGCCACCCATCAGCAGACAGATATAGCCAACGGACAGCGTAAATATATAGAGGGAAGCTACCCCGATCTTGCCGATGGGCAATACCAACAGCCACCAGTTGAGAAAGAAGAATACAAAGCCAAAGAAAAGCACCGTCCAAATCTTTGGCCATGTGATTTTCTCCTCTTTCACACCTTTTGTCCCAAGGCAGGACAAAGCAAGGAAAACCACACAAAAGAGTTTTGTCCAGAGGATAGACGAGAATAATCCCGTTGTACGCTGGAAGTTCATCAATATCTTGTTGATGATACCGAGCGTGAAGTTCCACTGCTGGAACGCCTCGTAACAGAACCAATAACAGTTAACGAGGAGGAATATCACTGATATGCCCCTCATAAAGTCCATGACTTTACCTAATGCCCTTAAATCATCTTCCTGTGCCATAATGCTGTATTTGTAGCCTCCCCCAACCCCTCCAAAGGAGGGGAGTTGGAAATGCTCATTTATTTAACGTTTTCTTCGTTTAATATTTGCCTTACTTAGTTTTCGGAGCTTACGCTGCCATGCCGCCTCCTTCCAATCATCGTTGCCCGTAGGTGTGAACGAACCATCCACCATATCCTCGATGAGTTCATCAACAAGGTTGTCGCCGTCTTCTGTATTTGGATGCAAAGATTCATTTGTAGATGTCTGCTCCAAGTGTTCTGAAGGACTGCCATACAGTGCTTCATCCAAGAATGGATTGTGTGTTGGATTGGATAGATACGCATTGAATACATTAGCAGCATATCCCTTGCCCAATCGGGAGCCGTTGAGCGCAATTCCCTCTTTATCGTCAATGAAGGTAATGCCGTAAATTCTTCCATTATCATTCTTTCGGATTATCACACGCAAGCCCTGTTCCTCCAATCTTTGCCGAAGTTCTTCCTCCGTCTGGGGAGAGGTACGCATTGCTTGCAAGACCTTGTTTCTGATAGCAGGTATCAATGGCTTAATGGCTTGTTTTGATTTCTGCATCCAGTTCTGTACGGCAGTATAGCCCACACCACGGCCGATGTCCGAGGCATGGATGGGTGTGCCTGCCTTGTTGCCCTTATCATCAGTCGGAACATAGACAAGTCCATCGTAATTCTTTCTCCGAAACTCCGTCTTCACTTCTTCCACTGCAAGATTGTATGCGGAAAGAATGGTATTCAATTCACCCAAGGAACAGAAGCGATAATGCTTCAGAACCGTGCGGACAACACTTGTGACCAGTTCCTTGATGTTTCCTCTATCAATGTCCACCTTGGACGTTTCTGTTTCCACATTATCTCTGACCTTTGAACTTGGAATGAGACCAAACCTCTTTTCCAAGGCATCGGTAATCTTCTTGCTCCTCCTTTTCTCAAACTTATCATTAATCTTCTGACCACGACTGTCCACTCGAAGTGATACGATATGGATATGCTCACGGGCGATGTCGTTGTGCTTGAACACGATATAAGGCTGCTTGCCATAGCCGAGTGTCTCCATATACTCCTTGGCTATCTGTGTGAGTGTTTCATTGGAGAGTTTCTCGTCCGGATGCGGATTGAGTGAGCAATGAAACACCATCTTTTTTGTTCGGCATTTCTCTGGAATAACTGCTTGCATATCAGCAAATACTTCAGCCATCGTATAAGTTCCCTCTTTGTTTTGATACAAGCCTTGGACAAGAAGAATGCTTGCTTCCTCTTTCTCTACTTTCTTGAAGTTGTAACCCAATGCCCCTCCAAGGTTTTTCGTAGCAGATATTTTGGCAATCATTTCTTACGGTAGTCTATGGTAAGACTGTTAGCCTGTTTCTGCAAGACAATGATTTGAGCAGACAATTTCTCCAACTTTTCAAGCAGTATCTGTGCAGTTTTTAGGCTGTGATAGCTGTTGATGGCGCGTACGGTCTGGTTATAGAGGACACCAATCTTATGGATTTGCGCCGTCAGTTCTGAGAGCTTTCGGTAATATTCCACTGCGGATTTATCCACCGTAATCACCTTGAAACTCTCTCCAAGAATACGACCACGCACGAAATCTGACTTTGTTTCTGCACCCGAACGTTGAAACAAATCAATTGCCCTTTGCTGGTCTTTCGGGTTGGGAAGACGGGTGTCCCATCTGTCCCATCGTTCAATCTTGTCATTCATTATCTTTTCTTTTTGTAATTACGACTTTGGAGTAATTTAATTCCCCTGTGGGGCAAGGGTCTTTGTCGGCAAAAACGGAGTTTGTCGGACAAAGACACACCTTGCCAATATCAAGAGTTGATACGATTG
>NZ_JRNC01000122.1 GCF_000758925.1 Prevotella sp. S7-1-8
TCTCATTATCAATGGTATTCACTCTTTTTCCTCGCATTTCCCTGTACTTCACAGGTAGTTGAAACTTAGGATAAAACCTTGTTATTTTGCAACCGAATTCAGTGAAAAGTCAACTTAAAATTCATTTGAATGTAGAGTGCAAGAAGATAGTTTCAACCTCTGTGATTCTTATCCGAATGAAATTCAGGATATAGTCAATTTTAATCCTTTGAGCTGAGTCAATTTTAACCTAAGTCAAAATTCGACTTTTGAGTCGAGTCAAGAATAAGGTTTCAACTTTGGACGTAATCAGACTTATCAGTCAAGTAAAAAAATAATTTATAACACAACTAACGACCATTCAAGATTATGAAAAAGAAAAACGAAACACCCATCTATCTGGGCTTCGCCTCACAGAAGGGCGGAGTGGGCAAAAGCAGCCTTGCGGAAGTCTTGGCAGCTATCTTATACTACGAAAAGAATATCCCTCTTGCCGTCGTGGACTGCGACGGCACACAGGAATCGTTCTTCAAGCTACGCGAACGGGACAGAGACCTTATCGAGTCCTCCCCCGAACTGGGCAAGGAACTTCACGAGCGTCTGGCTTGCTATGGCAAAAAGTCATACCCAATCATCCGAAGTAAACCGGAGAGTGCCGTCGGTGATATTGAGAAATATATTAAAAAGAAAGCTTCCCCTCCGCAACTCGTTATTTTTGACTTTCCCGGTCATGCAGTTACAAGTGCCTTGATGGACTTGTCCATTACGATGGACTACATTATCTCTCCGATAGAAGCCGACCCTCAGTCGCTGGCATCGAGTTTCGCCTATGCCAAAACCATCTGTGAGTTGGGGATTGGCTTTGAAGGTTCACGTATTCAGGACTTCTTCCTGCTTTGGAACAAGATCAACCGCAGTGCGAGTACCACGGTCATTGATTTGTTCACTGAAAACGCAAAAGAACAAGGACTGACCATCCTTGATTCACGTATCTACCATTCTGTTAGGATTAGTCGAGAACTGGCACAGGGAGGAACAAGAGGCGTGTTCCGATGCTCTTACCTTCCTCCTGCAATTTCCATCCGTCCGCAGACGGGAGTGGATGAATGGGTGGCGGAAGTCATGCGGAAAATCAAACTGTAAACGGAGGATAGTGTATGAGTTCATTAAAGGAACAACGAGAACAGCTGCTTCAGGAAAAAATGAAGGAGATGGCGGATATTGGTGTCAAGAAACGCACGGCAGAAAACACTCCTGATTTTGATGAGCCCATCGACTTGGACGAAGAGATCCTATCAGAGGACCCCGTCTCAGAAGATGTAGAAAAGGAGGAAAAGACCAACGATATTTCTACCGAACAGGTTGTTCACTCTCCCAAGCGCAAGAAAGTAGGTAAAGGTATGAATGCAGCTATGGCATTAGACTTTGAGGAATACGAGCAACGTTTTCTGACAAGCGTCCGTAACGGGCGCAACAAGTCAGGTTTCAGCATTCACACCGAAATCCTGCAAATTCTGCGTGATGTATTGAGCGACCTTCGCTCGGAGGCTTCCATTACAGGATATATAGAAAACATTCTTCTTGACCACCTGAAGACCTATCAGGATATGTTGAACCACACCGCCTCACAGCGTAGGCGCAATAAAACCATAAACTTATGATGATGGAATTACTTATGAATATCTTGTTGCTGCTTGGAATTGTATGGATGCTTTTGGGCATCGCATACCTTTGGAGAATATTCCGACACACAGCACCACAACCGGCAGAAAAAGCCAAAAAGCGACCTACCGTAACAAATGAGCAGATAGCACAAGCTCGCCATGTTCTGGTGGGCAGAAGTAAACCCTTCGTTTCCCCGTCTGTCCCCGAAGTTCCCGCCGTTTCCCCGTCTGAAAATTCAGCCGATAATCCCGATACCTTTGCAGCGCAAAATGTACGCAAAGAAGATGAAACGGAGTCGCCAATCCCACCTCAATCGCCATCGGAGCATACCGACGAACGGGAGAAGGACAATGAAATGCAGGTCGCCTACACAATGGACGAACCTGAAGAGGATTCCATTTTAAAAGAAGACCTGCTGATTGCCGATGAAGCCATGCCCGAAGTTTCACCGACTTCAATCCTCTCACGGGACATCGCCCGTGTCAGTGGCTGGCACAAGAATGACGATGCGCTTCAGACAGAAAATGAGGAAACCATCCATGAGACCCTTCAAGCCATACGAGGCACGGAGTTGATGGAACACCTCAAAGAGAGCACGCTCAAGCAAGAACACGACCATCAACGACTTCTTGCCGCCATTCGCAAAGCTGAGGAGGCGGAACAGCAGGAAAAAGAAACAGCATCCTCTTCCGAGTCCGAAGCGGACGAAAGAGGAGACGACAAAGAAAACACGGCGGACGAC
>NZ_JRNC01000123.1 GCF_000758925.1 Prevotella sp. S7-1-8
AAACTTTTCTATACCTAAGTGCGAGTTCTTCAAACACGTTTTGTAATTTTGCACTTGCTGGTTGACTCTACGTTTGAATCTTACGTGCCATAATCTCACTTATTTTTAAGACTTAATATTTGCTAATCTCGGCCATTTTTCGTATTTTTGGCTGCACGTTCCATTGGAACACGTTGCAAAGATAGGATATTTTCTAATATAAGCCAAATGAACATGAGATTATTTCCTATTTTTTCTGTAAAATTTAATAGAAGCCAGGCTATGATTTTAGAAAGAATAAAGGAATATATCGATTGCAAGGGCATTACAATAGCTGCCTTTGAGCGAAGTATAGGTATGTCTAATGCCTCGTTCGGAAAATCTTTGAAAAAACAGGGGAGCAATAGGTTCTGATAAAATAGAAAATATCCTATCCGCGTACACAGACCTCTCTTCCGAATGGCTCCTCACAGGCACAGGGAATATGCTTAAATCTGACCTCGACAAGCCAATAGAAGCCCATAAGAGGTCTGCCGAACCTCCCAAATCCTCCAATAAGCGGAGGGGCATCCCTCTTATTCCCATAGATGCCGTGGCAGGTTTCCCATCCGCCGACAATGATGGCGTATATATGGAAGACTGTGAACACTACTCAATCCCGGAGTTTGAGGCGAAGGGGGCAAACTTTCTCATCCGGGTTTCAGGCGACTCCATGCACCCCCTCTATGAGAATGGCGACATCATCGCTTGCCGTAAAATTTCCGACATACTCTTTTTCCAATGGGGTGGCATCTACGTCCTCGACACCAGTCAGGGTGCCCTCGTCAAGCGTGTAGAGGAGTGCGAGAAAGACGATGATTGCATTCTCTGTGTTTCCGAGAACACGCGTTTCAAACCGTTCCAACTTCCAAAGTCCGACATTCGCTCTCTCAGTACGATCATCGGCCTTGTTCGCTTGGTATAACTTCGCCTTCCCTCTGTATCATAAATAATTAAAATTTTATACAATGAAAAAATATCTATTACTATTAGCTTTTATGTTTCTAACTTCGACTAATTCTATTGCACAAAAATTTGAATGTATGGACTTTGTTTCTAAACAAGCAAAATGGAATGCAATAAAAAAAGTAGCAATAAGAAATGGGCAAAAGAGGCTATAAAACATTTTCCACTTAATTTGGATGGAGACATTTATTATAAGTATAATGTGTCTAATAATTGCAATATGACCACTAAAGAAATGACGAAGATAAGTTATGGCTTCTTAAAATCGATTCTTAATTTAGAAAAAGGTGCAGAAATAAAGATAGACACGATTAATAATATTTGCTACGGTGAAGGGAAATGGGCAAATGTGGGGCAAGTCACAGGACTTTATAATGCAACTATTATACATGCTGAATTAAAAATAAGGATAAAGGTATATAAAGATTCTCTAACTTTTGAAACAAAAGTACCTCATTATATTTTGGGTGCATTTGATTTATTCAAAAAAGGGACAGAATCAAATTTAATATCTCCTAAAGCTGTGTTCCCGTCAAATCTTAATGGTGATCATAAAGAATCTTATTCACAGGCATTTATTAACTGCAATGCATACTCCTACAATACAATGTCATCCTTTTTATCTTACTTGAATAAACATAATGATGATAAAAGCATTGACACTTGGTAATAATCACCCAATAATGTCCAATTTTAGTTATTCGCACAAACCTATATAACACTTTTATTGTACAGGTTATAATTCAGTCACTTCAACGTTCTCCCACAGCCCCCCATCTCCCCCCATGCCCCCCCTTTCGGGGGCTTCCCCCTCTTTTTAGTTTCCTTATAACGAATAAGTGCCTGATTTCTCGTTATATAATAAGGTGAAACTTCAAAACATGGTGGCATTTAGGGGGGGCTATCGGTACTAAAAACGCACTTATCTTTGAAAAAACAGTATCTTCACCCCCTTGTATCGTACCCCCTCAAAACCCTCTTTTGTAACCCCACTTTTCTAAAAATGTAACCCCACTTTGTAACCCCATCCATAAAAATTACCCCCTGAGACACGAAAAAAGGGTGATAAAACCACGCTGATTTTACCACCCTCTCAAACGGCGTTTTAATGTCGTTCTAAGCCTTTTCTTTCTTAGTCTTTATACGTTGCCCCAGAACCACCCGAAATGAGCGTAGATTGCTTTATTACGGCCCGTTTCGTGATAATCGTACCATTGCCTGAAAGCCCGGCATGGAGCAAATAATTACGTGTAGCACCTACCTGTTCAGGTGTAAATATCGTGTAAACGGCAGAAATACTGCTGAAATACCAGTCTTTACGCTTCGTATTCTGTAATCCGTGTATCAAATGTACGTGTATAACCTTTGCCATAATCTATTATTTTACGTTGCAAATATACCAAATAATAATTATATAGAATAAAATAATACTTTATTTTTTATAAAGGTACAATAAAAGAGCAGATTTACTGCCCTCGTTGTTCTCCTCGTCATCCCATGTAAGCCTTCTGTAAACCAATGTGAGTCTTTCGCCAACTTAATAAGCCTCATCAAGCCTCAAATGTAAACCGAAATTAAACCAATGTAAACGTTTCGTTTTACAGGCTTATCTTCTATCGATACGCATAACTCTTTGAAACATAAAGTAATAAGCCGTTTTTATCCTCAACTCATTTTATACGTTTCATTCTGTGCCCCATACTTATCTGAACCTGTTCTATTCTGACAGAAATCTCCGTGAATTTGTAGAAAACAAAGGAGTGCAGGATATATCCATCGGAACAATTACAGAGGACTTGTTCGAGGAATACCGCTTCTTTCTCAAAAAGCGTGGACTGAAAGCATCTACCGTCAACAGCAACCTCTGCTGGCTGAGCCGACTAATGTTCCGTGCGGTCAGCAAGAGAATTATCCGCTGTAATCCGTTTGAGAATGCCAAGTATGAGAAAGAGGAAAAGAAGATACGCTTTTTGCAAAAGAGCGATGTGATGAAACTTATGGCAATGAAGATGAACGACAGAGAAGCGGAGCTGGCAAGACTGATGTTTGTCTTTTCCTGCTTCACAGGCTTGGCTATTTCAGATATGGAGAATTTGGAATACAAGCATATCCAAACGACAGCGGATGGACAGATGTATATAAGAAAGGAACGTCAGAAGACCAAGGTTGAGTTCATAGTGCCGTTACATCCCATAGCGGAAGCCATCATCAGCCATTGTCGGAAAGAACAGGAAAGAAGCGAGGAACGGCAGACGGTGAAAGAAAAAGACGACAACCTTGTCTTTCACCGTAATTGCAGCCGCAGTGTCATGGATACCAAACTGAGCATCGT
>NZ_JRNC01000124.1 GCF_000758925.1 Prevotella sp. S7-1-8
GTATCAAGCACTCAAGTTTATGCGCAGGTGACGGACAACAAGATTTCGGAGGATATGGACAGGCTTATAGCCAAACAATCGGCAAAGGAGAAAGAAATAGCGGAGAGACAATCCTCATTCCCACTTGTTTTCAGAAATTGAATAAAGCTCTTCCTGCTGTCCCTAAAAGCCCTGACGGTAGCCTTTCCTATAGTCTTGCCCTGCAATACCTCCTTACTTTCGCAGACAGCTTGGTAAAGCTCTATGAGTGTTGGGGTAGGTTTGCCTTGATGCAGGAACTGCTCCTTAAGATATTCTGCCGTGATGTAGTTCTCTTCTCTTAACGCGAGTTCATAGAGTGCGTGAAGTCGTTTATCTATTGAGCTCAGTTGATGATTGACGGCATTCGCTCTGTTAGCTGCCACTTTTATACGTCCTATCTTTGATTGCCAATCAACAGGAGAGGTATGCAATCCTGTTGAGAATGAAGCAGACGCACCGTTGCAGGTGATACGGCAGCGGATAATGCATTCATTCCTTTCGCTTGTTTTGCTTCTGTCTAAACGCATCATTTTAGTGTAGCTTTTTGGCTACAAAGTTCGGCATAAGTTCTTGAAAACGAAAACTTTGCATGCTGTCAATTTAATAGTCATTTTCCATTCATTGCTACATTTTTTTTGAGATTCTGTTTTTGTGTAGCTATTTCTGTAGCAGAAAATGACCGAATAATGACTATCAAAAGGTACAGTTTAGCAGTCAAACGGATATGGATAAAAATAAAAATCGCTGTAAGACCATGATTTTACAGCGATTATCCTTGTTTTAAAGGCTAAAATGACGTGTTGCTTGATGTCTTTTTGAAACCTATTTGTGGACCTCTCTGGGCTTGAACCAGGGACCTCCAGATTATGAGTAAGGCAGAATGATATTTTGTGAATTTTTAATACCAGAAGTTTTGCTGATTATCAAATAGTTACTATCTTTACAGCAGTTTATGATACCC
>NZ_JRNC01000125.1 GCF_000758925.1 Prevotella sp. S7-1-8
TACTTCGTGGTCACAGATACCTCCGCCATTGGTTTTGAGCATCCACACAGCGTCTTTCTGACTTTTGTATAAGTCAGGGATGCCTAATCGTTTAAGGTCTAAGTTGGGGAAGCTCTGATGTCCTCCGTCAAAGTTGGGACGAACAAAGCAATTAAAGAGTTCATTGTAGCGATTAGCCAACTGTTCTTTGAAACTGTCGGGACGTCTGCCTAACCAATCCACAAATCCTTGTCTGATTTCCTCAATCTTGCTATTGGCTTGTTGGATTTTCTCTCCATCACGCACTTTGATGGTGCGTTCTTCTCCGGTGATGGGGTCGATGACTTCCTTGCTTTTGCTGATGTCGGGAATGGTGTTGTGCAAGGCGTGTTTGAGCAGATGCAACCCATCGTATTTGCGAAATTCTCCCTGCACGGCATACTTGTGCAAGATATTGCCGTTCTTGTGGTCGCAACCGATGGTATACTCGTCCATGTTGGGATGATAGCCTACTCTTAGGTCTGTACCGAAAAACTCTGTGGCAAATTGTCCATAAATACCTGCGGGTATCCAGCGTTCACCAAGGTTGAAGTCCAATTCTGCAAAGGGAATGGGAGTGGGTTTGGCGGCTATGAGGGCTGCCAAACTCTGTTGGGCTTCTTCATGGTCGGGATGGTCTAAGAGCCAAGAACTGATGCGCTCTGCTTTTTCTACGACATTGCCTGAAATGAATTTGTCTGCGACTTCGTAACCTTCGATTTCTGGGTTATAGTAGATCCGTCCCTCTAGAGCGGAGACGATATCGCTTTCTTCCATCTCGGGAAGAAGCGAAGACATATAACCGAGTTCTACACTGCCATATTTGTTAAGCGATGCGCCAAGTGCTTCCAAAGGGTCGGAAGCAATGGTGAGTTCTGAGGTTGAAAAGGCTGTGGGATGGTCGAAGATGTCGGCTTTGGTGTACTTTCCTTGTTCGGAACGCTCCAGAAATAGCATTTCTACTCCCGTGGCATCCATCTTGATGAGGTCGGTATTGGCTTTTTTGTTGAGTGCTCCCCAGCGTGCTACGAAGTTATCGTACAAGCGATTGAGTTTCTCACGCTCTTCTTTATCTTCTGCGTGGTTGGTGGCTTCATAATCATAGAGACGGTGGTAGCACTCACGGATTTCCACATAGGCTTTCAGGCGTGTGATTTGTGTAAGGGGCAAGTCCATCGGATGAAAGGTGGGGTGTCGCTTGAGGTCGGAGAGATAGCCCACTTGTCCTTTCTGCACCACAATTGAGCCATCACGCAGATGACTGTCGGGGGCAGAAAGAAATGGTCGGGGGTTGGCATCAAAGATTTGCTTCACCTCTGCTATGGGCTGTGGTTTTAGCGTGGTGTCTTCATGGACAAAGTCAAAAAGCGAAGGCTCGGAAGTCGTGCTTTGCGCAGCTTTCCCGGACTTAGCGGTTGTCTGTGGTTTTGTCTTTGACTTTGTTTGCGTCTTAGCGGTTGTCTTCTTGGGGGTATTGGCTTTTAGTTCTGCACTGACGCGCTCTACTTCTTGTGTCCACAGTGTGTATTCCTCGGGAGCAAAGAGCAGATACTCCTGATTATTGTTGCTTTCTACAATGGGATGGTGGTCGTCATCGAAATAAACAGTTTGCCCATTCATCTCGCGTGGGGCTTCCACGTCAGGGCGTTTCTCTGCTTTCTCTTCATATTGATGGAATAGGGTCAATGTAGGCACCCCTTCGGGAGCGGGTTCTTCGGAAATCATTGCTGCAATATCTGTTTGCAGAGTCATTTGTTCTTCTTGAGATTTTGCTTCTTCCTGCTCCTTTGTATCTTCCTTAATCTCTTCTTTTATTTCCTCCGCAATAGCTTCTTCTATCTGTACTTTTTCCTTGGTGAATTGTCCTTGCACCAAGTCTTCTAGTTCTTCTATTTCGTGGAGTTTGCAGGACGTGAAATAGAGGTCTCGCTCTATTCCTAAGCCGTGTACCTTCACTTCTTGCATTTCATCGAGCGACATATTTCCAAGTTTCCAACCATAACCCATCGTTACGGCTCCAAAACCTATTCGGGTCTTGGGGTCGTATTCTAATATGTAGGCGGTGTAGGCTCCCATCGGAAAGAAATAGCGTGCATAAGCGGTTTTATCTCCAATCAATTCCTTTTGTGTTGAATAGAGTTTGGGGAGCTGCTTTTGAATGGCCTTGGGCATCAGGTTGTAGGCATCGTTTACTTCCTTTTCTTCTTGTGGAGTTGATTGTTCCTTCTGTTCTTTCTGCCCTGACAATCCCGCGGTCACACCAAGTTTTCGCAGTTTCTTTTCGGCTTCGGCTTGGCGTTCTTCTTCACTCATCGCAACGCCTGTGTGATAGAGTTTGCGGTCAAATCGTTTTTCTATATCGTGTGAGAGTTGCTCACGCAAACAGTCAGCCATTTCTTGAATTCCGCCCTCAAATTGATACTCCCATGTGGGTTTGCCATAAGGGTCTGTTCCCTTTACTCGAGTAGTGGCGATGGTGTGCGATTGGATGTCTTCCCAACTGCCTTCAAAGAGAGCACTGTGTGTGAATGCCATTGAGAAACCATCGCCTTTGGGAACCGCAACGGTCTGCACAAACTTTTCTTCATCAGATGTTGCAATGCCTTTTCCACTTTGTTTTTGCAGGACAATGAGGTCACTCCCTACCTCTGTTCCTGCGTTTTCACTGAACATTCCTCCGGGCAGGCGAATCGCTGAGATGAGTTTACTATTCTCCATCAAATAACGGCGGAAGGCTTCATTGCGTGGAGCATCTAATAAGCCTTGTGAGGTGATGAAAGCAAGTACGCCTCCTTCGCGAATACTGTCGAGTCCTTTGATGAAAAAGTAATTGTGAATGGCGCGTGTGGATTCTTTCTTGATGACGTCTTGTCCTTTGTTGTAGGCTCTATCGTAGACCATAAAGTCACCAAAGGGGATATTGCTGGCGATAAGGTCATACTTGTCGGCTGCTGTGCGTTCTTCTATACTTTCAAAGGGGGCTTGCTGTACAAAGATGGTGCTTTGCCCTAGGGGATGTAGACTTTGGGCTATGCGGGCGGTGAGTAAATCTTTTTCAAAGGCGTCTACCCGACCTACGTGTGGAGCGAGGGTTTCGGCAAATGCACCCATTCCTAAGGAAGGGTCTAGGCAAGTGCGAAAGGTTACACCTGGTTTCTCTAAGGAGTCGGCAATGGCATTGACGATGCGTGTGTCGGTATAAAAGGAGGTGAGGACGCTTGCCTTGATGCTTTCCCAATAGCGTTTAGCCATATCGGCACTGTGAGCTTCTCGATAGATGAGCTGTTTGAGTGCACAAGTGGGGGCAAAGAGGTCTTGTTCGGACTTTGCCCAATAGCGGATGTCTTCGGGTTGGTCGGTTCGGTTTAAGATGCACTTCAATCCGCCAAAACCTTGATAGGAGCGCAGTACTTTTTGTTCTTCTTCGGTGGCGGTGCGTTGTTCTTTCTCCAAACGAAGGAGAAGACCTATGGCTGCTGTGTTGGCTGCTAAAACAGCTTTTTTGTTGTAAGACATAGTAAAGAAATTATTG
>NZ_JRNC01000126.1 GCF_000758925.1 Prevotella sp. S7-1-8
AAATTAATTTCTGCCATAAGGCTAAAAGTATTTAATAACGTCTACTCTTTTAAAGATTTTCGACATCCTCTTTATCTGTACGTGAATTTATATTTATCTGCTACTTCGTTGTTGGCACAATGCCTGCATCAGTATCAGAGTTATAAATACGTTTGTTCACCTCAGAGCCATGCTTTCCAAAGTTCAGGTTGAAATGAAAGTCTATGCCGAAAACTTTACATAGATTTCTCGACCATACCATTTGATTGTAAGGAGCAAGGTGGGAAAGATTTTCTACTGACATTTCATAACGTGAACTGAAGATGTTCTGCAACTGGAGTTCTACACCCCATTTTTCTCTATTGTACCCAAAGACTATACTATGTGATTTCTCATCTTTGTTAAGTGTCTCCCCCCACAGTCTATGAAAACTTGTCTCAAGATTGGCACCTACATACCAATTCTTGTACATTCCCATTAAGTTGGCACGCAAGCCCCAGTTGGTATGTGTATGCGTATAAATATTGCCATTGCTGATATAGCGATTGACAAATGGGGTTAATTGAATGGATATATAATCCTTCCAAGGTTGTACTTTTAGGTTTATTTGAGAGTTCAGACGATGGAAGCCTCTTTGATTGGCATAACTCCTAATATAGATGCCATTCGAATAGGTCGTTTCTTCCATATATGGCTTGTCGTCATAGCTGTAACGGGTAAACCATTCTGCACTAATATACTTTGTTCCTACGCTAATTGACAGTTCATTAGAGAAAAATCTGACCGCCTGTAGATTTGGATTTCCACGGCGTATTTGGTAAATGTCTATGTGCTGTTCAACATCGCTTAATTCGGCAAGTGAGGGTGCGTACCCTCCCATGTAGGCTTTGTAGCGTATTGACAGATAATTGTTGAAATGGTACCCCAGCTGAATAGTCGGGCGAAATATATATTTTACCTGTTTTGCATTTTCTTGGCTGGCATAAGTTCTCATTACACCAACACCTACCATATAATCCAACTTCCCTAACGTTGAAGCCCATTCTCCAAAAGCATAACTCTCAGCAGTATTCATCTTTACGCTTGAGGATGTGTTTCCATCATATGCGTTTTTTGTGTACATCTGCTGATGTCGCAGACCGAATGACAACCGCGAATCCTTGATTTTCTGCTCGTAAATAACTTCAGCTATGGTCGAATATTTATTGCCATTGACATGGGAAGTTATTTCCTGCACAGCATTCCCCAGAGATTGGTGATATAAACGGTCGTTTTTAGTATTGATATATGTTCCTGTCAGGTCAAAGAACAGATGCCGATCCTTGGTAAACTCATGCTGATAATAAATATCTAACGATGGATTGTTGCTCCTTGACTTGGTGCGGTCCTTGATATCGAATGTGTTGCTATCCTGAATAAGTTTGGAATTTCTATCAGATACCGCATGAGGCGTATTGTTATATAAATCACGAAAAGTAACACTCAATATGTTTCCGCTATTTATGTAATCGTATCCTATGGATAGATTGATGTTGTCATATCGTGCCTTTGTCTTTTGCCCTATCTCATAGTTACTGATACTGGGGGTCGTTGCATGGAAAGCCTCCATGTTTTCACGTAACCAGTTTACATCACGTCGATTCCAGTTTACAGATGCCTTGAAGTTTGACTTACCTACATGATAATTACCCGATAACTGATAATCTCCTATACCTAAGGGATTGATAGTGTTCATAAACTCTCCGGAGATGCTTCCACCATTCTTCTTTTCTTTTAAGATAATGTCAATTACGGCAGCTACATTTCCGTATCTTAGACCAGGATTATCATGATATTCTATTCTCAATACGTCTGTCGGCAAGAGAGCCTTCACCTCCTGTATCTCAGCCTTTACACCATTAATACGTAACTCTACGGCATCCCCCATAGTGGTAGTCACCTTGCTGTCAAGCGTATTTACAGAGATTCGTGAAAGCTGAAGATGCTGCAACAAACTTAAACCATTGCTTGATGTTTTTTGCTGAAGCAGATTAGGGATAATTATTTGGCGGTCAGCTTTTTGTATTACGTTGTTGGCGGTCACTGTAACGTCATTAAGCTGCTTACTTTCTGGCTCCAACACGATTGTACCCACCGAAAGGTGCTTAGAAATGTTTTGGCATTTAATTTCCTGCGTAGAATACCCAACAAAAGATATCCTTATTCTATAGTTCTCTCCTTCATGCGTATTCAGTTCAAAGCCGCCATTCATATCAGTTACCACTCCACTAATCATCTTATTTTCGCTTTCACGAAATAACGAAACAGTTGCAGCTGGTAATGGTTGCTTGTTTTCATCTACGACCGTTCCCGTAGTTTGTGCAGCAAGAATACTATAGCAGCCAGACATGAGCAACGTGAGAATTTTCTTTTTCATAAACACTATATTATTTATTACCTTAATTCCGCAGCATAAATTCTTGTAAGAACTCCAAGTGCCTGAGAAACAAAGTTCTCAAAACACTTGGATATGTCAGAAATTTCACCTATCTTGGTGCTGCAAACATAACAAGTAAGCAAATATCTGACATGACAAAGGTAGCAATTAAAAACGAGAATATCACTTCTTTCGGTGGAATTTATCACATTATGGACGTTTTCTCAAAGTTGGGCTTTGAAAAAACTTACCGAATCTGTATTGGGCAAACGTGGAAGTAGCGGCAAGGCATTCAGCCGTGGAAGTATTTTCGGCTCTCTCTTCTTCAGCTACCTTTGTGGTGGAGAATGCCTTGAGGACATCAATGCACTTATAGGGCAGTTCAAGCAGAGACCTGATACGCTGTTACCCGGTGCCGACACTGTTGGGCGCGGACTGAAGGAGC
>NZ_JRNC01000127.1 GCF_000758925.1 Prevotella sp. S7-1-8
ATCTCGAAGATAGTTACGCCGCAAGTCGTAACCGCCGTTTCGATTATTCTCGGTTTCCTGATACTACGCTTCATTGTCAAAGTTATTCTTCAAGTAACCTTTACAATCCTGCGTTGGCTGTTCTGGCTTGCCGTCATCTTGGCAATCCTGCTCTGTGTACTCTAAGGCACAAGGAAAGATATTCTTCGATTCATTCTTCTTTATGGGTGGTTATCTCAACGTGAGGTAGCCACCTTTTTCGTTTTCCATACAGGCGTTGCACTTTCGCTTCTTAAGTCCATCTATTCCACTTTGATGTGCCATAAGTCGGTGCTGATTTCTTTTTATTCGCAAAGGTAGTAAGGGGCTACGGCTTGCACAAGGTCTGTGCCTTTGGTTTGTACGGAAAATCTCCACACCTACATTTCATTCCGGGTAGTATTTTCCTGCAAAACCTTGTGCCGGCTGCGCCCCCTACCTTGTTCTTGCTACAAAAAGGAATCAGCATACTCCGATCTTTGGACGCATAAAAAAAATGTCATTATGGAACAGCAGAAAGTAAATATCACATCTTCGATGAAAGAAAAAGGATATAGCTCCTCCTCTCATTACCGCATAAGTTCGGTGGTTGATGAAAGTGAGCAAGTGTTGGCAACTAAGTTTGTGCAGTGGGAAGTTGAACCGTTGGAGAGCCTTTGTAATAGCAAGGTTTATCTTCTCCGTGTGAAACTCAATCGTGGTGAGCGAATGAGCCGTGAGGAAAAGAATTGGCTTGCCGAAGCGGTGAACACTAACACCTACTTCCGTACAGCCGTACCCCTTATGGGTTATCGGTTTGACTTTATGGACGTATTGAAGAAGTATTTGGTCAATCAATACGGACATT
>NZ_JRNC01000128.1 GCF_000758925.1 Prevotella sp. S7-1-8
GGAAATCACTTGCAGAGTGGCAGTAAATCATATTGTGGAACTCACAGAGGAGGAGAAAGCCGAAGCAAGGCAAGAAGCCATCAAGCAGTACCAACGTGAGGAACTTGCCAAGATACAGAGCCGTAACGCACGAGTGAAGAAAACCGAAAGCGCAGCACCCCAAACACAACCGTCACTATTTGATTTTTAAGCCTATGAAACCAAGAAACAAATATGAGAAGGCAGTCCTTGCCGAGAGTAAGCACCTTCGCCCGATAACCAAGACACAGAGCAAATGGGCATTCCGTGAATGTATAGACCATTTCGCCTACCGACTGCCCAAAGGTCGCACAACGTGTATGGATTGTGGGCATAGTTGGACAATAGAAAAGCCTACGGACACTTGCATCTGCCCCCATTGCGGGGCAAGGTTGCAGGTCAAGGAAACCTTTGAACGCAAGATTAGGCAGAAGCAGTACTTTACAATACTTACCACTTGCGGAGAATACCAAATACTAAGAATGTTCCTCCTTTCTGTGGAAATGGAGAAAGGTTGCAAGGCATCTTCATATACCTTTGAAATCGGTCAGTATTGGTGGAACGCACAAGGAAGAAAAACGATTATTGCCGTTCAACGAACATTAGGCAGATACATTGACACCTTTTCTTTCTGTTCGCCAATGGCAGTACGCAACGACAACGAAGCCTACCGCCATATATCGTACTCACCGATATATCCCAAGTTCAAGGTTACGGACACACTCCGCAGAAATGGTTTTGAGGGAAACTTCCACAATATAGTGCCTACCGAACTTATACCGGCACTGCTTTCCGATAGCCGTGTGGAAACCTTGTTGAAGTCGGGGCAAATCCCGCTACTCAAATTCTTCATGCACAATGGTCGAAGAAGCATTGATAGCTATTGGGCATCTATCCGCATCTGTTTGCGAAACGGCTACCATATAGAGGACGGAAGTCTATGGTGTGATATGGTGGATATGCTCAATCAATTAGGCAAGGATATTCACAATGCCAAGTATGTTTGCCCCACCGACCT
>NZ_JRNC01000129.1 GCF_000758925.1 Prevotella sp. S7-1-8
CAAAGTCGTGGAGTGTGCAACAAGAACACCGAGTACCACGAGCAGATACTCGCCTTGATGCAGAAGAATATGAGAATGATAGCACAGAGAGCAACCGCATAACAATCCTATAATAACAACGATTATGGCGACATACAAGACAATAGAGAAAATTCCAACGTGGAGTTTAGGCTACCTTATCAATGGAGATAGTACAGGACTGACAGACGAAGAAATCGCACTCGCAGACCAATGGAGTAAGGACACCAAAGCGGAGGTTATATCGCCCCACACAGACATAGAGGGGAATATGCAACCTTATTTTACCCACGTTCCAGCCTTTGGACTACCAACCGAAGTAGAGGACTGCACCCTTATTTGCAGAGAGTAAATAAAAACATCAACCTATAAACGACAACAATATGAAAGTACAAGTAGAAGGCATTATTCATAATTTTTCGAGCAAAGCTCTCAACAACTCGTGGGCAGATGAAATACCCATCATCATCGTGAGAGTTATCAATGCCATAAGCATAGCCGAGAACAAGGAGGAGTTGCAGACCGCACTCCTCCAAATCTCCCAAGAAACGGAACTTGACAAGTTTTTTGTCTATGGTTACGGTGCACATCATTTTTGGCTAACCCACCGTTGGCTATCGAATGGTGAACCAATGGAACACAGATTACTAATCGCTGAGTTTTGAAAATATGGAAAGGAAAGTTTACAGAGTATGCACCCAATACGTTTTTGAAGGTGTGTTTGAGGTTGTAGCCACAGACCGAGAAGAAGCCGAGCGCAAAATCCTTGAAGATTGTGGAATGGTGATGGGCAGAGGAATACACAGCACGCTGCCCGATGAACA
>NZ_JRNC01000130.1 GCF_000758925.1 Prevotella sp. S7-1-8
TATATTTTTTTATTATTCCTGCTACATATGAAAAAAGGCGAGAGTTTTTAGAAATTCTCGCCTTATGCCTATTAATCAGCACTCCATATAGAGCAATGACATCATTTATCAATAGTTGCGCGCGGCCAACTGGAAGAAGCTCTGTGGATGATTGCAAACTGGGCAAAGCTCCGGTGCGTTCTTGCCCACTATGATGTGCCCACAATTACGGCACTGCCATATACTGTCTCCATCACGCGAGAACACTATTTTATTTTCGATATTTTTCAATAGTTTACGGTAACGCTCCTCGTGTTTCTTCTCAATTTCACCTACGCCACGGAACTTAGCGGCAATGCCAGTAAATCCTTCGGCCTTGGCTTCTTCTGCCATGCGAACGTACATATCTGTCCACTCAAAGTTCTCTCCGGCAGCAGCGTCGGCAAGATTGTCTGTGGTAGTAGGAATGTCGCCATCATGCAGAAACTTGAACCACAATTTAGCATGCTCTTTTTCATTAATAGCTGTCTCCATGAAAAGATCAGCTATCTGCTCGTAACCATCTTTCTTTGCCTTGGAAGCATAGTACTGATATTTGGTGTGAGCTTGGCTCTCACCCGCAAAAGCAGCCATGAGGTTAGCCTCTGTCTTGGTGCCTTTCAACGCCTTTGAGCAGAAATCCGCAAATCGCTCCGCCTTGGCATGGCATATTGGACATTCTTTTGGTGCATTTTCTCCTTCGTAAATGTAACCACAAACCGTGCAAATAAATTTCTTCTTCATAATATTTTTGTTTTTTGTAATATAGGATCTTACGCCCTATTTCATAGTTGCTTGATAATATTGCTGAATAAATTCTTATATTGCAAAGATAATCTTTTATTCGCTCATGACAAAAGTATTTGTAATAATTGTTAGTTTGCAATTACAATTTATACAAACTCTAATTTCGTTACAATGGGAATTTCTGCCAATTCCCTTTTCTAAAATCCCCTTAGGCAATCAAATATCATATTCTTTTCCTTGAAAAACCTGTTGGCGGAATTAATTTAGTGCATACTTAAGGTCTGCTAACCAATAATAACCATGCAAGCTCGTGGTATGGCAAAAACTCCTGCAAGTCCATCGAATTTGACGATAATACTCTTTTTGAAGTCTCTCGACCCTGTTTTTTCAAAAAAGAAACAAAGAAGCCCCCCTTAGGAACTTCATTATGTTTTTAGCGAAGAAGCAAGCTACTATCCATGTGTCAGCCGTATCGTTCAGTTTCGCCCGGATGTCGTTTGCCCGGCAAACTCTCTTGGAGGTCCCAAACGTGGATTCTATCCAGTTCCTCTCACCGACAGCCCTTCTCTTGTCCTCCGCATGCTCATCGTTTTCTTCTTTCGGTGGCCGGCCAAGCGGATGGTTGTAACAGTCGACGTGGCATGCCTTGATATACTTTCTGTCCTCCTTTCCAAGGTAGAGCTTGTCGGCCTGAACCTCCCGCGGGAGCATGCCGAAACGCTTTTTGTAGAGTTCCATCTGGGTGACGAGGTCGGACGACTCGTTGTATGCGTCCCAGCTGAGATGATCCACATAAGTGTAGCCGTTGACGATGCTGGCGCCAACCTCTGCCCCAAACTCGACCTTGGCCTTTGCCTTGCCCCTGATGATGGGACGGAGGTGAGGTTGGTAGATACTGATGATGAGGTCGGCACATTTGCGGACATTCTGCTCGAACATCATTTTCTGCTGTTCGTACATCTTGAATGCCGCATTGAGACATTTGAAGTCATGCCGACTGAAACATGAGAGAAGGTCACTTGTATGTCTGCCGAGAAAAACAAGAAACGTCTGGAAATCAGCCTTCAAGCAACGTATCTGGATCGACCTGGTCTTGTCTATGAACTTCTTCCCCTTGCGCTTTTTCTTAATCAAGCAGATCGTAAGTTAAAAATGGTTATTACGAATAAAGTATTTAAGAGTGAGGCTCATACCACTTTAAGGTTCTTCCTCTTCCTCAAGAGGACCTTCGGGATCGGGCTGAGCTGTCCCGGCGTCACCACCAATTGGGCTTGCGGCACAAAGCGAATACTCTACTGCAATGCAAACTATATTAGGACAAATGTAAGCCGACTTTCTACGTGCGGCAGTGGATTCTGTTTTACTCATAACGATACAATAAATTTTAATTTTGACTTTTAATTTCTGAATATACAACCATAAAGGATGGCAAAGAATTACCTTCCAAAAAGAGACACAAAGCTTCGCTGCGCACTAAAACATAATGCGCAGAAAGAGGTATAAGAGAAGATATACCTAATATATATATATATATATATATGAGAGAGAGAGAGAGAGAGAGAGTACAAAATTATTTGGAACTACCAAATAATTTGCGTTAAAAGAAAGAAGAAAATTGTTCTTTCTTTGAAGCATCCCTTGCATCAAAGAATATTTGGTACAATAGGGTAAGTAGCTATGTGAAAAAAATGTTTCAATCTCTATAGTGTTTCACTTTCTGCAAAAATAATATATCTTTTCGTTCTTTGCAAATTTTTAAAGAAAAAAAATAATTTATTGACCTATTCGTAGAGTCAACCAGCAAGTGCAAAATTATAAAACGTGTTTGAAGAACTCGCGCTTAGGTGTAGAAAATTTTAATTTTTCTCTCGGTCTTTCGTTCAGTTTCTTTTGTATCGACATGATCCTCTTGTCCGTATAACGTT
>NZ_JRNC01000131.1 GCF_000758925.1 Prevotella sp. S7-1-8
CCAATGGCTAAGCACAATGCGCCTTGCTTCCCTTTATGGAAGCAGGTTTCAATGTACTCGCCGCCGAACCGTACGTACTTGTTTCCAAGTATACGGCTCTCCGTGGTTATTGTCAGTCTATTTATTTCCATGAATTTTGTTAAAACATTTCTCGCAAACTGCGATTGTTTTTCTTTGTCGGGCAATCATGAGTTTCTCCCATGCTTCTTTGCCTTTCAAATCCTTGAGCTTGCGGACATGTATCATTTTCAGATTATCCTCAGCTCCACAATATTCACATTTATGGGCTTTCAAGCGAGCCATAAGGCTTGTGCTCTCCGTTCCATAATAGCTGGGCATAATATGCGCATTGTCTATGCGTGCTTCTTTGTCTTGCCTAAATCCGCCATGATATAGGGTACGTTCGAGCCATTCACCTTTCTTGTTTTGGTATCTTACCGTGAAAATCTTGTCCTTACAGTATTTGTTGACAATCTTTCTTACAGTAGATTCATACTTTGATGAGAATGTCTTGTACATACTTTCTTTCATGACACCATAGAAACTGTTGAGTATGTTGACATTGTTTGCAATACAATAGTAGTTGTAGATACCTCTGATTTCCGAATTATATCTATTCAGAATTTCAAGGTCGTCGTTACTACGAAGATAAGGTCGAGAGGTTGATTCCCATACTTCCTTGCCATTTCTTACAATACTACGCATAGCATTGTAATCTAAGAGTTTCTTTCTCATCGCCTCAAATGGCAATAATAAGACAACCTTGTGGTCAAGAGAGCGAATAGGTATTCCTCTATAATCCTTTTTCGTCTTGTTTGTACTGCGGACGGTTACTTCAAAACCGAGAAATTTTGCGGTGTCATGTGCATTTGTGATAAGTGTCTTTTCGTCTGAAAGTTGGAGCTTTAGCTGTTCCTGCAAGAATATTTTAATATCTTCCTTTGCCTTTAGGCAATCAGCCTTACTTCCTATAACACAAATCAAAAAATCATCTGCATACCGCACGTATTTCATTCTTTTGAAATCTTCGTCCATGTCAAGAGTTGCAGGGAGTTGTTGCATTTCACGATGTAGAGACGCTATCTCTAACCGTAATATGTTTTTCTTCTGCTCGTCCTGTTCATTCTTCAGTTTCTTTACTCGTTTGTCTTTACGACTTGCAACCCTTTTATATTCAGGATTTCTCTGTCGTGCTTTACCTTTGTTGAATGTCTCGATGTATCTCAACATGAATTTATCGAGTTTATCCAAATAGACATTCGCCAAAATTGGACTTATAATACCGCCTTGTGGAGTTCCGATGTAGGAATTCTTGTACTCCCATTGCTCCAAGTAACCCGCTTTCAAGAATTTTCGTATCAGACGCAAGAATCTCTCATCATTGATTCGTTCACCAAGAATACCTATAAGAACATCATGGTTGATGTTGTCAAAGAATCCTTTGATGTCACCCTCTATGAACCATCTTGTTCCCGAACCTCCCTTTTGCAAGGAAGCCATAGCAGTATGACACCCTCTGTGTGGTCTAAAACCATGCGAGCAATCCTCAAAGTGTCCCTCGTAAATTGCTTCGAGTATCATTCTTACTACTTCTTGAACGAGCTTGTCCTTGAAAGAAGGGATACCCAACGGACGAAGTTTTCCATTCTTTTTGGGTATGTATATTCTTCTTGCAGGACAAGGACGATAGCTTTCATCCTTTAGTTGTTCTATGAGGTCACGGATGCGCTTTATGCTTGTTCCGTCTATTGTCTGTCCGTCAGTTCCTTTTGTGCAGTTGCCTGGATTTCGAGACAACCGCTGATAGGCTTCTGCAAACAGATTCTCATTGAACAACAGTCTGTAAAGTCTTTCAAACTTGTAGCTTAGGTCTTGGCTATGCCCAGCCAGACTGTTTAATACATTTTCTGAATTTCTCATAATGTCTCACACATCATTCATTTAACATATTAAAAATAACACACTGTCTCCCTTCGCCATGTACAAGGCTTTCCCTTGCTCGGACTACTACGGAGACTCTGTTACCTTGCCGAATTTTCAAAGAACCCACTTCCTATAGCCATTTGTTGGCACTTCGGTTTAGGTAATCCCCATTTAAGCAATACTGTAACTATTGGCTTGATGAATTGTCGGATGCGATTTTCGTCCTTTTCCGCTTATTGCGGCTGACCTGCAATCGGTTTTCTGCTCTCGCACTCGAAGTCGGAAAGTGGAAGTATTGCAGACAGACCTTTATAACTATCTTAGGTCTGTGTTTACCAACTAACGTCTTGGACTGTCGTTCAAACAGTATAGTCTTCATCCTCGTATTCATCGTTTCATCTTGACATTCAGTAGCGGCATGATAGTTAGCCGACTTATGCCGTTTCCAACATGCTACACTCCCCACCGCTTTTCAGCTAAGTGGATAAGTTGGCTGATGACCAGCTTAGAAAACCCTTGCTGGGTAGGTTGCCAAACCTACATTTACAGTATGCCCTTATGGGCGCAG
>NZ_JRNC01000132.1 GCF_000758925.1 Prevotella sp. S7-1-8
GATGCTATAAAACAACGCTTAAATCAATAATATTATGAAGAAAAATATTGCCCTTGTAATTTTGTTTATTATTTGTACTTATAAAGCATTTGCCGGTGATTTATTAGGAATGATTTGTAATGAATCAAATCGACCATTAGAAATGGTAAATGTGATGATACGTTCACCGAAAGACAATTGTGTTATCGCAGTAACAGAAACATCTGCTAATGGGAAATTTACAATACGTACACTCAATTCCGGCACATATATATTAAAATGCACCCGACTTGGTTATCAAGATTATAATGCAGAAATCAAAATGAAGGAAAATGAGAATCTGGATCTGGGAAGATTGATAATGCCACAAACGAGCATTCAGATTGATGAAGTTGCAGTTGTTGCGAACCGCAATGTTTTTACAACGGATAAACAATCAATCTATCCTTCAAAATTACAAGTAGAACAATCTACGGGAGGATTGGAATTACTTAAAAAACTTCCTATTCCTTTATTGGATATTAATCCCATATCAAGAACTATCTCGACGCTTGACCCACAAGGTGGTGTTATTGTGCTGATCAATGAAATGCCTTCAGAAGCAAATGATATAGCCATATTGGATCCAAAACGAATAAAGAAAGTCGAAGTGATTAGAAATCCGGGGATGAAATATGGCTCGAATCTGGCTATGGCAGTAAATATTGTTTTGTACAATGCTGAGGATGGTGTATCTGTAGGAGTAAACACCTCAAATTCAACGAAAATCATTTATGGGTATAATAATCTATTTGGAACGTATATTCATAAAAATTCACAGCTGACTATCAGCCAAAGTGAAAATTTTCAGAATAGTTCCAATCAAATTTCAGATGACCTACGTAAATATCTTCTTCCTACCGGAGACTGGCAGACTATACATATTCAGACCCTGTCTTCAAGAGCGGTTTCTTTTACACATGGAACAACAGTAAAATATAACCTTACGATTCCGGACAAATACGTTTTTCAAGCCATAGGTTACATAAATTCTCATCGCAATCCGAAAAACAACCGATCGGATTTAATGAGTGGAGACGGCTTATCTGGTCACATTAGTGAAACTAATATCAGAGATCAGTACTTGTCTCCTGCATTAAACCTGTACTTGAAAAAAAATCTTCCAAAGAATCAAACTTTTATGTTCAATATCGTCGGAACCTACATAAGCTCAAATTATGATTATTCTTATTCAACCGATAAAAGTAATTTTAAATCAAACTATGTGGTAGAGGGCAAAAAAATATCTGCCATAGGAGAATTGAGATACAGTAAAAATTTCCAATGGGGAGCGATAGCTTCTGGTTTACGCTCTTCTTATGGTAACACAACTAACTTGTACAGCGGAAGAACACAAAGCAAACCACAAATGAGAAATCTAAACTCAGATATATATGTACAGGTAGAAGGGCGTTGGAAACAATTTTCAGGTAGAACGACATTGGCTTTAAATGATCAATACTATGCTCAAAATAATGAAAAGTATCATAAGGTGACGATGAGTCCTCAAATATCATTGAACTACTCACTTGCCAGTAATTTCTGTTTGGGATATGGATTCAATTTAGTTTCTCGCCTACCTTCTCTCGCTTATTTAAATGGAGCAGCCATACAATTAGATGTTTGGGAAAGAAAAATAGGTAATCCCTTATTGCAGCCTTTCAACCATATCGAAAACTCATTGTCTGCAACTTATTATACGCCAAAATTTTACGGAATGATTAGCGCAGTGTATGCTTCCAACAAACATGCCATTATGCCCAGTTTGATTCGATCAGAGAATTTAGAGAGAATATCTTTTGACAATATCATAAGAAATGAACGTGATATGAATCAGGTCGCACTGACTGCCTACTTACGTTATGCGATGTTGAATAATAAATTAGTATTCAGTGCCACCGGCTCCTATAATTATTTTAATGCAAGGAGTGATTTATATACCAACAAACGAGGATTCTTCTTTGGAGACTTATCTATCGAAGGTTACATCGGACGTTTTTCATTCTTAGCAGGATTGAGAAGTCGTTATAATAGCTTGTTTGCAGAAACAGTATGGTTTAATGAATACACCAATTCATTAAGTGCTACCTATAAATACAAGAATTTTTCAGTAGGGTTAACTTGGGAACAGCCCTTACAAAGTTCCGGTACAAATAACCGCATTGAAACCAAAAATGAGTATGCTTATAAACTTGTAAAGAACATCAATAGAGAGGCAGGAAATCATGTATTGGTTACTTTTTCATGGCGGTGGGATCACGGTTTTAAATCCAAATCACAAGAAGCTGATGTAGATAATAGAGATACGGATTCGGGTATTTTAAAATAATAACCAATCATGAGTAATAGCTCTCCACATTCTGATAGGAATCAATCCGT
>NZ_JRNC01000133.1 GCF_000758925.1 Prevotella sp. S7-1-8
TTCGACGATCAAGCCCATTTCCCAATCTCCGAGCCTTGTTCCGTCTGCTTCAGGCGGCCGCTCCTTTATGCTGGTGCGGTCTTTGATGGGCATGTGTTTTCCAACTGGGCGCTTGCGGCGCTTCAGCTGATGACGGCAGTTCTTGTATAAGTCTCCACCGCTTACTTTGTCTTCTTGGATGTCTTAATTGAACTTACGGAAGGTCGTTTTAACATTAAATTTGTGATAGTTAGCATTAAATTTGTGATAGTTAGAGCCCTTTTTGCGGGCATAATACGCGCGCGAGGATAGACATAACAGACGTTGTCTATAACAGAAATAAGGCTTTTATCGGATTGCTCTCTCTTGAAAAGCGGAAAAGAAATAAAATGGAAAAACGAAAACTTTCCCCTTTGGGGGTGGGGGGGGTAGCGTAAGCGTTTTTTAGCAATCTCTTTACAGCGCGTTAAAATATATTTATATGTGTGCCGATATGGTACGTTTTTTCTATCTTTGCAATAGAAATTAAAATTAAAAAATATGGAAATAGTTAGTGCGAGAGAATTTAGGGCGAGCCAAAGGAAGTTTTTGATGCTTGCCAACAATGGTGAAGATTTAATCCTTAAAGCAAGGGGGCTTGGAAGTTTTAGAATTACTCCTGTAACGTCCAAAGACAGTGTCACAAACAAGGCAGACCTTGTAGAGCGTCTTCGCATGGCTTTACAGGAGGTGAAGTTGATGAGAGAGGGAAAAATCAAAGAACTTTCAATGAGCGAACTTCTCGATGAGCTTTAGAATTGTACCAACCCCGACATTTGCGAAGAGTTTAAAAGCCTTGGCAAAGCGGCACAAGTCTATTAAGTCAGACATAGAGAAACTTAAGAAAGTTCTTGAAGAGAATCCATTGCAAGGTGCAGAACTAACGCCAGGCATCCGAAAAATCCGTATTGCTATCAAGTCAAAAGGGGGTGGAAAGTCCAGCGGAGCGAGAATCATCACATATAACGTCTTAACAACAGAACAGGACGGAGAAGTGTATCTCTTGGAAATCTATGATAAGTCCGAGTACACGACTGTCAAGGAGGACGTATTGAAAGACATAATCAAAGACATAGGGCTATAAGTATTATAGGGTACGTCCTCGCCCTCTTTTGTAGTTTTGTTGATGTTCATCTCTTTCGTCTAATTCGAGAATATGCTCGTATTTTTCCTTTAGGTTTAAAATCTCCTTCAAAAGCTGATTGGAGTCTTTGCCTTCGTCGCTGACAAAGAATGTTTTTCCCGTTACTGCTCGATACAGTTCTCTGTAATTATTTTCCTCTCTTGCCCTTCTTTTAGCCATTTTTTCTTTTATCGTAGATTCAACTTCAAAATGCAACTACGTTTGCAAATTTAAGTAAAAAGTCTTAATTGAACTTACGGTTTTGCTCTCGGAAAAATGGCGCGAGGCAAATATGGAACAAGTTCAATGCTTTTGTTAAGGTACGGCTGGGGATCGGTGAAAAAAGCGTGGAGCTTCGTTTCGCTTTTGGTATAAACCCATTGGCACAATAAAAAGCCCATGTTTTTTTTTGAGGAGACGCTCACCATGTACAACATAGGTGGGGGTGAATGGGTGCGTGTGTACGTTTCAAGATAGCGACAGAATATTTACTCGTTTTCGGTTTATCTCCTTAAAACCCTGCTTGTCCCGAACGCAGTTTTTGAAAAATTGGAAATAGTCAATTATTTGAACAAATAGCCCTCTCAAATTCGCTTATTTAGGGTCTGCTAAATAAACATAATCCGCTGATATTCAATAATATATATCTTATATTATTTGTATAATTCACCAAAAATGACTACCTTTGGTTGTTAAAACATCAACGACGTAAAATGAAATACTACTCTCAATATCGTAGTCACGACCTGTTTGAACTTCAGGAGTCACTTTCGGGGTTGAGCAAATCCAACCGTTGGGTCAAGCCGGCCGACCACCTTCCCTGAGACAGGATAGAGAAGGAATACAACAAACGTCTGAGGAACAGTCACAACGGTGCCGGCAACAAGCCCGCCCGCATGGTGGTGGGAGCGCTAATCGTGAAGCATGTGGAAAAACTGAGCGACGAGAAGACCATCCAAGCCATTCAGGAGAACCCCTACATGCAGTACCTGCTTGGGCTTGAGAAGTTTACGGGAAAGCCGA
>NZ_JRNC01000134.1 GCF_000758925.1 Prevotella sp. S7-1-8
TAATAAACAATGAAACATTTCTTTTTCTCTGCGCTACTCCTCGTGGCGAGTAGCACAGCTGTCTTTGCCCAAAGCAAGGATAAACCCACAAATCTTTCTTCTTCGCTCTTGTCGTCGGGGACGCTCTACCAAGGATTGAGCCGAAGTGTTCCCAACGCTCGAGTTGTCTTGCCTTATGGCTTGGAGGTGACTTTCGACAAGACTACGCATCTCATCTTTCCTGCGCCTATTCGCTATGTGGACTTGGGTTCGCAAAACATCATTGCCGGCAAAGCAGAGGATGCGGAAAATGTCTTGCGCATCAAAGCTGCCGTGCAAGATTTTGAAACGGAGACTAATCTATCGGTGATTTGTGAAGATGGCTCGTTCTATGCCTTTAATGTGAAGTATACTGCCGAACCGGAGAAGCTCAACATTGAGATGCAGGATTTCCTTGCGCCTACGGCTGGAAGATTGCCTTCCAACCGATCGGACATCTATTTCAAAGAACTGGGCAGTGAGTCGCCTATCTTGGTGAAACTCATTATGCAGAGTATCTACCAAAGCGATAAGCGCAGGATTAAGCACATCGGTGCGCAACAATTTGGAATGAAATTCTTGCTCCGCGGTCTTTATGCGCACAATGGATTGTTCTACTTTTACACGCGCATCGACAATGACACGAATATGCCTTTTGCGGTGGACTTTGTGACGTTCAAAGTGGTGGACAAAAAGGTGGCGAAGCACACTGCGATGCAGGAACAAGTGCTGCAACCGCTTCGTGCTTACCATCAATTATTGGAGGTGAAGGCGAACGACAACGAACGTGGGGTCTTTGTTTTGGAGCAGTTTTCGCTCTCTCAAGACAAGGAACTGCAAGTGACGCTCTACGAACGTGGAGGAGGACGAACACTTTCTTTTTCGCTTGACCAAGAGGATCTCTTGTTGGCGCAAAAGATTGATAAACTCAAACTGAAATGGTAATAACTATGAAACTGAAGATCTTGTTTTCTTCGCTCTGTGCTGCACTAGTGGTGGGATTGCCCACTACTGTGCAGGCACAGCGTTTGGTGCCTGGTCAAAAGGGATTGGAAGTATCAGCGAGTGTGCCCATTGTAAAAGGCAAATCGCTCTTTAAGCAAGACGATTTGGGGCTGACTTTGTCGCTTTCTCACTATCTCAAACGGGGTAAATATACGTTCGTGTCGGCTGGTTATGAACAACAAGCCTTGAGTTATCGCAGTTACCAAGTGCCCCTACGTGATTACCTCGTGCAGATGGGATATGCACATCCCTTGCTTTCGGACAAAGGAAAGAATGTGTTTTTCTATCTTGGTACTTCTGCGCTGGTGGGCTATGAGCAACTCAATCGAGATAAGGTGATTTTGCCCGATGGGGCGAAGTTGTTGGACGGCTCACGCTGGGTGTATGGCGCAGGATTGCATACGAGTATGGAACTCTTTCTCACGGATAGAATTATTGTCGGTGGAAAAGCTCAACTGCGCTATCTTTTTAACTCGGATGTTCACAGACTTAGACCGACGCTGAGTTTGGGACTTCGCTATCAATTTTAATCTCTATGAAACGTAATATTTTAGGCGCAATATGGGTGATGGGAGTACTCTCCTTCGCTGGGTTTTGTCTATCTAGTTGTACTCCTGAGTTGGATGTGCAGCAGGCTTATGACTTTTCTCTGCAAACGTTGCCCGTTCAAAAGGACATTATAAAGGGGGCAGTGGCTGAAATTCGTTGTTCGCTCAAAGCGGAAGGCGATTTTAAGGACACACGCTATACGATTCGCTATTTCCAACCCGATGGAAAAGGGGAATTGCGTTTGGAGGATGGCACGTTGCTTTCTCCCAACGACCGCTATTGGCTACCACGAAAGGAGTTTCGTTTATACTATACGTCACTATCCTCTGACCGCCAGACGATTGATGTGTATGTGGAAGATAATTTCGGGCAAAAAAAGGAGTTGCACTTTAGTTTTAATGGCAAAAGTGCTGAGCAGCACGTGGATCATCCTAAACCTACTCATCCTACCTCAAAAACTGAACGAGATGCGTAAGTTATTGTTCTGTTTGTTTTTCCTCTGCTTCCCGTGGTTTTGGCTGCGGGCTCAGCAGAGGATGG
>NZ_JRNC01000135.1 GCF_000758925.1 Prevotella sp. S7-1-8
CAACCACGCCCCATAAAAGCCTTCGCTTCTCCACAATGGAGCAGGAAGATCTCATCGTCATTCTCAATCGGCTGTGCAAGCTGGACAGTAGAAGATTTAAGCAGCATCTTATGCAGTTATTGCACCAATTGGGGAAGGACTCTGAATTTCCAGACGGGTGATAATCCACGGAGAGCAACAATTTAATCCTAAACTGAAAAGAGAAGTGACATATGACAGAAGAAGACAATTTGCAAAAGACGGTAATTGCAGAGTTACGCTCACTAAGGAACGACATGGAGCGGATAGCCGGCTTTATCGTGGAAATGAGACGCGACTATTCCGTTTTGGAGGATAAGATGGAACTCAGTTCCTCCGACGTCATCAGACTCTTGGGCATTTCGCGGGCATCCCTTGCCCGATGGAGGGACACCAACGCAATCCCGTTCAGGATATGTGTCATGCAACCACGTTGCCTATCCGTTCAAGGGACTTTACGTCGCCGTCAAGAGCGGACGTGCCTCCTTCAAGGGTTTCAGACGAGTGGAAGCTCTGCAACGGCTCAACGCCTACAAGGATGGTGTCCTTAAAGGATATATGGGTGATGGTCAAACTTTATTTGAGGAGCTATGAACATCAAAGAAGAAATACTGAGCCGAACCAACAAAGGACTAGATGTGTTCTGCTTCTATATGCCCATCGACTTTGTGCCAAAGCGCAATTTCCGAAATCCTTTGTATGACGACAGGCGTGCATCGTGCAATATCTATCTTGACAACAAGTCCGGCTGCTACCGAATGAAGGACTTTGGCAACGATGCCTACTCCGGCGACTGCTTTTGGTTTGCAGCCACAATGCTCGGACTGGACGTGAGGAAAGACTTTGTTAATGTGCTTGAAACCATAAATCGGGACTTGCAGCTGAATATTTGCATTGAAAGGAAAGAACATAGTAATCCCCACACAATGATGATGAAGCCTTGCAAACCAACCTTAGTACAACCACCTAACCAGCTCAAGAAGATGGAAGGTAAAAAGTGGTACAAGCTAATTGAGCAATCTTTCAATGTCAAAGAACTAGACTATTGGGAGCAATATGGTATTGATACTAAGACTCTGCAACGTTTTCATGTAAAGTCGCTTGCTCGCTATGAGTCTGTCTCCAATGAGGGTAAGCCGTTTACACTTGGTTCAACACATGAAGATCCGATGTTTGCATACAGTATGGGGAAGTTTGTAAAAGTCTATCGCCCTAAGAGTAAGCTGCGCTTTCTTTATGGGGGTGAGAAAGTGAACGACTATGTCTTTGGCTTCCAGCAGCTGCCCAGCAAAGGGGATGTTGTTTTCATCACAGGTGGGGAGAAAGACGTGCTTTCACTTTCGGCTCATGGTTTCAACGCCATCTGTTTCAACAGTGAGACGGCACAGATTCCTGAGAATATCATCGAAGGATTGCAGCTCCGCTTTCGCCACATTATTATATTGTACGATACTGATGAGACAGGCATAAGAGAAGCTAAACGGCAGACAGATGCATTTGCTCAATACAAGGTATTGAGTCTAACCTTACCATTGCAAGGGGGTAAGTCGGAGAAGGATATATCGGACTTCTTTGCCTTGGGCAATGAAGCAAAGGACTTGAAAGTGCTTCTTAATGATATGTTCACCAATATGTATGCACAGACAATGATGATATTGCAATCTTGTGAGATAGACTACGATAATCCGCCAGACGCTTCAAAGTCGGTGGTGGCAGTAAATGGTGTTCCGCTTGGAACGCAGGACAATCTGTTTTGTATCACAGGTGGAGAAGGAACAGGCAAAAGCAACTACATTGCCGCCATCCTTGCCGGCACTCTTGGGAGAGAACGATTAAAGGCAGAGCAAACCTTGGGATTGGAAGTAACTGCCAACCCCAAAGGATTGGCTGTACTTCACTACGATACAGAGCAATCGGAGGCACAACTCTATAAGAACTTGGAGAAGACACTTCGCAGGGCTGGTGTCAAGTCCGTGCCAGAGTTTTATCATTCCCTCTATCTGGCATCGCTATCACGCAAGGACAGACTGAAGATT
>NZ_JRNC01000136.1 GCF_000758925.1 Prevotella sp. S7-1-8
TTCGGGTCGCTAAGGGTTTCAATATCTTTCTGCACCATCAGCACTTGTATCTTTGTCAGAAGGGCGGTCAAGATGCTGCTCACCGGTAGCCATAGATACACCGATATATAGCGAGAAAACCAAGCCGTCATCGACCCAGACAGTCCGTCCCATACGGCAATGCCGAAAACGACGGGTCCAAGAATGGAGAGCACAATCAGAATGAAAGTGCGCAGCGTGTCAATAATCAATCCCGCAGCGTGGAAGAGTATTTCCATGATGTCGTGAACACACTTTAAAATCCATTGTTTCATTTGGTAGGCAGAGCGTTCCGCATACATTCCCGCAATGGTTATGGCATCCTCCGGACCGACGATGCCCATCTCTTCAATCTTTTGGTCAAAGGCTTCATTCGATACCAAAAATGCCGTTTCGGGGTTGCGCAGATAGGCTTCCTCCTGCAACTTATCCCTTTGTGCTATAAGTTTGGCAAGTGTCCCCTCCTGCTTGTCCACCATCATTTCCGTACCCTTGACGATTGGGGAGAGTACGCCATTCATTGTGCCAAGCACTATCGTAGGGAAAAACATAATGCAAAAACCAATCACAAAGGGACGTAGGAGCGGAAACACGTCGATTGCCTCGGCACGGGCAAGCGAAGCCCATACCCTCAGTGCGATATAGAAGAGCGCACCCAAGCCCGCAATCCCCTTTGCCACACCTGTCATATCCGAACAAAGCGGCATCATCTCGTCATAGGTCGAGCGGAGCAAATCGTGTAAACTGGCAAAATCCATAAGTTTGTCCTTTCCTTACTTGATTACCAATAGCGGCTTGCCGTATTACCGTAGAGGGATTTTACCTCGCTCAGTTCTCCCTTCTCTCTGGCACGCACGAAGCTCACCGATATGTTCTTACGGGTATAGTAAGATACCAGCGAACGATATTCACGCAGCGTGGTATAGATATGGTCTATCTGCTGCATACGTTCGTGGTCGTTCATCGAGAACACATTGCTTTTGGCAACCGATTTGAGTTCTTTCAGGCTCTCGCCGCTCAATTCCAATAACTTGGTATAGCCGGAAGCCATTGCAGCAAGTTCCGAAGGACGGAAGTTCTTGTCTGAGAGCATCTTCTTGTACGAGGTAACGTAAATCTCCGAGATGTCGCCCACCATCAGGATACATTCTTTTACTTTATAGGCATCACCGATTAAGTTCTTGATCTTACGCAAATCGTCGTAATACTTCTTCGTGTCGTTGTAGAGCTTCTCCACTTCCTTGAATCCGTCCAAGGTGTTCTTCACCGTCTTCGAGGCGGTGGCGATTTCCTTGACGGAATTGGCGATGTTACCCGCAAAGTTGCCCGGGTCGGTTACTACCCATTGTGCGTGTGTCTGACCACCGCAGAATAAAGTCAAAGCGGTAAGTAGCATAAAAACTTGTTTTTTCATTGTTGTTGTCATATTTAAGTTGTTGAAAAATTACTTTCTTTTCTCCCGTTTTTCACTTGCCAACTGCCTGATAGCCGTTTCGATGTCGCCACCCAGCTGTTCCGCACGTTGCATCACCTCCACCTTTTCCGTCTCCTCGGTGGTATAGGTAAGGTATTCCTCCATGCTCACCTCTGTGGCATAGACGGCACTCTGCATACCGCCTAAACCTATCCACACCTCTTTATATAGTCGGTTGGTATCGTT
>NZ_JRNC01000137.1 GCF_000758925.1 Prevotella sp. S7-1-8
TATCCGTAAATATCAGAGTAATATCCTTCGGAGCTATCGTTCCCTTGAACAAACCATTATCCCGAAGTTCATACCCTCCTGATTGATTGGCAAAGCCGATGGCTTGATAGCGCCTGCCCATTACCTCATAGCTGATACATTTGAGAAACGGCATAGCCCTCTCCAAATCAATGCAGCGTACTTTTGTAAGGTACTCCTGCAAATGTTGCGGCAGGGTGTCTGATATACTTATCAGTCTCCTTGCCCCGTTTGCAGCCATTACCGGTTGGGAATTGTTTGGTGCGAAGTCTTTACGAGAACTATATGCTGTATCATCGGGAGCGGTCTGTCCCAAGCAGCGGATGGCTTCCGATAGCGTGCAGTTCTCCAATCGCATACAGAGGTCGATGATACTTCCGCCCCTGCCTTCGGCATAGTCTATCCAAAGGTTCTTCTTTGTGTCCACTTTGAAACTCGGATGTGTTTCCGCACGAAGCGGTGAGCGGTACAGGGCATAGGCTGGTGTCCTGCGTACAGGCTTGATGCCTTTTCTTTCAAGATACTCTACGATAGAGTATCGCTTGATTGCGGATAAATCTTCTTCTTTCATTGTGATATGTTTTAATTGAACTGATTGAATAATTTTTGCTTGAATGACAATGGTGTGTTTGAATGATATTTGGATGGGTAGTTGAATGATTATTGAAAGAAAATCTCTTTCCTGAAGTTTTTCCCCTCCAAACTTTTTCATCTTTCTTCTTACTACATACTATTTTAAGTTAAGTAATTGATTTACAATATATTTTTGTAGTACCAAGTCATACTACCAACCTACTACATACGCCTACAACATTTGGATACTGCAATAACTTGGCAAAGGACAAGGGAGAATCTTCCTCATTTTATATACATAAATCGGAAGATGTGATAAGCCCGATGTCGTTGTCAAGTTCCCTGCGGAGTGAGTTAATTTCATAGCGACCCACTTTTGAGAAGTGAGCATCGTTCTTGCTTCGGTATTCGGTTCGCCCCAACACCGTGTTGTATCTGAACTCATAGTGCGTGGAGAGATAGGCTTCTATCTCCGAGTTCTTGGAGGAGGCTTTTCTCTGTTTGGGCGTATTGTATCCGCCCTCCGATTTTCCTTTATCTGCATTCTTTTTCATTACATGCTTGGTTTGGTTTCCAAGAGTGAAGTTATCAAGAGAATGTGAAAGTTCCAAGCATTCAGGGAGTGCTTGCATAATGTTGCGCACATTGGCAATGGATTTCTCACGGATTTCTGGCAGGAAACAGTCGGAAAGCATGGATTTAAACCTTAAACAAGAGGCCAAGTGCGTAAAGGATGTAAGAAAGGCATGTGCTTATTTGCAGCAATCTGCATTGTATTGCATCGGCTAAAACGGATATGATAAATGGAGTGAGGAGGCAAAGAAAGCGACAATCCTTTTGTCATTTCCTTGTTTTTCCCTGTATTTCCCTGCTGCTTTGAAGTGTGATAAACTCATCATATTTTTGCAGGCATAAACGTGCGATGAAACGCAGAACAGACAAAGGTGTTGTCAATACCAAT
>NZ_JRNC01000138.1 GCF_000758925.1 Prevotella sp. S7-1-8
GTTGGTTTAATAAAACCTTTGTCCGTTTTGCGTTTCACCGCATATTTCTGCCTGCAAAAGTAGAGAGTGTTTGCCATACTTCAAAGCACGAGGGAACAGCAGGGAAATAGAGGGAAAAACATGGAAATGACAAAAGGTTTGTCGCTCTCTTTCTTTGTCTCTTTACTCCATTTTATCATATCCTTTTAGCCAACGCAATACGATGCGTATTGTAGCAAATTAGCACCTGCCTTTCTTGCATTCTTTACACACTTGTCCTCTTGTTTGGGGCTTAAATCCATACTTTCCAACAGTATCTTGTCAAAAATCCGTGAGAAATTCATTGCCAATTTGCGCAACATTATGCAAGCACTCTCCGAATGCTTGGAACTTTCCAGTTCTCTTCATAACTTCACTCTCGGAAACCAAACCAAGCATATAATGAAAAGGAACGCAGATAAAGGCAATTCAGTGGACGAAAATAATACGCCCAAGCAAAGGAAGACTTCCTCCAAAAATGGTGAGATAGAAACCTATTTCTCCTCTTATTATGAGTTTAGGTACAACACGGTGTTGGGGCGAACCGAATACCGAAGCAAGGAA
>NZ_JRNC01000139.1 GCF_000758925.1 Prevotella sp. S7-1-8
GCAGCTTCCCTCCACGTATCAACCCTATACAGGAGTATTTCAAGGGATTGCCCTTGAGGGATATTGGTAATATCTGTGGTAATAATAGTGGCAATAGCGATAGTTGTAATCATGACAGTAGTGGCAATAATGAAAACAATTGCTGTTGTGATATTTCTTCCCTTTCACTGAAAGCCATTCCTGACTTGGCAAGTTGCGTAGTTGTGCGCAACTCTGACAAGTGGCTGCCATACCTTACCAAATGGCTCGTGGCAGCGGTTGCCAACGCCATGGACGACCGTGAATATCGTAACCACACTTGCCTCGTGCTGACAGGTGAGCAGGACAAGTTCAAGACAACATTCCTTGACTTGCTCTGTCCTCCGGCTCTTCACGGTTACAGCTATACGGGCAAGATATATCCGCAGGAGAAGGACACGCTTACCTATATAGGGCAAAATCTCATCGTAAACATTGATGACCAGCTCAAAGCCCTCAACAAGCGTGACGAGAACGAGCTGAAAAATCTCATCACCTGCCCGATGGTCAAGTACCGTATGCCCTACGACAAGTATGTGGAGGAACATCCGCACTTGGCGAGTTTCGTAGCATCGGTAAATGGCAATGACTTCCTTACCGACCCCACAGGCAGCAGGCGCTTCTTGCCCTTTGAAGTGCTTTCCATAAATATTGAGAGAGCAAAAGCTATCTCGATGGACAATGTTTATGCGGAAGCCAAAGCCCTGTTAAAGTCAGGTTTTCGCTATTGGTTTGATGATGACGAGATTGCCGAACTATATAGAGAGAGTGAAGACTTTCAAGTACAAACTGCAGAGATGGAGCTTTTGTTGCGTTGTTTTGAAAAGCCAACGGAGAATGAAAGTTATTCGTTAATGACCACTACGGAGATACTCACTTATTTGGGTATTTATACTCACCAGCCACTTGTTGCCAAGCGTATGGGT
>NZ_JRNC01000140.1 GCF_000758925.1 Prevotella sp. S7-1-8
AATAAAACCCCGTATCAAAACGCCTCTACTTTCCCATTGCTTTCCCGAAAAACATCTGAAAACACGGGATTTAGGGAGAAAATGAGAGACTTTGTTTTCCCATTGTTTTCCCAAAATTGAGAATAAAGTGAAGTTGAGACCTCCAGACAGTTGGCCAAAAATAGCAAAGAAATTAGACACAACCTACAAGAACGCACGATTCGGAAATTGCACCTATGCGCTCATCCTTGACAAGCGTCATCCGAAGAAAGACAAGAACACGTTTTCCGTCGTAATGCGTTATACCATAGACAGAAAGTCGTGGTACAACTTCGTGGCTGGAGAGTTCACGGAAGAAGATTTTGCGAAGGTATGTAATCTCAGCGCCAAGGCTGTCCGCTCAGAACTCTACGAAAAGAAATTGGAATTTGATGTCATCTTTGAGGCGCAAGTGGAGCTGATTGAGCGTCTGGGGAATAGTCTGACGCTCGATAAAATAAAGGCAGCCATCACGGGTGTTGACACCTCTAAGGAAGCCTCCTTTTTTAGCGTGTGGCAAGACAGGATTAATTTCTTTCGGACTAACAACAACGGAGAGCAATACACTACTGCCGAGTCATACGAGTGCGCCATGAAATCCTTCCAAAAGATTCTCTGGGATAGACCGATTACTGGTTTTAAGGTAGGGAAGGAAGATATTGAGTATTGGAGTAACGGAATGCAAAATGGTGTGCTGAACGAGAATGGTGAGTTAATCGGTCAAATAAGAGAGGCGACAAGAGGGCTTTATCTCCGAAACTGTCGTGCAGTTTGGAATGAATGTGTGTCACGGGGCTATCTTACCAACCAAGAATATCCATTTTCTAATGTCAAGAAAAAGAAACTCGTAGCAATACCAGTCGGTGACACAAGGAAGGATCACTACCTGAATGTCCAGCAGATGACAGAATTGTATCGGGTGTTTATTGAGAAACGCTATCCTGACACATGGAAGAAAGGCTATGCAGAAAAAGCTCATTACTCACTGGGATTGTTTCTTGTCCAATACCTGTGTAACGGTTTCAATATGGCCGATGCAGCCGAGCTTAAGTATTCAAAATTCTATTTCGATTCTGGTAGGAAAGCGTTCAAATTCAAACGAGTGAAGACCAGAAATCGCACAGAAGGTGATGGTGAAGTAATAATCCCCATCATTGAACCATTACAGAAAATTCTTGATGAGATAGCGGCAGAACCTATTCTCAATGGTTTCGTGTTCCCAGATATTTTGCAGGGTGCAACACATAAGGCCAACAAGCGCAAGCGTATCTCCCAGGAAAATTCAAATGTGCAAGACCGTGTCATCAAAATCTGCGAGGATGTCTTGCATTGGAAAGTCCGTCCATCGGAAACATGGTGCAGACATTCTTACGGAACGAACTTAACTCATGCCAAAGTAGAGGA
>NZ_JRNC01000141.1 GCF_000758925.1 Prevotella sp. S7-1-8
CTGTCCGGTAAAACTTTATTAAACAAAATAATTTAGGGCTGACACTTCTCACGAGGTGTCAGCCCTTTTGGTTATCTTTGTTTTTACTAAAATAAAACATAACCATGAGCAAAGATAGTCATTTTACCGGACAGCCGGTCTATAGTCAAGTATTAAAGTTACTCGACAAGGAGAAAATTCTTCAAATAAGCCGCGAAACGAAAGGAAGCGAGGCTTATGTGAAGCGTTTTGACGGTTACCAACATCTTGTCGTAATGTTGTTCGGCATCCTCAAACACTTTGATTCTCTGCGCGAACTTGAGATAGGCATGAAGGCGGAGGCTCACAAGCTCGCACACCTCGGAACGAACTATCTAGTTCGTCGCAGTACGCTTGCAGAAGCCAATATACGCCGTCCTCAGGAGTTCTTTGCAAGTGTCTATGCATATCTACTGGAGAAGTATGCCAAGTTTTTAGCGGACAGCCGCCCTGCCAAGAGTTATAAGGGGCAGACGCACGAGCCTAAAGACTGGGAGAAGCTGCTTTACATGATGGATTCCACCACAATAACGCTCTTCGACAACATACTCAAAGGGGTTGGGCGGCATCCGAAATCAGGCAAGAAGAAAGGCGGCATGAAAGTGCATACGGTTATGAAGTATCATGTCGGCGTGCCGATGGTGGTGCAGCTCACATCCGCCGCTAAACACGACCATTACCTGCTAAAAGAGGTGCATCTGCCAAAAGACTCCACTTTGGCAATGGATCGTGGTTATGTCGACATAGCACAATTCCAACGTCTTACAGAAGAAGGCGTTTGCTACGTGACAAAAATGAAGAAAAACCTTAAGTATGAAGTACTTGAATCCGTTATGTACGTCAATACAGAGGGACTTGTGGCACATACTGACCAAAAAGTACGTTTTACAAGAGGGGAACTCATCCATGAGGCACGAAGGGTGGAGATATTTTATGCGAACAAGAAACCAGTTGTGCTATTGACCAACAACTTTGACTTCACGGTTGAGGACATTGCTGAAATTTACCGCTTAAGATGGGCTATCGAGTCGTTATACAAACAACTTAAACAGAACTTCCCGCTTCATTTCTTCTATGGGGACAGCGTCAACGCCATACAAATACAGACATGGGTTGTTCTGATAGCCAATCTGCTGATAACGGTTCTGTCGAGAAGCATCAAGAGGCATTGTGCATTTTCGCAAGTTGTTACCATGGTACGGCTTATGCTTATGTACTACGTCGATTTTATCGCATTTATGGAAAATCCCGAAAAAACTTGGAATGATTTCCTTGCAAAGGAGATGCAAAAAGCACCGCCAGAACCAAGTCTTTTCGATTAAGAGGGGGCTTACTTTTGAAAAAATAAACCCCGAAGTCCAATTTTACTGGGCTTCGGGGAGGATATTTA
>NZ_JRNC01000142.1 GCF_000758925.1 Prevotella sp. S7-1-8
GTCGCGCGCCTTGTTTCCGGCACGCCAAAGATAATATATCTTTTACTTTTCCGCAACGGTAAGTTACTTTTTCTTCCATAAATTCTTTCCAGGCTGTTCTCCCGCGTAGACCTCCATGGGTTTCTTCATGCCAATGCTCATGTGCGGCCTTCGCCAGTTGTAGAAGTCAATAGTCCTTGCGATTTCTTCATTGGCTTGCTCATAGCATGAATACATTTCCTGAAGATAAATCTTCTCCGTCTTGAGTATCCCATTCTGTCTTTCTGCTATTGCGTTATCCGTGGGGTTGTAGGTTTCCGTCATGCTAATGCGTATATGGTGTTCCGCGAGGATGCCGACGTACTGGTAACAGGCGTACTGAGAACCGCGGTCGGAGTGATGTATTGTGCCACAGAGGTTGCCTCCACCGGCTACACGGATCGCCATTTGCAAGGCTTTGACCGTATTCTCCGCTTCCATACTCTCTGACAGATGCCAGCCTATGATGGCATGCGAATATAGGTCTGAGACAAGGTGCAGATAGAGCACGTCGCCACTGATCCAAATATAGGTAATATCCGATACCCATACTTGATTAACATGCTGTACATCAAGGCCTTTTACAAGGTTTGGGTACTTTCTGTACAGATGGTTGGAGTCGGTCGTGCGCCGACGTTTAAGTTTGGGGAGCACGAACCCTTCGTCCGAAAGGAAGCGGAGAAATGAATCACGCCCACCCGTGACCTCCACACCCAGTTCCTCTTTCAGGATAAGATGGAGCTTCACGCCACCAAGACGAGGCCAAAGCCAGCGGTAGTATTCTACTGAAACGGTGAGCAGCTTGCGACGTTGACGCTCCGAAATAACATGGTTGTGGCTTGCATAATACCATTGGCGCTTCTTGCCAAACAGTCCGCAGAGAGTCTCCACGCTTACATGGGGATACTCCTTGCGCAGCGCATCTACTGTTTGGCACCACCTTTTTTTAATATCGAGATTCCTTCTTCTGCTTCCGCAATCTCAATCATCTTCTCGAAGGCGCGACTGCGGAGCTTCTCCAAATCAAGCGCATGCTCTAAGTCGCAGATGCGCTTTTGAAGTATCTCATCGTGGCTTAGTTTTGTATCCGGATGTTCCATACGGTAGGAGGAAATGATGTCTGAGGACAAAGATAAAGATTTTGAGTCAACTGGCCAACGCTTGGTCCACTGGGATATACTAATTGGATCCACATTCCATTTGCGCCCCAGAGAACCAAGGGTGTCACCATGAGAATAATAATCGGTGAGAACTTGAAGCTTGAACACTTCTGAATAAACTCGGGCTTTCTTACGTTTTGTCATATTTTCTTATTTTATAAATTAATTAAAATATGACAAGCTAATTCCGTTCAAGAC
>NZ_JRNC01000143.1 GCF_000758925.1 Prevotella sp. S7-1-8
AACGATGCTCAGCTTGGTATCCATGACACTGCGGCTGCAATTACGGTGAAAGACAAGGTGGTCGCCTTTTTCTTTCACCGTCTTCTGTTCTTCACTTCTTTCCTGCTCTTTCTGGCAATGGCTGATAATGGCTTCCGCTATGGGATGTAACGGCACGATGAACTCAACCTTGGTTTTCTGACGTTCCTTTCTTATATACATCTGTCCTTCCGCTGTCGTTTGGATATGCTTGTATTCCAAATTTTCCATATCCGAGATTGCCAGTCCTGTGAAGCAGGAAAAGATGAACATCTGTCTTGCCAGCTCCGCTTCCTTGTCGTTCATCCTCATTGGCATAAGTTTCATTACATCGCCCTTTTGCAGAAAACGTATCTTCTTTTCCTCCTTTTCATACTTGGCATTCTCAAACGGATTGCAGCGGATAATCCTCTTGCTGACCGCACGGAACAACAATCGGCTCAGCCAGCAGAGGTTGTTGTTGATGGTGGATGCTCTCAGCCCACGCTTTTTCAGAAAGAAACGGTATTCCTCGAACAAGTCCTCTGTAATGGTTCCGATGGGTATGTCCTGGACTCCTTTGTTTTCGACAAATTCACGGAGATTTCTGTCAGAATAGAACAGGTTCAGATAAGTTCCCTCTGCCCTTGATATGCCAACACTTTCCTTGACTGCTTGAAGTTCCGCCCAGCTCATGGCAAGGAGCGTGGTCGGATTGGTGGCAATACCCTGTAAGCGGTTCTTTACAAGTTCCACGCTTACAACTCCATCCTTTACAAGAATGTTCTGATAGGTCTTTTCCACCAAATCCCTGAACTCATTGATTCTTTGATTAGTCTTCCTGTTGGTTGTCAAACCCTGCTTGGTGTTCCACTCGGAGAATTTACACACTTCGCCTGTGGTAATAACTGCGTTCTTTCCATCGATGGTGATACGGCAGAAAATGGTGGTATTGCCGTCTGCCTTTGTCTTCTGTCTGTTGATATAAAACAGTATCTTGAATGTACTTCTCATAATGGTCTTGATTGAATTGTTCATGTGTTATTTAGCTATAAAACAATGTTGAATGAAAGAAATGGTCAAATAGCCAACTGCATATCTTCAGTGAAAGAAAGGAAACGGTCAAATTCCTCAAAGAGTTTCTGCGGTGTTACCTTTGCATAACGCTCGGTCATGCTCACGTTGGAATGTCCCAGCATCTTGCTCACCGTTTCTATTGGAACTCCTTGCTCAAGCGTGATGAGCGTGGCAAATGTGTGCCTTGCCGTATGTGTGGTAAAAGGAAACGAGATGCCTGCACGAAGCCGCAA
>NZ_JRNC01000144.1 GCF_000758925.1 Prevotella sp. S7-1-8
AGTAGGGAACAATGAAAAAGAAAATTTTTAATAGTATATGGGTAATGGGAGTACTTGCCCTTGCCGTGTTTTGTTTATCTGCTTGTGATAGGGAGTTGGATGTTCAGCAGTCTTACCCGTTCACTGTCGAGACGATGCCCGTTCAGAAGAACATCGTCAAGGGACAGACGGCAGAAATCAGGTGTACACTCAAACGTGAAGGCTACTTTGCCGACACTCGCTACACCATCAGATATTTCCAGCTGGACGGGAAAGGAACGCTAAGAATGGATAATGGATTAGTCTTTAAGCCCAACGACCGCTATCCACTCACAAAAGATGTGTTTCGACTCTACTACACCTCCGCTTCGACAGACCGACAAACCATTGATGTGTATGTGGAGGACAACTTCAAGCAAATCGCCAAACTGTCGTTCAACTTCAACAATGAGAAGGCGGAGGACAAAGGAAAGTCCGGCGCAGTAGTAACCAAAGCCTTGAACGATGCGAACAGCTAAACGCTTTGCTTTATTCTGTATAATATGTTTGTTCTGTCAATCACTCCCGGCTCAGCGTGGGGTGCGATTGGCAGACTTATCACCTTTTGAGCGTGTCGTAGTGGTCGTAAAATACTTCGAGGGACTACATAGAAAGGATTGTTATCCCTATGTAGGATACGGTCATCGGTTGCAGCCACACGAGCATTTTTCTCCTAATATGTCAGAGCGGCAGGCAGACTCTCTCCTGCGTGCCGACCTTTGGAAATGCTTTGAACACTTCAAAGGATATGGTAAGGATGCACTACTACTTACTTTGCTTGCCTACAATGTAGGAGTAGGTCGTTTGATCGGTTATGGTAATCATCCCAAAAGCCGACTAATACGAAAGATAGAGTCGGGCGACAGGAACTATTATCGTGAATTTGTCTCTTTCTGCCGATACAAAGGAAAGGTGCTACGAGGACTTGTCAAACGACGAAATGTGGAGTTTGCCCTGTTTTATATACCCTGATTATCAAATACACCCCTTGCGACATTTTTATGCTCCGCAAGGGGCGTTTTCTTGTCGTTTTAGTCGCCTTCTTCGTTATGATTGAGTAACTTTGCAAAAAATGGAAATTGTCAGACTTTTTGTACGTAATTAAATTATAATGCAATTATTGCGACTTTCTTTTGCTTCTTTTCTTTGGTCGCCTACTCGTTCAAAGAAAAAGAAAAGAAGCCACGCAATTTTTGAGATTGCGTGGCTCATTGTGTTAGGGGTTTTCGGTTGTTTCAATTATCCGCTCTTCGGGGTGGGTATTAAAAGCCCAGTTGATT
>NZ_JRNC01000145.1 GCF_000758925.1 Prevotella sp. S7-1-8
CTAATCCTTGAAAATGAAGAAAGGTCGAAGTCAATGTAAACTAACTGATAATGAGGAAGAAACGGAATGATTTGCGTAAAGCTGCACTATTTGTAAAGGGCAGTAATATGCAGATTTAGGCAGAAGTTCAGTTACCAAACCATTACCCGATTTTGTCATAGGTAACGATGGAGCAATATTCGGTAACTGAATTATTTTCGCTTGTGTGGCTGTTGCTGCGGTCGGCAGTTTTCTGCGTAAGTGAGGAACGCTTTGAATTTGGTAATTTTGCCACAAAACATCAAAGCGTATGAAAACAGAAAAAATGAAGGTGTTGCTCTACCTCAAAAAGAGCGGTCTGGACAAGTCGGGTAAAGCACCGATTATGGGACGGATAACCATCGGACGTTCTATCGCGCAGTTCAGTTGCAAGCTCTCCTGTAATCCTGACTTGTGGAATCCCCGTGAGAGCAGAATGGACGGAAAAAGTCGTGAGGCGGTGGAAGTGAATGGCAGGTTGGAGAACTTGCTGCTGTCCATTCAGTCAGCTTATCAATCTTTGCTTACAAGAGGTTGCCCATTTGACGCAACCGAGGTGAAGGAACAGTTTCAAGGCAGTGTGCAGACACGGTGCATGCTCATCGAGAGGCTTGATGTGCTCATAAAAG
>NZ_JRNC01000146.1 GCF_000758925.1 Prevotella sp. S7-1-8
AAAAAGAAAGTCATATCGGTGTAGACCTCAGAAAAGAGTCAATGGCAAGCTATCACTCCACGAGAATCCACTTGCAGGAGTTCATCCAAAAGAAGTATAAGGTTTCAGACTTAGCCTTCTCACAACTGACAGAGAACTTCATCCATGAGTTTCAGCAGTACTTCTTGGGAGAGTGTGGATTTCAGGAAAGCTCATTCTACAATGTCGCCACTCATTTGAAAACGGTATGCAGGCTGGCTTACCGTGAGGGATTGGCAGATGTCCTGCTTTTTGACAAAGTCAAAATCAGCAAGGGTAACAAGAAACTCCCCAAAGCACTTGACAGAGGGGCATTTGAGAAGTTAAGGACTCTCCATTTTGAGAACTTGGAGGATGAAATGGAAACGGCAAGGGATATTTTCCTCTTTGCCTGTTATACAGGTGCTGCATATTGCGATTTGATGGAACTGAACAAGTCCCATCTTGTGCGTGATGACGAGGGTAGCCTTTGGCTGAAGTTCAACCGCCAAAAGACAGGTGTGCCTTGTCGTGTCAAACTGCTGCCCGAAGCCATATGGCTGATGGAGAAGCTCCACAGCGATGAAAGGGAAACATTGCTCCCTTTCATGGGATATGCCACTTACCAATCTTATTTGAAAGCC
>NZ_JRNC01000147.1 GCF_000758925.1 Prevotella sp. S7-1-8
GATGAACCACATCGAGAGGGCGAAAAGCAGTCCCAGCCCACCGAAGACCAGTCCTTTCTTGAGATATTCTTTCTGTTTATTGTCCAAATTCATTGTTGTAATCATGTTTTAAGTTGATAATATGCCGATGCAAACTGTCCGTCCTAACAGGACTATCTATCAGCTTGCCCATCTTTGGGATAGGCAGTTCCTCCTTGTCATGCGGCAGGAAAAACTGCGCTATCATTACGCACGAGCCGATGAAGTATATCGTACTAAGTCCATAGACAACTATCTTACGCTGTCTAATGCTCAGTCCATCACACCGGTGGCGAAGCCACAAGTGCGCACGGACATAATATTTCCCAAGTAATACTTTCGTTCTCATCATCTATCGTTTATAAGTTTGCACGTCCTGATTCTGTCGCACCATAAACTGTTCCATCAGGAAACCCTGCGGATTGTTGTCCGAGCGGACGGAGTTTTGCAGCGTACAAGTCGTAATCAGGTTACGCTCCGTGATGTTGCTCGGTCGCACGATGAACTGACGGGCGTAGGTCGTTACCTCGTAGGGATAGACCTCAAAGTTGCAGCAGATGGAGTCCACCTCAATGCGTTGATTGACATTGCCTGAAATGGCACGGTTGTAATAGCCCTTTTCCGCCAAGTCCTTGTAATAATTGAAAGCCGACTTATCGCAGAGCAGGAAGGCACGCTCCATGTTCTTCTCGATGGCATCCTTATCGGGTGCGATGGTGAAGAACAGTTCATGGAAACGGCGGACGTGTTCCCTCGCTTCCACAGGTCGGTTCTTGCTTGCATCCTGACTCAGTGCGAGCATCAAGGACTTTCCTTGGTCAAGCACATAGATTTTCTCTCGCTGCTCTTTGGCAAAGCTGTAAGAGGCATAGACGGCGTATCCGCTGACCGCCACGCATACGATGGCAAAGACAAAGGCATAGAGCCTTATCTGACGGAATGAGGTCTCGATATTGGTGAGTGATTTGAATTCCATTGTTTTTTCGTTTTTTGTTATTTACCTTTGAGTAATGCACCCTTGATACGTCCGATGGCGTTGCCTGCAACGGCTCCTGCTCCACCTGCCAAATACTTGCCTCTGGTGTATGCGCCCTGCGCTCCACGCTGAGCCGTCTGATTGACGTTACGACCGTATGAGCCGATGCCGCCACCTGCTTCGATAATCCAGCCTGCCACCGTAGGCACACAGAAGTAGCCCACGATACCGATGAGGAAGAAGACGATGTGATACCAACTGCCCGCATCGGGGAGGAAA
>NZ_JRNC01000148.1 GCF_000758925.1 Prevotella sp. S7-1-8
CTCAGTAGAAATTTCCTGGGGAATAATTTCTTATTTATCTTAATAATTCCGACCTTCGCATTATGGAAGAAAAAATGTTACGCACCTTGGCAACTCTTGTTTTGCCTTCTCGAATATTAGATTTTTTTACTATAGTTTCTGTCCGTGAGGTTGGACCTGAGTTTCATATTAGTCTTGACGAACGTATGGACAATACTTTATCAGGTGATGCCAACTTCGAGTCCAAGGGGTTCATGGAGGCAGTTAATATAACAGACTTCCCTATTCGAGACCATAAGGTGATCTTGAAAATTCGTCGCAGACGATGGACGGATTTGCGCACGGGCAAGAGTTTTACCCTTCCCATCGCTTTAGACATGGTAGCTCAGGGCACCCGTTACTCCAAGGAATTTGGAGCTTTTTAAAAAGAAACGTATGGAGACTTCCCCAGTGACTTGCCGTACGCTTGAAGATTTCTATCATATTGACGGACACACATTTGAGAAACAATATAAAGAAGTCCTGAGCGGCTTCCGTCAATGGGACCAGATAGATCATGCCGACGAGTGGCTGCTCTTTCCTGACAACATCGGGCCTTCCCTGGCTATTGACGAGACCTCACTGTCCAACGGCGAGCTGTACACTTTTGTGACCAACCGTGCGGCAAGGACACGGGAAGGAAGCCTTGTAGCAGTAGTTGCAGGAACAAAGTCGGAAGATGTCATAGCGGTGCTGGATAGGATTGATGAGGACAAACGCTCCTCTGTTGAGGAAGTCACCCTGGATCTGTCAGACTCCATGCGCAAAATCGTCAAAAGTTCGTTTCCCAACGCCAAGCGTGTCATCGACAGGTTCCATGTACAGAAGTTAGCATGCGATGCCGTACAGGAGTTGCGCATCAAGCACCGCTGGGATGCCATACAGCAGGCAAACGACGAGATGGAGGAAGCTAAACTCTGCGACAAGCCATACAAACCATACAGATACGCCAACGGAGATACAGGAAAGGAGCTTCTCGCCAGGTCAAGATATCTACTCTTCAAGTCCGCTAACAAATGGACTGAGCGGCAGAAACTGCGTGCTAAAATTCTTT
>NZ_JRNC01000149.1 GCF_000758925.1 Prevotella sp. S7-1-8
TATCTTCATTGCCATCAGGTTTGCTACATCACTCTTGCTAAGAAAACGAATTGCCTTTTCCACCTTTTCATATTCCGCATGTTCAAATGGGTTATAACGAATGATGCGCTGGCTTACTGCACGGAACATCAAACGGCTCAGCCAGCAAAGATAATTGTTGATAGAAGATCCTTTCAACCCTTTCTTTTTAAGAAAGAATCGGTATTCCTCAAACAGTTCCTCCGTTATACTTCGGATTTCTATATCCTTACTCTCTAAGTCCTTTATAAACTCGCACAGCATTCTATTCGCATAGCAAAGGTTAGTATATGTACCTTCTGCCTTAGACTTGCCCACACCTTCCTTTACCGATTGTAGTTCTGCATTGCTAAGTTCCAACAAAGTGGTAGGAGAAGTTGCTATGCCTTGCAATCTGTTTTTAAGCAGTTCAGCACTTATCACCCCGTCTTTTAGGAGCAGTTCCTGATAGGTCTTTTCTACAAATTCCCTGAATGATTGCAGTCGAAGATTGGTTTTCTTGTCCGTTGTCGTCCCCTGTTTAGTATTCCACTCCGCAGGTTTACATTCTTCGTTTGTTGTAATAACAGAGTTCTTGCCATCTATCGTGATACGACAGAGTATGGAGGTCAGACCATTTGCCTTGGTCTTTTGTCTGTTGATATAAAACAGTGTTTTGAATGTACTTCTCATCATGATTTTAGTTTTAATGCTTCTATTCTATGGCTAAATACACATCTGCATATCCTCCGTGAAAGAAAGGAAACGCTCAAATTCCACAAATAGTTTTTGTGGCGTAACCTTTGCATATCGCTCGGTCATACTCACATTGCTATGCCCCAACATCTTGCTTACCGTTTCTATTGGTACTCCTTGTTCCAATGTG
>NZ_JRNC01000150.1 GCF_000758925.1 Prevotella sp. S7-1-8
CATCTTCATTGCCATCAGGTTTTTCACATCACTCTTACTAAGAAAGCGGATAGCCTTTTCCACCTTTTCATATTCTGCATGCTCAAATGGATTATAACGAATGATGCGCTGGCTTACCGCACGGAACATTAAACGGCTCAGCCAACAAAGATAATTGTTGATAGAAGAACCTTTCAACCCTTTCTTTTTAAGAAAGAAGCGGTATTCCTCAAACAATTCCTCTGTTACGCTTTGGATTTCTATATCCTTACTCTCTAAGTCCTTTATAAACTCGCACAGCATTCTATTTGCATAGCAAAGGTTAGTATATGTACCTTCTGCCTTTGACTTGCCCACACCTTCCTTTACCATTTGCAGTTCTGCTCTACCAAGTCCTAATAAGGTAGAGGAATAGGTCGCTATCCCTTGCAATCTGTTTTTAAGCAGTTCAGCGCTTACTACTCTGTCTTTTAGGAGCAGTTCCTGATAGGTCTTTTCTACAAGTTCCCTGAATGATTGCAGTCGAAGATTGATTTTCTTGTCCGTTGTCGGCCCCTGTTTAATATTCCACTCCGCAGGTTTACATTCTTCGTTTGTAGTAATGACAGAGTTCTTGCCATCTATCGTGATACGGCAGAGTATGGAGGTAAGACCATTTGCCTTGGTCTTTTGTCTGTTGATATAAAACAGTGTCTTGAATGTACTTCTCATCATGATTTTAGTTTTAATACTACTATTGCTAAATACTCATCTGCATATCCTCCGTAAAAGAAAGGAAACGCTCAAATTCCACAAATAGTTTCTGTGGCGTAACCTTTGCGTACCGCTCGGTCATATTCACGTTACTATGCCCCAACATCTTGCTTACCGTTTCTATCGGCACTCCCTGTTCAAGGGT
>NZ_JRNC01000151.1 GCF_000758925.1 Prevotella sp. S7-1-8
CGAGTGTTGCACCCACTAAGCCAAGACCGAGGCAGACTATCTGGTCGATGCCACAGAGATAGAGCACCACCACGAGAAAGAAGACCGCCAACAGTCCTCCCGCAAATAGGAAGAGATATTGCGCCTTCAAACCCTTGAACTCTACCGTCCGACCTACACCTTTATTGATTTCCCACTGTGCCATCGTTTACAGGAAGAAGGAACGTAAGATGGTGGCAGCCACAATCAGGAAGATACACGCACCGAACCAAGAAGCGGCTGTCTTGCTCGTATCGGGGTCGCCACTTGAGAACTTGTTGTATACTTTTATTCCTCCGATAAGACCCACTACGGCACCGATGGCATAGATGAGTTTCGTACCCGGGTCGAAGTAGGAGGTTACCATTTTTGTGGCTTCGTTGATACCTGCCATACCGTTTCCCTGTGCGTACGCTGCTGCGGTGGTCAGTGCCGTCAGGAGCAGCATCATTGTGATTTTTTTGTTGTTCATTTTGCTGTTTATTTTAAGTTGTTAAACGAATTGTCTTCTTGTGGAGGTGTCAGGGGTGGCTCGGTTTTATCGTATGATAGATATTGGCTGATTATTTTACTTTTGAGCAACCCCTGCATTCCTCCGAAATATGAAAATCAAGAAACCATTTTTACAGATAATAGGACAGCGGTCT
>NZ_JRNC01000152.1 GCF_000758925.1 Prevotella sp. S7-1-8
TACAGGCACACATGTCGGTTACAATCCAAATTCAAAACAAGGAATCAAAACAAGTCAAACATAAAATCAGATAGCAAAATGGAAAATAAAACAAAGACAACAGACAAAGATTTTTCCTGGCTTTTGGGTGTGGAAGATGAAACAGAGTACGAATCTACTCCACAGAAAGGGACTGAGGTTCCTGAAATAGAAAGACCAACTAACAAGCAGGACACAGAGAATACTGCGCACTCTGAGCCTGCACAGCATACAGAGAACGCAACCGTTCAAAGACGCATCAGTGCCAGGATGAAAAAGGAAACGCTTGAAGCCTACAAACAAGCCTATCTTGTCCCAACAAAACTGAGCAACCGAAAGGCGGTCTATCTGAGCCGAGAAACGCAGGAACGTGCCGACTTCATCGTGCGCAGATTGGGCGACAGGGGCAGCAACCTTTCAAGTTTTGTGGAAAACATCGTGCGCATTCATTTGGAGGAGTATGGTGAGGACATAGAGAAGTGGAGAAAGCTGTGAGGCACAGGAAAAGGGCCGAGGACTTTTGGGAAAAGGGG